>CAYZAU010000003.1:0-137321 GCA_964475665.1 uncultured Acetatifactor sp. | reverse complement strand
CCATAGGAAATACTCCTTGATCCGCACTGTTCATTGTTGACCAAATAAACATATTATCTGGAATTTTAATACTTTCCGGTGCTTTTCCAAGTTCTGAAATCAAATATTTTTTAATATCTTCTGTTGTATGAATTTCATATTCACTAGCTTCATCATCAGCACGATCTAGTAACTGAAACACATCACCAAAAACTGCTGCTACTTTTGCCCGATTAATTTCTTCGATAAGAAGAAGATGCGGTTGTGGATTTTCTGTACGTCCACTTTTTAATGCAGCAACCAAAACACGCATAAAAGGGCCCGGCACAAAATCGTATCGAATTTCGCCTAATGCATTTGTTACTGGCTTATAGCAGCCAACAAATTGAGAATATGTATAATCCGGATGAAATGTCACTCTTTCAAAAGTTCCTGTTGTCCCCTCAAGTAAACTATTGCAATCATTTTTTAGCAAATGACTTTTTCCTGTACCTGGTGCACCAAACACAATACGGTTTCTTTCAAATGGACTACATATTCCTGTTTCAAATTTAATAGTTAACAACAGTTCAAACAACCAATCAAGAAAAGCTCCTCTAGCATCTTCACGATCTGGACGCCATTGCGAAGATACATAATACTCATCTTCTGCAATACTATACTTTTCAGTGTAATAGCGCATATGCCCAGCATCATCTTGTACTGAATTCTTAAATTCAACTTCACTCATTCCAGATACACGCTTATATAGAATACCGTGTATATTATTATGTTTAAATAGCAACATACATTGTTCACGGCTTTCTAAAATAGGCAATGTAAAGCTATTAAACAAACGATGCCTAGACATAATTTGCAACACAGAGAAAATAAAATCTTTATTTTCCATTGCCATTAAATCTTCTCTACTTAACTCTTTTTCTTCCTCATCTAATGGTGGCAGTAAAGGATTGCGCGGACGAATTGCACGCATCATCTGTTCATACTCTTTTACCTGAACATCTCCCATCTGTTTTAATTGGCCATATTGATGTGTGTCCTCTCCTATATAGGCAATATTCTTTTTTCCCTGTATATTTAACCATTCAACATATGGAAGATTTGCAAGAATTGTTTCCGGTTGACTACGGCTTGAACCCGAACCACCTAATACACTGTCTACATGAACCGCTGGTTTCGCACACATTTCTTCCCAAATACGGCGTAATTCTTCCAATGGACGAGATTTATGTGAACCGTTTACATCAAGTCGCAGACGATCATTTACTCTATCAATTTCTTGAATAATAAACGGCGTTGATTGTCCAGAAATACTCTGTAACTGTATTCCTTTCAATTTTTCTAAATCATCAAGCAATTCTAAAAATGTTTTCATTCAATTTCCTCCAAAAAATCATGTATAGTCTTTGCAACACCGCTTGAAAGAATGTAGGGTACACCATTTCCTATTGTTTTAAATTTATCTGTTAGCGTCATATCTTCTGGTAATTCAAAAGCTTCTGGTAATGTTTGTAACGACAGAGCTTCGGCAGCTGAAAGACGCCTTTCTTTATATGGATGCAAATGAACTTCATTATTGCCATAAGCTACTGTCGGTGAATATCTCCATCGATGCAATCGTTTGTAAGATTTCTTACTAACGTCACCTTCTTCTATTGTTTGCATTCTAACTAATCCGCTTCGTGGAGTAAAATAGTCGTTGCCATTTGGATGTGCAATAACATGATTCTTTTCAAACCAGTATTCCACTGTAAGTTCTATCGGGATTCCTTCAGGGCATTGTGTTACGCTATTTGCCCTAAATATATTCGTGTTTGGCCACGGCATTGCCTTTATCTCATCCAATGTATATTTCTGATATTTTTCCCACGGAAATTTATCAATCTGCCCCGTTTTCAACACGCTCTTCTGAATTCCAAAAAGCAATATCCTATCTCTATCCTGTGGTGCTCCATATTCTAATGCATTTGTAAGCCGATTTGTCAATATATATCCTGCTTCTTGCATTTTTTCTTTTAACTCTTCATAAAAAGCTCTGTGTCTGGCAGTTCTCCATAATCCTTTAACATTCTCAAAAAGGAAAAAATCTGGTTTCATCTCTATTATTAGATTTGTATAGGATAATGATAATTTACCATTGTCACCTTCGCGTCCTTTATTCTTTCCAGCAACGGAAAAATCCGGACAAGGTGGTCCTCCAACAAATCCTACTAAACTTCCATCTTGTCTTGCCTTTTCCATCCACAAATGCATCTCATTTTTTTTATCTCCCAAGAATTCATTCATATCACCATTAAAATATCCATAGGTAGGTTTTCTCAATTTCATTTTTTCTCTTGAATATTGATATGCCTTCATGAATGCAGGATAAAACTCATTAACAAATTCTATCTCAAAACCATTTGTTTCAAATCCTAGGTCAAGGAAACCACTTCCCGAAAAAAATGAAAATATTTTCAATTTACGCTTTTGCATTATTTTTATTATCTCCCTTGATATATTTTCCAGTTTTTATTCTTGCATCTGCTGGCTTCTCTATATCTATCGGAATTGCCCATTGACGTCCAAATTTAACAGCTCCAGCTAGTCTGCCTTCTGTACATAATACTTGTATTCTTCTGTTTGAAATTTTCCATTTATCAGCAGCTTCCTGAATAGTCATATATTCCATATGTATACCTCTCAAATACATTCACTTTTCTATCTATCTCATTTTATACTTCTAAACGAACAAAATCAAGTCTTTTATCATAAACATCACAATTTTATTCGTTGAAAAGAACATACTATATACTTTTTTCTTTGTTCGTGATAAAATGTTAATAATTAACGTACTAGGAGGAATTAACATGGCACCCCTTCCAAAACTAAATCTTTCAAAAACAACATTATCAAATGCAGTTCAAACCATAATTAATAATAGAACTCGGAATTCTAATGGAACAATTACCTCAGGCATTCCAACGACAGAAATTTTAGCAGATATATATGGAACAACCCTTCCATCGCACACTATGGAAATCCATTCATTTATTCAAAATTTACATAATAAAACTTCTCAAAATTTTATAAAAGCCAATTCATACTTAGCATCTATCAATCAACCTAAAATTTCAGTTCCCTCGAGTTCTGCCTTTAATAACTGCAACGGAAAATGGACTGAATATGCTTATGCTGCATTTGTATGGAATAGTCTTGCTAAAATAAATAGAACAAATAAAACAACTGCTGGAAATAATACGCACACTGTTTATGTGTATATAAAATTACCAAACCGTAATTCAGAAAATAATGACTGGACGCAACTTCTTCTTCCCAATATTGTACAGGCACTTTCTAATTATCCTCAATCGCATAGTGCAAAAATTACATCTACCGAACACCCTAATTTTGGAAGACGATTTGAATTAATTTCCAGTAATCCTGATGCCGTAATTTTAAAATATGAAAATACACAACTCCAAGCATTGTGGGCATCTACAAACATTACAAATTTTGATGTATATTCCGATATTACAAATTTAAGTATCGCCACAACAACATGCTTAGATTCCTTATTTGATTGTTTCAGGAATACCGTACTTCCATCAAAAAACCTTCAATGCTTTTTATCAATTAAAAATTCCACTAGACCCGATCGAAGATATCAATGGGTACATGAAGGAGATCATGTAAAAACTATCTTGCAATGGATACAAGTATATTCATCAATGGGAACGATGTCTCTTGATCCAGCATTAAGATATAATGATCTTAATGGTAAATTTTTTGCTATATCGCTTTCGGCTATTTCACAGGCAGATATTTCAGCTCTTAACACAGGATTAGTCGGCTCTATTGTCTCTCCAATGCTTGACCCTGTATGGGCTGTTGATAAGTTATTTTCTTGCACAACTTTCTCACAAATTGATTCACAAATTAGCTCTATGCTAAATTTTTGATATCAATATATTTAGTCTAAGACAAAAAGGTATTGCATATTCACTCTAGAAAATACAATACCTTTTTCTATGTCATCCTCTTTCGCCAAATAATAGCCTTACGCCAAAAGATATTCCTTCGCTTCCAAACTGCCTATCCCCCTGGGTATATCAATTCCCTCATACCCACTCTTGGGAAGCAAAAACACACATCTATTTTTACTCCGGATTGGCAGAAACCTTTGATTTATTGGGCTTTTCTCGTGAGCAGACAGACTGTCTCCACATGATTCGTAAAAGGAAACATATCGACCGCAGCCGCCCTCAGCACCTTATAGCCTTTCTTCACCAGTATTTTCAAATCCCGCACCAGTGTTTCCGGATTGCATGAAATATAGACCACCTTCTCCGGCTGTATTTCGCCCACAGCAGTCAGGAACTCTTCGCTGCTTCCGCTTCTGGGGGGATCCATAAGGAGAACATCCAGTCTGACACGCTGCTCTGCCAGCTCCAGCAAAAATCTTCCCGCATCGTTCTGATAAAACTGTATATTTGTAATGCCGTTTCTTTTTGCATTACTGCGCGCGTCCCGCACTGCTGCCTCATTCAGCTCCACACCGATTACCTTTCCCGCCCGGTCGCTGGCAATCATACCTATTGTCCCTGTTCCACAATAAGCATCCAACACCGTCTCTTTCCCGGTCAGTCCGGAAAACTCCAACGCCTTTTGATAGAGCTTTTCTGTCTGCACCGGGTTTACCTGATAAAACGACCCTGATGAAATGCGAAAGGTTTTACCACAAAGCTCGTCCTCAATATAACCCTTTCCGTATATCACCTGCTCCTTATCACCAAGCACCATGCTTGTATTTCTATTATTTACATTGATTATTATTGTGCTGATTTCCGGGTGAAGCTTCAACAGCGCCTTGACGAAGTGATTTTTCGACGGCATCACCGGGGAGCTTAATACCAGTACCACCATAATCTGTCCGCTTGCATGCCCGGTACGAATCAGCACATGACGCAGCAGACCATATCCGGTATCTTCGTTATAGGGACGTATTCGGAAAGATTTCAGCAGTCCTCTTACAGAAACAATAATGGCGTCTGCCCTTTGGTTTTCAATCAGACAGCTGTCTATCGGTACAATTCTGTGGCTTCGTTCTTCGTAGATACCGGAAATGGGATTGTGCTTTCTATCCTCTCCAAAGACTGCATGCACCTTGTTCCGATAGTGAATCGGTTCCTCCATTCCCATTATTGGCTCCACCCTGCAAAATGGCTCAAGCAGCTTACGCACTGTTGTCTGTTTTGACGCAAGCTGTTCCTGATAGTCTCTGTCTATCCACTGGCATCCTCCACACTTTTCTGCCACCGGGCATCTGCATTGTCTTCTGTCGCTCTGCTTCCCGTACACCGCCTGACTCCTACTGTTCTTCTGTTCTTCCCGGACTTTCTTCCCTTCCCTGACTTTCTTCTCTTTTCGGGCTTCCTGCTGTTTATTGTTTTCCTGCTTCACCGTAGTCTCCATTCTGCTGCCTTGCCTTAAAGAAATCACAAATTTTTTACCGTATAAAAAACGAAGTGCTGAAGCCTCAACATAATTAAGGATTCAGCACTCTCATACGCGTCGGAGTGGCGGGATTCGAACTCGCGACCTCCACCTCCCTAAGATGGCGCTCTAACCAAGCTGAGCCACACCCCGTGACACAATAGACACTATAACATACCTCATTAAAAAAAGCAATAGTTTTTTAGGGAAATTTTTCGATGTAAATTCCTTTAGCGCTTCTGCTGATACCCTTTATCCCAAGAACAGGTACTGCAATGCCTATCGTCAGTCCGATAATCGGAAAGCTCCATGCAAGCATTCCTGCCATTCCCGGCAAAAATGCCGCTATTATCCGCCAAATGGCTAAATCCCCCTAAAGCAGAAGGTAAACTCCAGCGGCTTATCTGTGGGAAGCAGGTATTCATCGTGTACTTTAGAGCCCCAGCTGTCATCACCCCCGATGCCCATCTGTCCCAGTGCGACACGAACCACCGTATAATGAACCGACGGCAGCTCGTTCGGATGGGTCGCATTTTCCAGCTCATGCGGAGTATACGGCAGTGCGGAAAAGTACATATGGTTTCCCATAAACAATAGTCCTCTTCCCTTTTTATCCGTGACCTTTGCGTATCTGACCTCCGTCTTATTCCCGCACTCCTGCGGAACCAGGTAGTGCGCCATATTGTCCGCAACCCTGTTGCGATACACGCTCAGCTTTGCGCCTTTTTGCCTGTCCGCATAGGTTTCCTCCGGTCCGTTTCCGTACCATTCCAGAATATCATAATCTGCATCCAGCTTAAACAGCATCCCAAACTCCGGCATATCGCCCAAGCCTTCTGTCGGCCGGTAGCACAGAGTCGTCTGAATCGTTCCATCGCCATACACCCTGTATGTTACCCTGCATTCCGCTGCGGGAGTTGTCGGCAGAAGGTAAACATAGGTCACCGACACACACGTTTCCTCCATCTCCACAATCGGATTAGGGTACTCTGCACCCTTGTGGGTGGCGTACAGGCTGGCAAGCTTCCATTGACCGTATCGCTGCGCCATGTCATTACCACAATCATTGTCCACAGGTGCACGCCAGAAATTTGGCTTGGGAATACTCTTAAGCAGCTCTCTTCCGCCAAAGCGATAGGAAACCAAGCCTCCACTGGCATAAGAAAACAGCGCCTCAAAGCCCTCTCCACGGACACCGAGATTGTAGTTGCCGCAAATCACCTCCGGCATTTTCCCGGGTACTTCGCTTTTTGCATACAGCAGCCAGTCCGTCTCGCCGAACACTCTCTGTTCAAACGCCACCTCGTGACCGGCTTTCGCCCACATCGTATCTCTGTGCAGCCGGAAGGATACTGTGATTGTTGTCTCTGATGCATTACCTTCCCGCTGTCCGCAATTTTTCAAGCTCTCCGCAGGCAATCCGTTTTCCCCTTCTTTCTCCTGTAAAACTGGCGCAGGCAGTGCAAATTCCCCGCTTTCGCCCGGCTTTACGTCTGTTGAAAGCTTTATCTCGCAAAGCAGCTTTCCGAGCTTTTCCAGCCGCACAAAGCAGTCAAGGGCAGCTGTGCTGACAAAGAGATTTTTGTTGTGGACCTTTATTTTATCCTGTTCTATTTCTATGCCGATATTCTGGTAATTGTACTTTACCTCCTGCATCTTCGGGGACGGCTTTCTGTCGCCGCCGTAGACAATTCCGTTTCCGCTGAAATTATAATCGCTGGGACGGTCGTCAAAATCACCGCCATATGCCTGAAACTCCTTGCCGTATCGGTCGTTTTTACAAATGGACTGGTCTATATAATCCCAGATAAAGCCTCCCTGATACAGCGGCTCCCGATCTGCCAACTCTGTATATTTGTGCATTGCTCCGCAGGAGTTTCCCATTGCGTGAGCATATTCACAGCAGATAAAGGGCTTGCTTCTATCCCTTCTCAGCCACTCTTCAATATCCTCCGCATGAGTGTACATCTGACTCTCCATATCACTGGTGGCAGGGTAACTTCTGTCGTTGAAAATGCCCTCATAATGCACAAGTCTTCCCTTATCCTTTTCACGGAAAAAGTTGGACATGTCATAGATGTTTTTCCCGCCAAAGGACTCATTCCCACAGGACCAGATAAGAATTGCGGGATGATTCTTATCGCGCTGGTACATGGAATTTGCCCTATCCAGCATAATGGCGTTCCACTCGGGATGATTCCCGGGTACCACGCTCTCCCGCTCTGCCATTCCCCTGCCCACCGGATCCCATGAGCCGTGCGATTCCAGATTACACTCATCTATCATATACAGTCCGAGCCGGTCACAGAGCCTGTAAATACGGGAATCGTTGGGATAGTGGCAGGTACGGATTGCATTGATATTGTTCTGCTTTATGGTAATCAAATCCTGCCACAGCTCCTCGTCACTCACAACCCGTCCCGTCCTTGAGCTGAATTCATGGCGGTTAACACCCTTAAATACGATACGCTTTCCGTTAAGCTTCATCAGATTGTCCTTAAGCTCAAAGCGTCTGAAGCCAACCTGCTGGGGAATCACCTCCTGTATCTGTCCCTTTTCGTCCGTTACCGTCAGCTCCAGTCTGTAGAGATTTGGCTCCTCCGCGCTCCACAAAAGCGGTGTCTCAATCTTTAGCACCATGCGTCCTGCATCTAATGATGCCTGTGCGGTGAAGCTCTGCTCTTGCTGCTCCGACAGCGCCTGTACGGCGAAGCTCTGCTCTTGCTGCTCCGACAGCGCCTGTACAGACGGCGGTGTCAGCACCGCCCGAATGTTTCCCGCACCTTCACGCTTCCAGTCGAGCACCAGCTCTGCACTGTCGAAGCTCTCATCCAGCAGCGTCTGTATCCTTATATCCCACAGATGGGTCTTGGGCACTGTATACAGAAACACCTCCCGAAAAATGCCAAAGAAGCGGAAAAAATCCTGATCCTCGCACAGACTTCCTGCACACCACTGAAAGACCTGCACCGCCAGCTTGTTCTCTCCCTCCCGTAAAAACGGAGTCAGTTCAAACTCAGACGGCGTAAAGCTGTCCTCGGCATAGCCCACATAGTTTCCATTGCACCAGAGTGCAAGTGCGCTCTCCGCACCCTGAAAGGAAATATAGAGCGGCTGCCCCTGCATGGAAGCCGGAACCGTAAAATATTTTACATAGCTTCCCACCGGGTTATACTGCTCCGGTATCTGACCGGGCTTTACCTGCTGCCTGCCGTCCCACGGATACTGTATATTGACATACTGCGGATTTCCATAGCCCTCCAGCTGGATATGCGCCGGCACTCGGATATCCGCCCAGCCGCGGCAGTCATATTCATCTGTCTCAAAGCCCTTAGGTGCCGTCTGATAATTTGGTGTATACGCAAACTTCCATATCCCGTTTAAGCTTTTCCGAAAGGAAGAGCTTCCCTCACCTTCCTCCGCAAAGCTGCGATACCAGATATGGTCAGAATGGGCATCCAGTCTGTTCTCCCGAAAAAATTCAGGGTTTTTTATCTGCTCATAATCGAACTGTCTCACCTGTTTCCTCCATCTGTTTCCTTCTCTTCCAACAGTGCTACCAGATATTCCCACACACGCTTTGTCGAGGAAATACTCAGCGTCTCCTCCGTCGTGTGAATTGCCGTCATCTGCGGTCCCATGGAGACGCAGTCCAGATTTGCAATCTTACTGCCTAAAATACCGCACTCCAGTCCTGCATGAATCGCCTCCACCTTAGGCTGCACACCGTACAGCTTCTCATAAAGTGCCACCATCTTATCCCTTAGCGGCGACTCCCTCCGATACTGCCAGCCGGGATAATCTCCCGTCACCCTGTTACTGCCGCCTGCCAGAGCCGTCACTGCGCATAATCTGTCTATCAGTGCGTATTTCGCGCTCTCCACGCTGCTTCTCACGGAAAACTCTGCCATCAGTCTGCCGTTTTCGTATTCCATTATCCCGAGATTGAGAGAGGTTTCCACCAGTCCCGGTATATCCGCACTCATCGCCTGTACTCCGCCCGGCAGGGCAATCAGGAATGCCGCCATTCTCGCCGTATCCTCTGCCGTAACGCAGTCAAACTCTCCCCTGCCACACTGTTTTGTCCGAATGTAAATTCCTGCATCCCTGACTGCCAGCTCCACTTGCAGCTCCTTTTCCAGGGCATCCAGCACTGCCAAAAGTGCCTCACGGTCGCCCTCCTCAATAATCAGGGTTGCTCTCGTCTCTCTTGGAATCGCGTTATCGGCAAGACCTCCCCTTACTCCTGCCACGCTCACCGGCAGACTCTTCCCGATACGGTATATAAGCCGCCCGAAAATACAGTTGGAGTTCCCCCGCTCCTTATGGATTTCTCCGCCGGAATGTCCTCCCAGTAAGCCGCCGATTTCCACCTCTACAGCTACACCCTCGCGCCTCATTACCTGAAGCGGCATGAAGCATTTTACTCTTGCACCGCCGGCACAGCTGGTCAGGAAAACTCCCTCATCCTCCGAGTCCAGATTTACCATACGGTTTCCCTTCAGCATGGAGAGGTCTATCCCTCTTGCTCCGTCCATGCCAACCTCCTCATCCACCGTCAGAATGACCTCCAGCCGGGGATGTCTGATAGTCTTGGAGTCCAGCAGCGCCAGCGCATACGCGACAGCAATTCCATCATCTCCTCCGAGACTTGTGCCCTCCGCATAAACCTCATCACCCCGCACGGCGACCTTCAGCCCCTGAGTTTTCATATCTATGGAGCAGTCCGGCTTCTTTACCGCAACCATATCCATATGCCCCTGTAAAATTACAGTAGGCTCATTCTCGTATCCGTCTGTTGCCTCTTTGACAATAATCACGTTCTTTAGCTCATCCTGCACATAAAACAGATTTCTGTCCTTTGCAAACCGCACCAGATAGTCGCTAATCTGCTGCACATTTCCCGAGCCGTGAGGGATTCGTGTAATCTCCTCAAAAAAGGCAAATACATTCTTTGGTTCCAGCTTTGACAAAACTCCCATTCTTTTCTCCTTCTCACAAAAGCTATCCGCCGGCAGCTGTCAGGGCAAGCCCCTTATCCGCTTTTTCATATGGCAGAGCAATACGAAATTCAAAATCGGCTGCCTATAGTAAGTGTAGCACTAAAATCCTCTTTCGCATAGAAAAAAATAGTATTTAGTGTATCTCTCAAGGCATAAAAAAACTGACCACCGTTTTACCCCAAAAGGCAAAGCAGCAGCCAATCTGCATCATCGCAAGTAGTAAAAATTTTGAAAAACAGAGTGTAGAACTCAAAAGCAGATAGCGGGAATCGAACCCGTCTCTCCAGCTTGGGAAGCTAGCGTTCTACCGATGAACTATATCTGCATCAACAGAGCCATGGATTGCCAAGTATAATCAGCCACGGAGTGGCTGTCAGGCGGCGTAAGCCGCATGATTCTGTGACAACAAAGTCATTATAGCACAAAGAAATGGAAATTACAATCAAAAAATGTGATGAATGCTATTCTGCATCCATCACATTCTCTCTCATTCCATAGGACATCGTCCTATGGACACTGTCCTATGGACACCGGCATTAAGCCAGCTTGGTCTTAGCCAGCTCTGCAAGTGTCTTGAAGCCCTCTGCATCATTGACAGCCATCTCAGCCAGCATCTTTCTGTTCATATCAACACCTGCCAGCTTCAGGCCATACATAAACCTGCTGTAGGAGAGACCGTTGATTCTTGCAGCTGCATTGATACGTGCAATCCAAAGCTGTCTGAACTGGCGCTTTCTCTCTTTTCTGCCTGCATAAGAGCTGGTCAGTGCTCTCATAACAGACTGCTTTGCGATTCTGTACTGCTTGCTTCTTGCGCCTCTGTAGCCCTTTGCAAGCTTCAATACTCTATTATGCTTCTTCTTGGCATTCATGCCACCTTTAATTCTTGCCATGTCTCTTATTCCTCCTTACCAGACTTATAAATAGGGTAAAATCTTCTTCATGTTCTTTACATTCGTTGCATCCGTCATAGCAGGCTTTCTCAGATTACGCTTATTCTTCGTAGTCTTCTTGGTTAAGATATGGCGCTTGTAAGCCTTGCTTCTCTTCAGCTTACCTGTTCCTGTCACTTTAAAACGCTTTGCAGCTGCTCTGCTTGTCTTCATCTTGGGCATAACATATTCCTCCTAAACTTAAAATTAATCTATTTTAACCTTTGCACGCCAGTGTCCTAACGCTTCTCAGTTAAAAACATTGTCATACTCCTGCCCTCCACCTTGGGAGCCTTTTCCACCACCGAAATATCAGACAGGCTTTCAGCAAAATCATCCAGAATGTGCTTGCTGTTATTCATGTGTGCCATTTCACGGCCGCGGAATCGGAGTGTTATCTTTACCTTATCCCCCTTGGATAAGAACTTCCTCGCCGCGTTTACCTTCGTATTCAGGTCATTCGTGTCGATGTTGGGAGAGAGGCGAATCTCCTTAATCTCGATAACCTTCTGTTTCTTCTTCGCTTCCTTTTCTTTTCTGACCTGCTCGTACTTATACTTGCCATAATCAACAATCTTACATACGGGCGGCTTTGCGGTAGGCGCAATCTTTACAAGGTCAAGTCCTGCGTCCTCAGCCAGCTTCATTGCCTCTCTGGAAGACATGATGCCGAGCTGTTCACCGTTTTCTCCAATCAGACGTATCTCTTTGTCCCTAATCTGCTCGTTAATCATTAAATCGCTAATGGTCGTACACCTCCATAATAAGAAAATAGCACAAAAAAGTGGATAGCATAACTATCCACTTAACTCCGTCACGCGCTGCTTTACATAGACCATCCGCAGCTAACTGTCGCTGTCATCTGAACGCTTACTGACCCGATTGTCGTAAGGTGAGAGTGGATACTCTGCTTGCTTTGTGTTCCTCACACACTGTTACAGAGTATCACACTTCCCGATTCCTGTCAACAAAATTTTTCCTGTCCTTTTATCCTGTCCTTTTTTACTTTTCTACTTTCCCGAAAAGGTTGCGCAAAGCGTCTCACGGCAGCCGCACGAGCTGCAGCCCTTGATGTCCACATGCTCTGCCACACACTTATAATTGGAATTGTGAACACAGCGCATTGCCTCACAGTCAATGCTGATGGTTCCGGAAGGATGACAGGTTGCGCTCTTAAAGACATCCTGCCCCTCCTTTCTCCCGGAAAAGCTTTCGCAGCAGGTCTCCTCACAGCTGCTGGCATTTTTTCCGCCCACCATGATATCTCCCTTACTGCAAAGACGGTTCTCGTTGTAAACACAATTTCCCACTGCACATTTTAAATCCGCCATATTCTTCCTCCTTCTTAATCACCCGTGACCCTTTTTGAGCCAGATGCCAAAAAGCATCACGGCTAAGGCTTAGTATGGCGTTTTTTTTGTGCTTTATGCAAAGGCAGCTTATTTCTGCTCCTCTAAAGTCTCTTCCTTTCTGATTTCCTTGGTACGGATTTCCGTACAAATCTGTTCAATGAAGGTGCTAAGCTCCTTCTGTCCCTCATCGCCCAAAAATCTGCTTCTCACGGACACCTTGCCCTCTTCCTCTTCCTTCTGTCCGACTACCAGCATATAGGGAAGCTTATCCAGCCGCGCCTCGCGAATCTTGTAGCCTATCTTTTCGGAGCGCTCATCCACCGCTGCACGCACGCCGTTTTTCTTGAGTTCTGCCGCAACCTGCTGTGCATAGCCCGTAAACTTCTCGGAAATCGGAAGTATGCGCACCTGCTCCGGGCAAAGCCATGTGGGGAACTTGCCCTCATACTTCTCTATCAGCCATGCAAGCGTCCTCTCATAGCAGCCCATGGAGGTTCTGTGGATGATATAGGGGCGTACCTTATCGCCGTTCTGGTCGATATAGTACATATCAAACTGCTCCGCCAGCAGGGCATCCCACTGAATGGTAATCATGGTGTCCTCCTTGCCGTAAACATTCTTCGCCTGAATGTCTACCTTGGGACCATAAAAGGCTGCCTCGCCCACTCCCTCATAAAAAGGAATTTTCAGCTCATTCAGGATATCCCTGATATGGTTCTGGGTCTCCTCCCATACCTCCGGCTCTCCGATATATTTCTCCCTGTTATCCGGATCCCACTTGGAAAGTCTGTAGGTCACATCCTCGTTGACACCCAGTGTCTCCAGCACATACTTCGCCAGCGCAAGGCAGTTCTTAAACTCCTCTACCATCTGATCCGGCCTCACAATCAGATGCCCCTCCGAAATCGTAAACTGGCGCACTCTTGTCAGTCCGTGCATCTCACCGGACTCCTCTTTTCTGAACAGCGTGGAGGTCTCGCTGTAACGGCAGGGCAAATCACGGTAAGACTTCTGGCTCGCCTTATATACATAATACTGGAAAGGGCAGGTCATGGGACGCAGGGCAAAAACCTCCTTGTCCTTTCCCTCCTCTCCAAACACAAACATACCGTCTGTATAATGATCCCAGTGTCCGGAAATCTTATACAAATCACTTTTTGCCATGAGCGGTGTCCTTGTACGTGTGTAACCCCACTCGTTGTCCTCCAAATCCTCAATCCACCTCTGCAGGGTCTGAATAATCTTCGCTCCCTTAGGCATCAGCAGGGGCAGACCCTGTCCGATGACATCCACCGTGGTAAAGAGCTCCATCTCACGTCCCAGCTTGTTGTGGTCACGGTTTTTGACATTCTCCCAGTAAGCCAGATACTCCTCCAGCTCCTCCTTTTTGTTGAATGCCGTGCCGTAGATACGCTGAAGCTGTGCCTTGCTGGAATCACCGTGCCAATAAGCCATGGAAGAGGAGGTCAGCTTAAACGCCTTAATTCCTTTTGTGCTCATCAGATGCGGTCCTGCACACAAATCCGTGAACTCGCCCTGACTGTAGAAGGAAATCTGTGCATCCTCCGGCAGAGCCTGAATCAGCTCTACCTTATAAGGCTCTTCCTTTTCTTCCATAAAGTGGATTGCCTCTGCTCTGGGCAGGGTGAACCGTTCCAGCTTCTCACCCCTCTTGATGATTTTCTTCATCTCTGCCTCCAGAGCATCCAGGTCCTCCCTCGAAAAGGGTGCATGGTCAAAATCATAGTAAAAGCCTGTCTCGATGCTGGGGCCGATGGTCAGCTTCGCATCCGGGAAAAGTCTCTTGACAGCCTCCGCAAGCACATGGGAAGCCGTATGCCTGATGGTGGCAAGCCCCTCCTCGTCCGTTGCAGTGCATATCTGGAGCTCACAATCCCCGTCAATGGCTGTGCGCAAATCCACCACTTCACCGTTTACCTTCGCACAGCATGCCGCCCTTGCCAGTCCCTCGCTGATATCAAGGGCAATGTCGTAGACGCTTTTTCCCTCCGCATACTCCTTAACCGTTCCGTCCTTTAAAGTAATCTTCATTTCTCTTCCTCCTCGTATCCCTGCTTCCGCAAAGAAATTTCTGCCCGTTTACCGGGGCGGGCTTCCCGAAGACGTGCGCCGTCCGCGCACAATAAAAAGTCCCCTGCAACTGTAAATTGCAAGGGACGTCTGTACACGCGGTTCCACCCTTGTTGCAGAAGACTTCACCCCCTGCCGCGCACCGCGCAGCCTGTCGCCTCTTCTGCCACTTCGTTTGCTCATAACGGGAGCCTCCGGGCTGTATTAAAGCCACTCCGAGATGGTCTTCGCCTGTTTCCGACAAAACCGCTTTCAGCTCCCGTCCCCGGCATCAGCCCGGGCGGGGCGGTTCTCTCTGCTATCCTTCACAGGGTACTGTTCTCTTCAACGTTTTTCACCATTACTTTTCCAGAATTGCTTGGAACTTATACGGGTATCATAATACCTTTTTCCGAAAAAGTAAAGTTTTTTCTAAAAAAAGCAAAGCTTCAGCTGACTGTCTCCTTCTTGTCCATAGCCTCCGTGATGTACGCCTCCACCTTACCGCGCGGCATATCCAGTGCCACGGCAAGCTCGCCGTAAAGGCTCTCCTCCGCCATACGGAAATACTTGGCATCCACCGCCGTCACCTTTCGTCCCGCCTTGAGACGCTTCTGCTTTCTGAGATAGATGGTCTTAATGACCCTCACCCACTCCTCACAGCTGTTGGTTCTCATACATTCGCGATACGCCTGCTCCGAGAGCTTTTCGTTGGAAATGTCCAGCAGTGTCAGCTGCGGTATCGACGCAATCAGCTGCTCTGCCTCCTCCCGCTTTAAGACTCTGCGCATAGGCTCCTTCGGGGAATCCACGGGAACATACACGGTGCTGCCCGCAAGATACAGCGGCTTCAGTATATAATACTCCCGCTCCTTATCTGCGCCCGTAATGTCCAGCCTGGTAATCTTCTCCACCACGCAGACACCCTTATTTCCACACACTACATATTCACCAACCGAAAACACAAAATACCTACCTTTCTACCCTGATTATCAACCGTCACTTTTTACAAGCATATCTTCATTTTAACAGATTAAGCCCTGAAATGTCAGTCAATTATGGCTTTTTTGAGTTTTTTTGTGAAAATTGACCTGCAAGAAAGGAGGACACATTGTGCAATGTGTCCTCCTTTCTCTGTAGTTTTCTCCGGCACATAGCCAAAGCAGGCGTACCCTTCAGCTAAAAATGCCATCCCAAGCCCTCCCTAATCTACAGCAGCTCCAGATAACGCTGCATGGGAATTTGTCCGCTCACTCCGGTCGAAGCGTTTGCTGCCGCCATTGCCGCCGCCTTTCGCAGTGCCGTGTCCGCATCGTCTCCGCCAAGCTCACTCATGCAGAGAGATGCGACCACCGTGTCCCCACAGCCTACGGTATTGACGACCTCCACCCTTCTCGCCGGCTGATGGAAGCTGCTCACCCCGTCCGCATAGTAAAGCCCGTCTGCTCCCATGGAAATCACCAGCTTTCCGATGCCCTGCCCGCAGAGCCGCCCTGCCGCGTCTGCAAGCTCCTCCCTGCTCCTTATCTCTTCTCCAAGCAGCTCCTCCAGCTCCCGCAGATTCGGCTTTATCAGGTCAGGGAGCGCCCTGATGCCCTCTCTGAGCGCCTGCCCGGAGCCATCCAGCAGCACCCGCCGCCCATAGCTGTGGGCTTCCTCTGTCAGTCGCCTGTAAATATCCGTCGGGACACCCTCCGGCACACTCCCGGAAAGCACAACCAGCTCGCACAGCTCCAGTGCTCCGCGAAACTGTTTTTCAAACTCCTCCAGCTCCTTTGCGTCAATGACCGGTCCCGGCTCCAGCAGCTCCGTCACGCTGCCGTCTGCGGCAAGAATATTCACGTTCGTTCTGGTCTCGCCCTTGATTTTCGTAAAATGGCACTCCGCACCAAGCTTCTCCATTGCCTCCGCAATCAGCCTTCCACCGGAGCCGCCCAGAAATCCGAGTGCCATCACAGGCATATGAAACTGCCGCAGGATTTTTGTCACGTTAATCCCCTTGCCGCCCGCCACGCTCACCACGCTCCGCAGACGGTTGACGGCTCCTGCCTGCACGCTCTCTGCCTCACATATTTTATCCACTGCCGGATTTAAGCTGACCGTCAAAATCATTTCAATCTCCCATTTTCTTTTCGCACTGGCAGTAATACTGCATCACGTACTGTAGCTCCGTCCTGCCCCGATAGGTGTTTTTCCCCAGCTGATACACCACGGACACGGCGAACTCTCCTCTTCCTGCATACAGCCTCTCCTCGCTGTCCTGCCCGTATTTTTCCCTCAGAAAAGCTCCAAACGCCTCCAAATCCCCAAAGTAAACCAGCTGCCTGCTGTTTCCCGCCGGTGTTCGCACGCGGAAGCGCGCACAGGCTTTATTCGCCCCCATCCTGTAACCGGCAAGGAAAAGAAGCTCCTTCTGTGCAAACAGCGGGCGCGGATTCCCCACACCGAAGGGCTCCAAAAGCTCCAGCTCATCGGCAAGCTGTTCTCCCGCATAATCCAGCGGCATCGGTACATCAATATGCACCTTGGGTATGAAGTCCTCCTCCGTCAGCTCGCAGTCCGCATTCAGTGCCTGCCTTAAGGGACAAATGTCCTCCTCGCGCATAGAGAGTCCCGCCGCCATGGCATGACCGCCGAATTTCGTGAAGTACTTTCCAACCCGTGTCATCGCCTCATACATATGATACCCCTCCACAGAGCGGCCGGAGCCCTTTACGCCTTCCCCGCTCCTCGTCAGGATAAAGACCGGATGATTGTATTTTTCCCGAACGCGTCCCGCAATGATACCCGCCAGACTCTCATGCACCTCGGGCAGAAAAATGAGCATCACCTTATCACGCTCCATATGATGGCTCTCCACATAGGCAAGTGCCTCTTCCACCCCCTGTGCGGTCAGATTCTTTCTGCTGTCATTGAGTGCCTTCAGCTCTGCCGCCACACTCATGGCATCTGCCCTTGTCGTGCTCTGCAAAAGCTCCAGCGCCCGCACTGCGGTATCCAGTCTCCCCGTCGCATTGAGGCAGGGACCGATGACAAAGCCGAGATGATATGCATTCAGCTTTTCCGGCTCTATCCTGTTTACCTCCATCAGTGCCCGCAGCCCCGGATTTTGGGTTCTTCGCAGACGCCTAAGTCCCTCCTTCACCAGAATGCGGTTTTCATCCTTCAGCTCCATCACGTCACACACCGTCGCCAGCGCGGCAAACTCCAAAAATTCCTCCATCGCCGCCCGCAGGGCTTCATTTCCCGTGCGTGCTGCCAGCGCCTCCAGCAGCTTATATGCCACCACGCCGCCGCAGATACCCTTATACGGATAACTGCACCTCTCCTGCTTTGGGTCTATCACTGCAAGTGCCGGCGGCAGCAGCTCCCTGCGCACCTTACTCCCCTGCTCATTTATCTCCCAGGCAAAGGGAACCTCATGATGATCCGTGACAATCACTCTGATGCCGAGGCTGTTTGCACGTTCAATCTGTGCCGCTGCCGCAATTCCGTTGTCACAGGTCACAATCATACCGATTCCGTCTCCGGCTGCCTCCTCTATCAGGCTGTCATTCAGCCCGTAGCCGTCATGAATCCGATGGGGAATCGCCGTATCCACCCGTGCCCCCAGAAGGCTGAGTCCCTTCGTCAATATGTAGGAGGAGCAGATGCCGTCCACATCATAGTCCCCGATGACCCGCAGGGGAACGCCCTGCCCGAGAGCCTCCGTCAGCAGACCGACCGCCTTTTCCATGTCCTTTAACAGAAACGGGGAATGGCAGTCCTCCGGTGTACCGTACAGAAAGCGCTCTACCTCTTTCTCCTCAGTCAGGTCGCGGTTTCGCAAAATCCGTGCCAGAACGGGGCTGATATGAAATTTTTCTGCCCAGCCGTCAAAATCAGCCTTCTTCGCCGCCACGTACCATTTTTCCATCTGTCAGCTCCACTTTCACCGTTCTTAATGTTCCGCATCCCATTCGCAGGGAATGTCCTTTCTCCACCGTCTTCGCCCGCGCTTCTCCTATGCCGTCACAATAAAGCCCCCGTCATTGGCATACATACTGCTGATTCCGCGCGTATCCATGATAATGCACTCCCGAAAGGATACCTTCTCCAGAATCAGCTTCTTAATCTGCTCCGCACGCGCCGCGGCGTTGCAGTGTGTGATAATCAGTCGCCTCTTTTCCGGCTGCGACACCTCCGATGCCACCATTTCAGCCAGCCTGCTCATCGCCTTTTTCATTCCGATGGTCTGGCTTCTCTGGACAATTTCTCCCCTGTCACCGCCCATGACCGGCTTGATATTCAGCGTGGATGCCACCAGCGCCCTGACCCCGCTCAGCCGCCCGTTCTTTCTTAGGGTCTCCAGATTATCCAGCACAAAATACGTCTGCATCGCATCACGGTAGCTTTCAATTTCCCTGACAATTTCCTCGAAGGGAAGCCCTCCCTCCTCCAAATCCATCAGCCTCAGCGCCAGCTGGGTCTCACCGCCGCTGGCAGAGTGGGAATCCACCACGTGTATCTGCTTCTCACCATATTTCTCCTGATACAGCTCCTTCGCCAGCACAGCGCTGTTATAGCTTCCGCTTAACGGTGACGAGAGAGTCACACAGTAGACGTGCTCCGCCTCCGTGTGATACGCTTCCATAAAGCGCTCCGGGGAGGGGCATGAGGATTTTGGACATTTCGGGCACTCCGCCACCTTCCGCAAAAACTCCGCCTGATTAAAATTTTCATCGTCCGGTATGTGGTAGTCCCCGACCTCCAGGTTTAAAGGCACCCTCTCAAACCTTTTGTCTTTTAGCAGTGTCTCCGGCAGCTCACAGCAGCTGTCCACAACAATCTTATAGCTCATCCTCTTTTCTCCACTTTCCGCCAGCTGGCTTTCAAAATTAAATATCGCGGTTTTAATTACCACTTATGATAGCATTTGAAAATACCCGTGTAAAGTGCACGGCTGCATTTTTTAGAAAGTTTTCAGACTTTCCCCGTCGGATTCCAAATTGACCGTTCTCTCACACTTTGCTATAATCAGTCCATACAGCCTGCCCGGTCTGTATCACGAGAAAGGGAAAGGAGCTTCCTTATGCTGGCACTGGAGATTACATCCACAAAACAATTTATGAATCAGCTGTTGGCAGCTGATGCCTTCGACAGCTTTCTTTTGGAGGAGGCTGTCATCAGTACCGCCAACATTTTCACCATAGACGGTCATGTCAATCAGGATTTTGCCGCCTCTGAACTGGATTTTCGACCCTGGGGCGAGCTGCGCGGTCTCTGCTTTGACCTGATAAAGGGAAAACGCACTCCCCTCTTTTTCCGCTTTGCCCTTCATCTGATGCCGGAAAAAACCGCGGCTCTTCTGGAAAGCCGCGGCTGTGAGGTAGAGCCCTCCCGGGTGCGGGCTCTGGTTCTGAATATCCGTTACGACGGCACAAGGACGGTTCTCACCACGGCAACCTCCTTTTATACCTTCGTCCCCTCCAAGGAGCCTGACCGCATCTGGGACAAGGCTCTCTGTCAGTTTCTGGAGCAGAAGGGTATCGGCTACGAGCAGCTCTGAGCGGGCGGCACGCCTTCCGTCAGCCCTTCATCTTCGGCTTGAAAATCAGGCTGGCAAGGTATCCGAAAATCAGTGCAGCAGCAGTTCCCACCGCTCCCGCGCGAAAGCCGCCTGAAAAAAGCCCCAGAAAGCCCTGCTCCTTTACCGCTTCCCTGACCCCCTTCATCAAGACATTTCCGAAGCCCAGAAGCGGTACGCCTGCTCCCGCTCCCGCATATTCCTGAAATGGCTCGTACCAGCCGAGCATACTGATAACTGCTCCCGTGACAACCAGCAGCACCATGATACGTCCCGGCATGAGCTTCGTCTTTTCCATCAGAATCTGTACAAGGGCACATATCAGCCCTCCCACCCAAAAGGCATTGACATAATCCATCTTCGGCGCACTCCTTTTTCACTTTTTTGAGGTAGTGTGCACCGAAACAGAATTTTTATACGCCTTCCTCGGTCACGCGGCAGAATTGTTCAAACATTCTGTACAGCTCCTCCTTCCGGGCAAGATTCTCGAGCCAGTTTCGGGGAATATCACCCACACCGTAATAAATTCCCGCAATGCCGCCCGCAATGGCTGCGATGGTATCTGTATCCCCGCCGAGATTGACCGCTCGAAGAACCGTTTCTCTGTAATCATTTTCCCGAAAAAACACCCACAATGCCGCCTCCAGGGTATCCAGCACATACCCGCTGGATTTTATTTCCCTCTCATCGGTATCAAGAAGCTCCTTGCTCAGTATCCTGCTGAAATTCTTTAACTCCCCTGCATAGGTGTCGCTGCAGTTGTTTCTGATAAAGTCTATCGTGTCATCCAAAGCCTTCTGTTTTTGACAGCCTCTCAGCAGACAGCGCGCAAATTCCACATAAAAAATACAGGCAAGCCTTGAGCGGTCATGTCCGTGAGTTAAGGAGGATACATTCTCAATCAGCCGGATTCGCTCTCTTTCCTCCGTCTCCTGTCCGCAGAAGGCAAGGGGCAGAACCCGCATCAGACTTCCGTTTCCGTTATCCGTCTCTGTCCTTCCACCGCACTCGGACATCTCCCAGCCCCTGCTCATTTTTGTAATTGCCTCCCTTGTGGAGCTGCCTATATCAAAGACCTCACCGTGAGGTGTGAAGGCGGCTTCCTCATAAAAGCTGACAAAATTCTGAGCCAGCGTCTGCAGGGAAAATCCTCTGTTAACGGCATCCACCAGACACAGGGTCAGCGAGGTATCATCTGACCATGTTCCAAAGGGCTGATGATAGGTTCCATACGCCCTCAGCTCCCTTACCGGATCCTGCTCCCGCTCCTCTCTCGTGGAAAACTCTGCCGGAACTCCCAGAGCATCCCCCACGCAAAAGCCGAACAGTCCGCCGTAGAGCTTCTCCTGCCTTTCTCCCTGCACTGTCATCATAAGGTGAGTGGCACTGACATACATAGGACATTCCTTCTGCGAAAGCAGTACATACCTCGGTTTGTTTTCGTGCACATAGCTTTTACAGTGCAGGGCATCTCCCTCCACATAATTGCCGCAGGTCTCGCACTGCGGAGCCTGCCAGCGCATTCCCTCTCCCCTCTCATATGCCCGGGAATCAGCCTCCCAGCGGCTTATGATTGAGCTCTGTTTTACCTTATCTCCCATTGCTTCACCGCCTTTACATCAACATTGTATACAGATATAGTCTGCCGTCTGCCTCATTTTCCTCTACTTGCGTAATCAGCATCTCCTGCCCCGTGTCAAACAGATACTCTGACTCGTCGTTGTATTCGCTCAGTGCAGAAATATCTATCGCCTTTGCCCCCTTTGGTGCCTCTATCACCAGTATAACACCCTCCTGAGAAAAGTGCTGGGCAACCCCTAAATCGCTGCTTGTACTCATAAATGCCGGCTCTGCAAGCGTCTTTCCGACAAGCTCCTGCACATTGGGATAGCTTTGCAGCAATTTATTCAGGGCACTTTTTTGCATACCTCTGTACAGAGTCATACTCTCCGGAAGCTCTGCCTTTTTCAGGATTGACCTCAGTATTGCCAGTACACCCTCACAGCTGGGATCCAATTCCTCCAATCCCCGCAGATAATTGTTAATATTCTGGTAATAGAAATCTCCCGTATAGGCTCTGACCGCCCATTGAAGCTCCCCCTCCACCTCAGCCTCTATATTCTGAATCCCCTTCGGGGTTCCCGTCAGTATTTTGCGAAGAGCGAAGGAAATATCATCCGTGCATTGCTCCAGCAGCGCCCTTGCCTCCTCTTCGTTCTCCTTATTTTCCGCAAAAGCCTCTGACATTTCCCCAAGATTTGAGAGAAGCAGCTCTATAGGCTCAGTCTCATCAGACTCTTCCTTCGGATAGCCCCTTTTCATTCTTCTTGCGGAAATCTCTTCTACCCTTCCTTTGAGCGCATCCACATCGGTTTTAATCCCGGCAATCATCTGCTTTACTTCCTGAAAGCACTCCTGCCGTCCTTCCCTGTCCTGCACCGCGAAGGGGCGGCTTAAGTAATCCGTCAGGCTCTTCATCTTCCTGCTCAGCTCCTGCAGTGAGCTTTGAATATCTGCCCTTTGTGTCTTTTTCAGCTTCTCTGCACTACCCGCTGCCTCCTGCAGCTTCTGCAGACGATTTGCATAATTTCCGAAGCCTCCGATAAGCTCATATATCGTTTCCTTATCACGTGCAAGCCATTCCTCAGTGCTTTCGCTTTCCGACTCATATTCCCACTGCTGCAGATAGCTGCCGCTGAGCATATCCACCCCGTGGCTGCGGGTAAATTTCATCAGATAAAAATAGTACTTTCTATATGCATCCTCCTTTCGCTGCCAGCTCGTTCTCTGTTCCTGCGGAATCAGTCCCTCCTGCATGGGATTCATCGCCATAAAGCCTGTGTACAGATTCACGTCACGAACAAAGCTGACGATTTCCTCCATATGCTCCAGCATATATTCCGGCTCCAGCATTTCCTCTGTCAGCCTCCAGCTGCTGAGACGTCCGGCAAGCACCCGTATGTCATACTCCTGCATACTGCTGCAGGCTTTCCGACAGGCTTCATGGATGGCATAGGTGTTCGCGTCAGCGTGACTGTTAATCTGCCGCGGCATTTCCTCACTTTCATACTTTCTGACAGCGACATCGTATGCTGCCAGCCCCTTTTCCATCATTTCCTTTGCCATCAGCAGCAGCCGCTCTTCCGTGAAAGGCAGCGTTCCCTGCCCTCCCTCCTGATGGTGCTCCTCAAGCTCCTCCTTAAAAAAGCAGTCCTCCCTCAGAACTCCCATCCAATAGGCATTCATCAGCTGAAAGGCTCTTGTACACCTTGCAAGCGCTGCTACCGCTCCGGTTTTCAGGTTGAACGCTGCCACGTCGTGCAGCAATCCGTCCAGCGCGGGGAATTTCTTTCTCGCCTTCGCCATCCTCTCGCCGATAACTGCCAGCTCCTGCAATTCTCCTGCCTTCGCATGGTCTACCGTTGAAAAATCCTGCAATGCCGCAAAATCCAGGTCTTCGACCCTTTCCATATAATTTTGAAATTCTTCCTTTACTTCCCTCTCGTCTGCCCACACGCTTCCCTTGCCCTGAGCGTTTTCCCCGCTTTCCCGGCGGGCATCCATCAGGGAGAGTGTCTGCTGCTTTGTCTGCTCCCGCAGCTGTCGGTAAACGTCCAGCTGCTGCGGCATAAAGTTCTCGAGCAGAAGGAACTGCTCCGTTGTCGGCATCACTCCATCCGCCTGAAGGAGATACCTTATTCCGGCCTCCACAGCCTCTACTCTCTTCCAAAGCACCTCCTGTGCTTTCTGTCTCCTGGACAGACAGGCATCCAGACTGTCTCTGACCTTCTCCAGGCTCAGATACCTTTCCTTTTCCTCAAGCTCGCTAAAGCTGTCACAGTACGCATACTCTTCTCCTATTGCCTCCAGCAGACGGCGCAGCTCATCCGTCAGCTTTTCCACTGCTTCCCTTCTCACCGGATCAGCAGTGGTATGGCTCTGCAAAAGCTGCTCTATTTCCTGCAGCTTCTCATATTGCTCCGAAGCACTCAGATGGGCTGACGCAATCGTGTCATGCCGGGCACGCTCCGCCTGATATTTCCCCTCTGCCTTCTGCCTCGCAATTTTGAGGATATCGGTCGCCACTCTTTCGTCAGGATTTTCATTTTCGGCAAGCCGGGCACGGAAGGCGGCATTTCTCTCCAGCGCCCTGTTTTTTTCTTCCTCGCTGAGGCTTACGCTGACCATCTTACTTCCGTTCTCTCCGTTCACGCACTGATAGCCCAGCGCCAGCAGTGCCTCCTTCAGGGCTTCCTCCCCCTGTACATACATAGCACTCATATAGGAGAGGCGCAGTCTTTTATCCTCCGTCAGGCATTCCTTTTCCGCTTCGCCCTCAAACAAAAGGAGATGCTCTCTCCAGCCGTCCAGTGTTTCCCGAAGCTCTGCATAATTTTCCCGCACATTCTTCAGTTCAAACATCTCCGCGTACAATGTCCGGGAAAACATTTCCTCTGCCGCCACATCCGGCTTCCCTGTCTGCAGCAGAGTGGCTCTTCTCCGGGCAAGCTGCGGCTTTGCCTTTTGCCTGCCGGCTTGCGAACGCTGTATCTGCCTTTCTAAGGTTTTCTGTTCTCTCCTTGCCCGCTTTGATTCCTTCTCATCCGCCTTTTGCTCGGGAATGTCTGCCGGCTGCTTTTTCTTCTCGCTCGCTTCTCCATACTGCTTCCGCAGCTGATCTGCATCCATTTTGAAAACAGCTTTTCTGTGTTCGGACAGCTCTTCCTGTGTCTGCTGCTGTTGTACGCTCCTCATGGTAAAGCGCTGCAGCTCCTCCTCTGTCATATCCTGCTGATTTTTCAATATATAATCCATCTCTTCACCCTAATCCTCCTGCAGGATTTTTACGGTCAGAATCGGTCTTTTCACCTGTTTGCCCATAAGCTCTCCCACTTCCTCGCGATAGCCCGTGATAAGCATGGTCTGACCTGCATCAAACAGGATTTCCTGTTCTCCCTTAAACTTGCTGGTCGCGGAAATGTCAAGTGCCCTTGCGCCTGCCTCTGTCTCAATTTCCAGTATGATTGCACTTTCCGCTCCGCCGGGCTTCATCGCCTGTTCATCATAAAAGACGGAGGCTGACCTTTTGCTTGCAGAGGTGCTCATGAAGGCAGGCTCCCGGAAGGTTTTTCCAACGAGCTCCTGCGGGTCTTTGATGTCCATCAGCTCTTTTCCAAGCCCGACTCGCGCAGTTCCCCGGTACAGGGTCATATTCTCCGGCAGCCTTGCATGAGCAAAGGCTTCCCGCAGGAACTTTAAGATATACTCATATTCAGCATTCAGGGTATCCAGATTTCTTAAGGAGTTGTTGATATTCTGGTACTTTGGCTTCGTGTCAGAGGGCGACGCATTTTTCTTTTTCTGCTTCTCTTCTGCCGACTGTTCTCCCTTGGAATACTCCTCAAGGGCATCAATCTCCTGCAGCCTCAGCTTGCTCAAGTCCGATGCGATTACCCTGACTCCCGCCAGATATTCCCGCATCGTGTGCGGCATGATTGCGATGTCGTCGTACTCCTCCTGCACGGTATCCGGTCTGTTCTGCCGCTCCTCCCGCAGGCTTTCCCTCAGCTTCTCCGCCCATTCCGCATACGCTGCGCCTTTTCGCAGATTCTCCCTTCTTTCTGCCGTTCTTTCCCGAAGCTCCTGAATTTTGTCGAGAACCTCCTGCGTACCGTCCTGCCTTTTCATGGCAGAAAGCGCCGCCTGTGCGTCCGAGAGCTGCTTTTCCATCTCTGCGCAGAACTCCTCCGCCATCCGGATTGCCCTTATCCTGACATCCCGGTCGGTAAGGTTAAGTGCAGGCTCAATCAGCTGCTGCTTCAGGCTGTTCAGCTGCTCTCCTGCCGCCATGAGGGACTGTGCGGCGTCCCCGTTAAATGCCGCCGCGTCTGCCGCCAGCGTCTGAAGCAGCTCTGCATCCGTGCCAAAGCCGCCCAGCAGCTCCAGCACCCTTTTCCTGTCCTGCTGCATTTGCTGCTGCCGCTGTTGCGCCTCGTCAGTCAGGTATTCACCCTTTTTCTCGCCCACGCCAAGCTCCTGCACATACTTTATCACGTAAGAACGGTATGCCTTAAAGGCATCCTCCCGTCTCTCCCAACGGTTTCTGGCTTCCGCCGGAACTTTCGCTTCCAATGCCTCCTTTGCTGTCTCTGCCACCTCTATGTTCTGCTTCAGGCGCTGCTCCAGCGCTTCATCCGGCGCATCCATGGTTTCGTTCTGTCTCTTGTAGTACGCCTTCAGCAGCTCCTTATTTTCCCGGATGGTATCGCTGTAAACCTTCTGCTCGGCATAGTAGCCCCTCATCTGCTCCCTGTACCGGTTCATGAGCCCAAACAGCACAAGCAGCTCCTGCATATGCTCCTCCACATACTCAGGTGCCAGCATTTCCTCCGTCAGCGGCTGCTCGTTCAGCTGCTCCAGAAGCTCCGCCGCATCCAGCCCTGCGTCCCCTTCAGGCTGCTCCTTACTGTGAAACAGCTCCTCCGCAATCGGAGCCAGCTTCTCCCGCACGACCATAAGCCAGCACTTAAACTGCTTCAGGGACGGCGACGACAGCTCACCGTGCTGCCTGATATACTTCGCCAGCGCTGCCGCACGCTGCATAAAGCCCAGCTTTTGAGAAGTATCCTTCTGCAGAATCCCTTCCGCCTCCTCTGCAAGCTGTCGAAAGCTCTCCGTTTCAGCAGGAATACTCTGCATACCGTCCTGTATACCTTCCAGATAGCGAACGGCTTCCCCGTTTACGGACTTCATCGCCTCTTCTGCCTTCTCTGCCGCCGTCCAGTAATCAGCGCCTGCTGCCACCTGCCTGTGAAGCTGCTGTATGTATACCGCCATACCCGCATAGGTGCTGACCAGATGGTACAGTCTTAAATTCTGCGGTTCTTCCAGATTTATCTCTCCCAGCATTCCGTCCAGCAGCTCTGCGTCTGTCACTGCATGGGAGAGCCATTCCGTCAGCTGTTCTTCGTTTTCCTCGATATATTCCGGGGAAGGCAGCCTGTGACGGAACTTTTCCTCCAGCATTTCATAATGCGCTCTAATCTTCTCCCGGTAAGCCTCAGGCTCTCTCTTGCTCTCCTCGCGGTAGGCTGCTTCAGCCGCCGACTCTCTTCCCCTGTCTTCCCTTCCCCGATAAGCCTCCCTGACCTCTTTTGTCGCGTAATAAGAGGCTCTTGCACTGTCCTGCTCTGCGGCTGCC
This sequence comes from uncultured Acetatifactor sp., assembly GCA_964475665.1. Classification (GTDB taxonomy): domain Bacteria; phylum Bacillota; class Clostridia; order Lachnospirales; family Lachnospiraceae; genus Acetatifactor. The sequence goes on along the minus strand of CAYZAU010000003.1, from coordinate 109,743 downwards.
TTTTCCAACAGTCTTTTCACAAAAATCATCAGCTGCTCCTGGCTGAGAGACTCCGTTTTCTTCTGTCCCAGCTCCTCATAGAGTCTGTCTGCCTCCTCGCGGTGAAAGTACTCCTCCCTCAGATTGCCCTGACGGTACGCCTGCATCAGGATGAACGCCCTTGCCTTGTCCGCATAAGCTCCTATCAGCCTGCGCTTCATTTCAAAAAGCGCCCTGTCCTCTTCCCGTCCCAACAGCTCCGAAAGGTCAGCCTGCTTAAGCTGCTCCGCAAGCAGTACTCCTGTCAGCGAAAGCTCCTGCAGCTCCTCCGCCCTTTCCATCAGCTCCTCCGCACTGCACCCGCTTAACAGGGAGATATCCGTATTTTTAACCTGCTTCACGTAATCCAGACAGGCTTCCTTCATATGGTCCGAGGTCTCCGGTGCTGCTTCGGCAGACGCTCCGCGGCGTACCTGTCTCTCCCTAAGCACATAATTCATCGCACGCTGCCCGGTCTCCTCGCGCTGCCTCTGATAGGTCTCCTGCTTCAGCGGAATATAATCCTTCAAAAGCAGGGACTGTTTTTCCGTCAGTCCGCTTCCCGGCAGCTTCAGAAGATAGCGGATTCCCGCTTCCACGGCTTCCGCCTGTACGCTGAAAGCAGACATTTTTTCCCACTTTTCTTCCAGAACCCTGTTCGCAATGTTCTGCACGCCGTTCAGCGACAGATACTTACTTAATTCCCTGTCGTTGTAGTCGTAGCTTTCCAGAAACTGATACTGTTCCCCCACTGCCTCCGCCAGCCGGAAGTACTCCTGATACATTTTCTTCAGTACCGCTTCGTTCTCCCTGTATTCCGCAGAATCGGAATTTTCCTCCAAAAGCTCCTTCAACGACTTGAGCTTCTGATACTGTTCCTCACTGCTTAAGCGCTTCGTCTCAAGGAAGCCGTAGTCCTCGGTACCGTGCATTCCTTCCCGTGCATCATGGAAAAAGTCGCTCTGCTTCCCGACAAACTCTTCCAAGACACGCCCCGCCACGATTTCATCCAGCTCTGCCCCTTCCTTGGCAAGCTCCTTTCGCAGCGCCCTGTTTTCCTCCAGTGCTCTCTGCTTTTCGTCCTCGCTCAGCTTTATCCTGACAACCTCAAATTCCTTCTCACCGTCACGGTATTCATAACCCAGCGCCGCCAGTGCCGTCTTAAGTGCCTGCATCCCCTTCCGATACTGAGTCTGCATCAGCTCGAGCCGTATCTGTACGTCTCTCGGTAAATCCTGCTTTTCTTCCTTCCATAGCGGCTGTCCATCCTCCGCTTTTCCCTCCTGCAGAAACAGCCCGATGTGCCTGCCCCATTCATCCAGCGTTTTCATTGTCTCTGCGAGATTACTCATAACATACCTTGGCTCAAACAGCTGTGGGTCAAGCACCTGACCGAACATTTTCCTCGCATGGCGGTTGTGGATTCCCCATTGTCTGTATTCTTCAGTCTGCGTCTGCTGTTGTGCTTCACCCTCTCTGCGCTGCTTCTGCACCTGCTGCGCCTGTTTCAGGAAATCCGTCTTTTCCCGTTTCAGACGCTTCGACTCCTTCTCGTCCACATTCTGCTCAGGCATATCTGACACAGGCTCTAGCTTTCTCTCCTGCTCCTTCCTTCCATAGTGCGTATGCAGCTCTGCCGCATCCATCTGTAAAACGCTCTCTCTCCGCTCCATGAATTCATTCACGGACTGCTCCCTGTGGAGTCTTTCCTGCGTAAAGAGCCGAAACTCCTCATCCGACATACTGTTTTTCATCTGAAATTTTTCGTCCATATGCTCTCTTTTCCTCCCCTTTCCTTCCTTTGCATATTTTGAAAAATCCGTTCCTATACGTTATTCGTTTCCCCTTTTATGTAACGCTCAGCTGCTCTTTCGTAGCGGGTAAAATAAGATAATCTTAAGCTGCCCAGCCGTCTCCTTTTTGCCCCGGCAAGCTCCATTTTTTCCAGCACCTGCATCAGTCCCTCACTGATTACCGCAAAACGACACACCGTCTCCGGCGCATATTTTCTGCTGCCCGTCTGCACGGCAAAGCGAATCATCTCCACCGGTGCTGCGACATTTCCCGAAAGGTTTACCAGAAGCGGTATTTCCATCTCCCCGTTCTTTCCCTCCCTGACCAGTAAAAGTCCCGCCGGCTTTCCCTTTTCCAGCACCACGGCAGAGCAGTCCGCAAGATAGTCCTCCCTCCTGATTGGCATCTCTACGAGTGCCTCACCCTTCTTAGCAATCTCCTGATACAAAAGCCTAAGCCCCTCCTCCGTGCACCGGGAAAGTGCCCTGACGCTGCCGTAGGAGCCCTTCAGATACCTATTTCCCGCCAGCTCACCCAGCTTGCAGTTAAAGACGCCCAGCATTTCCTCCTGCTCCACAAACGGGTAGCCGTCAAGAAGTCTTTCCAGCTTCGGATAGTCACCGGGAATATATCTGACCTGAAAGATCCCTGCCCCAGAATGATAGGCGCGAAACAGCAGCTCAGCAAAAAATTTTGTTCCCCTTCCTTCCCCTCTGCATTCTTCTGTCAGATACAGATACAGAAGGGTCACCGTGCCCTCCTCGCTGCGCAGCAGAGCCACACCGCAGGCAGCTCCATCCTCGGACATCCCCCAAAGCTGCACCTGCTCCTTCGTTCTCCACTCCTCCAGCAGCCACTTCGGAACCATGTGGGTGTAATCAGCTGCCTCCTGCGCCCGTAGCAATGAATATCTCTCCATTTTTCTCCTCCAATACTGCTTTATTTCCTCCCGCGCCTGCATTCAGAGTACGCAGCCGTCAGTCATCCTCCTTATCGCCAAGCCCCACCATATAGGCGTAAGGCTCAAAGTCAGCTCTGGTAAAGACCTTTCCCGTCTTCACAAACTCATACTTGATTGCCATGAGATAATGCTTCATGCCAACCGTCCTTCCATCCCCGTCCGCAGCCGCCAGAAAAGCGGCATTCAGAATGCAGTTCTTGATATTACCGCCGACAAACTCAAACCGCTCCGCGAGGAAGCGGATATCCACGTCGTCCGCTAACGGCGTTCCCTTCGGGATTGTGGTTCTCCACAGCATCTCACGCGTGTCTGCATCCGGGAACTGAAATTCCACAATGTATTTCATACGTCTGAAGAATGCCGGGTCGATATTGTGCTTGTAGTTTGTGGCAAGCACGGAAACACCGTCATATGCCTCCACCTCCTGCAAGAGCAGTGCCGTCTTATTGTTGTTGGATGCCTGATTCGAGCCTCCGTCGTCCGAGCGCTTTGCAAACAGGGTATCGCACTCATCGAAGAAGAGCACCACATTACACTTTTTTGCCTCCCTGAAAATCATGGAGATGGACTTCTCCGTCTCACCCACGTATTTGTCGATAACCTTGGACAAATCCACGCGGTAAAGCTCCAGATTCAGCTCATGAGCGATAACCTGTGCACACATGGACTTTCCCGTACCGGGAGCGCCAAACAGCAGAATCGAAAGCCCCCTTCCATAGGGATACTTCTTGGTATAGTTCCAGTTGTCGTAGACCTGCTTGCGGAAGTTCATCTGATCGATGGCGTGTTCCAGCGTTTCGCGCTGGCTTGCATTCATGACAATGTCCTCAAAGCCGAAGTTTGCCTTTACCTTCGTCGCCTTTTGAGTCAGCTCCGAGCTCATCTGGTTATAGCAGCCCTCAAACAGCTTTGCCCTCGAGATAAGCACCTCGTGATTCATGATGGAAAAGCTTCTCGCCTGCTTCAGCGCTGCCTTAATCTTTCCGGGGGTAAACAGAAACTTGGTCGCCATCTCCGGCAGCTCCACATCCTTGTCCAGCCCGTACTCCCTTGAAAAATACCGCCAGCATTCCTCCCTCTCCTGGTTACTGGGAGTCGGAAGCTCCAGCTCCGTAAACTCCCTGTCCGTCACGCTCTTTAGGGGCAGCTTTTCACGGCTCATCAGAAAAATAAGGATTTTGTGCTCCTGTAGTCTGGAAACTGCCAAATCCATATATCCTATATACTTTTCCTTCTCGTCCTCCCTAAAATCCAGCTCACTCAGGCAGCAGCAGGCATCCGTAAAGATACACTCCCTCCGCACCGCCCAGAGTGCTTTTTCCACAAAGGAAAAGTCATATACAAACAGCTTTTTGCAGTTAAGCGTAATCGCCCGTATTCCCCTTTTTGCACAAAACTGCCTGATGAAGAATCTCCGTCCGCTCCCCTCATCACCGTACCAGCTGAAAATCCTGACTCCCTGCTCATAGGAAATTTCCATTGCCTCCAGCTGCGTGCTGTTTGCCATAACAGGGTCAAGGTCGCCCTCCTCTGTCAGCATACGGAAGAATCTCTGATAGTTTTCGTCCAGCCGCAGGGGATTTCTCCCGAACAGATAATCTATGATTCGTTTATCCGGGGTCAGGACCGTAGAAAAGGGCATATTGCCGTTGACGCGCAAATCCATGATGGGCATGAGACTCTCCAGACATACCGACATATGCCCCGATGCCTCCGCAAGGGAAAACTTTTCCCCAAAGTACATTCTGGCGGCAGACTCTACCGTCGGTGCCGTCAGGGAGACATTTTCATTCACAATCTGATAAACCGAGGCATAGCTGGTCTGGGTGGAGGACAGAAGCGCTCCCGCCAGTGCAAAGACTGTAAAATGGTCAAAGCCCTGCTTCGTACAGAGCTGATAAAACGGATAGCTGTCTCCATCCGTCAGCGCCATCCGCCCGTCAATGAAGGCAAGCATCTCCTCCACCTCCTGCGACCGCTCCTCCGGCTGCTCTTCCTCCCCGCCGTCCTGCATATTGAAGTCACTCAGCAGACTCAGCAGCTCATCATCCATCTCTTCCAGCGCCACCTCCTCCGCAATGCCATTCCCGTCCTCCTGCGCAGAAAAGCGCATGATATTATCATTGCACAGATTGTATGCAATCTCAATATCGGGATACATTACATTTTTGTACTGCCCCTGTCCTGCCGCATACTTTCCCATCAGACTGTGGATATAATCCGCCAGCCGTGCATTCACACAGGCAAAAATGTAATCCATGTATTCCCCATAGCTCTCAAAGGGCTTCTTACGCAATTCTGCGCTGAATCTGTCGTTTATGCTCATCGTCGCTTTCCCCTGTCCCGTCCTTTCCGCTGCCCTGCCTCCGCCGTCACCAGCCAAGTGTCATCGTCAGCCTGTTTTTGCCGTCCCTATATTCATATGATACAGCATCCGCCATATTCTTTACCATAAAAATTCCCAGACCGCCGACCCCCCTCTCCTCGGCAGACAGAGTGGTATCAGGGTCCTCCCTGTTTAACGGGTTGTACTGCCGCCCCTCGTCCTTAAAGCAAAGTCTCACACACCGCTTTCCCATCTCTTCCTCAATCCGCACCATTCCTGTCCCGCCATCGTAAGCATAACTTGCAATATTGACGAAAATTTCCTCGGCACAGATTGCGACAGCTGTCTGCTTTTCCGGCGGGCAGCCCGCCCTCTCCAAATCTGACCCGATGATTTCCAGAAGCTCATCCAGCTTTGCTGTCTGCGCCTCCAGCTCTATTGTTTTTCTGATGATAGCATCCTCCATAGTTACTCCCCGCCGTCCAGTTTTCCGTCTCTCAGATACAGCTGCCTGTGCCCCATTCCCGCGATTGACGCTCTGTCATGAGTGGCTACCAGCATGGTGATTCCAAGCCCGTTTAGCTGCTCCAGCAGCAGCATAATATCCCTTGCCTGCCTCGGTGCCAGATTTCCTGTCGGCTCGTCTGCCAGAATACAGCAGGGGTTTCCCACAATGGCTCTCGCCACACACACCCGCTGCCGTTCCCCGCCGGAAAGCTCCGAGACGGGTCTTAAAAAGGCTGTCTCCATTCCAACCATGCGCAGCGCTCTCGCTGTCTGCATCCGAATGTCACTTTCCCTCGCTCCCGCCACACGCTTCACAATCGCAACGTTCTCGTAGACCGTCCATTCCTCCACCAGTCTGAAATCCTGAAATATCATCCCTATTTCCCGGCGGTATGCCGAAACCCCTGCCCTTTTTAGTCCTCCGATGTCCTGTCCGTTGACCCTCACCGCTCCCTCATCCGCTGTCAGCTCCCTCATCAGAAGACGCATCAGCGTTGTTTTTCCGGAGCCGCTCTCCCCGAGCAAAAACGCCATCTGTCCGGGCAGTATGTGGAAGCTGACGCAGGAAAGCGCCGTCTGGCTCGTATCGCGGAATTTCTTTGTCACATTCTCAAACTGTATCATGCCTTCCCCGAAGCGTTCCTTTACTCTATTTTCAGGATTTTGCTGAAGCCTGACAGCTCCAGAATATTCATCACCACCTCGGAGACGTTGGTCAGCTTCATGCTCCCACCCTTTGAGGCTGCCGTCTTCTGTCCAATCAGCAGCGCCCTCAGCCCTGCGCTCGAAATATATGGCACATTCAAAAAGTCCACCACCACGTCCTTTCTCTTCTGAAAGGCACTCAGAATTGCCTGCTGCAGCTGAGGACTGGTATTGGTATCCACTCTTCCATCCACCAAAAGCCGCATATAATTTTCACAATCCGTTACTACTACGTTCATCCTAATCCTCCATTCCGAGAACGTTTTTTGTGCAAGAAGGCGCATACGCATCAGGGCTTATTTGTGACGTTCCCGGCACAAATAGCCGTGTGAAACTTAAAAGTACTTTTCACCTTACCTCAAATGCCAGCATGGTCAGGTCATCGAACTGGTCTGCCTCACCCACGAATGCGTCTATCTCCTTCCTGACCTTAATCAGGGTATCCTCCGGAGACAGCTCCCTGCAGCGGTTTAGCGCCTCCAGCATCCGCGCCTCACCAAACAGCTCCTCTCTCCCGTTGGTTGCCTCCGGCACACCGTCCGTATATAAAAAAAGCTTATCTCCCGAATGCAGTGTGATTTCATGCCCCGTATAGGTCATTCCATCCATGCCGCCGACAACAAAGTCATGACTCTCCTTAATCAGCTCATAGTCTTCTCCGGCGCGCATCAGGGCAGGACACTCATGTCCGGCGTTGGCATAGCTGAGTTTTCCCGTCGGGATCTCATAAATTCCCAGCCACACCGTCACAAACATATCTGCCTCATTGCTCTCACACAGCTGACTGTTGACCTTCTCCAGCACCTCCGCCGGTGCCTCCCCCAACTGGGCACGGTTCTTAATCAGGGTCTTTGCAATCACCATAAAAAGCGCCGCCGGGACACCCTTGCCGGATACATCAGCCATCACCATGGCAAGGTGCTTTGAGTCCACCAGAAAGAAATCGTAAAAGTCTCCGCCGACCTCCCTCGCCGGATTCATCGTCGCATAAATATCAAGCTCCCTGTGCTCCGGAAAGGCGGGAAAAATACAGGGAAGCATACTCGCCTGAATGTTGGTCGCCACATCCAGCTCCGCACCGATTCGCTCCTTCTCAGCCGTCACCTCTGACAGATTGCTGATATACTGCTGTAAGTCCTCCAGCATATGGTTAAAGGTCTGGGCCAGCTCTCCGACCTCGTCCCCGGATTCCACCTCCATCCGGACATCCAGATTTCCCTGTCCGATTTTCTCCACGTTACACGCAAGCTTCTGAATCGGTCTCGTGATGGTTCCTGCCACCGCAAAGGAAATCATGATGACAAGCATCCCCACCACCGCAAAGAAAATGATAAAACGTATCATGACATTGTAGAGCGTCTCGCTGACCATCTGCTGCGCATCCGCCGTGATGCCGTCAATCTCCTGCTTTGTGGCGATTGACGGTGCAATGACCTCATTTACATCTATGCAGATGCAGAGCTTCCACCCTGTCTCCTGTAGCGTGGAATATGCGATATAGCTGTCCACGCCGTCCAGCTGCGTCTGCACGATACCCGAAGCAGTTCCTCCGATTGCCGCAGGCACATCCTTATCTCCTCCGATATGGGCATCCAGCATTCCCTGAAAATTCTCCTGCATAAAGTCAGGATGCGCCAGATAATTCAGCTCCGGGTCCAGCACGAACGCATATCCGCTCTCTCCCACCTTGGTCGCCACAATCTCATCCAGCATATCCTGCACGGTGATATCCACGGATACGACACCCTTTATTTCGCCGTTTTCCCCCGTAAAGCGCTCTGAGCAGGTAACGCACAGCTTACCATAATAATCCTGTGTGCCATCAGTCTCTTGAACCACACAACATCCTCGGAAAGCTTTTGTACCTCCCTGCTTTTTTCCTCAAGCCTTCGCTGCTCCTCCCGCTCCTGCTCCTCCTGCTGTCTCCTGCGTTCCTTCCTGCCCCTAAAAACCCTGCATCCAAATTTCATGGTTTCCTCTTGTATTCCCCCCTATAGCTATACATCCTGAAAGAGATAGCCCACTCCCCTGATTGCCCGGATAATGTCCGTGTGCTCTCCGTCCACCTTTCTGCGCAGATTGGAGACATGTACCATCAGGGTGCGCACATCGTCCAAATCCTCCTGTCCCCAAACCGTCCTGTAAATCTGCCTGTACAAAAGGATTTCATCCGGTCTGCTGACCAGCGCCAGCAGAATATCGTACTCCGTTCGGGACAGCTCCAGCTTTTCCCTGCTGATGCCGTCCTTTACACGATAAACACTCCGGTTCCTCGTGTCTATCATGAACTGCTTAAACCAGAGTCTGCTTCCCTGCTCCTTCTTTTCGCCGTTTCGTTCCAGATTCGTGTGAATGCGCTCCAGCAGCTCTTCCAGCTTTGCAGGCTTTACAATATAGTCATTTCCGCCCTCCCGGAAAGCATCCACGATATTTCCGCTGTCCCCGAGGCAGCTCATGAAAATAATCGGACCTCCATAGCCGCCCTCCTCGCCCCGCATCCTGTGGCAGAGCTCATGTCCGTCCGTGTCCGGAAGCATGACATCCAGCAGAATCAAATCCGTCCGCTCTGAAAGCAGCTTTTCCATCGCCTCCGACCCGCTCAGCGCGCATCCCACCTGATAGCCTCTGCTCCTCAGCTGCATCGCCGTGATGAAGGACAGTTCCTCATCATCCTCCACCAAAAGTATTCTTGTTTCTGACGGATTTTTCACTGTCCTCATTCCCCCTGTCCCGTCACAAAAAGCGCCGTGGTGTCAAACACGCCCCGTTCCCTGTTCAGCCCATCTCCCAGTGCACTGACCATAACCCCCTTCTCCATGTTTATGGAAGAAAGTCTTTCCGTCCTCTTTTCCTTTTCCATGGTGTCGGCATAGTACTCTGCATCAGAATGCCGTCCGCCGGTCTCCCCTGTTTTTCCTGTATCCACGTTTCCGTCCTCCTGCCAAAAAACCGCTTGACGACCCTTTCGTTTTATTCTACACTTTTTTCAGGATAAAGCCAATAAAAAGGAAGGCATTTTCATGAAAAATTTTGATTCCAAGGACAAATTGTCAATCGCAGAGCTGATTCTGCTTTCGGTTCTTCTCCTGTGTTATGCGGGAACCGTCTGCTTTCTGATTATGAATTTCAGGACTCCGCTCATTCTCTGCTTTGTTCTGCACAGTATTATCTCTGCCGTCTATCTTCTGGTCAGTCATGAACGGATGGTCAGAGCCTCCCTGAAGCAAAACGAGGAGGCTGCACGGCAGTTTGAGGAAAGACTTAATGAGCTTGCCCGATGTACGGCTGAGCTTGCCTCCCTGAAAAGGGAACGAACCGGTCTGCTGGAGGAAAAGGAACAGCTTTCCGCAAAGCATAACGCACTTGAGGAAGAAATCTCTTCCCTTCGCACCTTACTTGCACAGCAGGCCTCCGACAGCTCTCCCTCGGCATTGAATCATCTCCTGCCGCGGGAGGAGGTCCCGACGGCACTCAACATCATCGACATTGTTAAGACCGTTATGGAGGAAATGACCCCCTTCAGCCGCAGAGCCGGCATCCAGCTGCTGCTCTCCAGTGCAAACGACGTGCTGATGGTTCGGGCAGATGCAGCCTACCTTCGCATCCTGTTTCGGAATATCATCGACAATTCCATCAAGTATATGCGCCGAAACGGGAATCTTGTCATAACCGTCTCTCCCATCGGAGACGATTTGTTTATCGTTCTGAAGGATAACGGAGAGGGATTGCCCACCGCTGAGACAGCTCACATTTTTGAATTGAATTACCAGGGCTCGAACCGCGTCAGCGGCAATGGTCTGGGTCTGACACAGTCGAAAGCAATCGTGGAATATTACGGCGGAACCATTTACGCCAAGAGCAACAGCGGCAACGGAATGGGTATCTACATTCAGCTGCCTGCGTGCAGCCGCTGAGAACGGAAGTGATGTTATGTATAGAAAAAAAGCCTTGACTTTACTGCTCGTTTTATACACTGCACTGGGTGTTGCCGGCTGCCTGGTCTGTTTTGCGCTACCGGACAGACAGCCTGCTTTTCCTGCCACAGTACAGGAAAACGCAACCCTTTCCGGACCCAGGCAGGATTCCTCCGGCACAGAGGATGCGCAGGCAGCTCTGCCAAGCCTGCCGGCGCTGCAGACAGAGCCGGAAGCCGCCACACCGGAGCCTTCCCTGCCGGAAGCAACACCCGAGACGGCATACACCTACACTGCCAGCCACAGCTCCCAGAGACTCTTCATCCGCGCTGCTGCCTCTATGGACGCAGAAATCATCGGTTTCCTGCAGCCCGGAGAATCCGGAGATGTCATCCTAATCGGAGACGACTGGGTTCTGCTGCGGCACGGGGATACGGAGGGCTATGTTGCCAGCAGATACCTTACCCTGGAAATCAAATAGCTCCCGTCACGGATTCTCTTCCCCGTCGATGGCACACACGATGTCCCGAAGCTGTCTGCCGTCACAGTCAATAACCCTGTGGGCATACCTCTCATACAGAGGAATTCTCTCCTCATACAGGTCGGCAAGACTCTGCCCTTTCCGCAGAGTCACGCCCCTTGCATTCAAATCTCCAAGTCGCCTTGTAAGCTCCTCCAGAGAAATTCTCAGGTAGATAACCGTGCCCATTTTTCGCAGATGCTCCATGGCTTCTGCTCCGTACACGGCACTTCCCCCCGTGGCAATCACACAGCCGTGTGTCTCCAGTCCCGCATTCACATCACTTTCCAGCTGCCAGAAGCCCTCAACGCCTCTCTCCTCAATCAGCTCATGAAGCAGTCTGCCGTATCGTTCCTGAATCACAAGGTCTGAATCCACAAAGCCGTAGCCCAGTCTTTTTGCCAGTACAACGCCCACCGTGCTCTTTCCCGCACCGGGCATGCCAATCAATACGATGTTATCCTTAGACGGCTGCAATGACTTCCACCTCACAGAGCACATTCTTCGGCAGGGTCTTTACCGCCACGCAGCTTCTCGCCGGCTTCTCCGTGAAATACTTTGCATACACCTCGTTGAACGCCGCAAAATCCCCCATATCTGCCAGAAAACAGCTCGTCTTTACCACCCTCGTGTAGTCGGTTCCCGCTGCCTTGAGCAGCTCACCTATATTTCTGCATACAAGCTCTGCCTGTGCCGTAATGTCCGCTCCCTCAATTTCTCCCGTGGCAGGATTGATGGGAATCTGACCAGAAGCAAAGAGCATTCCGTTCACGACGATTCCCTGAGAATACGGTCCGATTGCTGCCGGAGCCTTGTCAGTTACAATTTTCTTAAGCATCATCTTTATCTTCCTCTCTCTTTCACCTTCATGGGGAATGTTCCCCTTCTTTTCCGGTTCGTGCACATTTCCAGCGAAACAGGCTGCTCACGCAGAGGCGGTTCACACCCTCCTGCATCACCAGACTGCTTACACCGAAGGCTCGTCAAACTCCGCCGTCACATAAAAGCCTCTGGCGTTCTCAACCACCTCCGTGACCACGCCCTCTCTGCTTTTTAGCCTGTCACGGAAGGGGATGTTCGCCGACATCGCCAGTGACGGGTCTATCACGTAATAGTAATTGCTTGGAAGCACACCCTCCGTCACGGTAATACTTTGTCCCGCCTCCAGAAGTCCCTGCCTCTCCATCTTAAATTCCATTTTGCGCATTCCGTTCCTCCTTCCCGGAGTCCGGCTCTATTGTACCAGTCCGTCCTGCTCTTTTCAAGGGAGCAAAAGCATTTTCCACAGCCGTTTCCTACAGCACGACCTCCGCAGTACCGCTGTTCTCAAAAATCAGCTCCACATGCTTTCCGTCCGCCTGCTGCCATTCAGCTCCTGTCACCTGTGCGGGGTTTCCCACATTCATCAGCCGCACACTGCACTGCCTGCTGCATGTCACACTGACAGAGTAACGTCCTCCCTCTCTTGTCACCTTCGCTGCGGCTTCCCGCTCATTCGTTGCACCATAGACAGCCGTCTCTGCACTGCCGCCCTCCTTTAGGGCATAAACCCGGAAGCTCACGCCCTCTGCATAGTCATACACTGCATTATCTTCCCTTTGTCCGACGGCTATGATGCTGTTTTCACGCACATACAGCGGGATGCTTAAGTAACCGTGCTTCTCCCGGTACCAGCGTCCGCCTTCCCGCATCTCGCCCGTCAGGAAATTCGTCCACTCGCCTTCCGGCAGATAGTACTCCGCCATACTGTTCTCATTGAAGATAGGTGCTACCAGCAGGGAATCACCAAGCATATACTGTGTGGCAAGATAAGCACAGCTTCTGTCCTCCGTAAATTCCAGCACCATACTCCGCATCATGGGAACTCCCGTTTGCGAGGTCTCGATGGCGTTGCGGTAAAGATAAGGCATCAGCGATGCCTTCAGGCGTGCAAAGAAACGAACTACCTCCACAGCCTCCTCATCGTAAGCCCACGGCACACGGTAAGAGGTCGAGCCATGCAGCCTTGAGTGCGTGGAGAGCAGGCCGAAGGCGCACCACCGCTTATAGACATCCGGCGTGGAGGTACTCTCAAAGCCGCCGATGTCATGGCTCCAGAAGCCAAATCCTGAGCTGGTCAGGGACAGACCGCCCCGCAGGCTCTCCTCCATGGACTCGTAGTCCGACCAGCAGTCGCCTCCCCAATGCACAGGGAACTTCTGTCCTCCCACAGTCGCCGAGCGCGCAAACAGAACAGCCTCCCCTTCTCCCTTTTTCTTTTTGATGACCTCATAAACCGTCCTGTTGTAAAGATATGTATAGTAGTTGTGCATTTTTGTCGGGTCTGAGCCGTCAAAGTATACGCAGTCCGTGGGGATTCTCTCGCCAAAATCCGTCTTAAAGCAGTCCACTCCCATATCCATCAGTGCTTCCAGCTTGGATGCGTACCACTCCCGTGCCGCAGGATTGGTAAAGTCCACGATTGCCAGCCCCGGCTGCCACATATCCCACTGCCATACATCACCGTTTTCCCGCTTCAGGAAGTACCCTCCCTCAACGCCCTCCCGGAAAATAGCGGATTCCTGCCCCACATAGCTGTTAATCCAGACACAAATCTTTAAGCCCTTCTCATGCAGGCGCTTAAGCATTCCGACCGGGTCCGGAAATACTCTTTTGTCCCACGCAAAGTCACACCACGAAAAATCCTTCATCCAAAAGCAGTCAAAATGGAATACGGACAGCGGAATCCCCCTCTCCAGCATCCCGTCCACAAAGCTGTTGACCGTCTCCTCGTCATAGTTTGTGGTAAAGGAGGTAGACAGCCAGAGTCCAAAGGTCCACGGAGCAGGCAGCGACGGCTTCCCTGTGATGTCCGTGTAGCGCATCAGCACATCCTTCATGGATGGTCCGTTGATGAGGAAAAAGTCCAGATTTTCCCCCGGAACGGAAAACTCTACCTTTGTCACCGCCTCACTTGCCACCTCAAAGGATACCCTCTCCGGGTGATTGACAAACACACCATAGCCCTTATTGGACAGATAGAAGGGAATGTTTTTGTAGGACTGCTCCGTGCTGGTGCCGCCATCCTCATTCCAGATATCCACGCTCTGTCCGTTGCGCACAAATGCCGCAAAACGCTCTCCCAGCCCGTATATCAGTTCGCCGACAGACAGGGTGAGCTGCTCTCTCATATAGGCATCCTCCGGTCCTTTATCGTAGGCAAAGCCCTTCCAGTCTGTTTTCATGTAAGCCAAATCACGCCATCCGCTGGAGGTAAGCTTCTCCTCCCCCCGGTAATAGGTCATGGCGGCATTATCCTTCCTGATTTCCAGACGCAGGCTGCCGCTTCGCACGATAACAAGCTCCCCGGTCTCCTCTGCCTGCAATATTCCCCCGGCCGGCTCTGCCAGCTCGAAGGAGGGGGCCTTCTTTTGCAGTCCCATATGATGGCTGGTCTGAATACGCAGCACCTCCGGATAGGGTGCGGTAATCTGAATTGTCAGATTCACCCCTCCGAGTGTCGCCCCCCTGCTTAGGATTTTACCGGTGGGCGCACAGAGCGTTACCCTGTCCTCCTCCAGCCGTGTAAAGTAAATTTCCGCCGGTGAAAAGCACTCGCAGCCTTCCTTTTGCAGCCAACAGCCGTTGCTGAATTTCATTCTCTTGCCCTCCTGCCATTTTCTCTTCTCTCTTCGGGCTGTTTATAGCCCGCTCATGGTTTCATTTTACAACAATCCGTGCAAAATAGCCATCTCGCATTTTTCACAGAAAACACGGCAGGAATTTGACAAAGAACAGAAAGAACTCACCCACTGCCAATCCGTAAGGCACGGAAAACGCGTGTCAGAGCGCTTCAAGCACGAGGGCATGTGCTATTCCGGGTACGCTTTTTCCCTCATTGAAGCTGGTTTTACTCAGCAGTGCTCCTGTGGGCAGAAATAATACCTTTTTCCAGTTTCCTTCCTCGAGCTGCTTTAAGATATACGCCGAAAGCGTTGCGGCGCTGCACCCGCAGCCGCTGCCTCCCGCATGCGTATCCTGACTGTCTCCGTCATATATTTCAATCCCGCAGTCCATATGCTTCGCAGAAATGTCGTAGGACTTATCCCGCAGCAGGTCAATCAGAACCCGTTGTCCCACTTTTCCCAAATCCCCGGTGATGATTTTGTCGTAATCTTCCGGTTGACTGTTGTAGTCATTAAAGTGCCTCTCCAGCGTAGACGCTGCTGCCGGAGCCATGCAGGCACCCATATTCATGGAATCCTTCAGCCCGTAATCCACGATTTCTCCCACCGTAAGTCCCGTAATCCTTGCGCGGGGCTTTTTCCCCTCCGCAAGCTGTGCTGCTGCCTTTTCGTTTCCCAGCACAAATGCACCGCTGCCCGTCACCGTCCAGCTCGCCGAAAGGGGTCTCTGGCTCCCGTAGTCCAGCGGGAAGCGGAATTCCTTTTCCGCGCTGGCAAAATGACTGGAGGTCACGCAGAGCACCCTTTCGGCAAATCCGCCCGCAATCCCCATGACCCCGAGAGTCAATGTTGCTCCACAGGTGGAGCACGCCCCATATACACCCAGTAGTGGTATCTGATAGGTTGATATACCAAATGATGTGGCTATTGATTGACCAAGCAGGTCACCAGCGAACATCAGCTGGATATCCTCCGCCTTCAGCCCGGATTTTTCCAGTGCCAGTCCGACCGCTTCCTTCTGCAGACTGCTCTCCGCATCCTCCCACGTTTTGCAGCCGAACATATCGTCCTCGCCGACCCTGTCAAACAAAAGCCCCAGAGGTCCCTGCCCTTCCTTCGTTCCGACAATGCTTCCGCTGTCCAAAATATAAACCGGTTCTCCCGGTCTCATGCTTGCCCGTCCCAGGCGTTTATTCTCCCCGCTCATACCAATCTCCATTCCGCCGCCTTCTGCCGGCGGCACAGTGCAAAACACAGAAGTACTTTCTTTTTGAGATTGTTGCCGGTTCGGAAGAATTCTATACACTGCGCCCCGTCTTTTCCCGCAGCTCGCTCACCATGTTGCAGACAAGAATATTCCAGTTGATAAAGCCGCCGTTCATCACGGGCGATCCGTCGAAGGGGCTGTAATACTCGTGCAGGCAACCCGTCCTTTTCAAATCCTCTCCCAGAAGCCGCAGTGTACCGCGGCAAAGCTCCTCGGCGTCATCTATGAAGCCGTAATTTAGAAAACCCTTAAACACCACATAGTTTGCCACCACCCAGACAGGGCCAAGCCAGTTGGAAGGATTGTTTGTCGCGGACAGATTGAACATTTTTTCATCCTTTGCCAGTGTGGTGATGCCGTAGGCGCTGTGAAAGGTTTTTTCATCCCGCCAATGCTCCACCAGCGCCTCCGCCTGCTCGCCTGTGGCAAACCCTGCCCACATGGGAATAAATCCGCTCCAGGTTCTGATTTTGATGGGAAGCGTCTTCCAGAACACCCCGAGTCCCTGATGAAACCAGTCATATTTTCTCGTTCTGATGTCCACATCCACCGAGTAAAAAAAGCGGTCTCTGGGGTCGTACATCTCTTCCTGAATCGCTTCTATCAGCTTCCTTCTCCCTTCCTCCAGCCGTTCGATGTCTCCCTGCCTCTCCGGTGCAAGTCGGCGCAGAATCTTCCCATAGCACGCCAGCTCTTCTACCATAAAGGCATTCAGGAAAATGTTTGCGGTAGAAAATTTCGGTCTGCCGAAGGATGCCGGGTCATTATCCATCCCTATCATAATGTCGTCGCACCAGACAAAGAGTCCGCAGTGCTCGGAATAATAGTTTTTGTAATAGCACTCAAAATAGCGCTGCAGTCCGGGCAGATATTCCTCCGCCCAGCCGTAATCCTGCGTGTAATCACTAATTTCACAAATCTGACCGCACAGAAAGGGCTTGTGCATATTCATCAGCACGCCCTCTTTGTGCTTCATATTCAGATACGGCTCCGGCCACTGTGCCACCTCTAGCATCATGGGAATATAGCCATCCGGCAGCTGATGATCCATAAAGTTGCGCACATTCCCCTTTGCGTGCTCTATAATTTTCTCCTTCAGGGCAGGATTTTCAAAGCGCTCTGCCAGATTCAGGAGTCCGTATACGGACCAGTAGGTATCCCAGTCCCAGACATTTCCGTCATAGACAGAGCCCGGGTCAATAAAGGGATAACGGATAAAGCTTCTGGGCTGCTTGAGCACCTTTTCTATATTCTGTTCGATATAACCAAAAATTTCCTGTTCGTAGCTCATTCTGTCCCTTTCTTCAGCACCTTGACGTGCTCCTCTTCATCTTTGACGTGCTCCTCTACACCTTTGGTGTACTCCGCTTCATCTTTGGCATACTCTTCTACGCCTTTGGTGCGCCGTGACAGACGGCTGCTTCCGTTTTCGGGGTGGATGCCGGCTTTCTGTAGCGGACACTCCAGACACCGGAGCCGGTCTTTGCCGTCAGGATGCCATCAAGCTGCTGAAATTGCAGCGTCTTCTCTCTTTCTTCCGCTTCCTTGTCCTGTTCACAAAGCCTTGCTCCCTCCTCAAGACAGACGCGTGCTGTAGTGTTCTCCGGCACTCTTACCGTCAGCTCAATCTCACACGTCCCCTCCGATGCCGGATGGCGCTCCCAACGTACCCCGATTGTCCCGTAAACACTCTGGTAGGAGCCTTCAGCCCAGCTCAAGACATTCCCGGTTTTCGGGGAAATGACGCTGCAGCTGTACCCGGGCTCTTCCTCATCGGTATCAAGCCCAAGAATCACGCGGTAGAGCCAGTCTCCTATCGCACCGTACGCGTAATGGTTAAAGGAATTCATATCCGGACTCCACATCGTACCGTCCGGCTTCATCCCGTCCCAATGCTCCCATATGGTAGTAGCCCCCATCTTAACCTGATAGAGCCAGGAAGGAAAGTCCTCCTTTAAGAGCAGCTCATATGCCTCGTCCACATAACCGTTATCGCTGAGCGCCCGGCAAAAGCCGGGTGTTCCTAAAAATCCCGTGACAAGATGCCCGTCATGCTCTGCCAGAAGCTCCGTCAGGCGATTCGCCGTCTGTTTTCGATGCTTTTGCGGTACAAGGTCGAAGCAAAGCGCCAATATATGCGCTGTCTGCGTCTGTGCCGTCATTCTTCCATCCTCCGCAAAGAAGGTACGCCTGAACTTGTCCACAATCTTTTCATACAGCGTCCTATAGCGTGCGGCATCCTCTTCTTCCCCCAGCAGCGTCGCCACCTTGACAAAAAGTCCCGTGGAATAGGCAAAGTAAGCCGTACAGGTCAAATCATTCGGCGTTGCACCATAATAGCTCCCCTCCTCTGCATCAAGCGCCACCCAGTCTCCGAACTGAAGTCTGTAATTCCAGATGTAATCCTGTGCATGGCTCTCCATGAAGCCTATCCAGCGCTTCATGCTGCCATACTGTCTTTTAAGAATGTCCGTGTCGCCGTAAGTCAGATAAAGCACCCACGGGTTGATAACGGCGGCATCCGCCCAGCCTGCCGCGGAATGGGTTCCCTGCGACAGCAGCCAGTCATTCTGCTCCTTTCCGCTGATAATATCCGGCACCACATGCGGCACTCCGCCCTCCTGTGTCTGATCCGCCGCAAGGTCTGTCAGCCACTTCTCGTAAAAGGTATACGCATTCATCAGATAGCACGCCGTGCGGCAGAAAATCTGTGCATCTCCCGTCCATCCCACGCGTTCATCCCGCTGGGGACAGTCCGTTGGAATATCCAGGAAATTGCCCTTCAGACTCCAGAGGATATTGTGCTGGAGACGGTTTAAAAGCGGATGAGAGCAGGAAAAATGCCCTGTCTGTTCCATGTCTGTATGTACCACCAGAGCGGTAAAGCTCTCCGGTGTTCTTTCTCCGGGAAATTCTAAAATCACCGCATAGCGGAAGCCCTGGAAGGTAAAGTGCGGATGATAGGTCTCCTCACCGCCCCTGCAGATATAGCGTATCTCCTGTTTTGCCGTCCGAAGATTGTCAAGGTATACATTTCCCTCCGCATCCAGCGTCTCAAAGCACTTATAGTGCAGCTCCTCGCCCGCCCCGGCACGGAAGGTACATTCCAGCCAGCCTGTCAGATTCTGCCCAAAATCCACCACACACTCGCCCTTCGGCGTTGTAAAAATGCGCTGCGCAGGGATGCGCTCCACAATGCGTACCCGGCTGTCTGCCTGCGGTGTCAGCACCTCGCGCGGAAAGAGAACTGCCTCCGTTTCTGTTTTCCACTCTGCCTCTTTCCTCCCGTCACAGATTTCACCGTCATAGATTTCCGAAAACAGTACAGGCCCTTCAGCACACAGCCAGCTTGTATCCGTCACAAAACGCTCCATCCTGCCATCCCTGTATCTCACCAGAAGCTGCATCAGAAAGGCTGTACGCTCTCCATAGTTATTGCGAAGATGCAAAAAGCCCATTTTCCCCTTATACCAGCCTGCTCCCAGCAGAGCTGACAGGGTGTTCTCTCCCTTGTGCAGCTTTTCGGTCACATCGTAGGTCTGGTAGCAGAGATGCTTTAAATAGGAGGTCCATCCGGGAGTCAGCTCATCCTCTCCTACCCGCTCTCCATTGATATGAAAATGGTACACTCCCAGCGCCGTCGTACAGGCATATGCCTCCGCCACCTCACCGGAAAGAAGAATTTTCTTTTGCAGCAGGCTGCCCGCCGAATGCTCCCAATCCTCCGGGCGCTCTCCGGTGATAAACTCTGCCTCCCACTCCGCGTTATCCAGAATTCCCGTCACAAAGGTTGCCGGAGCACTGTAAGGACTCTCTTCCTTCGCCGCACGCACCTTCACCCTCAGATAATAACGCCTGCAGGACTCCAGCCTGTCCGTCGCCGGCAGCTTTACCTGAGCAGAGCGGTCACTCTCCACCCAGCCGCTCTCATACAGGCAGTCCCCAAAGCTCTCCTCCTCTGACAGCTGCAGGCTGTACGCAGTCTGTCTCACATTGACCAGATTACTTTCCAGTATCCAGTTAAGCCGCAGATTTCTGCCCGTTCCCACGGGATTTACGGCATAGTTCAATCTTACCTGCGCTACTCTCAGCATAATATTCCTCCATACACCAATCCGCCGGAGGAACGGCGTCCATCCGACGGATTTTCACATTAGGCATCATATTTTTCGCTCTGCATCCGAATCAGCTCCGCATCCTCGAAATAATTGATTCTCATGGCGCTCTTCACCTCGGACAGCGTCTGCGCCGCCACCTCGCGCGCAACGTCACTGCCCTTTTTCAGGATTTCATACACTGCCGGTATATCCTTTTCAAGCTCCTTTCTGCGGTTGCGTATAGGCTCCAGCATCTCCTGCATGACGTTATTGAGGAACTTCTTCACCTTCACGTCTCCCAGTCCGCCGCGCTGATAGTGCGCCTTCAGCTCGTCCAGATTTGCATAGTCCGGCAGATACCTTTCAAAATGCTCCTGCTTGCAGAAGGCATCCAGATAGGTAAACACTGCATTTCCTTCCAGATGACCCGGGTCACTGACCTGCAGATGCTGCGGGTCGGTATACATACTCATGATTTTGGTGCGCACCTCGTCCGCACTGTCTGCCAGATAAATACCGTTCCCGAGGGACTTACTCATCTTTGCCTTTCCGTCAATCCCCGGCAGTCTCTGACTTGCCTCATTTTCCGGCAGAAGTGCCGTCGGCTCCACTAAAACCGGCGCATACACCGTGTTGAACTTATGCACTATTTCTCTTGTCTGCTCTATCATCGGAAGCTGGTCTCCGCCCACCGGAACCGTAGTTGCCTTAAAGGCAGTGATGTCTGCCGCCTGACTAATCGGGTAGGTAAAAAAGCCGACCGGAATACTTGCTTCAAAATTCCGCATCTGTATCTCGTTCTTTACGGTAGGATTTCTTTGCAGCCTCGCCACCGTCACCAAATCCATGTAGTAGAAGGTCAGCTCGCACAGCTCTGAAATCTGAGACTGAATAAACAGTGTGGACTTTTCCGGGTCAAGCCCGCAGGACATATAGTCCAATGCCACCTCTATGATATTCTGCCGCACCTTCTCCGGATTCTCAATATTGTCGGTCAGTGCCTGCGCGTCCGCAATCATAATAAAGGTATTCTTGTACTCACCCGAATTCTGCAGCTCCACGCGCCTCCTCAAAGAGCCTGCGTAGTGTCCTACATGAAGTCTTCCGGTAGGTCTGTCACCGGTTAAAATTATCTTGTCCATTCCCATATCCTCACTCCTGCGCCGCGTGTTCTCTTGTGTTAATCCACTTCAGATAGCCGTTGATAAAGGAATCCAGCGCACCATCCAAAACCGCATCCGCGTTTCCACTCTCCACATCAGTCCGCAAATCCTTCACCAGCTTGTAAGGCTGCAGCACATAAGAGCGAATCTGATTTCCCCAGCCAATCTCCTTGACCTCTCCGCGAATATCGGAGAGCTTTTCCACATTAGCCTCCTGCTTCAGCAGATACAGCTTTGCCTTCAGCATCTGCATTGCCTTATCCTTATTCTGAAACTGGCTTCGTTCGTTCTGGCACTGCACCACTGTTCCCGTGGGAATATGCGTAATGCGGATTGCCGAGGAGGTTTTGTTGATATGCTGCCCGCCCGCGCCGCTGCTTCGGTAGGTATCAATCCGTAAATCCTTTTCATCAATTTCGACGTCCAGGTCTTCCTCTATATCCGGCATCACATCCAGAGACACAAACGAGGTCTGCCGCTTTCCCTGCGCATTAAACGGTGAAATGCGCACAAGCCGGTGTACGCCCTTCTCAGACTTTAAATAACCGTAGGCATTCAGACCGTTGACCTGAAAGGTCACTGATTTGATTCCCGCCTCATCGCCGTCCAGATAGTCCAGTACCTCCAGAGAAAAGCCCTTTCGCTCCGCCCATCTTGTATACATACGGTAGAGCATACTGCACCAGTCACAGCTCTCCGTGCCGCCCGCGCCTGCATTCAGACGCAGAATGGCATTGTTCTTATCATATTCCCCAGAGAGCAGGGTGCCGATTCTCAGCTCCTCAAAGCGGGAAATAAAGTCATCCAGCTCACTGCGGATTTCCGCCGCCATGGAAGCATCCTCTTCCTCATAGCCCATCTCAATCAGGGTCAGGATGTCATCGTACTGTGTAAACAGCCCGTTGCATTCCTCGACGGTATCCTTTAAATTTTTCAGTTCCTTCATCTTTGCGTTGGAGCGGTCAGGGTCATCCCAGAAGCCGGGTGCCTCCATCTCCATTTCCAGCTCTTCTATTCGCTTTGACTTGTTAGCCAGGTCAAAGTGAATCCCTCACTTCCGCTAAAGGTGTTTCATAGGTCAGAATTTCTGTTTTCATCTGGTCAAGCTCTACCACTTCGCGTCACCTCTTTCTTTTTTAGATTTCATTTTCTCTTCACACCATTCTGCTCACACCTTGCGTCCGCAGCACTGCTTATACTTTCTGCCGCTTCCGCAGGGACATGGGTCATTAGGATATACCTTTGTTGCCTCTCTCTTCACGGGAGTCTTGGCAACGCTGTCGTCCTTATTGGTTCCGGTAACCTTCGCCACCTGCTCACGCTCCACCTTCTGCTCCACACGGATATGGAACAAAAGACGCACGGTCTCCTCCTTGATGTTCTGGGTCATCTCATCGAACATATTATAGCCGCTTATCTTGTATTCTACCAACGGGTCGCGCTGGCCGTATGCCTGCAGTCCGATGCCCTGACGCAGCTGCTCCATATCGTCGATGTGATCCATCCACTTTCTGTCGATAACCTTCAGAAGGATTACCCTCTCCAGCTCACGGATTGCCTCGGAATTGGGGAACTCCGCCTCCTTGCTCTCGTAAAGCTTTACGGCCTCCTCCTTCAGCTGCTGCTTTAAGCTGTTCTTCCTGGGCTTCTTCACCCGCTCCTTCGTCACAGGCTCAAGCGGGATTGTCGGAATCAGCAGTGTGTTGAGCTCGTTGAAGTCCCACTCCTCAACCACCGCATCCTCGTTAATGCTGATATCCACACAGTTCTCAGCAATATCGGTAATCATCTTATAGATGAAGTCACGCATGCTCTCCCCGTTTAAGACACGGCGGCGCTCATCGTATATAATCTCCCTCTGCTCACTCATGACACGGTCATACTCCAGCAGATTCTTACGGATTCCAAAGTTATTGTTCTCGATTTTCTTCTGTGCGGTCTCTATGGCACTGGTCAATGCCCTGTGCTCAATCTCCTGTCCCTCGGGAATACCCAGCGCATTGAACATGGAAATCAGCCTCTCCGAGCCAAACAGCCGCATCAGCTCATCCTGCAGGGAGATGTAAAACTTGGATTCACCCGGGTCGCCCTGTCGGCCGGAACGTCCTCTCAGCTGATTGTCAATACGTCTGGACTCATGGCGCTCCGTACCGATAATCTTAAGGCCGCCTGCAGCTCTCGCCTCCTCGTCCAGCTTAATGTCCGTACCACGTCCCGCCATATTGGTTGCAATGGTAACTGCTCCGTGGATACCCGCGTCTGCAACAATCTCTGCCTCAAGCTCATGGAACTTTGCATTCAGCACCTTGTGCTGGATTCCCCGCTTGGTAAGCATCCGGCTCAGCTCCTCACTCGCCTCGATGGTAATGGTGCCGACCAGAACCGGCTGCCCCGTCGCATGCGCCTTTTCCACCGCATCCACGATGGCATTCAGCTTCTCCGCACGCGTCTTATACACGGCATCCTGTAAGTCCTTTCGGATGACGGGGCGGTTCGTGGGAATCTCCACCACGTCCATACCGTAAATTTCACGGAATTCCTTCTCCTCCGTCAGTGCCGTACCCGTCATACCACACTTTTTCTGAAACAGATTAAAGAAGTTCTGGAAGGTGATGGAGGCAAGGGTTTTGCTCTCCCTCTTCACCTTTACCTTTTCCTTGGCCTCAATCGCCTGATGCAGACCGTCAGAATAGCGGCGTCCCGGCATGATACGTCCCGTGAACTCATCCACTATCAGCACCTGGTCGTCCTTCACCACATAATCCTGATCCCTGAACATCAGATTATGAGCGCGCAGCGCCAGAATAATGTTGTGCTGAATCTCCAGATTCTCCGGGTCGGCATAATTCTCGATATGGAAGAACTGCTCTACCTTCTTCACACCCTCTGCCGTCAGGTTGATGACCTTATCCTTTTCATTGACGATAAAGTCACCCGTCTCCTCCTGCACTACTCCCATGATGGCATCCATCTTGGACAGCTCCTGCATATCCTCGCCGCGCTTCATCCTTCTGGCAAGCAAATCGCACATCTCATAGAGCGCCGTGGATTTCCCGCTCTGTCCTGAAATAATCAGGGGAGTTCTCGCCTCGTCAATCAGCACGGAATCCACCTCGTCGATGATACAGAAGTGTAAATCCCTCAGCACCAGCTGCTCCTTATAAATCACCATATTATCACGCAGGTAGTCAAAGCCAAGCTCATTGTTCGTCACGTAGGTAATGTCGCAGTTATATGCCTTCTGCCGCTCCTCGCTTGTCATGCTGTTGAGCACCACTCCCACGGACAGTCCGAGAAATTCATGCACCTGCCCCATCCATTCCGCGTCACGCTTTGCCAGATAATCATTGACCGTCACGATATGAACGCCCTTTCCCTCCAGGGCATTCAGATATGCCGGTGCAGTGGAAACCAGCGTCTTACCCTCACCGGTCCGCATCTCCGCGATTCGCCCCTGATGCAGGATAATTCCGCCTATCAGCTGTACTCTGTAGTGCTCCATGTTCAGCACTCTTTTCGCTGCCTCCCGCACCGTTGCAAAAGCCTCCGGCAGCAAATCATCCAGAGTCTCCCCCTCTGCCAGACGCCTCTTATATTCTGCGGTTTTTGCCTTCAGCTCCTCGTCAGAGAGCGCCTGCATGGCAGGGCGCAGCTCCTCAATCTTATCCACCAGCGGTCTGATTCGCTTCAGCTCCCGCTCGCTGTGTGTCCCAAATATCTTATCAACAGCCTTCACTCGTTTTCCATACCTTTCCGTAACCTGACATATCTCCTGCCTGTCAGGCACTATCTCCTCGCTGCCGGGCAGCGGTTACAGTATATTGTAACAGAATTCGTCCTCAGATTCAACACTTAGCTTGGAAATGATTGGGTACACCAATTTGACATTTGAATATGAAACCGCTATAATTTTTTTCGAAAAGGGGGTCAGCAGACAATGAAAAACGAAGTAATACATCTTTATGTCAATATACCCGGAAAAACACCCGGATTTTCCACCATTTCAGAGGCGCTGGAAAGCGTTCCCTTTGAGTCGGCAGAAGCACTCTATCCCGCGCCGCAGGAGGATGTTGCTCCCGTGGTCATTCATATCGGGAAGGGCATTTACCGCGAGTGCCTTGTCATCACCCGTCCCGGCTTAACCCTCGTCGGCGAGGGAGAGACAAGAGCGGATGTGGTTCTTGTCTACGGACACTACGCAAACGAAATCATGCCGGAGGGCGATAAGCGCGGAACCTTCCGCACCGCCTCCGTGCGAATCAACACACATGATTTTACTGCAAGGCATCTGACCTTCCAAAACGATTCCGGCTTTGGCTATCAGGTCGGTCAGGCACTGGCGCTTTACGTGGACGGCGACAGATGCCTTTTTGAGGATTGCTCCCTCCTCGGAAGTCAGGACACGCTCTTTACCGCTCCGCTGCCCTTAAAGGAAATGCAGGCAGGCGGTTTCAAGGGGCCCGGTGAGCACAAGCCCCGCACCATGGGCCGACACTGCTACAGGAAATGCTATATTCAGGGAGACGTAGACTTTATCTTCGGCAGTGCCGTCTGCTGGTTTGAAGACTGCGTCATCTTCTCCAAGTTCCCTGACGGCAGGGATTTCGGGGAAAACGATGCCTCCTCGCAGCTGTTGGGCTATGTCACCGCAGCGTCTACGCCGGAAAGCGAAAAATTCGGATATGTCTTGAAGGACTGCAGGCTGGAAAGCGATTGTCCTGCCCATACCATCATGCTGGGACGTCCCTGGCGGGAATTTGCAAAAACCGTCTATCTGCACTGTGAGCTGGGCGCTCACATCCACCCCGCCGGCTGGAACGACTGGGGCAAGACCCACGGACATTTCTATTATGGCGAGTACGCCTCCTACGGTCCCGGTGCAAGCCCTAGTACCAGAGCTTCCTTCTCGCATCAGCTGACCGATGAAGAGGCTGCCGAATACACCATGGAAAATGTATTGGACGGCTGGATTCCCGGGGAGCTTTCTTAACCTTTACGGGGCACTCACAGGGCTGAAGCCGCCATGCTCCGTTAAATCAAAGCGCGGTTCACACGCAAAAACCGTACCTGCACAGCTGCGGGTACGGTTTTTCCTGCCCTTTTATTTAAACAGCGTCTTGAAGAGACCTCGTTTTAGTACCTGTGCCCCTGTGTTAATCAGGGTGCGTTCAATCTGCGCCTTCCTGCGTTCTGCTGCCTTCTCCTTCTTCTTCGCGGCAGCCTCCTCTTCCTTTTCCTTCTTCTTTCTGGCAGCCTCAGCCTCTTTTTCCTTTTGCTTCTGCGCCAGAAAGGCCTCCTTTTCCTTCTGCTTTTCAAAGAGCTCGCGCTCCCTTGCAAGCTGCTCCCGTTCCTTTGCGAGAGCCACCTCCCGTTCCTCGACTTCCTTCAAATCCGTCAGAACCTCGTACGCCGTCCAGTTGTCCACGCTCTCATCGTATTTCGCCATCCCGTCCTCTTCCATCAGTCTCTTTCGGACTGCCTCGTCCACAGGTCCCATCAGGCTCTGGGGACAGATGACTGCCGTCTGCTGCACGATGCCGGGTACTCCGTCCGCATCCAAAAAGGAAGTGAGTGCGTGCCCTACTCCCAGCTCCATAATGACATCCTCCGTCTTAAATGTCGGATTTTCGCGGAAGGACTGTGCCGCCACCCGGACTGCCTTCTGCTCCGCCGGAGTATAGGCTCTCAGGGCGTGCTGCACCCGGTTGGAAAGCTGTGCCAGAACACTGTCCGGAATATCCCCGGGGCTCTGGGTCACAAAGTAAACCCCCACTCCCTTGGAACGAATCAGCTTCACCACCTGCTCAATCCTCTGTACCAGCACCTTGGGTGCATCCCTGAACAGCATATGTGCCTCATCAAAGAAAAATACAAGCTTGGGCTTATCCAAATCCCCCGCCTCCGGCAGCCTCTCAAACAGCTCTGCCATCATCCAGAGCAGAAAGCTCGCATACAGCGTGGGATTCTGTACCAGCCGGACACTGTGCAGGATGTTTACAATCCCTCTTCCGTCGGCGTCTCTTCGCATCCAGTCAAAAATATCAAGTGCCGGTTCTCCGAAGAACAAATCGCCCCCCTGACTCTCCAAGGGCAGCAGTGCGCGGAGAATCCCCCCGATGGACTGGGTGGACATGCTTCCGTAGGTTGTCACATACTCCAGCCTATGCTCATTTACATAGTTGAGCACTGCCCGTAAATCCTTTAAATCCACCAGCAGCAGTCCCTTGTCATCCACGATTCTGAACACAATGTTTAAGACGCCCTCCTGAGCAGGTGTCAGTCCCAGAATACGCGCCAGCAAATCCGGTCCCATATCCGACACCGTTGCGCGTACCGGATGCCCCTTCTCCTGATAGATGTCCCAGAAGCATACAGGATAAGCCTTATAGGAAAATTCGTCTCTGATTCCGAACTTATCTATGCGCTTCTCCATATTCTCAGACTGCACACCGGGGCTTGCAAGGCCGGATACGTCCCCCTTTACATCGCAGAGGAAAACGGGTACTCCCGCATCGGAAAACGCCTCCGCCATCGCCTTCATGGTGATAGTCTTTCCCGTGCCGCTCGCCCCGGCAATCAGTCCGTGGCGGTTGCACATATTTAGCTCCATCGTCACCGGGCTGCCGTCCGCCAGCCCGATATAAATTTTTCCATCCCTGTACATATTCCCCCTCATTTCTCCGCCTTTCACAGCGGCAGCAAGCGCCGCGAGGCACTTTGCTTACACTTAAGCTTCCTGTTCACACCTGGCGTACTGCTGCAGAATAAAGTCCTTCACCTGCAGGTTGTTCTCCGGAGTCGTATTCTCCAGCGTTGCATGAATATAGGGCTTTCTTGTCCTGATAAATCTCAGGATGGAGGTGTAATCCATTTCCCCGAGACCACAGCCCACGGAAATCAGCTTCCCGTCCCTCACCTGAAAATCCTTCAGGTGCACCACGGCAATATCCTCTCCGAGCAGCCTGATTGCCTCGTCAATAATCGCCTGTCTGTCCTGATAGTTCACAATGTGAAGCAGATTGACCGGGTCGAATATTATCTGCAGATTCGGGGAAGCAATCTCGTCCAGCACCCGTCTTGCACGTGCGGGAGTACTGACAATATGCATATAAACAGGCTCAATGGCGAAAATAACACCCATCTGCTCCGCGTACTTCACAATAGGTCGCAGATTGTTGATAAACAGCTCCAGCGCCTCCTCTGTATGGCATTCCGGAGTGAAGGTATAGCCCTCGTTCGGTGCTCCCGTCTCCGTTCCCACCACTCCGCAGCCCAGCAGAGAGGCAAAGCGGATGTGTGCCATATAACGGTGCATGGTTTTTGCAAGCTGCTCCTGATTTGGATTTGCCAGATTCAGATAACAGCCCAGCACGGCAATGTCCACCTGATTTTTCGCAAATACGTTTTTGATGTACATGGCAAGCCCCGGGGTCATGGCTTCATCCGTGGTTGCAAATTCATCAATCACCTTTCTCAGCGCCAGATGCCCGCAGGAAAATCCCAGCTCATGTACATCCCGTATCCGCTCCTCAAAGGGAAGCTTCTTTGTATCGTGTAGTCTGATTCCTAACTGCATACCCATTCCTCCGTCCGATTCATTATTGTCATTCAATTACGAAAAACGCTGCTCTTGCGTTTTCACCAGCTCGTCCACTCCGGCGAACTCATAATCCGTTCCGTCCTGTCCCTCTACGCTGACATTCTCCATGCACAGCCTTGCCACGTTTCCGGCATAAATACCCCGCCGTGTGCTCTCCGGCACTCCCTCCGACATGGCAGGAACTCCCCTTTTGGGATTTTCTGCATAGCTGAAGGAAACGTTCTTCATTACAATCTCCTCTATCTTCTTCTCCGGAAGCCCCTCGAAATAGGCAGCCGCCACATGGCAGTTGGTACACGTCATATCTTCAAAAACCATACGCCGGATAGAGGGTGTCCTGTCATCCACAGGATAAAGCTCTCTGGACTGCACATAGGGAGTTCTTCCGTCCGGGTCACAGAAATAGAAGGAATTTACCACCAGGGGTGTCATCACATGATCCAAATCCAGATTGCGGAACACGATATTGTCTATGATTGCGTCCTTTCCCCTGCCCCGTCTGGTCTTGATGCGCAGTCCCCTGTCCGTCCGGCGGAAAACGCAGTCCTCCACCGTCAGGTTAATGATGCCGCCCGCCATTTCACTTCCCAGCGTTACCGCTCCGTGTCCGTCCTCCATGAGGCACTGGCGGATTCTGATATTCTCAGAGGGCTTTTTATATCTCCGCCCCATGTAAATCTTTCCGCTCTTCACGGCGATACAGTCATCTCCCACGGAAAAATGCACACCGAGAATATCCACGTTCCTGCACGATTCCGGGTCGCAGCCGTCCGTGTTGGGCGAGTCCGCAGGATTTAGGACAAACAAATCAATCAGCTTTAAATCCGTGCTGAAATAAGGATGCAGCGTCCAGGAGGGCGAATTGCATATCTTCACGCCCGTCAGAGCCACCCTGCTGCAGTTATTGACAAAGAACAGTCTGGGGCGGAAAACCTCCTTGTACCTATGCCCCCACCAGTCCTGCTTAGACGCATTGCCGTTGATGGTTCCCTGCCCGTAAATCACAACATCCTCCACATTTATGCCACAGATGACGGCACTGTAGGCATTTAGGGGATTTCCCTCCCAGCTGCCCAGATTATACTGATCCGTCTCATCATAGCTCTGAATCACGCCGGGTAATATCGGAAACCTCTCAGGATCAGTGAATGCCTTCAGCTCCGCTCCCTCTGCCAGCTCCAGCCGCAGATGGCTCTTCAAAAACAGCGAGCTGATGCGGTAAACACCAGCCGGAATCAACACCCGTCCGTTCTCAGGGCAGGAGAGAATTGCCGCCTGAATATAGGGCGTATCATCCCATTCTCCGTCTCCCTTCGCGCCGAAGCGTCTCACGTCCAGCGTCACGAACTCATAATCTGTCCGAAGCACCGTCTCGCCAAGCTTCATCTCCCCGTCGAAAACCTCCACCCTCTGCAGGCTGTCCGGAGTCAGACCGTACAGGGAGGTAACTGTCTTTTCCGTCGTCAGGAGCTCCTTTCCGTTGACACAGACGCGATAGGGCTTCTTTGTATAGTAACGTCCGCCATCCTGAATTTCTATAATGGCGCTCCGCGCCGTATTCATTATCGAAACGATTTCCATGGTTGTCCTCCTACATATATTCCTGATATTTTTCCGCCAGCAGGCAGTATGTCTCACCGGCATGAGCCAACGTCTTCCGTATCCGCTCATCCTCGCCGGATGCTCTTCCCGCCTTACCGCCGAAAGCATCCTCACGGTAATGCTCTGCAATGACTCTCTTTACATCCGCACGGAAAAGCTCCTGTACCTCTCTATAGTACTCGTAGAGCTGAGGTGTCATATAATCCAGCGTGACAATCAGGGTCTCTAAGAAGGCTGCCGCTGCCTTCAGGGTTCCCTCCTTCTTCTGCATTTCGTCCAGCGTATGCAGCTGCACAAGTAAATCCGGATATCCCGCTTCCTTGTTGCACTCCGTCTCATAAGCGGCATACACCGGATAAACCCACCTTGCCGCTGCAAAGCAGTTGCTGTCCACTTCCTTCATGTCAAACAGCCCCTCCTCGGTTCTGGGAAGCTGCTTCAGCCACCCTGCCGCTTCCGTGACCGGTTTTATGTCTCCTCTGTCCGCCGCCTCCAGCGCTTTCTTTAACTGTTCCTTCATCCTTATCCGATCCCTTTCTTTATGATATACGCTTAAAGTCTCATGGTTTAAAAACCAATAAGCACAAAAACACCCTCGCAGCCGGTAGCATACGGCTGCAAGAGTGCCTTGAAAGCCTACAGAGTCACACCCTGCTTAAAGATTGCCATATCGTGGAAGCCTGCTTCCTCGCTGCATACCTTCCTGCCGGAGGCAACCTCGACCACATAGTTAAAGAAGCGCTCTGTCTCCTCCGCCATCGTCGAATCCTCCACCAGTACGCCGGCATTGAAATCAATCCAGTTGGATTTCTTTCCCGCCAGCCGGGAGTTTGTCGCGATTTTCATGGTCGGCACGGGGGAAGCAAAGGGTGTTCCCCTGCCTGTGGTAAACAGGACGATATGTGCACCCGCTGCCGCAAGTGCCGTGGCTGCCACCAGATCGTTTCCCGGAGCACTGAGCAGATTCAGCCCCGGCGTTTTAACCGTCTCTCCGTATTGCAGCACGCCCCTTACCTTTGCACTTCCCGACTTCTGGGTGCAGCCTAAGGACTTGTCCTCCAGTGTGGAAATGCCTCCCTTCTTGTTTCCGGGAGAGGGGTTTTCATAAATTGTCTGGTTATGGCTCTTGAAATAATTCTTAAAATCGTTAATCAGGTTTACCGTCTGGTCGAAAAGCTCTTTGTCTGCACAGCGGTTCATCAGAATGGTTTCTGCGCCGAACATTTCAGGAACCTCCGTCAGAATCGTCGTTCCGCCCTTGGAAATCAGCTTGTCGGAGAAACGTCCCACCAGCGGATTTGCCGTAATTCCGGAAAGTCCGTCACTGCCGCCGCACTTCATGCCGATAACGAGTCTGCTCACGCTGACAGGCTCTCTCTCAAAGCCCGCGGCATAATCAATCAGCCCCTTGATTATCTCCACAGCCTCGGCGATCTCATCCTCGCACTCCTGCGCCACAAGGAACTTCACCCTGTTCTCATCGTATGCGCCGATATAAGGCTTAAGCACATCAATGTTGCTGTTCTCACAGCCCAGCCCCAGCACCAGAACGCCGCCTGCATTGGGATGGTTAATCAAATCCGCCAGAATCTTTCTCGTGTGCTCCTGGTCATCTCCCATCTGGGAGCAGCCGTAAGGATGCGGGAAGGCAATAACCTCATCTACCGTTCCCTTCACAAAAGCATTCGCCTGCTTCGCGATGGCTGTTGCCACATTATTGACACAGCCCACTGTAGGTATCACCCATATTTCATTGCGGACACCCACCTTGCCGTCCGGACGGTTAAAGCCCATAAAGGTCACGTCCTCGGTTCTTGTCTCCTCCACATCAACAGGCTCGTAGGTATACTCGAGCAAATCTCCCAGAGCCGTCTTTAGGTTATGGGTATGAATCCACGCTCCCGCCTTAATCGGCTCCTTCGCATTGCCTATGCGATAGCCATACTTAATGACCTCTCCGCCCTCCGGGATGTCACAGATTGCCATCTTGTGCCCCGCGGGAATTTCCTCCAGCGCCGTGACGGTCTTTATCTCACCCTGCAGCTCTACCTGAATGCTCTCCCCTGCGGGGATTGCATTCAGCGCCACCACTACCTTGTCGTTGTCATGAATCTTTAAGAAATTTTGCATAATGCCGCCCTCATACCGTTTGCTTTAATATCGTCCAGATATGCTATCACCGCATCCGTCAGACCGGGAACCCTGTTCAAATCCTGACCGTGGAAATCCTCTCTGCCAAGATATGCCTTTACAAATTCTGCGGTGTCCTTTTTACAGTTATCGCGGAAGAACTCCAGCACCGGCATATCGTCCTTGATGTTGTAGCTCTCGCCGTTTCTGTCGCCGATCAGCGCGCCGTCCCTGATTTCCGTTCCACAGTAGAATGCCATCAGAGCCGCAATGGAGAAGGTCATGTGCGCAGGAAGCTTTCCGAACTTGTCCACATAGCCCAACAGGCTGGGAAGACATCTTGCCCGCCACTTGGAAACAGAGTTTAAGGAGATGGCAAGCAGCGCATGATCCACATAAGGATTATTGAAACGGTTTACCACCTCTCCGGCAAACTGCTTCAGCTCCTCCTCGGGAAGGGTCAGGGTCGGAATCACCTCCTCGAAGATGGTCTTGTTCATAAAGTTGCGGATATCCGCATCCTCCATGGACCGTCTCACGATATCGTTTCCGCACAGCCAGGATGCAAGCACAAAGGAGGTATGCGCACCGTTTAAGATACGAACCTTTCTCTGCTTGTAGGGGTGATGGTCGTCAGTAAATACAACGGGAAGACCCGCTCCGGGAAGGTCAAGCTCCCTGCTGATGTCCTTGTCAGACTCAATTACCCAGAGAGCGAAGGGCTCACCGGTTACCATGATGCGGTCCTCATAGCCCAGCTTCTCCCACTCCTCCTGCTCGGTAGCACGGGGATAGCCTGTCACGATACGGTCCACCAGGGTTGCAGTGAATACGCACGCTTCCTCAACCCACTGCTTAAATTCATCGGACAGTCCCCAGTTTGCAATCTGCTGCATCACGCACTTCTTTAACATGATACCGTTGTCGTCAATCAGCTCAACCGGCAGCATTACAAGTCCCTTGTCCTTATCGCCCTTAAAGGCTTCAAATCTGTGATAGAGGAACTTTGTCAGCTTTCCGGGGAAGGACTGGGGCGGATTCATCTCGAACTTATCACTCTCATCGTATACGATGCCTGCCTCCGTGGTATTGGAGACAACAAATCTGAGGGTGTCAAGCTCCGCAAGACCCATATACTTCTCATATTCACCGTATGCGTCCACGGCGTCTGCCACGCTGGTGACAATCCTGTTGATAATCTTACCCTCGCCGTCCACGTTGCCGCGCAGGGAAACCGTGTACTGGCAGTCCTGTTTGTGGAAGTTGTCCAGATTGCCAAAGTTGATGGGCTTAATCAGTACAATATCACCGTCAAACTTTCCCTGCTCATTGGCAATATCAATCATATAGTCCACAAATGCCCGAAGGAAGTTACCCTCTCCAAACTGTACCACTCTGATAGGTCTTTCCTTTTTCCCCGTCATACTCTTGCTTAAAGTTTCCATTCCGCTCTCCTTCTGCCTGCCCTTCGCAGACCTTATGCTCTTTTCTCTTCTTTCCGTGTACCCTTTAAGCCGCTCTTTTTATGCCGCTCAATGTAAGTACTTACACGGTTTATTTTACTTCCATTTGTGCCTTTCGTCAATAATAAAAAGTGAAATACGGAAATTATATCTTGAAAAAAGAACCTATCTTAGCTATAATGCAAATAGGTTTTTTTGTAACTACTTACATTTTTTGTTTTCAGGCAAGGAAATGTAGGAAAACGAGGTATCTCCATGACAATTTATGATATTTCCGAGAAAGCCGGAGTTTCCATCGCCACTGTTTCCAGAGTGCTCAACGGAAGCAGAAATGTCAGTGAAAAGACTAAAAAGAGGGTGCTGGATGTCATCAATCAGTACGAGTACACACCCAACGCCTTCGCAAGAGGTCTGGGACTCAACACCATGAAAACCATCGGCATCATGTGTGCCGACAGCTCCGACCTCTATCTCGCCAAGGCGATTTACCACATCGAGCAGAAGCTGCGCACCAACGGCTACGACAGCATTCTCTGCTGCACAGGCTATGAGCTGGAGACAAAGATTGCCTCGATGAATCTGCTGATTACCAAGAAGGTGGACGGCATCATCCTTGTGGGCTCCAATTTCATCTATGAGCACGAGTCCGACAACAAGTACATATCGGACGCCGCCGCACAGGTTCCCGT
Organism: uncultured Acetatifactor sp.; assembly: GCA_964475665.1. Lineage (GTDB taxonomy): Bacteria > Bacillota > Clostridia > Lachnospirales > Lachnospiraceae > Acetatifactor. Next base: position 75,322 of record CAYZAU010000003.1, on the reverse strand, counting down.
CATGCTTCTGAACGCCGACCTCGACATTCCAAACGTCTACAGCGTCGTCTCGGATGATTTTACCTCCATGTATGAAGCAACCCTCCAGATGATAAGCACCGGTGTGAAGGACATTGTGTACTTTTACAACTCTACCTCCTACAGCGGGAAGCATAAGCTTGCCGGCTACCGTGCAGCCATGGAGGAGAAAAAGCTCTTAAGCGGTGCAAATCTGCTGCAGTTTTATCACGGCTCACACGAGGATATTCCCGCCATGACAGCCCAGTTAAAGAGACTTCACGAGAAGGGACTTTCCTTCCACGGAGTCATCGCCGCGGACGACACGCTGGCTCTCGCAGCCGTCAAGTATGCACGCTCCATGAACTATCGGATTCCCGAGGAGTTTTCCGTTCTGGGCTACAACAATTCCCTGCTTGCCGACTGCTGCGAGCCTGAGCTCACCAGCATCGACAACAAGCTGGAAACCCTCTGCCAGCATCTGATTACCACGCTGCTTGGTGTCCTCGGTGGAAAGGAAATGCCGAAAAAAACCATCTTTTCCGGCGAAATTGTAAAAAGAGGTACCACCCGCTGAGTTTTCTCGGCGTTTCATCAAATACATTATAGCTGCGCCGCCACAGCGGCAGAAGGAGACAAGACATGAAAGCATTTATGGACAAAGACTTTCTGCTGGAAACCGAGACAGCCAAGAAGCTGTTCCACGACTATGCAGAGAACACCCCTGTTCTGGATTATCACTGCCACATCAATCCCAGGGAAATTGCGGAGGATCGCCAATTTGACAACATCACTCAGGTATGGCTGGGCGGAGACCACTACAAGTGGCGTCTGATGCGTTCCTTCGGTGTTGACGAAAGGTTTATCACGGGAGACGCCTCCGATTACGAGAAATTCTGCAAGTGGGCTGAGTGTCTCGGAAAGGCAGTCGGAAATCCTCTCTACCACTGGAGTCATCTGGAGCTGCAGAGATATTTCGGCTACAACGGCGTGCTGAACAGGAACACCGCCGACGAGGTATGGAATCTCTGCAACAAAAAGCTGGCACAGCCTTCCATGAGTGTCCGCAACATTATCAGGCAGAGCAACGTCACCTTAATCTGCACCACGGATGACCCCATCGACTCCCTGGAATGGCACAAAAAGATTGCCGAGGACAAGAGCTTTGACGTAAAGGTTCTGCCCGCCTGGAGACCCGACAAGGCAATGAACATCGAGAATCCCGATTACACGGATTATCTGGATAAGCTAGCCGCAAGCGCTGATGTAACCGAAATCAACAGCTTTGCCGCCCTGAAGGATGCGCTGAAAAAGCGCATGGACTTCTTCGCCTCCATGGGCTGTAATGTATCCGACCACGCGCTGGAGTATGTAATGTATTACCCGGCAGATGAGGATGAAATCGAGGCAATCTTCTTAAAGAGGCTCAACAAGATGACCCTCACCAAGGAGGAGGAGCTCAAATTCAAGACTGCCTTTATGCTGTTTGTCGGCAGAGAGTACCACAGACTGGATTGGGCAATGCAGCTTCACTACGGCTGCAAGCGCAATAACAACACGCTGATGTTTGAGAAGCTCGGTCCCGATACCGGCTATGACTGCATCAACAATTACGCTCCCTCCGCCCAGATGGCTGATTTCCTGAATGCCCTGGTTGAAACCGACGAGCTTCCCAGAACCATCCTGTACAGCTTAAACCCCAACGACAACCAGTCCATCGGAACGATTCTCGGCTGCTTCCAGGATTCCACCGCTGCCGCGAAAATTCAGCAGGGCAGCGCATGGTGGTTCAACGACCACAAGCCCGGCATGCAGGAGCAGATGACCTCACTTGCCTGCCTCGGCAATTTGTCCGGCTTTGTCGGAATGCTGACTGATTCCAGAAGCTTCCTCTCCTACACAAGACACGAGTACTTCAGACGTATCCTGTGCAATCTGCTGGGCAACTGGGTAGAAAACGGCGAGTATCCCGAGGATTACGAAACCCTCTCCGAGATTGTAAGGGACATCTCCTACTACAACGCAAAGAGATACTTTAAGTTCGACATCTGATTCTCACATTGTTTACAACGCAATCAGGCGGTATCCGGACAGCAGCCGGATACCGCCTGACCTTTAATTATTGGTTTTTCTGCAGAAGGGCATATCCGTTTCTTTCCAGGACAAGCTCCTCCGGGGAGCTTTCTTTGCTAAACCAGTTGACAAAGCCTGTTCCGACAGGAATCCGCACACTGTCTCCCGTAAAGTTAAACAGGAAAATGAAGCTCTCCTCTCCCGCCACGCGCACGACTGCCTGAACCTGCTTTGGCAGCGCAAAGGGAAGCCCCCTGACCCCCGCCTCTGTCAGCACATCAGTCAACAGCCCTCCAAGCTCTGCATCCGGCAAATCCGTCCCGAGGTAAATTGCCCTTCCTTTTCCATAGGGGTGGCTTGTAATTACCTTATGTCCCTTCTTATAATCCTCGATATAGACTGCGACCGGCTCCGCTTCCCCGCTCAAAAGCTCACTCCAGATGCCATCCTGACAGTCTCTTTCCTCCGTTCCCCGCAACCGCAGATACGTGTGGTTTTCTCCGTAAACCGGGTCCACCTCCTCCACCGTTACTCCGCACACCTCGGTAAGTCCTGCCGGAAGGCTGTCTGTGTATCCGGTATTGTACTCATTTTTCACGGAGGTTAAAAAGGTCGTAATCAGTATTCCCCCCTGCTCCACATAGCTTCTTAGCTTCTCCTGAACGCTGCGCTTCATCACAAACGCCGTCGGTACAATCAGTACGGAATATTTCGCATAATCGTCCTCCAGTGAAATCACATCCGCCCCGAAGCCTCTCTGCGCAAGCAGTCCATACAGCCTCTTCTGGTATCCCACATACTCAAGCTCCGCCGCATTGGCGGGCTTCATGGCAAGCGCCCACAGCGAGTCATAATCAAAGCAGACAGCCACCCTGTTTGTAAAATCCGTTTTTCCAAGCGCCTCCACCTTTTTCAGAAGCGCTGCCGTCTCCGTCATCTCCGCGTATCGTCTTCTGGGAATGCCGTCTGTATCCACGATTGCATAATTCAGCTGCTCCGCGCCAAAGGGAAAGCTTCTGAACTGAAAATGCAGAAGCATTTCGGCGCCGTTTGCAAATGCGTGCAGGGCAGCCTGCTTTAAGGCTCCGGGAGGTGACTGCATCCGTCCTCCCCCGTTGAGCTTGTGCCCGCCTCCTGATACAAATTCCAAAACCCAGAATGGCAGCCCGCCTCTGATGCCCCTTGCAAACGCATACGGATAAGCATCAATCTCTCCTCCCCGAAGATTCGGGTAATAGTCGAAGGCATACACGGAAAGCTCTGAAAAGCTTCTGTAATAGTTAATGGAATTTGTGGCAAGCCCGGTTGCATTGGTCGTCACCGGGTAAGCAGTGTACCTTTTTAGGGCATTCGCCTGAATGTTCTGATACTCAATCTGACTCTCACTGCAAAAGCGCTCAAATTCCAGCCTGAGCCCGGGATTCTCATAATACTTTTCAATCGCCTGCTCCGCTCCCGCCTCGATTGTATTGACGGGCGGCTGTATCTGTTCAAAGGTCTGATATTCCATAGACCAGAAAATTGTCCCCCACTGACGGTTTAAGTTGTCGATCGTAGTGTATTTTTCCTTCAGCCAGTTCTGAAATTTTGCCCGGCAGACAGGACAGTGACATCTCCCCGTTCCCTCCTGTGCCGGCTCATTGTCAATCTGAAAGCCGAGCACATAGGGATGTTTCCCGAAGCGTCTGCCGATTTCCCCCGCTATCCTCTCGGATTCTCTCCGATAGTTTTCGTTATTGTAGCAGTAGTGCCTTCTGCCGCCGAAGGGTCTGGTGACACCCCTGTTGTCCACATACATAATGTCCGGAAAAGCGCTCACCAGATGTGCGGGCGGGCAGGCTGTCGGCGTACAGATAATTGTTCTGATACCGCCCTCGCCCAGCCTGTCAACCACCTTCAAGAGCCAGTCAAAATCATATTTCCCCGGCTCCGGCTCCATCCTGCACCATGCAAATTCTCCCATGCGCACCGTATTGATTCCGGAGGCAAGCAACAGCTCTATGTCGTGGGACAGCTCCTCCTCGCTTTTGTGCTCCGGATAATAAGAAACACCATAATACATACTTTTTCTCCGTTTCCGCTTTGTTATGCTTCATACAGCCAGTCCAGTGTATCCGGTATTTTCCCGTCACAGTCCACCTCTCTTGCTTCCGGCTTTCTGTCTCCGGGAATAACTCCGGCAATCAGGTACGCCCCCGTACCAAAATACAGGGTATGTTCACCTGCTTCATATTTCAGCGCATGAATGTCAACCGTCGGACAGCCCTCTGCCCTGACCGCTCCGCGGTAGAGGACGGCGAGTCCGCCCCTGTCGTCTGCATGGGTATTGGTCTCCAAATCGGGAACCTGAAGCCATTCCAGCGCCCTTGCCTTCATATATCCGATAAGGATGTAGGAATCCTGCTCCAGTCGCAGGGTGATGGAAACCTCTCCCTCCACCGCCTTTTCAAAATTCATCCTGACCCCTCTCAGTCCGTTCAGCTCCGGTGCCACCTGCTCTATCTTCCGGCTTCGTCCCACAGAAATACTCTCTCCCGCCTCCATCGTAAACAGCTCCACGGTTCCATTCTTCAAAGGATCCACCAGCTCAAAGCCCGCCTGCTTCAGGGGCAGAACGTCGCTTCGGCTCTGTTTCGGTCTCCAGCTGCCCTCCTTCAGCTCCTGCAGATGCTTCAGAAAATTAATATATTCCCGTTCATATTCGGGAAGACAGTCCTTCCAGTGTCCATACCGCTCTCCGTCGGGAAACGGAATTTTCCGCTGTGGTGTCTGCATGCTGTTCGCAAAGAGATACGTTTCCTTCGTCAGCTCTGCCAGCCTGCGATACTCCGTCAGGCTCTTCTCCATAAGCTCCGCTGCCTTTTCCAGCCGGGTGAGGTCACCGTAGCAGCTTTCATCCATCCCTGACTTATAGCGGAGTATTTCCATCGCAGCCTCCACCTTCCGGCAATAGGACAGGCTCATATGGTAAATTGCCTCCACATCCGTCCCAATCCGCAAAAGCTCACCGCACGGCTGCCCAACCTCCTTCAGCAGCTCCTGCATTCCGAAATGCGCCTCCGCTGCGAGAGCTTCCGTCTCTTCCACCATATCAAAGGGGGTCTCACCGATATGCTCCATGCCCTGTTCTTCTGTCCGAATCCAGTCATCCGGCTGCTCTCCCCTTCTCGCCACACTTTTCCAAAGCTCCGGATTCGGGCGGTATTCATTTACATTCGTCAGCTGGCTCATAGTCATTCCGAGGCTCATGCTCTGCCGGTTGCCCTCCGTGATTCCAACCCTTCCCAGTATTTGGGGTGCGCAGCGTCCTGCCGCCTCCACGACCTTTCTCAGCATTTCTCCCTGTCGCGGAAGCAAGCCGTAGCACTCCGCAAAATGCTTTGCCCAGTAAAGCCGCTCTGTCCTCTCATCCCTGTCCGGATTCCACGCATATCGGAACCATGCCTCAAACCAGAAGCGATCCCTATCCATCTGGAGCAGTCTGTCCTCCGCTTTATCCGGAGAATACGGCCAGTCCCAGTAAAACAGCGGGTAAAGATGCAGCCCGTTTGCCCCCAGACGGCTTCTTCCCGCCTGTACGCACTTCTGAATAAAGGAAGCCGCCATATAGCGGAAGGGCTCCAAATCTGCAACAATGTGCACATTGATGATATGTGTGGTTCCCGCGCCTGCCAGTTCTAAATGGGTTTTCTGCCAGTTTCCTCTCGGCAGATACGTCGTAAGCCCCTCTCCATTGTACTTCCACATGGTATAGAGATTGGAATACTGCTTTTTTGCCAGCTGCATGGCACCATAGGCATCGCAGTCATGTCCTCTGAGAATAATCGGCGGTTCCTCCGTCAGTCCTGCCGCCTCCATTCCCTCCCTGACCGCAGGCATAATCGTATCCACAAACCATTCCGTCTTATTGCGGGTTCCCCTGAGTGCCTCCCCGAGGCAGACCATCAGCCCGATATGCGGGAAAGAGCGGATAAACTCACGGATGCTCTTTCTCGTATAATCCGCCACAAGCGGATTGATACTACTCTGAAGCAAATCCAGATGATGGGCGACTGCAAACGGATAGGGAATGTGGATGTTATAGAACTTCAGCACCAGCCAGATACCCCTGCGGTCACATTCCTCCGTCAGCCACATAAAGGTTTCCTGATTCAGCGCAAATTCCTCTTCCGTCACCTCCAGTGCTTCCGGATAATCCGCCACCTTTACCAGTGAAGAAAACGGATGTCCGCTCCAGATATACAGCACATTGCACCGCATCTCCAGCATTCTGTCCAGAAATTTCTCCCAGAGCGCCCTGTCATAAAACCACGGGAATCTTTCCGGCGTAATCGGATATTCATACGTTTTTCTCGGCGGTTCAATCTTCATTTTCTGCAGCCCGACAGCCGGTCCTCTCAGCTTATACTGCGGTGCATCGCCAAATGCCAGACCTGCGGGGATTCTCCCCTCGTCCCTGATTCTCTCTGCCAGCTCCATGCAGCCATAAAGCGTTCCGGTATCATCCGCCCCACAGACCACGGTCAGATGTGCCGGACAGCTTTCCAGATAAAAGCCCTCCGGTCTTTCCCAGCCGTCGTGGAACAAAAGCAGCTCCTCCTGCTCCAGCCAGCTTAACATCCCGTCTCTTCCGTGTATGCCCACGCAGATGACCTCCCCCGGCTGCCGCCGGTATGAGGCAAAATCCTCCTTCGGCTCTCCGAAGCTGACCTGACAGCCCGCCTCCTCCAGCGCTTCCCTCAGTCTTTCGCAGCCCAGCGCCAGCCTTTTGTTGCTGCGCTCCCTGCAGAAAATGACTACCTTTTGCATATGCTCCCTCCCATACATCATCTTATTCTTTTAAAGACCCCACCATCAGTCCGCCCTGAAAATATTTCTGCAAAAAAGGATAAATCAGCAGAAACGGCACGGTCGATACCACCACCATCGCCGCCTTCACACTCATCTCCATCTCCTCATAATTCAGTGCCGAGACCGAAGCGGAATTAGTATTCAGTGCAGAGCCCTCCACCAGAATGTTCCGCAGGACCAGCTGCAGCGGATACAGCTCCTTGGAGCGAAGATATATCATGGCATTAAACCAGCTGTTCCAGTGGCTGACCCCGTAATACAGAAACATAACCGCCATGGCAGGCTTTGACAGCGGCAGAATGATACGAAACAGAATGGTGAAATGATTCCCCCCGTCCATACTGACAGACTCCTCCAGACTGTCCGGAATGGATTTAAAGTAGGAGCAGAGCAGAATCATGTTATAGGTGCTGAGTGCATTCGGTATGATAAGTGCCCATCTGGTATCGTAGAGCCCCAGATTCTTCACCGTGAGCCATGTGGGAACCAGCCCGCCCGAAAAATACATGGTAAAAAGGATCATTACCATAAACGGCTTAAGCAGCTTCACCCTTGAAGACTTTCTGGAAATGAAATAGGCTCCGAGCGAGGTCATCAGCAGATTCACCGCCAGCCCGACCACCATGACAAAGAGAGTGTTTCCGTAGCCGGTAATGATATCCTTTATGCCAAATACAATCTTATAGGCATCCAGCGAAAAGCCCAGCGGATGAGTCAAAATCCCTCTTGCCTTCACCAGCTGTGCAGGCTCACTAAAGGACACAAATACCTCATAGAGCATCGGATAAAGCATGATAATCGCAAGTGCAGACAAAAACAGTCCCAGCGCGGCGTCAATCACACCGTTTTTTAAATCCTTACTTTTTGTCATTCCTTCCCCTCCCTAAAACAGACTGGTATCCGACAGCTTTTTAGAAATACGGTTAGCCAAAAGCACCAGCGTAAAATTGATAACCGAGTTGAACAGGTTGACCGCCGTGGAATAGCTGAAATTAAACTCCAGCAGACCCTTCCGATACAGGTATGTGGAAATAACATCCGCCGTAGAATAAATGGATTCATTGTATAACAGCAGAATCTTCTCAGAGCCGACGCTCATAACGCTTCCGACTGCCATGATAAATAGCAGTATAAACGTCGGCTTGATACACGGCAGCGTAATATACCACATCTTTTTGAATCTTCCCGCGCCGTCGATGTCTGCCGCCTCATAAATCTGTGTATCAATCCCCGCGATTGCCGCCAAATAGATTAAGGAGCTCCAGCCCGTTTTTTCCCACAGGTGGCTCAGAACGTAAATCGGCGTAAACGCAGACGGAATCTGTAAAAGTGATTTCCCTCCGGCTCCAAACCATCCCAGTATCACATTAAAGAGACCGTCCGAAAGACAAAATTCCTTAATGATGGAGCACACCACCACCAGCGACACGAAATGAGGAAAAATGGAAATGGTCTGAATCACGGAACGAAGCTTTTTCAGGCGCAGCTCATTCAGAAGCAGGGCAAACAGGACGGGAGCCGGCATACCGATGAGCAGCGTGCTCAGGCTGATGCGGAGGGTATTCCCAATCAGCCGCCAGAAATTCGGATAGTTGAAAAAGGTTTTAAAATGCTTTAAACCCGCAAATGCGCTGCCCCAGATTCCCAGATTCGTCTTGTAGTCCTTAAAGGCTATCAGTATGCCATACATGGGAACATAGTGAAATATTATGTAATATAACAGTACCGGCAGTGCCAGCAGATACAGCCGCCAGTTCCGCCTGAAATCCTTACTGTATGTCAGCTCACAGCCGCCGCGCTTTTTGGCTCTTGCTTTCATCGCTCCTCCAATCCGGGGCTGTCACACGAATTGCCGAGTGCGACAGCCCCTTCTTCTTAAGCTCTGTATTTTCTGTATCTTCTGCTATTTACTGCTGTAACGGTCGTACGCCGCCTGTCTTACCTTCAGCACGTCGTCAATGTGATAACCATCCAGCAGGGAAACGAAGCTGTCCCAGTTACTCATCGGTTCTGAGCCAATGACAAACTTGATAATCATCTCACGGCAGTAATCATCTATATCCGTCCAGTAAGCCGACAGAATTTCCTGCTCGTCTCCGGTATAATTCACAGTGGGATAAGCGTATGCTTCCATGTCCGCATACCACCCCTCCTGCATGGAGCGCGTCCAGTCATCCAGATGCAGGGAATACTGCTGTCCTACCATTGCCCAGTTCATATAATGTCCGTAGGCATTTCTCGCAGAGCCTGCCGATGCATCGGGATTGTTCAGGATTGCATCCGTAAAGGTAATCGTACCATCTGCCGCCTCTTCATAGGAGACTCCCTCCGTGCCGTAGGCAAGAAGCCTGCTTCCCTCTTCTCCGTACATATAATCCATAAAACGGCACGCCGCCTCAATCTCGGTACACGAGGTGCTGATTGCAACGGAATAGGAACCGTCATACGCATTTCTGTAGTGGCTCATGGCAGGCTCATCACCCTTTTTCAGGACTGCCGTCGAAATGGGTGTCAGATCATAAGCCGTGCCTTCATTGGAATTTTTACAGCTTGTCATCTTGGAGAGCTGATTAATGGTAATCGCCGATTCTCCGCTCGCCATCTTGGAGGTAACCGTACTCTTGTCCACGGTAGGCATATCCGCATCAATCAGTCCCTCGGAATACCATTTTGCCATTTCCGCAATAAACTCCCTGTACCCGTCCTCCAGCGGTCCGAAATGTACCGTGCCGTCCTTTACATAAAACGGATAGGTCGTTCCGTACGCAGAGCTCAGAGTGCTCATGGCATACTCATTGAAGAACCATCTGCTCTCAAAGCTTAAGGGTGCAGACAGATTGTAGGCATCCTTAAGGGTCGTCAGCACGGTATGCCACTCGTCAATGGTCTCCGGGGTCTCCAGCTTCTGTTCCTCCAGCCAGTCCTTTCGGACTGCCGCGCCGGTTTCCACCTGATTCCCCACATCCCGAATATAAGGGAAGCAGTACAGGGTTCCGTCGTCCAGTGTTACCTGACTCTTAATCTCCGGGTTTTCATCGAGATATTTCATCAGATTCGGCATATACTCAGCGTAATCGTTCAGTGCTATGATATAGCCGTCCTGTATTGCCTGTGCAGGTCCTCCGCTGTACGCCGCCCAGTTTCCCCAGAGCAAATCCGGAAGCTCTCCCGAAATCAGCATCAGCAGATACTCCTCGTCAAAGGTATACGCCTCCGGTGTAGGTCCGTCATTTTTCAGGGTTACGCCTGTCTTTTCCGTCAGCACGTTCCAGAAGAAATCCTCCTCGGAAAGAAAGCCGTAGTCCGTCATATCATAAAAGTCCTTGTCGTTGTTTACCGTCAGGGTGACGGCAGCCATCGGATAGGAAAACTCTTCTTTAGTGTCTGCCGCTGCGCTGCTGCTTACCTCAGAGGCTTTGCTTTGCGCTTCGGAAGAGCCATCAGCTCCCCCGGACGGCTCTCCTCCAGCACAGCCCGTCGCCGAGAGAATCATTGTCACAGACAGAATTGCCGCTAATAATTTCTTTTTACCCATACTCATCCTCCCACTTTCCAACATTGTCGTTTTGCCGCAAGCACTCTGTCCCGACAGTCCGCCATATAAAATACCGGTCTTTTACACGACCCTTCCGCCAGACATCTTGTGCTTCCTGACTTGAATATAGCATCCCGCACGCCTGTCTGTCAGTTTTTAAATTTCGGATTTCATTGCTATTTTTGCCATGTTTTCAGATAATTCATCACTCTTCTCGGTTGCGGCACATTTTCTGATACTCACCGGGTGTCACTCCTGTATACTTTTTGAAAATTCTGATAAAGGAGCCCGCATTTTCAATTCCAACCTGTTGCATCACATTCTTGACAGGCTGTGTCCCTCCGCTCTCCCGAAAAATTCTCTCTGCCTCTGAAATCCTCTTTTTGTTGATATAGTAGAGCGGACCTTCCTCCCCCAGATCCTTCATTAGCTTATTGACCGTGGAAACCGACTTGTTCAGCGCTGCACAGACGCTTTCCACGGTCAGGTCCGAATGTGTGTAATTTTCCGCAATATATTGAAGCATCTCTTCCTTCAACGCCGTTTTTCTTTTTTCCCGGCAAAACTCATCGTACAGAAACAGTCCAGTTTTCCTTCCCGCGGAACTGTTTTTCATCAGCTGGTTCACCTCGCCCCATGCCAGAGAGATATCGTTCCCTCCCCGATGGATTCCGCTCGCGTAAATCGTGAGGATTTCGCCCTGCCCGCGCACCTTCAGCAGCAGCCCGTCCGCTTTTTCCCGGAGGTTTTTTGCCTCACTTTCGGAGAGAAAATAGCCTGCCGCGCCTTCCCGGACACCTGCATAAACCCCATAAAGCACAGGCTCACCCATGTAGGTGATTCCTGCCTTTTCCAGAGAAATGCCCTGACAGGCTTCCCTTTCTCCACCCGTTGCAAAAAACGCCAGACAGAACCCCTCCGTCACAAAGCCAAGCTCAAAAAAGGTCAAGTCCTCCTCTCTGATATACTCAGGTCGGCATCTTCCGCTAAAAAGGTACTGAAGGTATACCTCTCTCAGTTTCCCGCCCTGAAGCTTCAGCTCCAGCTGTTCCCGTCTCTGAGTTGAAATCAGGTTTTTTAAGGAATCCTCGATGTAGTGATAAGCACTGTCCGTTTTCCTTGGCTCCTGCTCCACGGCTTCCAGACTTTCCATAATCCTTTTTAAGGGAACGTAGTGTCTGCGCAGCGAAAATGCCAGCATCAGCATACAGATGCCTGCAGAAGCGGCAATTCCGCCAAACAGCCAGAGCGTCAGCTTCCGCAGGCTTCCGTTGATATCTCCGTTCCATACATATCCCCGATAATACCATCCCGTCGCTGCCGATTGTACGGTAATAATCTGAGCGTCTGTCCTTTCTTCCGCACAGGACACCACTGTCAGTCCGTTGTCCGCGACAATTTCCACTCCGATGTCTGCCAGCTGTTCTCCCTGCCCTGATTTTCCGAGGATACTGTTGTTGGAAATCTGGATTAGAACCACCGCTTCCTTTTTTGCCTTTTTTACCGGCATCAGGTACGCATAATAGAGAACGGAGCTTTCTTCCGTTTTCAGTTCCAGATATCCGTTTTCAGTAATACCGTAAACGAAAGTATTCCAATCCGAAAAGGAAATACCCTGCTCCTGCACATAGGTTCGATAATAAATCTCCGCCTCTGCCGTCGTATTGTACGCCACCACGTAATCACTGTTCAGGATGTAGAGATAACAGTTTTTCATAATATCCTGATTCTGCATTCCCGCCGCGAGGTGGTCCATGACACTCTTCACCTGTAAAATGTTCTTTCTGCCCTCAGCAAAGCCTGTCAGCATAGTTTTACTCTCTCCTGACAGGGCAACATTCAGTGCCTGACGCTCCACAATCTGCAGCTCCCTGTCCACGGAATTTGCCAGAATCTCCAATGCCTTCCCGTAATTCTCAGCATTCCTGCCCTGTATTTCCGTTCTCATCCATCTCATGGCAAGCATCCAGACTCCCGCAAAGACAAGCAGTATGACAATATAAGAAATCAAAATGCTTTTCAGCATTTTCTTTGTAACATTCTTTCCGCTCAAAACAAACCTACCTTTTAAAATCCTATCAATGCCCCTCCGTCCACCGGCAGACACACCCCGCTGATATAGCGTGCTGCATCACTGCACAAAAAAACGGCTGCGTTTCCAATATCCTCCGGCACTCCCGTAGTTTTCATGGGAATACGTTCCATAATTTTCTTCAGCCGCTTCGGGTCGTGATCCGTCGCCTGATGAAACATCGGGGTGTCAATCCAGCCCGGCGCAATGCCGTTGACACGCACTCCATATTCTGCACATTCCGCCGTCAGAACATGTATCATTCCCAGATACCCCGCCTTTGCCGCAGCATAGCCCGTAACATATGGCTGCCCGATATAGCTTGTCATGCTTGCCTGAAAAAGTATGCTCCCGCTTCGCTGCCGTTTCATATACGGTATCACCGCCTTACTTAAAGCAAAAGCGCCTGTCAGGTGTACCTTCAGCACGCTTTCAAACTCCTCCACCGACATTTCCTCTATCGGCTTTTTGCAGTGATTCCCCGCATTATTAACCAGTATGTCAAGATGTCCGTATTCTTCATAAAGTCTGTCCGTCAGCTCCTGGGTATGCTCTGTATCCGTTATCTGGTGCTGTACATAGTGAATTTTTTCTCCGAACGGCTTCAGTGCCTCCTCCGCCTTTTCCGCGGGACGGCTTCCTATCGCAATGACTCTTGCTCCCGCCTTTATCATACATTTCGTAATTCCAAGTCCCAGTCCGGTCGCGCCTCCCGTTACGATGGCAACCCTTCCCTCCAGTGAAAACACATTCTTCTCCATCTGTTTTTCTCCACGCGTTCCTTTCCCGTCATCTGCACGGCTTTGTCTCCTGATATTTATAGGGAATATAATACTCTTCATGGCGCAAAAGCTCTGCTTTCGTAAGCTTTCCGGCAGCGGTCTGCTCCACCAGCTCCCACAGCTCTGCCGTCAGCTCCTCCTGCGTGCATTCTCCCGCAAGCACTCTTCCCGCATCAAAATCCATATCCCCTCTCATTTTTCGATAGGTTTCCTGGTTTCCCGTGAGCTTAATAACCGGTGCCACCGCGCTTCCCACTACATTCCCGCGCCCCGTCACCAGAAAAACAATCTGAGCCCCGGAAGCAATCAGGTCCATCAGTCCCTCATTGTCGTTCGGATTTGTGATTCCAAATCCCATCCAGTGCGGGTCCGGCGTAGAATCCAGCAGCCAGAGTCCCTTATGTGCTGCCCTCTCCCCTACCTTCAGAACCCCCTCGATTGGTGCGGTGCCACTTTTGACAAGGGCACCCATGCTCTTTTCTTCAATCGTCGACAGTCCTCCCGCAAAATTGCCCGGGCTGACAGAGTACTGACGTACACTCTTACAATATTCCAGCGCTTTGTCGTAAGTCTGCCTCAGAAGACTTACCGCCTCCGGTGTCCGCCCTCTTTCCGCCAGATATTCCCTCAGCCCCACCGTCTCCACAATTTCCTCAAATATCGCCGTTCCGCCGGCAGCCGTCAGGCAGTCAAAAAATTTCCCCACGACTACATTTCCTGCCAGTCCGCTGGTAAAATCACTTCCGCCGCACTCCGCTCCCACAGTCAAGTCTGCCGGAGTCATAGCAACCCGTTTGGTGTCTGCCAGCTTCCTTTTTGCATCCTCCACCCAGGTAAGTCCCTTCTGAATGGAGGGAAGCGAACCTCCCTCTTCCTGTATCAGCAGATAGTGCTGAAGCTTTCCGCTCCTTTCTGCCGTCTCTGCCAGCTTCGCTGCCTGTACATATTCACATCCCAATCCGACAACCAGCACGGCTCCCACGTTCGGATGGCGGATAAGCGCCAGCAAAAGCCTGACTGCATAGGCATTATCCGTACAGCCTTCAAACCCCAGCACCTCAATGTCACGCTGATTGGCGCGGCGCACAATCTCCTTTGCGACAAAGGCTGCACATTCCACCGTGTAAATTACAAGCACCTTATTTCTGATTCCCGGTGCTCCTTCCATTCTCCAATAACCCTTCCATTCTCCCATGCCATTCTCCCATGCCATTCTCCCATGCCGCTGTCTCATGCTGCCCGCTCGTGCCGTTCTCTCACGCCGTTCTTCGATGCGTGCGCTCCTCTCCCCTTAGCACTCTTCCTCCCTATTCGTAGGAAATATCCTCCGGCACTCCCGTTATTGGATTCAAATGTTCCGAGCGCTCATCGTATCCGCTTCGCATACAGTGAAGGTGTACCCAGCTTCCCGGCTCTATTTCTGCGGTCGCCGTTCCTATCGGTATGCCGTATTTTATGATTTCAGCCGCAGAATGAATCCTCTTTAATGCCAGCTTGTGCCCCTTAGGAACCGGTTCTGTCACCTGTGCCCAGTGCAACCCGTCCGTTTCTCCCAAGACTGTAGCTTTTCCCGGCTTCAACTCTGTGAGCGCCGTCGCAACATTATCTTCCTTTCTGATTCTGAATACCGCCTGCTTTTCCTGAACCATCCCGCCGTTTTCTCCTTTTTATACTCTACAGAATCCCGAATCTGGAAAATGCCTCCGTCGCCGTCATCCCCTCCTCGATTGCCTTTCGTACCAGCTTTTCTCCCCGTGCCTTTTCCAGCGCTCTTTGAATAACCTCCTGCGCTATTTCACTCGGAATAATCAGTACTCCGTCTAAGTCTCCGAATACGATATCGCCATCCCTGACTGCCACTCCGCCAATTTCTATCCGACAGCGGAAATCCGTTACCTGCGTCCTTACGCTCGAATCCTGTGCATAACAGCCACAGCTGAACACCGGCCAGTCCTGAGCCAGCACCTGTCTGGTATCCCTGTGCCAGCCGTCCAGCACCGCACCTGACGCTCCACGCTTCTTCGCTGTTGCCGTCAACAGCTCTCCCCAGTAGGCGCATCGCTTTGTCCCGCCCGTTGCCACATAGATTTCTCCCTCCCGCAGCTGGTCAAGTGCCTCCGTCAAAAGTCCGAACGGTTTTTTTTGCGGCTCATACACATCCGTCATCAGCACCGTCATAGCCCTTCCCGCCAACACCATGCTTTCGCGCAGCCCTTGGATTTGCTGGGGCAGAAACTGGTGATAGTACCCCATACCATCCAGAATATCCCCCACCACCGGCGTATAAAGCTGTGTCTTCATCAGCTGAAACATTTCCTTTTCATCCTGCCACTCCATCTGCTTTCTCCCCCTTCCGCATTCTCAGCTATAACAATATCCTGCCCTCACTGCTGTCATAAAACGCAAGAGCTTCCGCCGTAATAATCTCACTTCTCACAAATATCTTTTCTTTCGGGGGCTTTATCCCGCTTGTCAGGAAATCGCACAGATATCTGCAGAGCACATAAGCCTGAACATACGGATTGGAATCCAGAACTGCCGTCAGCACTCCCTGTCTGAGCAGCTCCTTACTCTCTTCAAAAAGCTCACACCCGATTGCCGCTATTTTTCCGGCTCTTCCCGTTTCCTTTAAAGCTTCAGCCAGCAGAATGCTCCCCCTTGCGTTCACGCTGCAACAGGCACTCAGCTCCGGTGTTGTCTCTAAAATCCGCACAAGGTTCCGATAGTCAGCCTCCTGCCCCTGTCCCGCGTTCAGCTTCCAGACGGGTCGCTCTATCTGCTTTTCCCGCAGATAAGCATCCACGCCCTCCACAATCTCATAGTGGGACGGAATCCCGATTCCTCCTCCGTATACCAGAATACTGCCCTCTCCTCCGGCAAGACTCATCAGCTGTGCCATCACCCTCCCGACAGTATGATAATCAGGCTGTACACAGCATTCCTTTTCATACCCGTTTACATCATTCCCCAGCAGGAATATGGGCAGCTTCCTTTTGACCGGTCCGTCAAGGGAAGCCTTTCCCCGTCTGTCCGTATATCCTGCGGTCAGAACTGCGTGTATCTCCTCTTCCCGCAGGATTCTCTCCCACGCTTCATCCGGTTTTTCTCCCTCCATATGTTCCACAGACAGCAGCTCCAGATTCATTCCCCGGGCAGTGCGAAAATAGTCCTTTATTCCGCTCCAGACTGCTCTGTAATAATAGCGTGCCTCACCCAGCGGCTGCGGAACATCCACGGCAATACACCGCTTCTTCCGCTTAAGGGAAGCCGCTGCCGGATTTGGCTCATACCCGTATTGTCCGGCAATCCGCAGTATCCTCGCCCGGGTTTCCTCGCTCACACCACTCTTGCCTGCCAGCGCACAATGTACAGAGCCGATTGATACACCCGCCTTTTCAGCTATCAGCCGTATTGTAACCTTTTCTTCCATGCTGCCCCCCATTCTGCAAGCCAAAACGTTTTAGTTTCTACAACCATTGTATAACTTGCGCTTTCCAATGTCAAACAAAACGCAATGAATTTGTTTTATAAACCGTTTTACTTCCATGATATGACAGTTGGCTAAACGAAAATCATTTTCGGAGTATGACGATTTTCCGGAGCCCACGTCTCCATCACTGTCATACAAATATGACAAGGTACACAAAAAGCAAGCGATACCCGGACAGCAATCGGGTATCGCTTGCTTTTTATCAGCAGGACAGCCGGATACGTTCACACCGTCTGACAAATCCGCTTTTAATATTCCATTGCCTTCTCTTCGCCTGTCATCACACGGATTGCTCCCTGTGCCAGAGCCAACAGCTCATCCTCGCCGGGATATACGGTAAAGGGTGCAATCCACTCCGCCCTCTCCTTAAGTGCTGCAACCACGTCTGCGCCATATGCTATTCCGCCCGTTACAATAATCCGGTCAACCTTTCCGTTCAGGACGCACGCCATGGAGCCTATGTCCTTTGCAACCTGCAGCAGAAATGCCTGCTTTGCCTCAGCTGCCTTTTCGTCGCCTTCATTCGCGCGTTTTGTCACCTCGCGCATGTCATTAGTTCCCAGATAGGCATTAAAACCGCCCTTTCCTACGACTTTTCCGTATACCTCCTTTTCGGAATACCTGCCGGAAAAGCACATCTTAATCAGTGCACCGCTCGGTACACCGCCTGCCCTCTCAGGTGAAAAAGCACCGTCTCCGTCCAGCGCATTGAACACATCAATCACCTTTCCGTTCTCATGTGCGCCCACTGAGACACCGCCGCCCATATGTACCACAATCAGACGCAGCGACTCATACGGCTTCCCGACCTCTTTGGCGTATCGCTTGGCTACCGCCTTCTGATTCAGGGCATGAAAAATACTGACACGCGGAAGCTCCGGCACACCGGAATACCTTGCGATGGGCATAAGCTCATCTACCACCACCGGGTCTACAATATAGGAAGGAACACCTATTTCGTCCGCAATCTCCTTTGCCAGAATACCGCCAAGATTCGAGGCATGCTGTCCCTGTACGCCCACCCTTAAATCCTCCAGCAGCGCATCCGTCACCGCATAAGTACCGCCGGGAATAGGCTTCAGCATTCCGCCTCTTCCCACCACCACATTCAGGCTCTTTGTGTCAAGCTTCCTGCTCTCCAGCAAATCCGTGATGATTTTTTTTCTGAAATCCTTCTGGTCTACGATCGTCGCGTAGGCGGCAATTTCCTCCGTGGAATGCCTCAGCGTTTCCTCAAACAAAAGAGTTTCATCCTCAAACACGCCTATCTTGGTAGAGGTCGAACCCGGATTAATAATCAAGCTTCTGATGGACATATTCTGTTTCCTCCTGTTTCCCTTTCTCTGTCTGTTGCGTCTGTTGCGCCTGTTGCGCGTTTTCCCGTTTTTGTCCTTTCCGCATTTTCCCCTCACGCATTTTTCCTTGCGCTCAGCTCCTCTGCTACCACTGCTGCCAGTGCAATGGAGTTCACCTTTGTCTCAAAGGTGTCGGAACGGCTTGTTAATATGACAGGTACCTTTGTTCCTGTGAGAATGCAGCCGTTCTTCACGCCGGGTACCATATGGACAATCGCCTTATACACCAGATTTCCCGCATGAATGTCCGGGAACAGGAGAATATCAGCATCACCCTGCACCTTCCTGTCCGTTGCTCCCTTGTGCTTTGCAGCCTCCGAGTCAATCGCAAGGTCAAGGGACAGAGGACCGTCCACGATACAGTCCGCAATCTCTCCCTCCGCACACATTCTTGTCAGCTCTGCCGCCTCCAGCGTCACGGGCATCTTGGGATTTACCACCTCGACAGCCGCCAGAGGTGCCACCTTAGGCATTTCAACGCCGCAGGCATTGCAGACGGGAACCGTATTCTTAATAATGTTTACCTTATCCTCCAGCGACGGATAAGTAATAAAGGCTACGTCCGTCAGAAAGAGCAGTCTGTCAATTCCGGGAACGTCAAACACACACACATGAGACAACGGTCCGCCCGTGCGCAGTCCGACCTCCTTATCCAGCACACTCCGCAGGAAATTCTTTGAGTCAACCAGCCCCTTCATGTACATATCAACCTCGCCGTCATGCGCCAGCTTTACCGCCTTTAACGATGCCTGCACCATGTCCGGCTCGTCAATTATCCTGTAATCGGACAAATCCATCTCCATGGCAGCCGCAAGCTCCCGGATTTTTGCCTCATCACCCACCAGAACCGCATCCGCAATTCCCTGTGCCTTCGCTTCCTTCACGGCCTCAAGCACTGCCGTATCCTGTGCCGCCGCGACGGCAATCTTCTTCATACCGCAATTTCTGACCTTGCCTATAATCTCCTCAAACCCCTGCTTCATGACCTTTCCTTCTCTCCTCTTTCCCTGCTTTTCATTTCCGGCAGTACTTTTCTTCAAACACCTCTATCGGCATCGGCTTTGCAAAATAGTAGCCCTGGAACACATCACAGCCCATCTCCTTAAGACTGTCCACCTGCTCCTTCGTCTCAACGCCCTCTGTGATAACCTGCATTTTCAGCTGTCTGATCAGGGCAATGATATACCTCAGTATTGCCACGCTTCTCTCGCTCCGCTCTGTTTCGCGCAGAAAGCCCATGTCTATCTTAATGCTGTCCACATCGATATCCTTTAGCATATTCAGGGAAGAATAGCCGCTTCCGAAGTCGTCTATCTCCACCTCAAAGCCGTAGCCGCGCAGCTGATCCAGCAGCCCCATTCTGTCCTTCATTTCCGTCATCATCACTGTTTCCGTGATTTCCAGCTTCAGCTTTTCCGGAGAAATTCCATACTTTTCTACCAGCTTAGTCACTTCCCCGTAGATATCCATGCAATAGAAATCCTCCGGTGAAATGTTGACCGAAATATGCCAGTCTTCCCTGCCGCTGTCCTTCCATTCACGCAGCTTCGCCGCCGCCAGCTCCCACACATACCTGTCCAGTCGGTAAATCAATCCGGTTTTCTCAAACACCTCCACGAAATCGCCGGGAAATACCAGTCCGCGGGTCGGATGATTCCATCTCACGAGCGCTTCCGCCCCCAGCAGCCTGCCGTCCGCGGAAATCTGGGGCTGCAGATACATACAAAACTCTCTGTTTTCCAGCGCCCTGTCAAATTCACCCACAATCTGCCGCTCGTACAGGGACTTCGCCAGCAGCTCATCCGTGAAGAACGTCACCAGCGCATTGTAGTCACCCTTGCTTGACTCAATGGCAAGCTTCGCCTTATCGCACATAAGGGCGATTGGCTCACTTACATCCTGAATCTCATAGACTCCCAGATAAACATGCACCTTGTACTGTGTGCTGTCAAAATGCTCCCGCATCCTCTGGAGACCCGCCAGAAACGGCTCTGCACGGTACATTTCCTTCGGCAGGAAGATGGCAAACTCATCTCCCGCAATTCTTCCGTAAATCGTTCTTTCCTTTGCTCCGGCTCGCAGAAGCTCGGCTTCCAGCTTCAGCATTTCATCGCCGCACTCCGTTCCGAACAGGTCATTATAGAGCTTAAAGCCCTTGATGTTGGAGCATATCAGGTAATACCTGCCGTCCGGCTGCTCCTTCAGCTGCTTTTCCACCCGCTCAAAGAAGTATTCCCGGTTATACAGACCCGTCAGTCCGTCGTGCGTAACGCGGTAGTGCTCCTCATTAAATTTCCGTATTTCCTCAGTTCTGTCATGCATCGTAAAGAAGCAGCCGAGATACTGACCCTTCTCATCCGTCAGACGGTGATAGCCCATCCTGAAATAGGACTCTGCGTCGTTTCGCTTCATCCTGTGTTCCCATTCCTCCAGCTCCTCTTCCTTTTCTCTGTTCTCCTGCACCCGCGGCATAAAGATTTCCGCCAGTGCCCTCTCCTTTTCCCCGCCGGGGAAGTAGTTCTCCGCCGCCCCGTTCATGTAAACACACTTTCCCCACAAGTCAAAGCAGAAAATGGCATCATCCACGCCCGCAACCACCTTGGCGAGTGTACTGTTAATTAAGTCCACCGGCGTGTAAAACAGGGAATAATATGAAATTCGGATGCCGAACACGGCATAGATAAACACCGACACGTCATAGGGCAGGGCAAACACCGTGCACACCAGATTCAGCACCACAACCAGAGCCAGACAAATCAGGATGGTGCGGTATCTTCCCCTGTAAAAGGCAGGAACCCGTGCCATCTGCACCGCCAGAGCCTGCGCGCTGAAAATTACCATGATGCCGGCCAAAATCATATGAAACGCAAAGGCATAGGTACGGTTGCTTACGCTCCAGACCTCAAGCCCGCTTTGATAGCTAATCCTTGTCAGGGTAAATGCATTTTTAAAATAGAGATTTCCGACCATCAGCGCCGTATCCACACCAGCCAGCGCCTCAAAGAGAATTCTTATCGCTCTTCTGCTGTGAAAGGCATCCGTGTAGTCCTCCACATACAGGAGCAATACGATAACCAGCCAGTCGATGCACGCATAATAGCATCCCAGCCAGAGGTAAGCCATAAGCTCCTTCGTGCTCACCACAAACAGAGCCTGTGCCACCAGCGCATAAAAGCCCACGCACAGCAGCCTGACAATTCCCCCTGCCAGCTCACTTTCACACTTTTTTGCTTTTCCTATCCATACGTTCAGCAAAACCGCCATCCCGCACAGCACGCCAAAAACAATCCAGTTCATGAAGGTGCTCCTCGTTCGTTAAAAATTTATCTTTCTTGGCATTACTATAACACATTTTCAGAAGCGTTACAACAAAATTCTCTTTTGAGAGTTTATTTCCTGCCGCCTTCGCACAGATCACGCACAACCTCTCCCGCCATAATCAGTCCCGCCACGGAGGGGACAAAGGCAACGCTGCCGGGTGTCCGGCGCTTCGGATGCGCTCCTCCACCGCCTTCACCTTCTGCCGTTTCCTCCTCCGGCAGCTCTCTCTCCTGCGGTGCAAGCGGAAGCTCTCTGGAATAGACCACCTTCAGCCTGTCAATTCCCCGCTTCTTTAGTTCCCGGCGCATCACCTTTGCCAGCGGGCAGACACTCGTCTCATAGATATCCGCCACCTCAAAGGCTGCCGGCTGCAGCTTGTTTCCGGCACCCATCGAGCTGATGATGGGCGTTCCCGCCGCCTTCGCCTGCTCCGCCAGCATAAGCTTTCCCGTCACCGTATCGATGGCATCCACCACATAATCATACTGTGTGAAATCAAACTGCTGTGCCGTCTCCGGAAGGTAAAAGGTGCGGTACACATTCACCACCGCCTCCGGGTTGATATCCATAATTCTCTGCTTTGCCGCTTCCACCTTCGGCATCCCGATGGTACTTTGCAGGGCAATCACCTGTCTGTTCAGATTACTCTCCGCAATCACATCATCATCTATCAAATCCAGTGTTCCGATGCCGCTGCGCGCCAGTGCCTCCACCACATAACCGCCAACGCCGCCGATGCCGAACACTGCAACTCGCGCCACCCGAAGGCGCTCCATTCCCTCCGCTCCCAGCAAAAGCCGTGTCCTTGCAAAGCCTTCCTTCATACCCGCTCCCCTCTCAATCCTGATGCCATCCGGATTACATCTCCCGCAGCCTGTTTCAGTACCCGTTTCTTCGCGCCAAGCCTCATTCCGCCCAGCTGCCAAACACCTCCTGCACCAGCTGTCTGCAATACTCCAGTGTAAATTCCGCATCCTGAGAGACAATCTCGTTTCTCTGCGCAAGCTCCTCCGTGTACTGCTTTAACGGATATACCGTGACACCGCCGAAGCCCCGCTCCAGATGGCACACCACAGGCTCCACGCCGCACTCCCTGATACAGACTTCTCCGCTCTCATCCCTGCCGACGGTAACCCTTGCCATACCGCCCACCATGCGGTTTGCCACTCCCTCTCCCGTTCCCGAGGTCCAGTTCACAAAATTGCCCAGTGAATAGTAGACCAGTGTATCCTCCACCCACTCAATCGGCTCAATGACATGAGGATGCGTTCCCAAAATCAAGTCTGCACCGTTCTCTGCCATAAGCTCTGCCCAGTCCCGCTGGACGGCAGTCTCCTCCAGCACATACTCCGTGCCCCAATGCGGACAGACCACCACAAAATCCGCCAGCTCATCAGCGCGCTGCAAATCCGCCCGCACCCGTTCCTTTTCCAACATATCCACCGCATAGGGCATATCCGCGGGAAGCGCAATACCGTTGGTTCCATAGGTATAGTTCAGAATGGCAATCCGAATTCCATCCTGCTCATAGACGTAGATTTCCCCGCTGTCCTCCTTACTGCCGTGGATTCCCAGCACCGCCGTCTCCGGATAGCTTTCCTCCCAGAACGCCAGACAGTTCTGCAGTCCCCGTTTTCCCTTGTCCAGCGCATGATTCGTCGCATGGCAGATGACATCAAATCCCGCCGTCACCAGTGCATCTCCCAGCTCATAAGGCGCATTAAAGGCAGGATAGCCGGATACTCCCAGCTCCTTCCCGCCAATGATGACCTCCTGATTTACCAGTGCTAAGTCCGCCCCCGCTATCTCTTCCTTAAGCGGTGCAAAAACCGCGCTGAAATCATAGTCTCCGCTTTCCGTTTTTCCGCTCTCTGCCAGAGGAGTATGCAGCAGAATATCTCCCACCATCAGAAGCTCAATTTCCGGCTCAGCCTCCGCCGCTCCCGCAGCAGATGCTTCCACAGAAGTCTCCGCTTCCGAAGCTTCTGCCTCGGAACCCTCCGCCTCAAAAGTCCCTGTCTGTCCCGGTGTGATTTCAAACGCAAACAGTCCGCAGCCCGTCAGTAAAAGCTGCAGCGCCACAACCGCCGGAAGCAGACGCATCCTGCCGCTTTCCTTTTTAATCGCCCGTTCCTTTCCTCTCCGCATCCTGATTCCTCATTTCCACACACATTCCCCGTCCGAAAACACGTCGTTATTCGGCGGCTGCCTCCCCGCGCGGGGAAGTGACCTTTAAAAAGTATTTCGCCTCAAATTCCTCCACGGGAACAGGCTTTGAGAAATAGTAGCCCTGAAACGCATCGCAGCCCATTTCCCGCAGCATCTCTACCTGCTCCGCCGTCTCCACACCCTCCGTAATCACCTCCATCCCCAGCGCCTTGGACATGGAAATGATGGAGTTTAAAATGGTTCTGCTTCTCTCCTGATTCTCCGTCTCCCGCAAAAAGAGCATATCTATCTTCAGCACGTCCGCCTTGATATCCTTTAGCATATTCAGCGAGGAGTAACCGCTTCCGAAATCGTCAATCTCGACCTCAAAGCCCTGCGCCTGCAGCCTTGCCAGAGTCTCCAGATGCTGCTCCACATCCGTCATCAGCGCCGTTTCCGTAATTTCCAGCTTCAGATTTGCAGGACTGATTTCATACCGCCTCACAAGCTCCGTAAACTCGGCATACAAATCGGCGTAGTAGAAATCCTTTGCGGAAATGTTCACGGAAATAAACAGCTCATTCCTGCCCCATTCCTTCCACTGGCATAGCTTCTTTGCGGCAAGCTCCCACATATACCTGTCCAGCCGGATAATCAGCCCCGTCCGCTCTACCACGCTGATAAAATTTACGGGAAACACTATTCCCTGCTCCGGATGCCTCCAGCGCACCAGTGCCTCCGCCCCCAGCAGAGTACCGTCCGCCGCTACCTGTGCCTGCAGGAACATATCAAACTGCCTCTTTTCAATGGCATTCTCAAACTCGCTCAGAATGCTTTTCTCATGCAGCAGCCGTGCCATCATTCCGACATCATAAAAAACCGCCGTTTTCCGATAATCGCCCTCCTCAGACTCAATCGCCATGCTCGCCTTATCAAACATGGTACGTGGATTTTCTGCCGAATCCGTGATACGGTAAACACCGACGGATATCTGTAGCTTATAGTTGCTGTTATCCACCACATACTGCAGCTTTCCCGTGCTGCTCGCCGCCAGCTCCGGATTAAAGTTTTCCTTCGGTATCAGCAGTGCAAACTTATCCCTCGAAATCCTGCCGTGGAGGCAGTTATCGCTGTCCGCGTATTTCAGCTCGGCCGCCTGTGCCAGCAGCACACGTTCTCCCGCCTCCTCGCCGAACAGCTCATTCACCAGCTTAAGGTTTCGGATGCTGACACAGACCATGTAGCGCTCCGTTTTCGGGTCATTCTTCAGCAGCTCCTCCGATTTCTGAAAGAAGTATTCCCCGTTGTAAAAGCCTGTCAGCCCGTCATGCGTGGCAAGATACTGTTCCTTTCGAAACTTCTTAATCTCGTCCGTCCGGTCTGTCAGGACAAAGGAATACCCCGTCACACGGCTTCTGTCATTTTTCAGCCGCTTAAAGCGCACCCTGAAAAACTTTTCCTGCCCGTCTATCGAATATATCTGCTCCCATTCGCTGCCGTCTTCCGCAAGGTCTCCCTTTTCCTCCAGCCACTTTTTAAAAAAGTCTTCTATCTTTTCCCGGCTGTCTTTGGCGGAAATATGAAAAAGCCCGCATCCCGTGGCGTTTGTAAAAAGACATTTCCCTCGCGGCGAAAAAAGGAAGACAGCGCTTCCGTTGTCCTGTGCCATTTCCTGCAGGGCGCGATACCCCGATCCCGCTTTCTTCCACATATACGCGATATACAGCACTGCCGTTAATACCAGAGCTGCCAGTGCCGTGCCCAACCAGACCTTCTCCATACCCGTTCTCCCGTACCTTCCGCTGCGCCTGCGGGCATCCTTTCCTTCCCCTCAGCCGCCTTTGCGGCTTCCTCCAAAACACGACAGGCTCACGGAAATCCTGTCGCAGTCCTCCCATGAGCCCATCATAACACACATATGAAAATCTTTCCAGAAAAACAATTCCTCCGCCGCTTCCTGGCGCTTCCTTCGTTTCCCTTATCCTACCTTGTAGCCCTGTCCCCAGACCACGCGCAGGTATCTGGGGTTCTGCGGGTTTTCCTCTATCTTCTCCCTGATATGTCTGATATGCACGGCAACCGTATTGTCTGCCCCGATGGGCTCCATCTTCCAGACGCCCTCATATATCTGGCGGTTGGATAAAACCCTGCCCGGTTCCTCCATCAGCAGATGCAGAATCTTATATTCCGTCGGGGTCAGGTTTACCCTGTTTCCCTCCACGCGGACAAGCTTTGCCGTGTCATCCACCTCAATTCCGCCCATTCGGATATACTTCCCGCGCGGACTCTCCTTTATCAGCCTCCGATAACAGCGAAGCTGTGCCTGAATCCTCGCCAGCTTCTCTAACACCGAGCAGCCCGTCCCCAGACAGTCATCTGCTCCTGCATTAAGTGCCATAATGCGAAGCATTTCGTTTTCCTCAAAAAGACAGGCAAGAATCGGCTTTGTGCTCTCTCTCCGAAGGGCGGCAAGCAGATTAAGTCCCCTTGCCGCCTCCCGCTCTTCGTTTTCCAGCCAGAACAGCAGCAGAGCCGCCTCCTGCTGGAAAGCTGCCTTTAGCTCATTCTCAGCGGGAATGTGCCTTATCTCATAGCCGTTGCTTCTCAGGATGCTCTCCAGCGCTCCGTTTTCCGCTCCCCCATATATCAGAATCCTTCCCTGTTCGGGTTCCTTCTTCATAATCTCCTCTCCTTCTTCTGCACGGTTTCTTCTACTTCGTCAGCTCCCCGAAGCGCAGCAGATATTTCTCCGGCATCTCTCCCTTCGGCACGTAGACATATCGCTCCTTTCCGTCCTCCGTCACGATTCTTATGTTGCCGACCCTTTCCTGCCTGAAGGCACCGGGTGCCTCAGCGGAAACATAGGAAATGATTTCTAACAGCTCCTCTATCTCCTGTTTATCCGTAATTTCCACCACAAGCTCCTCATCCTGCAGACTGTCTGCCACCGCCTGTGTCATTTCCGTGCTCATGACCTGCTGTCCGGCGCCGTCAGCCTCCTGCACGCCAAAGTGCCTCCTCGCCGCCTCTACCGGATCCAGCTGCTGTTCCTTCAGCTCATAGCCGCTCCAGCCCAGATAAATTTTGATTTTCTCCACCTGCTGTGACGTCTTCGGGTCTGCATATTCCCCAAAGCCGTACTTTCGCAGCACCTCCCGTGTATGGGTCATTTCCTCGTACACGGGGAATCTCCAGTAGTTTCTTCTGTTTTCTCCCTTCTTCACGGAAAGGTCAGCGAATATCCTTCCCCCGCCACAGAGTAAAAGCTCCGGCTTCTCCTTCAAATCCTGATTGCACGCACGGCAGATTTCCTCCAGCCCTTCAGCGCTGATATCCGTTCCCTTCATCTGCTGCAGCGTCTGACTCCATGTCTCCAGCACGATTCCTGTTACCTCCTGCAGCTCTTCCTCCGACAGTCTGTAATACAGCTCCTGATAGTCCTCATCCGCCAGAATTTCCCTCGCCGCATCACAGTCATCGGCGTACACCTTGTAACAGCGGTAATAGCTCATACCGTTCTTAAGCGTTACCCTTGTAAGTATTTCCTCCCAGTCAGCCTCCGTCGTACCCTCCTGCCACACGCTGCACGCGCCAACTGCCGTCTCCAGATAATCATAAATCACATCCACATCCGTATAGTGCATTTGCTCCATCCGTTCGCGCGTGCTGTCAGACATATAGGAATACTGATACAGGCTGTTGCTCTGCGGCGCATAGACAGACAGCTCCGCAATTTTATCCTTCTGCGGCAGATAGGAGTCGTACCCCAGCCAGTCCTCACAGAAGCAGAAGCATACAAGCAGGATGCCTGCCGTGGTCGCCGCCATTCTTATCCTGTGGGAAAAGAACGCCTTCAAATCCATTCTGAACAGAATTTCCATGACTCCGAACACTAAAACTGCGGCGAGGAGAACTCCAAACACTCCCCATGCCTTTGTCTGCGCACTCGCCAGCCCTTCCGTCAGATAGTAGAACACCAGCCAGCCGCCCAAGCCTGCCGCACAGGTCGCCACCGTCTGAGTACCGACTCTGACCGCCCTGTTGCCGACTCCCGTCTCCGCCAGCTCGGATGGACGCCGCAGATAGGCAAGAAAGGCCGCCGCCAGAAGCAGAAGTGCAATCGCGGCATTGACGGCAAGACAGACTCCCGTAAGCTCTCCATTGTGTCTCTCGTTCAGTGTCCAGACCGCCGACACCAGCGGGGAGGCGTATATCACCTTGTCCGTGATATCGGAAACGCCGGAGACTGCGGTAAGAAAATAGGCGTTCCGAAACACGATAGTCAGCACATAAAGCGAGATGACACCCACGCCTGCAATCGCCGTCACGGCGAGCGTGTTCAGCACATTCCCGCAGGACATGACTGCCGCCAGCACCAGATGATAGACTAACAGAAACACAACCGTCAGCGTCAGCACAGTCTGCAGCCCCTCTGCAAAAACCTTTCCGGCGGAGAGCGCTGCGAAATTTGCAGTCAGCTGCTGGGTCTTATCCCCTGCCGCCTCAAAAGCAGTCCGCAGCCTGCCAAGCTTCCCTGCTGCGAAGGCCATGGTTCCAAGCATACAGAGGAAAAATGGCACGAACCAGATGAGAAAGCCGCTTAGCCAGTTTACCAGAAAGAGCGTTCTGCGTCTGACCGGGATGCTGTGGTAGGTGTCCGTCATATCACGATGAAAGACATATCTGAATCCTGCAAGGCCCACTATCAGAGCACCGGCAAAGGCGATGCTTCCTGCCGTCACACTGATATATGTCTGGAAGCCGTACACTGCATCACTCGCAGAGCGGAAAATCTGTGTGGCGGCGTTCGCCATGGTGTAATGCCCACCATCCCGAAGCAGAAAGCACACGGGGATTGCCAGCAGATTCCCCAGAACGGAAAGCACCAGCATCCATATTTTATGTCTGAAGTCTTCCTTAAGCAGTTTAAAAAAGCAGCGCCTTGACGTCATAGCCCTTCACCTCCGTTTCACTGATAAATATCTCCTCCAGAGACAGCGGCAGCAGCTCATAAAATACAGGAGCAAGCTCCTCCATGCACTCTACCGCACTCTCCCTCTTTCCCCTCACCGTGATGGTGTAAAGAGAGCCTCTGTTGTCTATGGTCACCACCTCCAGGGTGCTCTTGATTTTTTCAAGCATCTCCTCTTCCCGGATGACACACTGCAGCTTATGGATATTGAGCTTCATGTCATCTATGTCCTTCTCAAGCAGGATGCCTCCCCTATGCAGCAGTCCGACATACTCACAGATGTCCTCAAGCTCCCTGAGGTTATGAGAGGCGATAACCGGGGTCAGTCCCCTCTCGTCAATCTCCCTGACAAAAAGCGTCTTGACTGCCTGGCGCATCACCGGGTCGAGGCCGTCAAAGGTCTCATCGCACAAAAGATATTTCGTTTCGGCACAGATGCCGCAGAGCACGGACAGCTGCTTTTTCATGCCCTTGGAAAAGGTGTTTATCTTACGCTTTTTGTCCAGCCCGAACTTCTCCATCAGCTCCAGCCAGCGCTGCGTCTTAAACTGCGGATAACAGGTTTTGTAAAACCCCGCCATATCCTCCGGCGTTCCGCTCTTGAAGAAATACTGGCTGTCAGAAATATAGAAGAGCTTTTCCTTCACGGCGGGGTTATCGTACACAGGCTCTCCGTCTATCAAAATCTCACCTTCATCCGGCTTCAGCACTCCGGTAAGCATTCGCATAAAGGTGCTCTTTCCTGCTCCGTTGGTGCCTATCAGTCCGAATACATGTCCTTCCTCTACATGGGCACTGATGTTATCAATCGCTCGGATATCGCCAAAGCTCTTGCTCAGCTTCTTTACCTCAATCACTGTTTTTCCTCCCATAAATCCGATTTAATTCCTCTCTCAGCTGTTCCATGGGCAGTCCCGCTTCCATCGCCCTCTCGGTCACCAGCAGCCATTCCTCCAGCTGCTTCTGTCTCTTTCCTTCCCGCCACTCGCTCTCCGGCGCCACGAAGCTGCCTCTCCCGGAAACTGTGTACAGATAACCGTCTGACTCCAGCTGATTGTAAGCTCGCTGCACCGTATTCGGATTTACCGACAGCTCCATCGCAAGTGCACGCACACTGGGCATTTTGGAATTTTCCTCCAGTGCTCCGCTGACAACGAGATGTTCAAGCTTCTCCGTCACCTGTTCATAAATCGGCCTCTTATCCCTGTAATCCAGCAGTATCATGTGCTCTCCCTTCCGCAAGTCTAAGTGTATTAACTCTCTTAATACGCTTAGACTATATCACACACCTGTTTCCATGTCAACACAAATTTTCCCCGGAAAAGCCCCGGAAATGCCACGCACAAAACCAGACCCTGACAGGAGTGCAAAAAATGCCCCGGAAATCACTCAAATGATTCCCGGAGCACTTTCTCTTTTTGCGCCCGCTCCTTTTTGTGTCTTTTCCTCAGGAGGGGCAGATTCCCGTCACAATGCAGAGCCAGTACACCAGTCCCAGCAGCCAGCTGGTAAAGATACCGTAGAGCAGCACAGGTCCCGCAATGGTAAAAATCTTACAGCCGATGCCGAATACCTGTCCCTCCGCCTTGTATTCGATTGCGGGTGCCGCAACACTGTTGGCAAAGCCGGTAATGGGAACAAGCGCTCCTGCTCCTCCCCACTTCACGATTTTGGGATAAATTCCTAGTCCCGTCAGCAGGACTGACAGAAAGACCAGAATCAGGGAGCACCAGCTTCCCGCCGTCTGCTTATCCGCTCCAAGCTCTCCGGCATAATTTAGGATAAGCTGTCCGATACAGCAGATAACTCCTCCCGTCAGGAATGCCTTAAGCATCTGGGTGCCCAGCCGGTGAGTCGGTGTTACCTCCTTCACGTAAGCCTGATATGCCTTCTTTTCCGTTTCCTTCACTTCATTTTCCGCCATTTTCTCTCCTATCCGCAGCCCTGTCCGCGGCTGCCCTCGCCCTGTATGATTCTTCCCTCTTTTCCCTGTTTTATGCAGCTTTTTAAGCTGCCTTCACCTCCTTTTGCGTCTCCTTGCTATTTAAGGTCCGCTTGAAAATAGGTTTGAATTTTTGAGTATTCCTTTGAGTATTCTGCGCTGTACGCATTTGCGCCCCGCCCGGTTTTGTGATACAATAGCCCTGTTGTTGCAGAATCCTTGCGGCTTTCGCCGCCTTGCAGCCGCTGCGCGGCTGATTCTATCGCACACACCATGGCTTAAAAATCAAATGCTCCTGCGGGTCGTCTGGTTTTTTGCGCTCATGGTATGTAACAGGAGGTTTCCATGCTGAAATATTTAAAAAAATACCGGTTTTTTGCCCTGCTTGCCCCCATCTTCATGATTGGTGAGGTATGTATGGATTTGCTGCAGCCGAGGCTGATGAGCACCATCGTCGACGAGGGTGTTCTCGGTCTTTCCTCCGGCGGCACGGGAGATATGCACCTGATTCTCACCACAGGTCTGAAAATGGTCGGCTTCGTGATACTTGGCGGCTTTTTCGGCGTTATGTCCGGCGTCTTTGCCAATCTGTGCAGTCAGAATTTCGGAAATGACGTGCGCAAGGATGCCTTTGAGAGAATCATGTCCCTTTCCTTTGAGCAGACCGACCGCTTTACCACCGGCTCTCTGATTACCCGCGTTACCAACGACATCACCCAGATACAGAATCTGGTCACACAGTGCATCCGCGGCTTCGTCCGCACCTTCATGCTTTTTGCGGGAGGCATTGCCAGCCTCCTGCTGCTGGATTTAAGCTTTGGCGCGGTAGTTGCCTGTGCCCTTCCCTTTGTGGTTTTGTGCGCCATCTACTTTCTGTCAAAGGCAAACCCTAAGTTTTATGTTTTACAGGAGAAGCTGGACAGGGTAAACAATGTCATGCAGGAGAATGTTTCGGGCTCTCGGGTGGTAAAGGCATATGTCCGTGAAAACTATGAGCAGGAACGTTTCGAGAATGCAAACGGTGACCTCGTGGGCACACAGCTCAACATTCTGCTGCTCTTTTCCTATATGACACCCCTCATGAATATCATCCTCAATCTCTCCATCGTGGCAATCATTAAGGTGGGTGCCGTTCAAGTATCAGGCGGAGGCGTGACACCCGGTCAGGTTATGGCTGCCATTACCTACATATCGCAGATACTCAATGCCGTTATGCGTATGACAATGATTTTCCAGACAGTTTCCAGAGGAATTGCCTCCGGCAGACGTGTCGCGGAGGTCTTAAACTGTGCGCCCGCCATCCGGGACGGAGGCTTCTCGGGAGAAGCTCTCTGCAGGGGACAGGTTGAGTTTTGTAATGTCTCCTTCGCTTATCCCGGAAACGGCGACCGCAAGATACTGGATGATGTCTCCTTTACCGTACATCCCGGTGAGACCTTTGCGCTCCTCGGTGCCACCGGCTGCGGCAAATCCAGTCTCATCAGTCTGATACCCAGATTCTACGATACCACGGAGGGACGAGTTCTCGTGGACGGCATAGATGTAAGGGATTATCCGCTGCATGAGCTACGCTCAAAAATTGCCGTGGCATTACAGAAAAGCGAGATATTCTCCTCGACCCTCGCCGAAAACATCCGCTGGGGAAAGCCGGATGCCACTGACGGGGAGGTTTGTGCGGCAGCCGATGCCGCCCAGGCATATGAGTTTATTTCCACCAGACCGGAGGGGCTTAACGCTCCCGTCAGTCAGGGCGGCAACAGCCTCTCCGGCGGACAGAAGCAGCGCCTTGCCATCAGCCGCGCCATCCTGAAGGATGCGGAAATCCTGATATTCGATGACAGCACCAGTGCACTCGACTTAAAGACGGAGGCAAAGCTCTATGCCGCCCTCAAAAAGGGCTATCCCGGTCTCACTAAAATCATCATCGCGCAGCGCATTGCCTCCGTGCGGGATGCAGACCGTATTGCCGTTCTTGAAAACGGTAAAATCGCAGCCTGCGGCTCTCACGAGGAGCTGCTCGCCGAGAGTGAGGTTTACCGCGACATTTACAATTCTCAGGCAAAGGGAGGCGAAAACTGATGGCAGAGACCAAGACACAGGATTTGAATCAATACAAGCTGCCGGGAGCAAGAGGTTCCCGTGGCAGACAGCAGGCAGTGGAAAAGGCAAATGATAAAAAGGGAACCCTCCGCAAGCTGATTCGCTATTTCAGCGCCGAGAAAAAAAGAATCGTCCTTCTTCTTGGCTGCGTGATTATCACCTCACTAATCTCCGTCTACACGCCCAGACTGCAAAGTCAGGCGATAGACAGCATCTCAGAGCACCGCTTTGGGGATTTGACCCTCTATCTGGTACTGATGATGGTCTTTTACGGCATTTCAAGCCTTTTTACCCTGTTTCAGGGGCGCTTCAGTGCCATGCTCAGCCAGTCCATCGTCAAGCGGATGCGCAACGACCTGTTTCGGAAAATGGTGAATCTTCCCATCCGTTATCTGGACAGTCATCCGCACGGCGACATCATGAGCCGTATGACCAATGATATCGAGAATGTTTCACTGACCATTTCCCAGTCCTTAAGCTCGCTGGTCTCAGGCGGTCTGACGCTTCTGGGAACCGTGTTTATGATGTTTTATCTCTGTCCGGGTCTCGCACTGCTCTCCTGTACCACCGTGATTTTAACCGTTGCTGCCACAAAGCTCTTGTCCGGTGCCATGCGCCGTTTTTACAGAAAGCGGCAGGTACTCTTAGGCAGCTTAAACAGCACCGTGGAGGAAATGGTAGAAGGGTATAAAACCGTCGTTGCCTACGGGAGGGAGCAGGCTGTCGTGCAGGAGTTTTCCGACACCTCCGATGAGCTGACAAGAGTGGGCATCATCGCAGAGATTCTGGGCGGCTCGATGGGACCTGTGATGAATGTCATCAACAATATCAGCTTTGTCATCATTGCCGCCTTCGGCGGATACTTTGCCATCCGCGGAACCATCACCATCGGTATTATCTCCGCTTTCATCATCTACGCGAAGCAGTTTGGCCGCCCCATAGACGAGCTGGCACAGATTTACGGTCAGATACAGACCGCCATCGCCGGAGCCGAGCGCGTCTTCTCCATCATGGATGAGCCCTGCGAGGATAAATCCGGCAGCCGCAGCATGGAGCAGGCAAAGGGCAGCATCACCTTTCGGAATGTCAATTTCTCCTACGTGGAGGGACATCCCGTTTTAAAGGATTTCAACCTCTCTGTCAGCCCCGGGCAGAAGGTCGCGCTGGTAGGCTCTACGGGAAGCGGAAAAACCACTGTCGTAAATCTGCTTATGCGCTTTTACGATATTGACAGCGGTGAGATTCTGATTGACGGGGTCAATATCCGGGACATCAGCTGTGACGATTTGCGCCACAACACGGCTATTGTATTACAGGATACGGTTCTGTTTGCGGACACGGTGGAAAACAACCTGAAATACTCCCGCGACGGTATCACGGATGAGGAAATGGAGGAGGCCGCCGCCCTCTGCCACTGCCATAAGCTGATACAGCGTCTTTCCGACAAGTATCAGACACTGCTGGCTCAGGCAGGCTACAACCTCTCCCAGGGGCAGCGGCAGCTTTTGTCCATCGCCAGAGCCTTCCTGGCAAAGCCCAAAATCCTGATTCTGGACGAGGCAACCTCCTCCGTCGACACCAGAACGGAGAAGCACATTCAGGACGCGATGGTGAAGCTGATGGAGAACCGAACCAGTCTCATCATTGCACACCGGCTGTCCACCATTCAGGATGCGGACTGCATCGTCGTTATGGACAACGGAAGAATTGTCGAAACGGGAAGCCACGGGCAGCTGCTTAACGCAAAGGGTCGCTATTACGATTTGTACATGA
The DNA here is from genome assembly GCA_964475665.1 of uncultured Acetatifactor sp. Classification (GTDB taxonomy): domain Bacteria; phylum Bacillota; class Clostridia; order Lachnospirales; family Lachnospiraceae; genus Acetatifactor. Next base: position 40,912 of record CAYZAU010000003.1, on the reverse strand, counting down.
CGCAGTTTGCAGGACAGGAAACCTGACAGAAGCGGGTGTCATCACACACCTCTGCCCAAGCGGATGCCATCACGCATTGGCATCCGCTTCTTTTTCCTTCCCCTCCCTGCCCGCCTGGGCAATCAGTGCCTTATCCACATCCTCCTCATAATTTCGCATAGCCACCTCTATGGGTGTCGGGTCCTTAGTAAGCCTCCTTCCTCCCACATGGTTAAAGAACAGGATGATACCGAGAGCCAGCCCTACCGAATAGGATACCTCCAGCGGATTCAGTCCTCCCGGCTCTCTGTTCATCAGTATCCTGTATACCTCTGAGAACACGTCATTGATGCCCACGTCATTGTGATATGCCATGATGGTAAACGCCGTTCCAAAGAAGCTGACAGAACACACAAGTGCTGTCTTAAGCCACTGCTGCCAGCCCTTATGTCTGTTTACGCTGACCCATTCCACCAGCACATCCGGCTCTCCTACCAGCTGCACGGTAATCCCGGGGCACGCCTCCTCCATCAGCTCCACCATCCGCAGGGTACTGACGACACAGCGTCTGATGCCCTCCTTTTGAAAATGATATACCTTCAGCGCCCTGCATTTTGCACTGATACAGGCATCCGCGCACCTTAAGCTGCCCACATCAGACAAAAACACATCCTGAGACTGCACCTCCACATTTCTGTCACACTTCAAGTAAACCGTCGCCTTCTGCATCTGCCGTCCTGCTCTCCTTTCACTCTCCTGCTCTCCCTGCTCCGCCTGCCTCACACTGTCCTGTGCAGCTCGTTCCAGAAGTAGAACAGTGAGCCGCAGAGCTTTCCCGCCGCCATACCGAGAATGGCAAAGCCAATGCCGTGCCGAAAGGAAATTCTTCTGCTCAGAATCGGGATGCTGTCCAGCATCTCCGCGATTGCCAGCGCAAGACAACCGATAAACATTCCGGAAAACAGTCCGTATATCACCTGCATCACTGTTCCCGCCCCGAGCCAGACTGACATTTTATCCGGAAAACGTCCCTGACACCATGCTCCTATCTGACAGTATTTCGGAAAAACCGTCAGAATGCAGCCTGCAAGGGTTCCGAAAATGACAGACTCCTCATACAGAAGTACCCGTCCGGCAGTATGCGTTCTTCCCGCAAACCGGGGGACCAGACCGATTGCCACCAGCACGGTAAAAACTCCTGCCGAGGAAATAAGCCCATAGCTTCCACCAAATAATACCAAAAGAAATGTTTTCATGCCGTGCGCACCGTCCTTTCCGTTCCATACAGCAGGAGTATGCGCCATTACGGCAAAAAATATTCCGGCAGCTGTCATTTTCATGACAGCCGCCGGAATGCGGTATCCTATTTCTGCTCCAGTCCGAAGGGAATTTCTGCCTTCTCATAAATATTCGCGGCATTTCCCGTCACAACAAGCAGGATTTCATTTTCTCCCTCCCTTAAGAAGCTGCCCGTCTCAAAGCGGTGCTCTCCCCAAAGGCTGACGCCGACAAACGCCCCGTTGCAGTAGCACTCTACCATCTCAGTGCCCCGCACGGCGAAGCATTCCCCGCCCGTCACATGACTTATGTTTTCCCTGTAAACGTAGGTTATCCGATTGTCCTCACGCTCCTGCACCTCAAATCTGTCTGTCCAGTCCGGATACTCCCTCAGATACCAGTCGGCTCTGCGATGCTCTGCGTCAGGTATCTCATCCGCCGCACCACCGTCTATCACAAGCAGCGTCTCACCCGGCTTCAGGCACAGGGTAAAGGCTTCTCCCGCCCCCTCCACCGTGTAGCAGACACCTTCCCATAAATCCATAAACAAGGGCTTCCTTACGCCTGGTAGCGTCGCCTTACTGCATATACGCTCCTTCCCCTCATTTCCGAAAAGATAAAGGCTTGTATCCCATTTGCGCAGATGCACCTTGCGCAGTCCGCTGCACTCCTTTTCCGGCACAAAGTCAGCCCGATAGGTCTCTGTCGCCCCGGCAACAGCCGCCGCATCCGTCAGCAGAAGCTCTCCCAGCTGCCGTCCGAAGCGCGCCTGATAGCTCTCTCCAAGCACATTCAGCACGGCATCGTAGGAAAGCCCATGAAGCTGCACCTGACCGTCCTTCACCTGCGCCTTCTCCAGCAGCGCCGCCGGAAGGTAGTTAAACTCCGTCTGGCTCTCATACAGGCACGCCGTCTCCTCATAGGGAATCCGGTTATTATCGCACAGCACCGCCACTCTTGCTCCGTTTTCCGAATCTGTCATCAGGAAGGACAGACGCTTGATATAGTCGGAAATCCTGCGGTAGTGCTTCCACCAGATATTATTAGGACCCACATCGGGCGGTCTCTCTCCCTTTCTCTCTCCTGCCACACTGTAGTAAAAGGCGTGGGGAATAAAAAAGTTGACCCCCCGCATACCAAGCCAGTCTATGTACCATTTCATGTCTCCGGCAGTAAAGTACCACGGTATGTTTTCCCTGTTACAGACTCCGAAGCACTCGTTGGCATTGCGCCTTCTGCCCAGATGTCTTGCAAGGTCTGCCGTTATCTTCGCCTGTACGGAATCAAACTCCCGCAGTCCTCCCGTCTCCGGTGCCACACGGCGCATAATCAAATCCTGCCCGGGAATATGGAAATACAGCTCCTCCTCGATATCGTCGCTCTCCGCCGGATGTCCGATAAAGGCAATTCCGTGGTCTTCACACCAGCCCGAGAGTCTCGCATAAAACACCTCACGCAGCTTCTTCTTAATCAGCTGGCGATAGAGACAGACAGTGGTATTCTCCTCTACCTTGACAATGTCTGCCCTTCCTTGCACAGCCTTTCCCGTCTTTGCAAACAGCGCCGCCAGCTCCTCCATGCGTCCGCCTGCTGCCTCCAGCTCCTTCTCCAGTCCGGGTGTCCACTCCCTGTAGCGTCCTCCGCCTCTGCCCAGCGCGCATGGCTCATCCGTAAAGAATGCAATGACCGTAGTGCCGAAATATTCCTTCAGGTGTGCGTAATACGCGTCATGTGTCAGACGGATAAACTCCTCCACCGCATCCGGGTTCAGAATATCCGCCGATTTCGGCGCTCCCGCCTGACCGTCGTCCTCCCCGAAGTGAATACCGCGGATGGTTCCTCCGGTGAAGCCATAGGCGATTGCCGTACCGTCGTCCAGTCTGACAAGCAGCTGCTCCTTACCCTTTCTGGAATAAAACACCCCGTTTTCATCCACCCGGTCAAACTCATACGGCTCTACCAGATGAATTCCCTTGGAGGCATATTCCGGGTCTGCCTCCACAACCCTGCCGTGAGCAGAGCCTGACGGGTACATTCCCTCGTCATAAAGCACCACCTTCATGCCCAGCTCTGCCGCCGTCCGCACAACAAATTTTACCGCATCAAAATAGCGCTCGGACAGATACGGCATATCCTCCGGCACCCCGATTCTGGGATGCAGGACAAAGCCGTTTACTCCCTTTTCCACATAATCCTCAAGCTGCTCTCTCACGCGTTTCTCATCAAACGCATCGTTGAAAAACCAAAAGGGAATCGGTGAAAACTCCACCCCCGGCTGCAGCAGCTCCTGTACTAATCTCTGTCGGTTCATCTCGAACTCTCCTTCTGTTTTTACCAGCATTTCTGCATCTGGGCACACATAATCAGGAAGGCTCCCACACCGTGCAAATCATTGATGCAGGTAGGTCTCTCACAGTAATGCTTATAATCGCCGACTCCGGTTCCGACGCAGACATCCCCCACAAGCAGATTCTCTCCTTCCCATTCAAGAGAACGGATAACTCCCTCGTAGCCCTTCCTTGCATATTCCATATACTCCTTCGGGAGGATTCCCTTGCCGACTGCCTTACAGATTGCCGCCACAAACAGGCAGGAGCAGGAGGTTTCCAGCCAGTTTCCCTCTTCCCCGCCTCTGTCAACAACCTGATACCAGCGTCCCTGCTCCGACTGGTAACGGCATACCGCCGTCAGCAAATCTCTGACAAGTCTCTCCAGCTCAGCGCGCTTAGGGTGCTCCTTCGGAATAAAGTCCAGGTCATCCAGCACTGCAACCGGCACCCAGCCGATGCTTCTTCCCCAGAATTCCGAAGACAGCCCCGTCACCGGGTCAGCCCATGCCTTCTCTCCCGAGCTGTCCCATGCATGAAACCAAAGCCCCGTCTTTTCGTCCCTTGTCTTCTCCTCCATCAGCAGTGCCTGCTCTGCCGTCACATCCAAAAATTCCGGTGCGTCAAAGCGTGCTCCGTACTCCGCAGCCAGGGGTCCTGCCATATAAAGTCCGTCCAGCCACATCTGATTTTGGCAGTCCACCTTGTGCCAGAAGCCGCCCGCCTCATTCTTGGGAAACGCCCTTAAAATACCCAGCAGATAATCCAGTGCCTTCCTGTATTTTGTTTCTCCCGACCTGTCAAGCAGCGGATAAAGCAGAATACCCGGCTGCAAATCATCCAGCTGTCCCTCGTTGCACTGATATATATTACCGTTTTCATCCATGCAGGAATCCACCCATTCCTTTATGTAGCGGAAGTAGCTCTCATCCCCGGATGCCAGATAGGTCTGATATACTCCCGACAGGAAAACGCCCTGATGATAGTGAAAGCGTCCCTTGGGCGGCAGTTCTGCCGCTGCAAATTTGCGCATCATGGTCTCCACTGATGCTTTTGCATAAAACAACGGTTCTTTGATTTCGCTCATAGTTTCTTCCCCTTTCACGGATTTTATAATACGAATTCAACAGCACTCTTATTCTACAACAAAGCCGGAAAGAAAACCACTGTTTCTTCCTCTCTGGGAAAAAATAAAAAATATCGGAAAAAGCAGTCCGCAAGGAGGCTTACTCCCACACGGGCGCAAAGCTGATATTTAAGTCCACGTCTCCCCGGATTCCCTGCACCTTTCCCTTATCGGAGTACTGCCATATGCTATACTCGTATGGATAAAACATCTGGTCGCTGTAGGAGGCATACCACTTATCATAGTTCTCCAGCTGCGGCAAATCCAGCATCAGTGCCCCCATCTCCGTATTGTAATAAATCATGGGGCGGTAGCCCGCTTCCTCCACGGTCTCGCAAAAAAGTCTCGTCAGGCGCGTCCTTTCCTCCACGGAAAGCTCATTCATCCGTCCCGATCCGCCAACCTTCTCCACATCGAACACAACCGGGCAATCCGCCTGATATCCCTTTAGCTTCTCCAGCACCAGCGCAGCCTCCTCCAGAACCTCCTCCTCCGTAACTGCCTGGCTGAAGAGATAGACTCCGGCATGGATACCAGCCGCCATTGCTCCCTTTATGTTTACCTCAAATTTTTCATCCTCCACAAGCTTTCCCGTGCCGTAGCCCCTGAAGCCGGCACGGATAATGGCAAACTCCACACCGTCCTCTGCCACCAGCTTCCAGTCAATGTCCCCCTGATGGCTGGAGACATCAATACCCTTGTGGGAGGTCACCTGTCCGTCCGTCAGATACCGATATTCTCCCGTCTCCAAAATCTCCAGGTTTTCCGCCGACAGCTGATTCTGCTTCAGCTGCCTGTCGATGGGAACAAAGTGAAAGCGCCCGCCGCTGACCACCACGATTTCCTCCGGATAGTAGGGGCGCAGGGTCTCCACCGTGGTGCTCCCCTCTGAAAGAGCCGCCTTGATACCCTCTAAAACCCTGTCTGCCTCCGCACTCGCAGCCTCTGCCACAGCCTCCGCGACCCTCCGCTCCAGCTCTTCCTCGGAGTAAACAATTCCCACAGCAGAAGCCGGCAGCTCTGCGCCGGAGGACTCCTCCCCCTCCTTACCCTCGGCATCACCGTGCTTTTCCCCTTCGCCTTCATGCCGGCGTTCAAAAAGGCTCATCACTCCCTGCGTCTCCTCATCTGCCAGCCTTCCGTACAATGCCATCCCGGCTGCCGCCAGCACGGCAAGAAACAGCAGGATGCCGGAAAGCACCAGCAGCACCCTGAGATTTGTCCGGCGTCTGCGCCGTCTGCGCGCTACCGCCCGCAGCTTCTCCTGCCTTGTCGCCTCTTCTTTTGTTGTCTCCGTCCAATCCTCTATGTTCATCCGTATCTCCATTTCGTACTGTCACCGTCTGTCAGCTTTATCTTATCGGAAAAATCCGTCTGCGAAAAGCGGTAAATCTTACATTTTACAAAAAATTAAAAAATCAGCCCACGGCACGCTCTCTGAGTCTTAATAATATCTTCTTTTCCAGCCTGCTGACCTGCACCTGACTGACCCCCAGCAGCGCCGCCACCTCCATCTGTGTCTTGTTCTGAAAATATCTCATACAGATTAACTCCCTCTCCGAGGTCTCCAGACTCTCTAGCAGCTGCTTTAACAGCATATGATTCAAAAGCTCCTCCTTCTCCGCATCCTCACAGCCGGACACTCCCACCATGCTGCTTCCCACACTGCTGTTGGCTCCCCGCACAATCTTATCCACCAGAAAGACCTCGCTTCCGTCATCCTGATAAACCGCGCTGTAAATGGATTCCACGGAAGCGGCAGCCTCCATCGCCAGAACAATCTCCTCTGTGGACAATCCCGTCTCCTCAGCTATCTCCTGTATCGTAGGCTCACGTCCTTTTGCCGCCTGCAGCCTCTGTCTGGCAAGCCCTGCCCTCATCCCGTTTTCCTTGATGGTTCTGGACACCTTCACCGGACCGTCATCCCTGAGGAAGCGTTTGATTTCCCCCGTTATCATGGGCACGGCATATGTGGAAAATTTTACTCCCATTGAAAGGTCAAACTTGTCTATTGCCTTTATCAGCCCGATAGTGCCTATCTGAAACAAATCCTCCAGCTCATAGCCCCTTCCCGCGAACCGCCTGACAATATGATGCACAAGACCCAGATTTTTTTCTATCAGTACCTCTCTTGCCTCCCTTTCTCCTGCCTGTGACCTTGCAATCAGTACTGACATTTCCTCCATGTGCTAGTCCTCACCGCCAATCCAGTCTCCTGTCCCCAGCCTCTTTTTCATCCGTACCGTGGTTCCTTCCCCGGGGCTGCTCTCCACCTCTAAATCATCCATGAATGCCTCCATGAAGGCAAACCCCATACCGGAGCGCTCAAGCTCCGGTCTCGTGGTAAAGAGCGGTTCCATCGCCTGCTCAATATTTTCGATGCCGCTTCCGCAGTCGCTTACCTCAATATGTAGCATATCCTCCTCCAGCACGCAGTGCAGGCTGACCTTTCCCTCCGTCACGCTGCTTCTCTCCTCAAAGGATTTTTCGCCGGGGCGCGAGTACCCGTGAATATTCCCGTAGCCGTGGATGATGGCGTTCGTCACCGCCTCCGACACCGCTGTCTTAATGTCAGCCAGCTCCTCCAGCGTCGGATTCAGGCAGGTAACAAAGGCAGCCACCGCCACTCTTGCAAAGCCTTCATTCTCTGAGACGGCGTCAAAGCTGATTTGCATTTCATTTTTCATGATTCAAGTACCTCCACAATCTTATTTAAGCCGGACATTCTAAGGATTCTCTGAATCTGACTGTCCGCATGAATGGCATATACCCTGCCGCCAAAGCAGGAAATCTTTCTGTAGCGCCCCATGATAATGCCTATCCCGGAGGAATCCATAAAGCGTGTATTCTCAAAGTCAAATACCACATTGTTTACCTCCTCCCGCAGCAGATATCTGTCCGCATGCTCACAGATAGCTCCTGCGCCGTGGTGGTCAATTTCCTCCGGCAGCCTTATCATCAGACAATTATCAATAATCTGAAAGTCCTCTGTTGTAACCAGTTCCATGCTCATTTCCCGTCCTTTCCGCTTTTCTCCGGCACTTCCTTCTTTTCACCGCCTTCTTCTTTGCGTACACCTTTTCCTTCGCCGGCCTTTTTCTTTGCGCACATCCTTCCCTTCGCCGGTCTTTTTCTTTGCGCACATCTTTTCCTTCGCCGGTCTTCTCCTCTTTATCTGCCTGCCTCTTTTCAAGGCTTTCCATGAATATAAAAAGAACCTGCGGGCATCTGCCCGCGGGTTCTCCTCCTTCGTACCTTATTATCCTTCTTGTCATTCTTCTTGCCGTTCTTCTTACTGTCCTTCTTGCCGTTCTTTTTGCCGTTCTTCTTGCCGTTCTTCTTGCCGTTCTTCTTGCCGTTCTTCTTGCCGTTCTTCTTATTGTCCTTCGGACGGGCTCAGCTGTCTGACGTATTCCTGCGCATTCCTTGCCCTGGTTCCGTCCGGGAACAGCTCAATCACTCTGTTATAGGTTTCAATCGCTTCCTGTGTATCGCCGTTTCTGCGGTATGCCTGTCCCAGATAATAGAGCGCATCCTCGAGCCCGGCATCATAGTAAACCGCCTTTGAGAAGCCCTCAATGGCCGCCGCGAAATCCTCCTGTCTGTAATACTCATAGCTCTCGGTATAGTAGTTTTGTGCCAGCTTGGGACCGATTGTTGAAAGCAGTGTCTCGTAAAGCCTGCTAAAGCTCTCGGACGTTTCCTCCAGCTTCACCGACCGGGCGATGCTTTCCAAATCCGCCGCCGTTGCCTCTATATCCTGATTCTCCAGATAGGAGGCTGCCGCGGTCAGCAGATTGTCAAACGCCTTAAGCGTACCGTCCGCTCCGACAAAGCCCTCCACCTCCTGCTCCAGTCCTGTCACTTCCCTCTCAAGCCCTTCAATCTGTGCCTCCAGCTCCTGAATCCTCGCCGTTTTGGCATCCGACTCATTTCCCATCTTTGTGATGGTCTGCTGTGCCTCGTTCTTGGCATTGGACTGCGCTGCGGGAACCATCAGAAAATAGGTTGCCGCAAGACCGATGACAAGACCGATTCCGATGTTAATTAGGGTGGAAACGCCTCCCCCCTTTGGCTCCTTCAGATTCATGGGCTGAATGATAATTTCATTGTCGCTCTGATACCTGACCGCCTCTTCCCTTCTGCGCTTAGACACCTGCTTCACAGACTCATCCGGCGCAAGCATACGCTCCACTTCCTTCAGATAGCGGAGCGTCTGTGTGTTGTTGCGGTCGATATCCATGCATTTGCGCAGCTCTCTTTCCGCCCGCTCCCACTCCTCGCTGTTCATATACAGAAGCGCCAGCAGCTGATGCGCCCGGATAAACCGCGGGTTCAGGGAAAGCACCTTTTTAAGCTGTATCACGGCCAAATCCCGGCTCTCCTGCGTACAATACACCAGCGCCTGATTATACTTCTTGATTGTCTGATTGATGGAATCCAGTCTGGAAGCGTTCGACTGCAGTCTCTCGATGTAATCGTCCGCTATATTTTTCTCCGGGCGGAGATTTTTGCTGATAACCCACTCGCTGAGTGCAGCCACGACCTCCCCCATCTCAAAATAGACAAGTCCCAGTAAGTTTCTTGCCTCGATATGATTCTTGTTAAATTTCAGGCTCTGACGCAGGCATACCACCGCGCCGGTCAAATCCCTTACCCCTGCCTTTTCCAAGCCTTCATTGTAATACCGGTTGGAGACATGAATAATTTTCTTATACAGGGAGACATCCGCTCCGCAGGCGGTGCAGAAATCATGCTCCGATAAACGGCAGCCACAGTTATAACAAAACATTATTGCACCTCTTCGGACTTCTGCTCCGACTCCTGAATCATCTTCACCAGCAAATCAGCCATGTCTGTCAAATCCTGATTGTAGATTGCATCCTCAGCATCCTCAACCTCCAGACTTGGATGGAATTTTTTCAGTTCCTCTTCAAAATTTATCATCCTTCAACAGCTCCTTTATCTCACCCACCAGATAGAGACTGCCTGCGGCATATATGCGCTCCTTCTCTCCCCGGCTGCACAGCAGCCCCCGCAGGGCTGCCGCCACATTGTCGTACAGCATGTATTCACAGTAAGGCTGCTCCGCAAAAAGCTCCTCCAGCTTCTCCAAATCCACAGCACGCCCTGTCTGCATATGAGCGATGGCAACCCGGCAAAAAAGCCCGGACTCAGCCAGCTTGCTCACCATGTGTTCATAATCCTTATCCTTCACTACACTAAACAGCAGGCTTCTCGTCCCCACGTGTCCGTCTCCGCGCACCGTCTCCAGAAAAGCACGGATACCGTCCTCGTTATGGGCGCCGTCCACATAAACCTCCGGAAGAACCTCCTCCATCCTTCCCGCCCAGAAGCAGTCTGAAACGCCCTGCTGAATCTGCTCTTTGGTAATCTCTCTCTCCGGCCTCAGCACCCGTACTGCCTCTACTGCCAGAGCCGCGTTTTCCATCTGATAGGAGGCTATCGTATGCAGCGTAAGCTTTAGTCCCTCCCCGCAGACACCACATCCATCATACTCAGTATACACTGAAAAATCAATGCTTTTCTTCGTAAAATTTAAGAAGCGATAGTTGTTTTTCGACACAGGATACGCTGATACGCCAAGTTCTGCAGCCCGCTTTTCAAAGACAGCCGTTGTTTCCGCACAGGTATCCCAATATACTGTCGGAGCACCCGCCTGCATGATGCCTGCCTTTTCACCGGCAATCTTCTCCACCGTATCCCCCAGATACTCCACATGGTCCAGACTGATGTGCGTGATGACACTAAGCTCCTTTTTCGTCACCGCATTCGTGGCATCCAGACGCCCGCCCAGCCCTGTTTCCAGAATACAATAATCCGGCTTCTTCTCAGGAAACAGCACCATCGCGATAAAAAAAAGATATTCAAAATAGGAGGGATGATAAGCCGGTCTTCCTGCCTCCGGCGCATCCTGATCCAGCATCCGGTATATCCGAAGAAACGCCCGCAGAAAATCCTCCCGTGAAACCAGCTCTCCCGCTATCACAAACCTCTCCCGGATGTCCACCAGATGCGGGGAGGTAAACAGTGCCACACGAAAGCCTGCTGCCTCCAGAATGCTGCGTATATAGGCACAGACCGAGCCCTTTCCGTTGGTGCCCGCCACATGGATAAGCTTCATCTGCCGGTCAGGGTCACCCAGACGGTGCAGAAATGCTCTCGTATCCTCCATGCTGTTTTTGCTCGTAAAGCGCGGTGTCTCATTCAGATAGCGCCAAGCCTCCTCAAAGGTATTGATGCTTTGCTTCTTCAAGGTATTCGCCCCCTTATTCCATAACGCACCTAAAGCACTCTTCTTCCAAAGAAGAGCGCCACCAGAGAACGTTTGCTTTTATTATAGCAAATACCGGTCACATTTGCAATTTTCCCCTTCCAATGATATACTATTGCTCAGCAGGTCAGCCCGCGCCGCCTTATGAGCAAATCCGGCTGAGCGGTTACGCTGCTGCCCTAGTGCTTCTATGAACATCAAAGATTGGAGTATGCGTCATGATAAAAGGAGAATCTCAGGAGAACTATCTGGAAACGATACTGATACTTAGCAAGACACGCCCCGTGGTTCGCTCCGTTGACATTTCCAACGAGCTTGGCTTCAAGAAATCCAGCGTCAGTGTCGCCATGAAAAATCTGCGCACTCAGAACTATATCACCGTAACCGAGGACGGCTTTATCTATCTGACACCGGAGGGAAAACAGGTCGCTGAGATGGTCTATGACCGCCACAAAACCATCACCGCCTTTTTGGAGAGGCTGGGTGTTTCTTCAGAGACGGCTGAGGAGGATGCCTGTCGTATTGAGCACGTCATCAGTCAGGAAAGCTTTGATGCCTTAAAAAGGCATCTGCGTCTCTAGTCAGGGAAAATCCATCTGACACCACACATAGCAACCTAAAAAACACCCTCAACTGAAAAAAGAACCCGGCTCTGCGTGACTGATGCAGTACACAGAGCCGGGTCTGTTTCTTCACTTCTGTTTCTTTTGACCGATGCTTATCTCCGCTCCGGCTTCTGTCCCCTTCTAAACAGCAGGAAGAGGAACACAAGGACAAACACAAACGCCACTGCCGTACCGATGCCGAACGTTCCGACACTTATCAGCGTACCAATCTGATAAACACAGAGCGCCACGATATATGCCAGAATCGTCTGGTAGCCCACCGCGAACCAGAACCACCTTGCGCTGTTCATCTCCCTCTTGATGGCTCCCATTGCTGCGAAGCAGGGCGCACACAAAAGATTGAATACCAGGAAGCCGTACGCTGCCACAGGGGTCATGACCGTCTTCAGGGTACCCCAGATTTCTGCGCCGTCCTCAGCCACCTCGGCATAGCCAAACAGCAGTCCGAAGGTCGCTACCACATTCTCCTTTGCTATCAGTCCTGTCACGGATGCCACCGCCATCTTCCAGCCCTCGCCTGCCTGAGTCCAGCCCAGAGGAGTAAAAATCCATGCGATTGCGCTGCCGATTCCGGCGAGAATACTGTCGTTGAGCTGTTCTGCCTCCAGCATGCCAAAGCTGCCGTCTGCCCAGCCAAAGCTCATCAAAAACCAGAGTACAATGGTTGAAACCAGAATAATGGTTCCCGCCTTCTTGATAAAGGACCAGCCTCTCTCCCACATACTGCGCAACACATTGGTAGCCGTCGGCCAGTGATATGCGGGCAGCTCCATGACAAAGGGTGCCGGGTCACCGGCAAACATCTTGGACTTCTTTAAGATGATACCGGAGCACACGATGGCTGCCACGCCCACGAAGTAGGCGCTCCATGAAATCCAGCCGGAATTATCAAAGAACGCGCCTGCCACCAGTGCAATGATGGGAAGCTTTGCACCGCAGGGCACGAAGGTCGTCGTCATAATCGTCATCTTACGGTCTCTGTCGCTCTCGATGGTACGGGATGCCATAATGCCGGGCACGCCGCAGCCACTGCTGACAAGCATGGGAATAAAGGATTTTCCGGAAAGTCCGAACTTACGGAAAATTCTGTCCATGATGAATGCCACACGTGCCATATAACCGCACGACTCCAGAAATGCCAGAAAGACAAACAGCACCAGCATCTGGGGCACGAAGCCCAGCACCGCACCGACACCGGAGATAATACCGTCCACAATCAGTCCGGTCAGCCAGTCCGCGCAGCCGATGCCCTCGAACAGACTCTGTGCGCCGGGCACAATCCATTCTCCGAACAGGGTATCATTCGTCCAGCCGGTCAGCCAGTCACCTACCGTGGTGACGGACACATAATACACCGCCCACATAACCAGTGCGAAAATGGGAAGAGCCAGAAAACGGTTCGTCACCACCCTGTCTATCTTATCAGAAACAGTCAGCTTTTCCTTCTTACCGGACTTTGTCACACACTCACCGATGACGGAGGAAATGTACACATACCGCTCGTTTGTGATGATGCTCTCCGTATCATCGTCAAAGCCGTTCTCCAGCCTCTTAATTTCTGTATTCACGTCAGGAACCGCTTTCAGAAGCTCTGCAATCTTTTCGTCCTTCTCCAGCAGCTTGATGGCGAAAAAGCGTCTCTGCCCTGCCGGAACATCTGCTCCCAGTCTGGCCTCCACTACGCTGATGACGTCCTCCACCTCTGGTGCAAACTCATGCACGGGTGCCGTTTCCTTCTTCTGCAGGGCAAGGGCTACCGCCTTCTCCGCAGCCTTTTTCACTCCCGTACCCTTTAAGGCGGAAATCTCCACCACCTCACAGCCCAGCTTTTTGCTCAGCTTATCCGTATGTATGCGGTCACCGTTCTTTTCGAGAATGTCCGCCATGTTCACAGCCATGATAACCGGAATTCCAAGCTCCATCAGCTGCGTGGAAAGATACAGGTTTCTCTCAATGTTTGTTCCGTCCACAATGTTGATGATTGCGTCAGGTCTCTCCGCTATCAGATAATTTCTCGCCACTACCTCCTCAGGCGAATAGGGTGAGAGAGAGTAAATGCCGGGCAAATCCATGATGGTGACATCCTTGTAGCCCTTCAGCTTACCCTCCTTCTTTTCAACCGTTACGCCCGGCCAGTTTCCAACAAACTGATTTGCACCGGTCAACGCATTGAACAATGTTGTTTTTCCACAGTTGGGATTTCCTGCCAATGCAATTTTAACTGACATATTTCTCCTCTTTTCCGTGCTGCCTTCTGCACTTTCTTTTTACTCTTCTTATGCCTTCCTTTGTGCCTTCCCATAATATCCCGGCACGGATTCGTTTCATCTACCGCTTGTTACACACGACTAACCCATGTGTAAAAAGGTCACTCCACCTCAATCATCTCAGCATCCGACTTTCTCAGAGAAAGCTCATAGCCTCTCACCGTCACCTCAATCGGGTCGCCTAACGGTGCTACCTTGCGCACATAGACCTCTACGCCCTTCGTGATTCCCATATCCATGATACGTCTTTTTACAGGTCCTTCGCCCGTCAGCTTCTTCACCCTGACGCTTTGCCCGCAGGCAACTTCCTTCAATGTTTTCATAGCTGCTCCTTTACTAAACAAATATTTTGTTTGCCATATCCCTGCCGATGGCAACGCGCGATTCCTTCACGTTCACTATCATATTTCCGCCCGTCTCAGATACCACAGTCACCGTTCCGCCGGTAACAAAGCCTAAGTTCTCCAAAAATCTTCTGATTTCTTCCTTTCCGCCAACCCTTTTGATTACACCGGGCTCTCCTGCTTTCATCATTGTTAAAGGCATCATACATCCTCCTTTTCGCGAGCTAATTGAAAATCATTTCCAATTCCACAAGTTAGTATATTCTAACAAGAATGAGTTGTCAACAACCAAATAATTTTTTTCTTAAATTTTTCAAAAAAAGGCATCCGCTCCGCGTGTACCACGCATGGGGTGGATGCCGATATGTATCCGTCCTAACGCTCAAGCTGCGCCAGCCGCTCTCTGACCTGCTCCATCATCTGTGTATATCGGGCGAGCTTCTCCTTCTCCTCGGCAATCTTTGCCTCGGGAGCCTTGGAGAGGAATCTTTCGTTGGCGAGCATTCCGTTGACGCGGGCAAGCTCTCCCACCAGCCTCTTTTCTTCCTTCCGAAGCCGCTCTGTTTCCTGAGCAATATCTACCAGCTCAGCAAACGGGATGTACAGTGTTGCCCCGGGAATCACTACCGATACCGCATCCTCCGCAATGCCTTCCTTATCCTCTTTAACAAATATCTCGTTCGCATAGGCAAGAGAAGCAAAGAAGAGACTGCCCTCATCGAAGGTGCTGCGAATACCCGCGTCCTCACTGACCACATGGATATTTGCCTTGCGGCTGGGTGCAACATTCATTTCCGTTCTTAGGTTTCGGATGCCCCGCACCGCCTCCTTGATGGTTTCTATCGCCTTCTCCTCCGTGGCAAAGCTGCGCTCCTGTGTATACTCCGGCCAGCTGCTTATCATAATGGACTCCTCTTTGCTCTGGAGTGTGCAGAAAATTTCCTCCGTGATAAAGGGCATATAAGGATGCAGCAGCTTCAGTGCATCAATCAGAACCGTCTTTAGTGTCCAGAGTGCCGCATTCTGGCTCACGGTGTCATCCGAATTATAGAGACGGGGCTTTACCATCTCGATATACCAGTCGCAGAACTCATCCCAGATAAAGTCATAAACCTTCTGTACGGCGATACCCAGCTCAAAGTTCTCCATGTTATCCGTTGCTTCCCGAACCAGTGTGTTGAGCTTGGACAGAATCCATTTATCCACAGGCTGAAGCTCTCCGGCTGCCGGAGTGGTGACCTCCTTGCCGTCCATGTTCATCATGATGAAGCGGGAGGCGTTCCATACCTTGTTTGCAAAGTTCCTGCTGTTTTCCACCCTCTCATAATAAAAGCGCATATCATTGCCGGGCGCATTTCCTGTAATCAGGGTAAGTCTCAGGGCATCTGCCCCGTACTGTTCAATAATCTCCAACGGGTCAATGCCGTTGCCCAGCGACTTGGACATCTTGCGTCCCTGACTGTCCCTGACAAGTCCGTGGAACAAAACAGTCTTAAAGGGCTTCTCTCCCATCTGCTCATAACCCGAGAAAATCATTCGGATAACCCAGAAAAAGATAATATCATAGCCCGTCACCAGCACATCTGTAGGATAAAAGTACTTCAAATCCTCCGTCTGCTCCGGCCAGCCAAGCGTCTCAAAGGGCCACAGTGCAGAGGAAAACCAGGTATCCAGAGTATCGGGGTCCTGCGTCAGATGCCTGCAGCCGCACTTAGGGCAGACCTCCGGCATCTGCTTTGCAACGGTTACCCCGCCGCATTCATCACAATAGTATGCCGGGATTCTGTGTCCCCACCAGAGCTGGCGGCTGATACACCAGTCGCGGATATTGTCCGTCCAGTTGAAATAATTCTTCTCCATACGCTCCGGAATCAGCCGGATTTCTCCGTTCTTTACCGCCTCGCGCGCCGGCTTTATCAGCTCACTCATCTTCACAAACCACTGCTCCTTCACCATAGGCTCAATGGTTGTCTTACAGCGGTCATGTGTTCCGACGTTATGGGTATGACCCTCAATTTTAACCAGAAGTCCCAGCTCTTCCAGGCGTGCCACAATCGCCTTTCTCGCCTCGTAGCGGTCCATTCCCTCAAACTCGCCGCCGTTTGCGTTGATGGTCGCATCGTCATTCAGCACATTGATAATGGGAAGATTATGACGCTTTCCCACCTCGAAATCATTCGGGTCGTGCGCCGGTGTAATCTTTACGACGCCGGTGCCAAACTCTCTGTCCACATAAGCATCCGTGACAATGGGAATCACTCTGTTTACGATAGGCAGCATAACGCTTCTCCCTGCCAGATGGCGGTATCTGTCATCCTCCGGATGAATTGCCACCGCAGTATCTCCCAGCATGGTCTCGGGACGGGTTGTCGCAAAGGTCAGAAACTCCGTTGTGCTGGGAGTTCCATTCTCATTCATCAGCGGATATTTGATGTGCCAGAAATGCCCTTCCTGCTCCTGATACTCTACCTCTGCATCCGATATGGAGGTATTGCACACCGGACACCAGTTGATGATGCGGGCACCCTTATAGATATAGCCCTTTTCGTGCATCTTTACAAAGACCTCTGTGACTGCTCTGTTGCAACCCTCATCCATGGTAAAGCGCTCCCTGTCCCAGTCACAGGAGGAGCCCAGCTTCTTCAGCTGGCTGATAATCCGCCCGCCGTACTCTCTTTTCCAGTCCCACGCACGCTCTAAGAATTTTTCCCTCCCCAGGTCATGCTTGTCAATTCCCTCGCTCTTAAGCTTCTCAATAATCTTGACCTCGGTTGCAATGGAAGCATGATCGGTTCCGGGCTGCCACAGTGCATTATAGCCCTGCATCCTCTTAAAGCGAATCAATATGTCCTGCATGGTGTTGTCCAGTGCATGCCCCATATGAAGCTGCCCCGTGATATTTGGGGGTGGAATCACAATGGTAAACGGTTTTTTGGTATAGTCTACCTCTGCATGAAAATACTTTTTGTCCAGCCACTTCTGGTACAGTCTGTCCTCCAACCCCGCAGGGTCGTAGGTTTTTGCCAGTTCCTTGCCCATGATGTTTTCTCTCCTTTCCTGCTTCGCCCTTTTTAGTATACCGCCCTCTGTCCCGGTATGCCGTTCTTCTCCGCAGAACACCCCGGCGGCATAATTCCTCCCCTCCGCAGTGCATTCCTGCCCGGGTGGCTTTTACATCATAGAAGCATTACGGAGTAATTTTCTATGATATAAAAAGCCCTTTGCAAACCCATCAGATTTGCAAAGGGCGACATTCGCGCGGTACCACCTTTGTTTACAGACAGCCTCACGGCTGCTGCCTCTTAGCGACTTCCTGTAAAGTCCTATCCGTTAACGGGGATAAGGCGTGAAACCCTACTGTTTTCCCTTCAGATCTCCGGCTTGGAAGCTACCTTCTGTATTCCTTCCTTTAAGCAGCCTCTCAGCACCCGCAGGTGGCTGCTCTCTCTGGTAAGGGGTAACACATACTCCTCTTCGTCACTGCCTTTTTGTATTCAATATCTGAAATATAGTCCATTCCACCATTTTTGTCAAGAAAAATATTGCGTCATTTTCTAATGTAATAGCGGTAGTACATACCGTCCTCTACCCGCGTTGCCGGAAAATCCCCTTCTATCCACCTCATAATCCAGCTTTCCTCGTCCCAGCGAAGCTCTCCAAACCAGCAGGGCACGATAACGACATCAGGATACTTTTCCGGATGCAGCTCAAAGTAATCCAGCAGCACCTCGTTGTATCTCGGGTCACAGATTGTCGTGTAGGATGCCACATTCACATCCCGGTACAGATATCCCAATGTGTTCATTTCCAGCAGGAATACCGCGTCTCCATCGTCTACCTTCTGCTGCATCTCCTCATACAGGCTTTCCTGCATATGGCTCTGCATATACTCCGTAAAAATTCCCTTTGCCGGTCCCTCGGAAATGATTCCGCGCACAACCGTAATGTTCATCATTCTTCTCTCATTGTCACAGTATTCCCAGCCCTTCACGAACACAGCCGCAAAGCAGCAAAACAGGAGCGTTCTCCGGGCATATTTCCTGTAAACGGCAGGCGCCTTTCTCTTCGAGTAGGACAGCAGTACTGCAAGCGCGACAATCGCCCCCCCGAACAGATATCTCACGGAGGTAAACATCGTTAAATCCGTCAGTAGAAGAACCGATACCAGAATCATCCCGCTTCCGGCAATCCAGTGATATGCCAGCTCTCTCTCCTCCGCCTCCAGCCGTCTTCCCATGCAGAGAATAAAGCCGAACAGAATGAAATACACTCCGTACAGATAGGACCATTCGTATTCCCACAGCATAAGCAGCCAGTGAAGTATCCATGAAGCCGATGCTATTGTCCACAGCAGATAAATGCCAATGCAGAGTCTTTCATCTCCGCTGGCATCTGCGAGCATTTTCCCGGTTCTTTCCCTCCTTCGCAGCACCGACATACACAGCCACGTCACGACTCCATAGACGCCGATAAGCAGAAGCTCCTTTAATGCATCCTTTCCGTAGGCTGCCAGCTTTCCGGCAATTCCCATCTCTGTATGCCCGCTGTTTCCCTCCAGCATCAGAAGCAGATTCCCGTATAACTGTGCCGGTGTCATATAGGATAAGAGCCACGCCAGATAACAGCCTCCTGCAAGCAGGCAGACTCCCGTAAAAAGCAGTGCCGCTTTCTTTCCCGCCTTCTTCCAGAGCCTCCATACTGCATACGGCACGCACAGAATCGCTGACGGATAGGAAAGCACCATTGCGCTTGCCCAGATTCCGGCAAAAGCTGCCGATGAACGCCATTTCCTTTCTTCATCAACGCACTGCAGGCTCAAAAGCAGCAATGTTGAGGTCCATACCAGCATATTGGAAAACTCCGGCGTAATGAAGCCCTTTGGCAGCAGATTAAAATAAAGAATTCCCAGATAAAAGCTGTTCTCTCTTGAAATATGGTTTTTCAGCATACGGTAAATGCAGACAGCCACCAGTGCGTGAATTGCTGTTCCCCAAAGACGAATCCAGATAACCACACCCGTCGTGGTATGAAAAAGCTTCCGGAAAAGCCAGATGAAAAATTCTATCAGAAAGGCTGAGGTCTGGTGCGGATCCCATATCTCATCAAACATTCTGTCGCCCAGGAGCATACGATAAGGCATTGCGACAGCATACGCCTCATCCACCTGCAGACCGACAAAAATGCTTTTTGCTGCTGCAAGCACGGTTCCTATCATCAAGGCAATCACGATTGCCTTCTTCTTTCTTCCCTCGAGCATCATAAGCCTGTCCTTTCCGCTCGCCATAGTAAAGCGATATAAACATCATGCCAAGTTTTTCGCCTTTCGTCAACCACTTCCGCATCCTGTTTGTTCCCGCGGTGAGCTGCCCCTGTATAAAGCAGATATTCCTGCAGCAGTCTTATTTCAAAAGGTCCGCGCAGGCAGTCTCCCCGCGCGAACCTTTATCTCATTCTGTGCTTACTTAGCTGTACTTCCTATGCTTACCGTATCTGTGCTTATCCGTACTCACCTATACTTAACTGCTCTTACCTTATAGCCGTAAAGGTAACTGCCTGTCTGCCCGTCAGCTCTGCAGTCCTCTTATCCGGCTGTCCGAAGCCTACGCTGACCTCAAATGCATTTCCCTCTGTCAGCTTTTCTCCCTCCCCGTTGACCACCGTAAAGGCATCCCTGTCAACGGGCAGCTTCACCAGCCCAATTTCTCCTGCCTCCAGCCTGATTCTGGCAAAGCCACAGAGCCTCGCGTGCGGGGTCGCATTCGGCGACTCCTTCGCCCTGATATAAACCTGAAGAACCTCCTGCACGGGACGGCTGCCGCGGTTTGCCACACATGCTTCCAGCTGCAGCTCCTCACCGCAAAGCTCCACTTCTCCCTCAGCCCTTTTGCCGTTGCAGGAAACACCCTGCAGCAGGGCATCTCCGTAGGTCAGTCCGTACCCGAAGGGATACAGCGGCTCTGCCGTCAGATAACGATAGGTACGTCCCTGCATGGAATAGTCCTCAAAGTCCGGTAAATCCGCCGTATCACGGTAAAAGGTCACAGGAAGCTTGCCGGAGGGTGCTCTCTCGCCCAGCAGAATATCCGCTATCACCCTGCCGCCTCTTGCACCCGGATACCATGCCTGCAGCACTGCGGCACAATGCTCCTGCGCATACTGCAAATCCATGGCACTTCCGGTCATGTTCACCAGTATCACCGGCTTTTTGGTCTCCACCATTGCTTCTAAAAGTCTTCTCTGAGGCTCAGGGAGCAGCAAATCCGTCTTATCTCCGGAGGCATAGCTGTTTCCGGTATCTCCCTCCTCGCCCTCAAGCGTCTCATCCAGCCCCACACAGACCACAATCACGTCACTGTAATCCGCCACACACTGCGCCTCGCTGATTCGGTCAGGACCTGCTGCAAGATTCTCCACCTTATCCTTGTACAGATGGCATCCCTCCGAATAATAGACTCTCACTTCTTCTCCCAGCGCGTCCTGAATGCCCTCCAGCACAGTGACATACCTCGAAGCGGTACCATGATAATTCCCGACCAGCGCCGCACGGCTGTTGGCATTTGGTCCAACCACACCCACCGCTTTAAGCTTCTCCTTCTGCAGCGGCAGAATGCCGTCATTCTTCAGCAGCACCACCGATTCCTCCACGGCTCTGTCTGCCAGCTCCAGATGCTCCCTGCACTCTACTCTGTCAAGACCGATTTTGTCATACTCCGTCTCGTCAAACAGCCCCAGCAGGAATCTCGTGACAAACAGTCTTTCCGCCGCCTTTGTCAAATCCTCCTCCGTGATCAGCCCCTGGTCAAGCGCCTTAAGCAGATGCAGATAGGTATTGCCGCAGTTTACGTCACAGCCGTTTTTTATGGCAAGCGCAGCAGATTCCTCCGCCGTATCGGTCACCATGTGCCTTGTATGGAAATCCCTGAGTGCCCAACAGTCCGACACAAAATGCCCCTCAAAGCCCCAGTCCTCCCGTAATATTCTTTGCAGGGCCGGGCTGGCACAGCAGGGTTCCCCGTTTGTCCTGTTGTAGGCACCCATAACCGCCTCAACCCCTGCCTCCTTCACCAGCTTCTCGAAGGCCGGCAGATAGGTCTCATACAAATCCTTTTTGGACACCTTTGCGTCAAAGCTGTGGCGCAATGCCTCCGGTCCTGAATGCACGGCAAAATGCTTGGCACATGCCGCGGATTTCAGATACTCGCCGTCTCCCTGAAGCCCTTCTACAAAGGCTTTCCCCAGCTCACCGGTCAGATACGGGTCCTCACCATAGGTCTCGTGTCCTCTTCCCCATCTGGGGTCGCGGAAAATGTTCACATTCGGAGACCAGAAGGTCAGTCCCTTGTAGATATCCCTGTCACCGTGTCTGCTGTACTCATTGTACTTTGCGCGCCCCTCTGTGGCAATGACATCACCTGCCTCTTCCATCAGCTCTGCGTCAAAGGTTGCTGCCATACCGATTGCCTGTGGAAATACCGTAGCCACACCGGCTCTTGCCACCCCGTGCAGTGCCTCATTCCACCAGTTATAAGCCGGAACTCCAAGCCTGTCTATGGCAGCCGCTCCATACTTTAACTGCTCTGCCTTCTCCTCCACCGTCATCCTGGCAACCAGCTCTTTTGCTCTCTTTCTCGCCGTTTCCCTGTCTCTCATTGCTTCTCTCTCCCAACATCCTCTGTTCTTGCCACAATCGCCCTTGCTTCTGTGTCCTTGCTTCTGTGCCCTTGCTTCTGTGCCCTTGCTTCTGTGCCCTTGCTTCTGTGTTTTTAGTCTAGCAAATTTAACGGCTCTCCGCTCCTCACTTTGTGCGAATCTGCGGTCAGATTTTGCTAACCGCTCCCGCACGGGCAGACAGCTTTGGTCCTAAGTAGGAGACTGCCGGCTGTAACTGTTCTCCGTAAATACGGAGGCGCTCCAGTATCACGCCTGCCTCCAGCGCTCCAATCGTCAGCTGCTGCAGCCCCTCCTCAAAGAAAAGCTCCACACGGCAGACACGAATCTGCTCCAGCACCCCCTTGCACCAGCGCTCATCCCGATGATCACCCGCCCCAAAATCCTCCGGCACAAGCACGGCAATGACCTCTCCGCCGATACCGTTATTGACCCTCAGCCGCATGGCACGACCGTTTACAGCCGAATTGGTGGGGGTAGTCAACAGCTCCACGCAGTATCTGCCCGCCTGTGGAATCATAAAGCGGTAGGTCAGCTCCGGCGCTTCTTCTCCTTCTTTAAAATCCGCTGTGGCAGGAAATACCTTCACGGCACTCCCGTATTTTCCGTAATCCTCCAATACCCGAAAGCACCCCTCCGGGGTATGCTTTTCCCGGCAGAAGCCGTCTGCTGCCATCGTAAGTACCCCCCTCGCCGGCAGCCATGTATCCGGTGGAAGCTCTTTAAGCTCCTCCCTCCGGCTCTGCGCATACACCTCTACCGCCACCGTCGTATCATCCGCCGTTATCAGCAGCCTTACCGCCTGCTCCTCACACGGCAGCTCAGCTCTGTTACAGCACAATTCCACCCGCTCCAGCTCCTTTATGCTTCCCTGCATTCTGCTCACCCAAAGCCAGCTGGGTACTTTTCCGCACTCAGGCTCAATTTGGTATTCCAGCTCACCCACACCGTCATTAGCAAGCTCCAACCATACGCCGTCAACGCCCTCGCTTAAAAAGTCATCCACCCGTATCACGGGCGGCTCACCATAATTTTTTACAAACACCCGTCCGTCGTCCGCCCTTGAAACACTCAGTCTGGGCTTTCCCACCGGCTCCACGCTGCATATGTACGGATATTTGCAGCCGTCCTCATTCCAACGGGTAAAGCCGATATGAGGCGCAAGCTGCATACCGCTCCACTTCCCCTGTCGGAATGTGGCAAACTCCTCTCCCAGCCGCCTGTCGGCAGCAATGCACTCCCTCGTCAGCGTGCCGTAGCGGTTCGCCACCGGTCTGCCCTGCTTGGCATAGTGCCTGTTTTTCGCCGCATACAGATGCAGCTTTAGCAGATTTGTCAGCGCTGCTGCCGGGAAGTGTACCATGCTGTAATAAGCATCCCGTTCCGTCTCCGGCAGCTTACTCCATACCTCCTTTGAGGTCTGCTCCGTCTCCAGCGCCCTTTTAAGCATCATGTCCGCCTCCAGATAGTGACAGGGATGATAAATATTCTCATTGAGTGCCTCCGGCCGCCGCAGATGTGCCAGCCTGACGTAATCCTTCAGCACCCTGCATGCCTTTCTGCGCAGAAGCTCCTCTGCCTCCGGGAAGCATTTTGCAGCCCATTGTGCGGTAAACTCCCCGCAGCTGTTAAAGTTGCTGCTGCCCCAGCGCTGAAAATCATACGCCATCGCCATAAAGAAGGACAGCGGAATCTCATGCAGCTTCAAATCTCCCACATTGACAATCCAAAGCTCACGAACCCCATACTCATAGGCAGTACACATCTGCTCCCATGTCTTGGACAGGGGTGTGGAATCCAGCCATTCGTAGGATACAGGCCCGCCGTGATAATCAAAATGATAATACATTCCGAAGCCGCCCTTACGCTCCCGGATTTCTTCTGTCGGCAGGGTACGCATATGACCGAAATTGTCCTCACAGAGCATACAGATAACGCCATCCAGCTCTTCCCAATCCTTTAAGCCTGCCGTCCTTCCGTCCCCGTAAAAGTATGCCTCCACCTCCTTGTAGAGTGCAAGCATTCTTGGGACACGGTTCAAATCCGCGTTCACATACCTTTTAATAAGCTCATTCTGCTTTCTGATAATCCTTTTTAACAGCGCCACGTTCTCCTCTACCGTGGCATTCTCTCCCAGCATGGAGCTGTCCCGCTCCCCCCGCATACCGACGGTAATGATATTCTCGTATTTTCCGCTGCGCTTTAGGGCATCCTCCCAGTAACGCAAAAGCCCTTCCTCATTGGTATAGAAATTCCACTCATTTCCATAACAGCTGTTTTTTCCACGCACCTTATCCCATTCCTCGCTGGCTCTCAGGCATGGCTCGTGATGGGAATAGCCAATAACAATACCATAGATATCCGCCAGCTCTTCGTTGGCACTGCCGGGACCGTCCAGCGGAAAAGAAGCCGTCCACATAGCCGGCCACAGATAGTTTCCCTTCATCCGAAGCAGGAATTCAAACACATATTGATACGCATTCGCATTAAAATCACCGAAATGTGAGGTCACCCATGTGCCGAAGCAGGGCCACTCGTCGTTGATGAAAAAGCCCCGGTAGCGCACAGATGGCTCTGCAGAAATCTGCTCTATGTCACTCCTTATTTCTGCTTCCGGGCGAAATGCCGGTGCCGCATCCCCCCAATAGACATACGGGGTAACACCCAGATACTCCGAGAGGGTAAACATACCGTAAATCGTTCCTCTTTTGTCGCTGCCGCAGATAACAAGCATCTGTTCCACGCCCGGAAACGGCCTTTCTAACAGCCATATGCCGAATACCTCTCGCTTTTCCCGCAGTCGCTCCGTGTTCACTACACCGCCTTCCTCCAGCCGGTTCAAAAGGGCACTTCTTCCACAGGTCGCGCACAGGATGACGTTTCCGACTGTCACCGTATTTTCAGGCGCGCTCTCCGCCACCATGCAATTTTCCGTAAGAAGCACCGGTTTGACTCCGGTCACAAGATGAATGTCCTCCGCCACGGTCTTTGCTATCCGCTTCACCCCCTCAAAGGCACTCTCCTCCACCAGAATAGGAACTGCCCTTCCCTCTTTCACAAGCTGCATTCCGTTTTCCATTCCTCTCCCGAGCCTTCTGTTGTTGCTGCCCGCCTTCCACCGTTTTCTTCACTCTCTGATGCCACACGCCCTCCGGCTCGGCTGTCCGGCGCTTTCCCGGTCTGCGTACGCGAAGCCCAGAATGGTAAATTGCTTCTCCTCGTCTCCCTGCCTCATGGCAATTTCCACGTGATGTCTTTTTCTTTCCCTCCCGCGGAAGCAAATCAGAGCATTACAGTGCACCCAGCCCACCTCATGAGGGTCTATAATCCGCACCCGTTCTCCGTCCACAAAGACCTCTGCGCTGCCCACAAGCGGCGAACCGGAGTCCTTCTCCACAATAAGAAGGGCAGTGCACGTAATGTCCATTACAAAGGGACGTTTTCCCGTTCGGTGCATCCAGTTTCCCTCAAATTCCGGAGTCCGGCGGGTGTTTCTATCCCGTTCTACCATCTGGAGATTTTCATCCCGCTCCGAGAAATCCCCGCAGTCGATAAAAATGTCCCCGACAGGGCAATCCCTGTCCACATACCGCAACGCCGCAAATTCATCCCCATAGGGCGGCTTTATCCGGCAAATTTCCCTTTCCGGCTCATCCGGCAGCTGTCCGTCAACCGTTCGGAACAGATGCAGCAGACAGTCTGCCATCACGCGATGCCCGTTGCTGTTGGGGTGAAAAATATCGTAGAAGAACTGGCTCTTACTGATAACCCGTCCCTCCTCCGGTTTTCGGTAAAACTGCTCCACCACGCAATCCTTTATGCTGACCATGGGAAGGTTATACGCCTCTCCCACCTTTCTCAGACGCTCCTGTAAATTCATATCATTGGAAAATACCGAGAACAGCAGCACGACTGCCGGCGCATTCTCTTCCAGCAGAATACGCCTCACAAGGCAGTCATAGCTCTCTCCTTTCGTCTCGTCGCCCTCATCATTCACGGCAAACTCAACAACGCACAAATCGGGTGGCACATCCTCCTCCCCGCAGATTTCCTTTTGATAGCGAACCATGCCAAGCTCCGAGGAAGTACCTCCCACCCCCGCCTTGACATAGTGCAGATTTTCCTCTGTTCCGCGTCCCGCCAGCGCACAGAAGCCCTCAAAGGCTCTGTAAGCGTAGCACGCAGTATTTATCGGAAGCGCCCATGCCCCCTGTGTAATGGAGCCTCCGAGGAAAGCAATCTTCACGTCAGCCCCGCGCCTCGCCTTCTCCAATACCCGCTTCAGGCGCAGATTATTTCCCGTCTGCAGCAGCGATTTTTCCAGCATTGCCTGATACTGCGGGCTTCCAAAATCAATCTCTGTCTCCTCCTCCGGCTCCGGCGCGTCAAAGCCCTCCTTCAGGTAAAGCCTGACAGAGACGGTTGCAAGTCTGTCTGCCTGTTCAAATTCAAATCGCAGCTGACCGAGCACTGCATCCAGCGCCTTCCACTGTATTTCAGACAGCTTTATCACATGCTCCATGGCATCCGCAGATAAGGTCACACAGTGGCAGGTACCGGGCATTCCTTCCGTCTCACCGTACATCTGTAAGCAAAAGGTAACGGATTCCCTTAAGCTTTCTCCTTCCACGCTCACCCCTATCGCTGACACCAGTCTGCGAAAGCCGGATGCACTCCTTAAAAGCTCCAGCATTTCCGAATCCCGTATATTTCCCACAATTTTGGCAAAGCTCACCAGGCGGTCATTATTCAGAAATATGGTGTGCACTCCCGTGCCGTCCGGCATGGGTGAGCCTGCCACCTGCTGATTTCTCATTATATAGAAGCTTTTTCCCCTGCTCTCCGGATCCTTTGGTGCCTTGGGTCCTATCATCTTCCGCCTCCTGTTCTCTGATTCCCTGAGTTCTGCCGTCTTCTCTCGCACTCTCTGATGTCTCAGGCTCTGCCGCCTTCTGCTTACTGCCTTCCCACATCTTCGCCCGCCACAGCCTTAGTTTAGCTCACTTTTTTTTCTGAATCTTCCTAAAACTTGTCGTTTCCTTCTCATTTATTGCTAAATTGCTCTTCCCGCGCAGACTGGCATGGTAAAAAACTTTCATTCTGGCACTTTTCGCCATGCCAGTTCAGATATACACTATTCACATATTTTGAGAGGGCGCTTCGCAGCAACGGTTTATGCGGAGATGTCGCAGAATGGAGGTTTATATTATTATGGAAAGAAAAAAGAGTTACTGGTTGCTGATTATAGGAGTGCTGCTGCTGATTGCAAGCGTTATTTATTCCCTGTATGCCTATAATACCAGCTATGCCGCTTCCCTCACAATGGACAGTGTCACTCAGAAAGAAGAAAAGCTTGCACTGCAGCGCCCATACTCCTATGGTTTGACCTTTCTGTTTCTGGCAATCCTGCTTAGCATAAAGGGAATTTACAATGCCGTTATCGGGGTTCGCAAGAACTCCGCGGATGCAAAGCGGCTTGCACAGGCGGGGCTTCTGGCTGCTCTGTGCTACATCGGGTTTGCTTTCTTCAAAATTGACATTCCCGTAGGTCCTGAAAAAACTGCCTTTCACTTCGGAAATGTATTCTGTGTGCTTGCAGCGCTGCTGCTGGGCGGTTATTGGGGCGGACTCGCAGGAGCTGTCGGCATGACCATCGGTGATTTAACCACAGCCTATGTAACCAGCGCACCCAAGACCTTTCTGCTGAAGCTCTGCATTGGTCTGATTGTCGGTCTGGTTGCCCATGTCCTCTTCAAGCTGAGCCGCACTCACTCCCAGAAATACGTGACAGGCGTTACCGTTTTTGCCTCCTTCTGTGGTATGGCATTCAACGTCGTTGCAGACCCGCTTGTCGGCTACTTTTACAAGACCTATCTGTTAGGTGTCCCGCAGGATATTTCCAAGGCACTCGCTAAAATCAGCGCGTTGACCACAAGCGTCAATGCCGTGGTAGCGGTCATCACCGCTTCTATCTTTTACATTGCCCTGCGGCCTGCACTTAAAAAGGCTAATCTCTTTATTGACTTAAGCCCGGAAACAGTACCTGAGGCTACCCAAAAAAGCAGTGCCGAAGCAGCCTCCTCCACCGATTAGGCGCGGCGCATCCGTATGGCGCTTTTACGGCATATCACCCGAAAACGGGATTCCGATGAGGTATTTTATGAAATCTGACAGTATGCAAAAAAGGGCGGGGGCTGTTCCCCGCCTTGCCATGATTAACAGCTTTGCGGGCTTTGGGCGCTGTTCCACGACGGTAGCCCTGCCAGTCATCAGCACCATGAAGGTACAGGTCTGTCCTGTACCTACTTCTGTTTTGTCCAACCACCTGGGATTTCCTCATTGCTATGCGGATGACTATACCTCCCGTATGCAGTCCTATATTGATGTCTGGAAGCAGCTTGATCTCTCCTTCGACGGACTCTACTGCGGCTTCCTCGGCAGCAGGCAGCAGACTGAAATTGTAGAACACTTTCTGGACGCTTTTCAGCCCGGGCTTTTTCTGCTGGACCCCGTCATGGGAGATTACGGAAGAACCTACTCCACGGTTCTCCCTAAGCACTGCGAAAGTCTGCGCCGCCTTGCCGCTAAGGCAGACATTCTGACTCCAAACCTCACAGAGGCGTGTCTGTTGACCGAAACCCCGTATCAGCCTGAATGTTCCGAAAGGCTGCTGAAAACACTCTGTGAAAGACTAAACGCCCTCTGCCCCGGAAAGCGCATTGTTATCACCGGAATCCCCAAAGGAAACTGTTTTCTGAATCTCGTCTCAGAGTCCGGATGCATCCGCTCCTGCCTGACACCCAACACAGGCTCCGCCAGACCCGGTACGGGAGACATCTTTGCTTCCATTCTGGCAGCCGATGCGCTCTATGGCAGAAATTTTTCTGCCTCCGTTCAAAAAGCTGCAGATTTTGTTGCACGTTGCATCAAAGAGGCTGAGGCTGCCAACCTTCCCACTTCGGAGGGTGTTCCCTTTGAATGCTGTCTGGAGCTGCTGCTTTCCCGCTAGACGCTTGCTCTCTTCTCTCTGCGGCTTCTC
Source organism: uncultured Acetatifactor sp. (assembly GCA_964475665.1). Lineage (GTDB taxonomy): Bacteria > Bacillota > Clostridia > Lachnospirales > Lachnospiraceae > Acetatifactor. The sequence continues at coordinate 11,963 of CAYZAU010000003.1, read as the reverse complement.
TTTTAGCAGTTTGTCCTCCTTCAGGTGCTCTCGGAGGTTCATTGACTGAATCAGTACTATGCAAGTTCTCTTGCAATTTTTTCAGATGTTTTCTTTGATACATTTGTCGTTTTCTGGCGAAAAAGCGCGTGAATCCACAGAGTTATCCACATATACACACCTGTCATATTGGGTTTTCCACGATGTCATTTGCAGCATCCCAGAACTGCTCCACATGCTTTTTTACGTTATCAACCGTCACCGTCTCGAAGCCTGCCCACTCTCTTGGAAACATACGGCGGTATGCCGGCTGCAGAAACCGTTCATCCAAAAGCGCAATGACACCCACATCCTCAACGGTACGGATCACCCGTCCCGCTGCCTGCAGCACCTTATTCATACCGGGATATCGGTAGGCATAATCAAAGCCGTTTTCTCCCTCCTCGTCGAAATAGCCCTTCAGGATTTCCCGCTCATTGCACACCTGCGGCAGACCGGTTCCAACGATGACAGCCCCTATCAGGCTGTCATTTTTCAGGTCTATCCCCTCACCGAAAATACCGCCCAGCACACAGAAGCCGATTAACGTATGCTCTTCCTCCTCTATCTCCATTGCAATGTCTGCCTGAAGATTCAGATTCTCATTCCCGCGAAATCTCGCCAAAAACGCCTCTCGCTCCGCTTCGCGCATGGAGTCCTCCTGCAGGATACATTCCTTATTCTCCCCTGCAAAGCATTCCCGGTACTTGTCATAAACCGCCTGCAAAAAGGCATAGGAGGGACAAAATACCATATAATTTCCGTATCTGCCTTGAACAATTTCATCAATGTAGCGGGCGATGTTATAGTACTCCTCCTCCGAACGTCTGGCGTATCTGCTTGTCACGTCACTCGCAATCAATAATGCCCGCCTTTCAGGCTGAAATATGGACTGCGCATAGACCTCGTAATCCTCCTTCGTACCGCCTAAAAGTCTCTTATAATACTGTATTGGCAGAAATGTTGCCGAGAATAGGACAGAACTCCTTCCCCGCTGCATACACGCGCCCAGATTTTCACCCGGATTGACGCAGAAGAGCTTGACAAAAAAGCTGCCGTCCTCGCCCAGCTGTGTATATTTCACGTAATTTTCATCCGCCAGCTCATACATTTCCAAAAAATGCCCTATTGCAAAATAGAAATCCAGCAGCTGCTCCCGGGCAGGCAGCTGTTCCTCTTCCTGTTCTGAGAGGTATTCGTCCATCGCTGCATGGAGACGCATTAACGGTTGGACAAAGACATCCAGATTTTCCACAACACAGCAGTCCGGACATTCCTTCTGCATTGCCAGCAGCTTTTCGTTACACTTCTCCAAGCCGTAAATCAGCTTATCCGCATAGCCATCCTTCACAAGGACGCTCTTTGCCTTCATGCGCCCTCCTTTTCGCCCTCCTGCCGTCAGTCCTGCGCTCTCCGTAAGCCGACAGCTGACTCCCACACCCGGCTCCGCACTCTCTGCAGGCCGCCTGCTGTCCACCACACCCGGCTCTGCATTTTCTGTAAGCAGTCCTTTCTCTACCTCACCTAGCTCTTCACCTTCACCGAGTAGCTCACCGCTTTCTGACATCTCCGTCAATTTCAGTGTCAATTGGTTAAAATCCGGCTTTTTTGCTGTTTCTGACACTACTGTCTCTTTCAATTCTTTGCGCAGCTCCAGAAACGCTTCCCTGTTTAATGCCGCACTGTACATCTCTCTTCCCCGCTCCAGCAAATTATGTGCCTCGTCTATCAGAAAGATATGGTTGTTGTCTGCCCCTTCACCAAAGAAGCGTTTCAGATAGATATGTGGGTCAAAAAGATAGTTATAGTCACAGATAATACCGTCCGCAAACAACGCCATATCCAGACACATTTCAAACGGACAGACCCGGTGCTTTTGTGCGTACTGCTCTATCCTGTCACGGCTGAAGCTCTCCTCCGAGGTCAGCAGCTCATACATCGCTTCATTGATGCGGTCATAGTGTCCCTTGGCATACGGGCAGTACTCCGGATTACAGTTTGTCTCCTCCATAAAGCATATCTTTTCTTTTGCCGTCAGTATAACGCTCCTAAAATGCAAGCCCTTTCGACGCAAAATTTCCAACGCATCCTCCGCAACCGTTCTCGTAATGGTCTTGGCTGTCAGGTAAAAAAGTTTCTCTGCCATTCCCCGTCCCATCGCCTGCACGGCAGGGAAAACTGTCGAGATAGTCTTTCCGACTCCCGTAGGTGCTTCCAGAAACAGCTTTCTTTTATGGTAAATGGTTCGATAGACATTCGTTACCAGCTCCTTTTGCCCCTCCCGATAGGGAAAAGGAAACTCCAGTTCCTCAATGGATGCCTGCCGGAGTGCTCTCCAGCGGAAGCTGTCGTCTGCCCATCTCCGATAGGCACTTATCATTTTTCCAAACCACTCCTCCAGCTCCCGAAAAGTGTAGTCTTCGTAAAAATATCTCAGCTCCTCTGTGATTATATTGCAGTAAGTCAGCCTTATCTGAACCTCTGTAAGTTCCTCCTTCAGAGCACACATATAAGCATAGCTCTTAGCCTGTGCCACATGAAGCGGCGACGGCTCCCTCATCCTTGCCAGTTCGCGGTAAGTTCCCTTGATTTCATCAATAACAACCTGCCCCTCATGATGAATAATACCGTCTGCCCTGCCCTCGACCGTAAGCTGATATTCTGATGTTTGCAGTGTATATTTTAACGGCACCTCCGCCTGATACTCAGCGCCCATGCGCCGCTGAATCATTCTGTGAATTCTTCCGCCCTCCTGCATGGCATTGTCCGGTGCAGCATGATGCCTGTTATCAATGTCTCCCTGACGCAGGAGAAACTCCACCAGATTTCTGACTGATACCCTTATTTCACCCTCTATCTGTTCCTTCATGCCTCTTCCTGTTCCTTCATGCCTCTTCCTGCTCCTTCATGCCTCTTTCTGCTCCTTTACGGCTCTTTTTGCTCTTTACGCAAAAAACTCCCTATAAAGATAGTATCCTATCTCTCACTGGGAGTCAATTTGCGTGTTAAAATGGTGTCAAAATAGCGGCTGCCGAATCGTATCTGCCGAATGCGTTCTGTCAAATTACCGTTCTCGAACGCCGTTTGCTTCTTTTGCCTCGTGACTTTTCCTATGAGGCGATTGCATACCCTCTCAGCAGTTTTTCAAATTCTTCCTGATAGCCGTCATAGGTCACCAGCAACGGCTTTGAAAAATCAAGCCCGTACACCCCTAAAAAGGATTTTGCATCCACCACATATCTGTTATAGGATATATCAATATCAAAGTCACATTTAGAAGCCACATCTACGAAATATGCAACCTTATCTGGAGTCAGGCGAATTGTTCTCGTCATATCTAATCATCCTTTCCTGCATTAGGAGCAAAAACTATCTGTATTAATCTATTATTATATGCAATCGCCGTCAAAAGTAAAGGCTTTCCGCGGACTTTTATCTCGTTGTTTTTCCCTGTTTTTCCCTGTTTTTCCCTGTTTTTTCCTGTTTTTTCCTGTTTTTCCCTGTTTTTTTCCGCTTTCCCCTATTTTTCCTGTTATTCTCTGTTTCTTCCTGCTATTTGCTGTTTCTTCCTGTTATTTGCTGTTTTTACATTTCCACCATGTACTCGCGAAATCTCAAGGGCAGCATATTACGCTGCAGCTGCAGGTTTTTCCTTTCCTTTATTTCTATCGTACGGCAAAAGCCGCGAAACAGTTCCCGGTACGCTTTTTCGTTCTCCGACAGCAAAGCAGTACCGACCTCCTCACTCTCCTCTTTCTGAAGCAGATACCACTGTTTTCCTGCCGGGTGCAGTCCGAAAAAATTACGCGTTGTATCGTAAAGTGCAAAATTCTCAATAGGCAGCCTGTCCGCAAAATGAGGCATCAGAAAGGTCAGCGCATTGCTTTTGGGCGCTATACGTGCATAAAGCACACCGTTCTCCAGCTCTTCAAAGCGTACAAAGCCCTTCAGATGCTGAATTTCCCGCTCCGCAGTACGTGCCAGCGAAAAAGCCATGTGTACCCAATAGTCTGCAAGATTATCAAAAAGATGTCCTCTGCCGCAGCCCCGTCGCAATCCGTCTGCAACCGTCCGATATACAGCCTGTGCCTTCTCTTCCTCGCGCATGGAAAGAGCCATACAAAGCTTCAGATAGTCCGCTTCACCAAATCTGTCCGTCAGCGTCCGCATTACCTTCAAAACCTTTTCGTTGTCCGGAATAACCGTTACCTCCTCCGCAAAAAGCAAAGCTTCCTGCGAAAGCAGCAGCTGTGTCTCGCTATGTTCCCGTTTTTCTGCATAGGACTGATAAATTGCCGTAAAAATGCTTTCCAGAGAGTCCTCACATCTATAAACCACCATATACTTCTCCATCCCGCGTCCGCTTCGACTGTGTTCATCCTGCTTTTCTCCGATTTTCCCCCGACTGCGTCTGCCTCGCTTTTCTTCTGCTTTTCGCCTATTTTCCTCAGACTGCGTCTGCCTCCGTCCTGCTTCTCTTCTGCTTTCCTCCGGCTGCGCCGCTTTTCTCAGACTTCCTTGGGCTGCGTCTGTCCTTCTGTCTCTGTCAGAATTGTCCCATCGCTGTCTGAAGCAAATCCGGCTGTGTCACCTCCCCTCCAAACCCGCCCACATCGAACAGTGACATCTGTCTGTATGTCATTCCATCGCTGCCAAATTGCACCCTGTCCTTTTTTTCCGTCAGATTTCGGACGATATAGTCCTCATCCAGCTTCACGGGGTACATCATTCTTCCGTCACAGGTAATAAAATAGAGTGCCCGCCTCAGAACCACTCCGATTTTCTTCAAGTCATGGAAGGAAAGCCTTGCGCTCCTCCTCGCTGCCACAATTCTGCGGGCACTGTTAACACCTATCCCCGGAACTCGCAGAAGCTGCTCTATCGGTGCCCGGTTAACCTCCACCGGAAAGCACTCCAGATGCCGCACCGCCCAATCCTCCTTCGGGTCCAGCATCACGTTAAAGAACGGGTGCTTATCATCCAGAAGCTCCGCCACCTTAAAGCCGTAAAAGCGCAGCAGCCAGTCCGCCTGATACAGACGGTGCTCCCGCAAAAGCGGCGGTCCGCCGGGCAGCGCCGGCAGACTTTTGTCGCCGGTTACATTAACAAAAGCCGAATAGAACACTCTTTTTAACTCAAATTTCTGATACAGTCCCTCTGCTACCTCGAGAATCTGATAATCCGTCTCCGCCGTCGCCCCTATTATCATCTGGGTAGACTGACCGCCGCCCACAAATTTAGGTGCATGGCGGTAGACAACCAAATCATTTTTGTTCTGCCGTATCCCATCCTGAATCTGGCGCATGGGTGTCAGTATCGTTTTTCTATGCTTGTTGGGTGCCAGTGTCCGCAGTCCCTCTGCCGTCGGCAGCTCCAGGTTGACACTCATCCTGTCCGCCAGAAAGCCTGTCCTTCTGATAATCTCCGGGTCTGCCCCCGGAATTGCCTTTACGTGCACATACCCGTTAAAGCGATACCTGTTGCGAAGCAGCCAGACCGTCCGATAAATCAGCTCCATTGTAACAGAGGGATTCTGAATGATACCTGAGCTGAGGAAGAGACCTTCTATGTAGTTTCTTCTATAAAATTGCATGGTCAGCGTACAGATTTCCTCCGGTGTAAAGGTTGCCCGCTGAACATCATTTGAGCATCGGTTCTGACAATACTTACAGTCGTAAACGCATTCATTTGTCAGCAGAATTTTCAGAAGCGAAATACACCTCCCGTCACCGGAAAAGCTGTGACAGATTCCGGAAGCAGCGCAGTTGCCAATACTCTTTCCGTTTCCCTTTCGCTCAACTCCACTGGAGGTACAGGCAACATCATACTTTGCTGCATCCGTGAGAATTGAAAGCTTTTCCATCAGTGACTGCCCGCCGTTTGTAATATATTCCATTGTCTCCTCTCCCGCGCAGAACATCTGTTCTGCTTATAGGATAGCACGTATGTTCTTTCTTTGCAAGAAAATCTTTTGAAGGATATAAAAAAGGGTTGCAAAATAGTCAGAAAAGCGGTTAAATAATGTAAGATACTTACCCACAGAAAGCAGGTACACTATGGCAAACATCATAATACCGAAAAACTATAAATCCGAGCTGAACCTGTATGAAACGCAGATAGCAATTAAAACCGTCAAGGATTTCTTTCAGACTCTGCTCGCTGAGCGTCTTCATCTGCTCCGCGTTTCGGCACCTCTTTTTGTTGCACCGGAATCCGGACTGAACGATAATCTGAACGGCGTTGAACGTCCCGTCACCTTCGACATTAAATGTCAGGACGGTCGCGATGCTGAAATTGTACAATCTCTGGCTAAGTGGAAGCGTTATGCCCTGAAGAAATACGGTTTTTCCGTCGGTGAGGGGCTTTACACGGATATGAGTGCCATTCGCCGTGATGAAGAGGTAGACAACATTCATTCCATTTACGTTGACCAATGGGACTGGGAGAAGATTATTTCCAAGGAGGAGCGCACTCTTGACACCCTGAAGGAGACTGTCCGCACTGTATATAAGGTGCTGCGCAAAACGGAAAAATATCTTTCCATCCACTACGACTATATTGAGGAGCTGCTTCCACACGATATTTTTTTCATTACCACCGGCGAGCTTGCTGAGATGTTTCCCGACTACACTCCCAAGGAGCGGGAATACTACATCGCCAAGGCGAAGGGCGCTGCCTGCATTATGCAGATTGGAGACATTCTGGAGAACGGTGAACCCCATGACGGTCGCGCACCCGACTATGATGATTGGGCTCTGAATGCTGACATCATCGTTTACTATCCTGTTCTGGACATTGCTCTGGAGCTTTCCAGCATGGGTATCCGGGTAGACAGCAAGGCTCTGAGGGAGCAGCTGCAAAAGGCAGGCTGCCCGGAGCGTGCCGAGCTTGATTTCCACAAGGCAGTGCTGAACGACGATTTGCCCTATACCATCGGCGGCGGAATCGGTCAGTCCCGTATCTGTATGTTCTTCCTCAGAAAGGCACACATCGGCGAAGTTCAGTGTTCCCTGTGGCCTCAGGAGCTTATGGAAGAAGCTAAGCGGCGGGGGCTGCAGCTTTTATAAGCCTTCCCGCGAATCAGCAACAGACTTCCAATATCGCAAAGCATACAAAACGCTCAGACAGCATCGATGCACGTCTGGGCGTTTCTTCGTTCCGGGTGTCTCCAAACATTCGCGCACCCTGTAATTATCTAATCCGTCCGAGGATGACACAGGAAAAGAGAGTATCGCGTTGGAAATCGACACTCCCTCTCCTAAACCACTTCGTCCACACTACCCATTGGACTCTACCTCTCTTTTCCGCTTCCTCTCTTGTACGCTCTCTATCATTGGTCCCTCATCCTCATCCCGTTTCGATAGGACTCTCACACGTTATTTCTACCAAGCCGGTACTTCAAGATTCTGCTTTTTGTTCTATCCTCCTGCAACCGAAGCCCTCTGCTTCGGGAATTTTACACCTCCTTCACTTCTGTTCTCTTTTTCCCTGCCCTTGCTCTTCCTGCCGGGCTGTTTGTCTCTCTTGTTTCTTTCTAATTGTATTATAAAGAATATCCCTTAAATTGTCAATACAATTTTGTATTTTTTTATATATTTTTGTTCTTTCTCCTTCTTGGCTTAATTTGTCAGTTTTTTTCATGCTCTGTCGTCTCGTTTTCTGTCTTTCGGAAGGCCGACATCTGTATAAGGTTCTTCGCCGCGCTGAGGTCATGCGAATAGTGGTGACTTTTACAATCATCGCCTGCGTCAGCAGACCGCAGCCGTTTACCCTACTCTGCGCGATAAACCGCCACCCTTTCTGTAGAAAAGCTCTGCTCATATCCACCTTCTTTCATAAAGGTCACAAGCAGCTTCCACTTTTCATCCGCCAAAAGCTCCTCCTGCTGCTTTGCCGGGACAGCCGCAGCCTGCATCGCATTCTCTCCTCCCTCCAGATATGCAGCATAAGCATTTGCCAAAATAATAACCGGTGTTTCCCCCTTCATGTCTTCCAGCTCCTGTCGCATCATCTCGCTGCTGTAGGAGTCCAAATCACACCATGAATTAAACGCAGGCGGCAGCTGCAGATAATAGGACAGTGCCGGAATATCACCATACAGAATCACCTCATGCCCCTGAAGCTGATTTTCATTTACATATTGGCTCAGCTCTGTCAACAGCTTCGCCTTTTCGGTGCTCATTCTGATATTCTTCAACACCTCATTATTTTCAACGATTGCATCGGCGTGCTGTACTCCGGTTGCCTCTGCAAATACGAACTTCACCCCGAAGCCTCCGAATTGCACCGCACACAAAAATAAAAACGCCGCCAAAACCCCCTTTGCGGGCATCGGAGATATGATAACGCGTGCTATCTTTTTTCTTGCGGCGTATCGGAAAAATTTTTCAACCTCCCACAGCGTATAGGGAGCTGCCAGAAACAGATTGTTCAGGCTCGGATAAACTCCGTTGTTACTGCCAAGTGAGGTCAGAAAAATTACCAGGAGCACCATGCCGCTCATCAGCTTTTCCTCTGCCGTGCTTCCATGAGCCACAATACGGATGACTGAAACTGTCATCGTCAGTATCAGAAACAGAATGCCCGGTCGCAGCATACAGTCATAGCTGTAAAACAGGAAGGAGCAAAAGCCCCTGTAATACAGCCAGCCGAGCATGGCGACTCCCAGCAGCACGCTGAATACATACTCCGCGGCACGCGCTCCGCGTCTCCATTCCGTCATGCGCTCCTGTGGTGCAACAGCTTCCGCCATGCTCTTGCTCCTTGAAGACAGTCCGGCTTTCCCCAAAGCCGCATACTCCTCCACTGCCCCCAGAAGGGCAGAAACAAGCATACCGCCCGCCACGATTACTCCGATGCGCAGAACCCAGTAGAGATTTTCCAGATAAATCCGCAGCATTCCCGTCAGCATGGAGGCAGCCTTATAGTCCGTCGCCTTATCCGTCATGGCAAACAGGCGGAGAATCCCGTTCACATATTCATCCAGTCCATATCGCAGGGTAATATATCCAAGAAGCACCGTCAACGCAGACACATATCCCAGCAGACACCAGCCTGTGTGGCACAGGGTCTGCTTCCAAAAGCCCCTTTTGTGCTCTTTCCTTCGATACACGATAAGGTCATAAGCCCACACTGCCAAAATCATCGCAGCCTCCGGCAGATTGGAAAATCGCACCAGCACATTACAGCCAAGGCAGATACCCGCCGCAATCAGGAATGCCTTTTTCTCTCCTGTCAGGCCATAATACAGCAAAACAACCGCCGCTGCAAAAAGCACATAGGTAAGGTAATCATACAGCTTTGCTGTAGGACACCAGCACAGGCTGAGTGCCACCAGCTCCCCGAAAAATGCCGCCCATGCAGACATCTTCAGTGCTTTAGTGCAAAAGAGATAGCCCGCCACTGCCAGCAGGCTCACAAAAAGTCCGGTATAAAAGTTCATCCCTGCCAGCGTTGTGCCGCTTGGCAGCTTTGTCAGGAAATTTCCCACCATATTTGCAAGATACGTGGAAAACAGCCACATGGAATCCATATGCTCCGTTCCTGCATAGGCAAAATTGGAATAGTTATAGCCTGTATCCCACAAATCAATACCGATATGGATATGACGCAGCGGATAAAATGCCAATATCACCAGCATCAGATTTTCCACAAGCCCCATTGCACTTCCTTTGTGCCCGCTGCCTGCCTTGCTTCTGCCGTTTTCATCTTTTCTGCCGTTTTGGGCATTTCTGCCGTTTCGTACTCCGGCGGTTCTTTCTATTCCCTTCAATTCCCGTCTCCTCCTGTCTTCTTCACCTGAAAAAGTCCGTCGATTGACCGGACAGCAGAAAGGAAACACCGCCAGAAGGGAAGCTTCTGCAGCAGTCGGTCAATCCCACGCATCAACCCTGTCCGCAGCACATCCGTCAGAATGCCGCAGGCAAAGACGCCCAGCGCCGCCACAGCCGTCCAAAGAAAGAGACTTCCGACATTGGAAATTTTCTCTGCTCCCAGCCATTTCTGCCATGAGTAGCGCAGTCCGATATTCTCATGTAGAAGGTATACCCCAAGAGTATGCGCGGATACTGTGCAAATAACATCTGCTATCTTACTGTTGTTCCCACTGCCTGCTTCTCTTCCGCCTTTCGCCTCCTGCATTTTTGCGCTTTCCGCGCTATCTGTTCTCACCTCTCCCGTGCTTCCTGTTTTGCCCCTCTCCGCGCCCGCCTCTATAACGGTCACTCCGGTCTGTGGATTTCTCCCGGCAAAGGCAGCAAACAGACCCAATGCCGCCAGAAAAGGCAGCACATGATTGTATTCCATACACATCTTCAGCATACGCCCCAGACTGCCCGTTTGCAGATAAAAGCACCTGAGCCCCATCGTAGCCCCGAAGGTCAGCAGGCTGCAGCCCGCATAGAGCAGAAGCCACCGCTTTCCATACTTTAGCAGACCCTCACCGAAGCGTTTCAGATAGGCTGCAGCCGCAAATACGCACAAATACCAGATACAGTCATAACCCTGCCCATCCGTCTCGAGCCGCAACGGCAGTATGCTCTTTGTTCCGGAGAATATAAGCAGCAGCAGAATCACCGTCACTCTCAGCTGTTTTTCCGTCATTTTCTGCACAGCCGCCCCTACCAGCGGCAGCATCACATACAGGAACATATAGGCGGTCATAAACCAATAGTGCCCCATGGAAACAGGGAACAGCATTGTCAGAAAATAGTGGGTGTCTATTGTTACCTCTGCCGCTACACCCATAAATGCGCCGACAGCCCCAAACACCATTGAGTAAAACCATACCTGAAGCCAAAGCTGCAAAAGTCTGCTCAGCTTAAAGGATGATGTACTCAAAAAATATCCGCTGATAAACATATAGACGTTGACCGCCACGATGCAGAACGCCTCTATCAGCCACGCTGCCATTCCGACAGCTCCCAGCCTTTCTCCCGTCAGCTCTGCCAGTAGTCCTCCCTTTCCAAGATAATGCAGAACCACCACCATCAGCATTGCCACGCACCGCAGCAGCTCCAGATTTACCATTCTCTCTTTTTTTGCCAATTTAATATCTCCCGTTATGTTACGTTTCCAGGTTCACCTCTATTGTACTGCATCCCTCTCTATTTTTCTATCTCTTTTTCCGCAGTATTTTTACGCTGTTTTGAAAGATAGAACCGAAAACACAATAATGTGCGAGGGCGGCAGCCTTTTAAGCTGTCGCCCTCTGTTTATTTCAACAATTTAGAAAGTTTATATTTCTCCGTTTCTGGCTTGCTCAAGAATTTTCTCAATACGTGCTTTTACAGATGTTTTGATTTCTGCAGAGTCTACAATCGGAACATAGTTCAAGTGACTAACATCAAACGGAACAGAAGTACATTTATCTGACGCCCGGAAATAAAACAACATTCGGGCAGTCTTGACATGCTTTAATGCATAGCTTTTGTTCCAGCTTCGCAAGCACCACTATTATACTTGCGTAATCTGATTTATCGCATATAGCGGCAGATTGATAAGCCAATCTTCTTTTTTGTAGTCTGCCATAGAAGTGCGGATAGAAATTTCAGGAGAAAACCGTTCCTGATATGTTTTCAGGCTTTTTGCTCTGAGATTTACTTCCGCTTTTACTTCAACTGGAACGATCTGCTCACCTGTGTCAACAACAAAATCAACTTCGCAGGAACCCCGATCATTGGTATAGTAGTAAACATCTAAGTCTTGGATGGTCTTTAACTGCTGACAAACATACTGTTCTGTAAGAGCACCCTTGAACTCGACAAAGAGGTCGTTGCCGTCAAGTAGAGTACGCTGGCGAAGTCCGGCCATACAACCAAGGAGACCGACATCCACCACAAACAACTTAAATGCTTTTAAGTCTTCATATGCCCGCAAGGGAATACCCGCTGCATTGACACGGCTGACCTTATGAACAAGACCGCAATCGCTCAGCCACATAATTG
>CAYZAU010000002.1:0-213772 GCA_964475665.1 uncultured Acetatifactor sp. | reverse complement strand
TGTGTGCCATGTAAGTGACTTTCCATACACTTTTCATAGCGTTTCAAGACTTCCCAAGACTTCAAAAAAGTCTGAAGCTAAAAGATTTTCTCAGAACTTTCCATCCTTTGCTGCTTCCTCAATGCTTACGGCAACGGCAACCGTAGCGCCGACCATGGGGTTGTTGCCCATTCCAATCAGTCCCATCATCTCTACATGAGCGGGAACGGAGGAAGAGCCTGCAAACTGTGCATCGGAATGCATACGTCCGAGAGTATCGGTAAAGCCGTAGGAAGCAGGACCTGCCGCCATATTATCGGGATGCAGGGTACGTCCTGTACCGCCACCGGAAGCAACCGAGAAATACTTCTTGCCTGCTTCTGTTCTCTCCTTCTTGTAGGTTCCTGCCACAGGATGCTGGAATCTTGTGGGATTGGTAGAGTTTCCGGTAATGGAAACATCAACATTCTCCTTCCACATGATGGATACACCCTCCGGAACGGAATTTGCGCCGTAACAGTTTACCTTTGCGCGCAGTCCCTCAGAATAAGCAATTCTCTCGATTTCCTTGACGGTATTTGTGTAAGGGTCATACTCTGTCTCAACAAAGGTAAAACCATTGATACGGGAAATAATCTTCGCCGCATCCTTTCCGAGTCCGTTCAGGATAACGCGCAGAGGCTTCTGACGAACCTTGTTTGCCTTCTCGGCGATACCGATTGCACCCTCAGCTGCTGCAAAGGACTCATGACCTGCAAGGAAGCAGAAGCACTCAGTCTCCTCCTCCAAAAGCATCTTGCCCAGATTACCGTGTCCAAGTCCTACCTTACGGGTATCCGCAACAGAGCCGGGAATACAGAATGCCTGAAGTCCCTCGCCGATTGCAGCGGCAGCGTCAGCAGCCTTGCGGCAGCCCTTCTTAATTGCAATGGCAGCACCCACCGTATATGCCCAGCAGGCATTCTCAAAGCAGATTGGCTGAATCCTTTTTACCTGCTCATATACGTCAAGTCCGGCATCTTTGGTGATCTTCTCTGCTTCTTCGATAGAGGAGATACCATAGCTGTTCAACACAGCCGTGATTTTATCAATACGTCTTTCATATGATTCAAATAAAGCCATTTTTCTGTCCTCCTTTATCCTTCCGCTTACTCTTTTCTGGGATCAATTATCTTTACGGCATCATCCACGCGTCCATACTGTCCCTTTGCCTTCTCATAGGCGGTATTCGGGTCATCACCCTTCTTGATGAAATCTGTCATCTTGCCAAGGTTTACAAACTGATAGCCGATAATCTGGTCATCAGCATCCAGCGCGATACCGGTAACGTAGCCCTCTGCGATCTCCCGATAACGGGGGCCCTTTGCCAGTGTGCCGTACATGGTTCCGACCTGGCTTCTCAGACCCTTCCCAAGGTCCTCAAGTCCTGCACCGATGGGAAGTCCGTCCTCAGAGAAAGCACTCTGGGTACGTCCGTAAACAATCTGCAGAAACAGCTCACGCATAGCCGTATTGATGGCATCGCAGACAAGGTCTGTATTCAGAGCTTCCATCACGGTCAGACCGGGAAGAATTTCGGATGCCATTGCAGCGGAATGCGTCATTCCGGAGCAGCCGATGGTTTCAACCAGAGCCTCCTGAATAATACCCTCCTTCACATTCAGGGTCAGCTTGCAGGCACCCTGCTGAGGAGCACACCAGCCGACACCGTGTGTCAGACCGGAAATATCTTCTACCTTCTTTGCCTGTACCCACTTTGCTTCTTCGGGAATCGGCGCGCAACCATGGTGTACGCCCTGGGCAACTGTACACATTTCTTCAACTTCCTTTGAATAAATCATGTAAAATCTCCTTTCGATTATGTGAGCTATTATTTTTTCAATCCGACAGAAATTGACAAAATAATATCATTTGTCTCATATTCTCTCATATTTAGCGCAAAAAATCCAGATGTTTTTTTAATTTAGCATCATTCTGTCGTTGGCAAATTCTCCACCGCTTGCCTCCTCGAATTTATGCAGCAAATCTGACACCGTCAGCCGCTTTTTCTCTTCACCCGAAACATCATAAATGATATGTCCCTCGTGCATCATCACAAGACGGTTTCCATGTGCAATGGCATCCTTCATATTGTGGGTAATCATAACCGTAGTCAGATGATCCCGTCCTACAATCTTATCGGTCGCGTCAAGCACCTTTGCCGCTGTCTTCGGGTCAAGCGCCGCCGTATGCTCATCCAAAAGAAGCAGCTTCGGCTTTTGCAGCGTTGCCATCAGCAGCGTCAGCGCCTGTCTCTGTCCTCCGGAAAGCAGTCCGACACCGGTCGTCAGGCGATTCTCCAGCCCCAGCTCCAGAATCTGCAGCTGTTCCCTGTACCGCTCCCGTTCCTTCGCGGTAATTCCCTTTCTTAAGGTTCTGGGCTTTCCTCTTCTGGAGGCAAGTGCCAGATTCTCCTCGATCTGCATACTTGCAGCCGTACCCGTCATCGGGTCCTGAAACACCCTGCCGAGGTACTTTGCCCTTCTGTGCTCAGACAGCCTCGTCACGTCCACGCCATCTATCAGAATACTTCCACTGTCCACCAGCCATGTACCCGCAATAGCGTTGAGCATCGTGGACTTACCGGCACCGTTGCCTCCTATAACCGTGACAAAATCACCCTCCTTCAGGTGCAGCTCCAGACCGTTCAGCGCCCTCTTCTCGTTGACGGTTCCCGCGTTAAAGGTTTTACTGATACCATTCAAATCAAGCACGGCTGTTACCTCCTTTCCTTGCAGGTCTTGAAAAATGCTTTCCCTTTAGATAGGGAATCGCAAGAAAGACTGCAACCACCGTCGCTGAAATCAGCTTTAAATCGTTCGCATTTAAGCCGAGCCAGAGCACTATCTGCAAAACCAGATAATAAATTACGCTTCCCATGGCAACCGACAGCAGCTTGAATGCAAAATTTCCGTGAATCCTTCCAAACAGAACCTGCCCGATAATCACTGCCGCAAGACCGATGACAATGGCTCCCCGCCCTGCGTTAATATCAGCAAAGCCCTGATACTGTGCGTAAAGTCCGCTGGCGAAGGCGACGATGCCGTTGCTGATCATAAGTCCTAAAATCTTTGTAAAATCCGTATTGATGCCCTGCGCCCGCGACATATTCTGATTGGAGCCAGTGGCACGGATGGAGCAGCCTAGCTCTGTTCCGAAAAACCAATACAGGACACCTATGAGAATGGCAATCACAATCACCGCTATCAGCAGTGTGTTCTTATAGAAGGGAACCCCCTTGATGTATCTGAGGGAAACCAGCAGCGGATACTTGTCCACATTGATTGCCTGATTCGCCTTGTTCTCCATAATGCGCAGATTGATGGAATAAAGTGCCAGCTGTGACAGAATCCCCGCCAGAATCGCCGGAATTCCCAGAAAGGTATGTAGTGCTCCCGTCACAAAGCCAGCCAGCATGCCGGCAAGAAACGCCGCCAAAAGTGAAACCCAGACAGAATGCCCCGAAAGCATCATCATGATGCAGACCGCTCCACCTGTACACATGGTGCCGTCTACCGTCAAATCTGCCAAATCCAGAATGCGATAGGTGATGAACACGCCGATTGCCATAATTCCCCAGATAAGCCCCTGGGCACATGCCCCCGGCAGCGAGTTCAGTAAAGCCATAATATTCAACTGCTCGTCCTCCCAAACATTTTTCCAGTCTGTTTCCCAGCCTACGAAAAGACGGCAAAAAAGACCCGCTCTTTTGCCGTCCCAGACGCTAGTCACGCTAGTATTTTAACTCATAATTTACTGAATTGCAACATAATCCTCAGGAATCGTAATTCCCAGCTTTGCCGCGATGTCTGCATTATACTTCTTTGTTACGTTAGGAGCAAACTGTACCTCCATGGAGGACACATCCGCACCATTTTCCAGAATCTCATACGCCATCAGTCCTGTCTGATACCCAAGGTCATAGTAACTGATGGAAAGCGTTGCAACACCACAGCCCTTACAGATGCCCTCCTCGCCGGCAATGATGGGGATTCCGGCAGGCTCACACACATTGTTGATAACCTCAGTCGCACTTGCGGCAGAGTTGTCGGTAGGAATGTAAAGCACGTCACAGTCAGCTGTTGCGCTGGTCACAACCGATGCAATGTCATTGGAATCCGCAAAGGAATAATCCTTGCAGGTAACTCCCTTTGCCTCCAGCTGAGTCTTTACCGTCTCCACCTGGTAGGAGGAATTCGGCTCTGCAGAGCAGTAAACCATGCCGACCGTCTTAGCCTCCGGAAACAGCTCCAGAAGCATGGCTGCCTGCTCAGCAAGAGGTGCAAGGTCAGAGGTTCCTGAAATATTTACGCCCGTGGTTCCCTTCCAGTCATCAATCTGGAGAGCCGTAGCGTAATCGGTAACGGAAGTACCCAGAATCGGGATTGAGTTGGTTGCCGCAGCGGATGCCTGCAGAGGCGCCGTTGCATTTGCCAGAATCAAATCTACGTTTGCGGACGCAAACTGGTTTGCGATGGTTGCACAGGTAGCGGAATCACCGGATGCGTTCTGCTCATCAAACTTCACCTTATCTCCCAGCTTTTCCGTCAGGGCAGCCTTAAAGCCCTCCGTTGCTGCATCCAATGCATCATGCTGCACCAGCTGACAGATACCAACCGTATAAGAACCCTTTTCGGAAGCTCCCTCGGAGCCACAGCCGGTAAGCAGTCCTGCCGCCATACAGCCGGCCATTACAAGTGAAAGTATTTTCTTTTTCATAACAATTCTCCCTTCTGCCACTTTAACGCGTTGACGCTTTGCGTCGGCGAACTATTAAAATATACAACAGAAGGGGAAAAAAGTCAACGTTTTTTGGCGATTTCCGTTTTCGTCTTATAAATACTGTTTGCAGGCACAACCCCACGCACCATGGAGGTGGGATAAATGTTGGAATTTCTGCCGATAACGGTTCCCGGATTCAGCACACTGTTGCAGCCAACCTCCACGCAGTCCCCCAGCATGGCACCCATCTTTTTCAGCCCTGTCTCAATTCTCTCACTCTGTCCCTTTACCGTCACAGGTGTCTTGTCACTCTTTACGTTAGAGGTGATGGAGCCTGCTCCCATATGCGCCCGATATCCCAGAATGCTGTCCCCGACATAATTATAATGCGGCACCTGTACTCCGTTAAAAAGCACTACATTTTTTAGCTCCGTGGAATTACCCACAACAGCCCTCTTTCCGATAATGGCATTTCCACGTACAAAGGCACAGTGCCTCACCTCAGCCTCCTCATCTATGATGAGGGGACCGTTTAAGCACGCCGTAGGGGCTATCTTCGCGCTTTTTGCCACCCAGATGCTCTCTCCTCTTTCCTCAAAGAGCTCTGCGGGCAGCTTTTTGCCAAGTGTCAATATGAAATCATGAATCGCAGGCAGCACCTCCCACGGATAAGTCACGCCGCAAAACAGCTCTGCCGCGATGGTCTCCTCAAGATTATAAAGCTCTGCGACCGTTATATTCTCCATGTGCTTCCTCATTTCCGCGCTTGCTTTCCGCGCTCTGTTTCTTTTTATAATTTGCGGCTGCGGCATCAAACAGCCTGTAAAGAATATGCTGATTGTTCAGCTTCTTGACATATTCCGTTCTTCTCCCCACAAAGCCCGAGAGCTTTGTCATGTATTCCTCGGCAGTGATTTCCCCGCCTGCAACCATCGTCAGCCCTTTTTCCCAGCTGGCGGTGAGTGCCGGGTCCAGAAGCGGTCTGATAGAGCCGCTCACCACATCATATATCATTTCCCCCATCAGCGTCGGGGTCAGCACCTGTGTCTTTTTATTCAGGGAAAGATATTCTATGTTTACCAGCTTTTTTAGGATTTCCGCCCTTGTTGCACTGGTGCCGATGCCGCTTCCCTTTATCTGTGCCCTAAGCTCCTCATCTTCTATGAACTGTCCGGCATTCTCCATGGTAAGGATGATGCTTCCCGAGGTATAGCGCTTGGGCGGTGAGGTTTCTCCCAGCTTTATCTCATAGCCGTCCACGTTCAGGGCTGCACCCTTTTTTAGCCCCATGAGCAGCCGCAACAGCTCATCATCCTCGCGCACCTCAATCTCCCCGTTCTCACTTTCTCCCTTTGTGCTTCCCCCGTTCTCTCCCTGTGCGCCGCTCTCATTCTCTCCCTTCGCAGCACTCTCCTTCCTGAAGGAAAATGCAGCAGCTCTCAGGTAGCCCTCCTCCGCCAGCATCTTAAATCCGGCAGAAAAATGCTCCTCCTTCACCCGTATGCCAAGCGTCAGCCTCTGATACACCGCCGGAGGGTAGAAAATGCTGATAAATCTGCGCACAATCATCTCATAGACCTTAGCTGAAAGCTCTGTAAGCTGCCGTAAGCTTCCCAGTCCCTGCCCGGTGGGAATGACCGCGTAATGATCCGTAATCTGTTTATCGTTCACATAGCGCGTCCTGCTGATTCCGCGGTAGCTGCCCTTCTCAAGCACCTCCGCCGCAAGCCCTGCCACGGGAGCGTAGGACTTTAAGCCCGCAAGATTCTTATGAATTTCCTTTGCCACAGCCGTGGAAAGCACTCTTGCGTCAGTACGGGGATAAGTGACAAGCTTTTTCTCATACAGCTCCTGAATGATGCCCAGGGTCTGATCCGGGCTGATCTTGAACCACTTAGAGCAGTCATTCTGCAGCTCTGCCAGATTGTAAAGTAACGGTGGATTCTTAGTCTCCTTTTTTTTCTCAAGCGTCTCTACCAGTGCATCGCCTGCCGGCTCCTTGGAAAGCCTGTCTATCAGCTCTCTTGCTACTCTTTCCTCCCTAAAGCCGTTCTCCTTATATAATGCGGGAGAGGCAAAATACGCGGAGCCCTCCATCGCTTTCCACTCAGCAGAAAACACCTTGTCCTCCAGTCTGAACATCCCCAGCACTCTGTAGAA
Source organism: uncultured Acetatifactor sp. (assembly GCA_964475665.1). Classification (GTDB taxonomy): domain Bacteria; phylum Bacillota; class Clostridia; order Lachnospirales; family Lachnospiraceae; genus Acetatifactor. The sequence continues at coordinate 206,872 of CAYZAU010000002.1, read as the reverse complement.
GGGAGTCTTGACAAAGGAACGGATTTCCCTCTCTCTGTTCACCACAATCCCAAGGACGCAGGTCATCACGCGCCCCACCGAAATCACAGCCCTGTCCCTCTTCAGGTAATCCTTAACCGTTCTCCCGTACTTTAAGGTCAGCACCCGGGAGAAATTAATTCCCATCAGGTAATCCTCTTTTGCCCGCAGATAGGCAGCATCACTCAGGCTGTCGTACTCGCTTAAGTCCTTCGCCTCGCGGATGCCCCTGAGAATTTCTTCCTCTGTCTGGGAATCAATCCACACGCGTCTGCGCTCCTTGCCCGTCACACCCGACATCTGCTCCACCAGCCGGTAGATGTATTCGCCCTCCCGCCCGGAGTCCGTACAGACATAAATGGTTGTCACATCCTGCCGCTTCATCAGGGAGCTGACAATACCATACTGCTTTTTTGAGCTCTCTATTACCTCATACCTGAATTCCGCCGGGAGAAAGGGAATGGTATCAAAGCTCCAGCGCTTATACTTTTCATCGTACACCTCCGGATAGCTCATTGTCACAAGATGTCCCACGCACCATGTCACAATCGCCTCCGATGATTCCAGATAGCCGTCCCGTGAGGTGGTATTTATTTTCAGAGCATTGGCAAATTCTCTTGCAACACTCGGTTTTTCCGCTATATATAAACTCTTTCCCACAGTCCTTTTCCTTTATTGTTTCCTCCACAATACGTCTCCGGCTTACACCGTGGACGACAGCAGTGCCTCCAGCTCCTTGGGCGGAAGCGGCTTACTGAACAGATACCCCTGAATGACATCACAGCCGATGGCATGCAGATACTGGTACTGCTGCTCGTTTTCGACTCCCTCCGCAATGGACTCGAAGCCCAGCGATTTAACCATGTGAACGATGGACTCCGTAATTACCCTTGTCGCAGAATCCGTCATAACGGTATCAATAAAGGTCTTATCAATTTTCAGGGTATCTATGGGAAGCTTCTTTAAGTAGGACAGGGAGGAAAAGCCTGTTCCGAAATCATCCAGTGAAACCCTTACTCCATAATTCCTCAGTATCATCAGCTTGTCATACACAGCCTGAAAGTCATCTATCAGAACACTTTCCGTAATCTCCAGCTCCACCTCGGAGGACTTTACCTGATATCTGTTGAGCACCTCCACGATGGAATCCACAAAGTCATCCTTCTTATACTGTAATGCAGAAATATTAATGGAGAGGATAAAGGGAAAACCGAACTGTCTTCTCCACGCGGCATACTGCCGGACACTCTCCTCGACAACCCACTTGCCCAGCGGGATAATACAGCCGTTCTTCTCTGCAACGGGAATAAAGGTTGCCGGACTGATTATGCCCGTCTCCGCATCCTTCCAGCGCACCAGCGCCTCCACGCCCCGCAGCCTCTTATTGCCAGAGTAATACTGAGGCTGATAATACATAACAAAATTCTTGTTATAAATCGCTTTCTTCAGCTTGTCTTCCAGTGCTACGGACTGCACAAAGCTCTCATGGTCAGCAGCCGTAAAGTACTGAATGTTCCTTGCTCCTGCCAGCTTGCTCTTAAACAGCATAATCTCCGCACAGTTAATCAGCTCCAGCGCGGAGGTTGCTGCCTCCGGGTATTCTGCCACCCCGACACAGACCCTGATGCTTATGCTCTCTCCCGTGCTGATACGAAACGGCTCCCTTAAGCGCTTTCTAATCTCATCGTAGACAGATTCCACACTGCAGGCAGCTGTCGGCGAGTAAATCGCAATACCAAATACATCCCTGTGAAGATGACAGGCAATGGAATTGACATCGCAGAGCTCCTTTAGGAAAAAGCCGAGCTGCTGCAGCAGCTCATCCCCTACAACAATCCCCAGAACATCATTTACATTTCGAAATTCGTCAATGTCTATAATCATTACGCTGACGACGCTGTTATTCTCCGAAGCATTCCTTATGTATTCACCCAGCAGCCGCACAAAATAATTTCTGTTGTAAAGCCCTGTCAGTGCATCGTAATACGCCATATACGTCAGCTCTTCATTCTGGGCGTGCAGCTTTGAGGTGTCCGTGATATAAATAACCTTGTCCACGGGCGTCCCGTTCCTCTCATAGGAAACCTTCACACGGAATTTGAACCACTTTTTCCTGTCGCGAAGCTTGCACTCCACGCTGCCGGTCTCTTCTCCTGTCTTTTCCAGATACAGCTTGTCGCGAAGCTCTCCCTGATGCTGTTCGTCCACCGCCTCCAGCAGCTTCTCAAAATCCCTCATTTCCCGAACCTCAAACGGGAAAAAATCGCTCCATTGTCCCAGCGTCACAACCTGATTCTTTTCAAGGGAACAGTAAAGGTATGCGCCATCGGCTGACTCGCTCACCCGCTGGTACATCCTCTCCTTCTCTGACAGCTTTTGATTCATTGCCTTCAACAGGTCTATCTGATAGTGCAACTCATTCATAAAACTCTTCTCTCCCCGTGCATCGTCCGGTACGCAATCAGTTCTTTGCCGTAATGTATCCCTGTGCCTTCAGCAGCTCAGCGCACAGCACGGCTCCTCCTGCTGCTCCTCTTACCGTATTGTGGGACAGCCCTACAAACTTATAATCATAAACGGAATCCTCACGAAGTCTGCCGACGCTGATACCCATTCCGTTTTCATAGTTTACATCCATTGAAACCTGAGGTCTGTTGTCCTCCTCAAGATACTGAATAAACTGCTTTGGAGCACTGGGCAGTCCCAGACGCTGGGGTTCACCGGAGAACTCTCGCAGCTTCGCAATCAGCTGTTCCTTAGAGGGCTTCTTTCTAAACTTAACAAACACGGCTGCCGTATGTCCGTTTAAAACGGGAACTCTGATACACTGACATGTGATTACCGGGCTTGCAGCCGGAACAATCACACCATCCTCAATTTTTCCCCAGATACGCAGCGGCTCCTTTTCGCTCTTTTCCTCCTCACCGCCGATATAGGGGATAATATTCCCCACCATCTCCGGCCAGTCCTTAAAGGTCTTTCCTGCTCCTGAAATCGCCTGATAGGTGGTTGCCACCACCTCGTAGGGCTCAAATTCCTTCCATGCCGTCAGCACGGGAGCATAGCTTTGAATAGAGCAGTTCGGCTTCACTGCCACAAAGCCTCTCGTCGTTCCCAGTCTCTTTTTCTGGAAGTCAATCACCTTCATATGCTCAGGATTAATCTCCGGAACCACCATGGGAACGTCCGGCGTCCATCTGTGCGCACTGTTATTGGATACAACAGGAGTTTCCGTCTTGGCGTACTCCTCTTCAATCTTCTTGATTTCTTCCTTTGTCATATCCACGGCACTAAACACAAAATCAACCTCAGCGGCAACCTTCTCCACCTCGTTAACATTCATGACAATCAGCTTTTTGACTGCCTCCGGCATGGGAGTATCCATCTTCCATCTGTCGCCCACAGCCTCCTCGTAGGTTTTCCCTGCGGAACGGGGACTTGCCGCGATGGTTGTCACCTCAAACCATGGGTGCTTCTCCAAAAGTGCAATAAATCTCTGTCCGACCATACCGGTACCGCCAAGAATACCTACCTTCAACTTCTCACTCATTTTTTCTCTCTCCTCTTTTTCCTCTATCTGGATATTTGTAAAACGCATTCAGTCCGACGCTCCTTTATGCCGGTGAAGGTGTTCTGCAATCGTTTCCTTCTTATCGGGCTTCCGCATCCGGCATCAGCCGTCCTATGACATCCTCCTCAAGATAAGCGCGATGCAGGGCAATCACCTGCCGCATTGCCTCCGGTCCCGGCGCTCCCACCGTGAGTCTTTTTTCCACGCAGGTCTTCAATGACACTGCATCATAAATATCCTCGTCAAACTTATCGCTGATGGCTCTCAGCTCCTCCAGGCTCAGGGCATCTATTGAGGTGTTTTTCTCTATGCAGTACAGCACCAGTCTGCCGATGATGCCGTGGGCATCCCTGAAAGGCACACCCTTAAGCACCAGATAATCCGCCGCATCCGTCGCATTGGTAAATCCGTTCATGGCGCTCCTTGCCATGCGTTCCTTTCTGAATTTCATGGTGCGCAGCATACCCGTAAACAGCTTCAGGCAGTCTCTGACGGTATCCATGGCATCAAAGGCAGCCTCCTTGTCCTCCTGCATATCCTTATTATAAGCAAGCGGAAGCCCCTTCATGGTCGTTAAAAGCGCCATCAGTGCACCATACACCCGTCCTGTCTTACCCCTTACAAGCTCCGCGATATCCGGGTTCTTTTTCTGAGGCATGATGCTGCTTCCCGTGGAATAGGCATCATCTATTTCCACAAATTGATATTCATTGGAATTCCAGATAATAATCTCCTCGCAAAAGCGGCTCAGGTGCATCATTATGGTTGACAGTGCCGCCAGAAACTCTATCAGATAATCCCTGTCCGCAACAGAATCCATGCTGTTGAGCGTCGGACCGTAAAAGCCCATAAGCTCTGCCGAATACTCTCTGTCCAGCGGGTAGGTTGTCCCCGCAAGCGCTCCCGCGCCCAGAGGACAGTAATTCATACGCCTGTAAATATCGGCAAGTCTCTGCCTGTCGCGCTTAAACATCTCAAAATATGCACCGTAGTGATGTGCCAGCGTCGTCGGCTGTGCCTTCTGCAAATGCGTAAAGCCCGGCATATAAGTCTCCTGATTTTCCTCCATGGCAGCAAGAACCGCCTCCAGCAGCTGCTTTAACAGCCTGTCCGTCTCCTTTACCTGCTCTCTTGTGTAAAGGCGCATATCCAGTGCCACCTGATCATTACGGCTTCTTCCCGTGTGCAGCTTTTTCCCTACATCTCCGGTTCTCTCTATCAGTCTCGCCTCCACGAAGCTGTGAATATCCTCACATTTCATGTCAATGGCAAGTGTTCCTTCGTCCACGTCCTTTCGGATTCCACCCAGCCCCTCTAAAATGGCATCCCGCTCCTTTTGGGTCAGAATTCCCTGCTTTGCGAGCATTTTAACGTGAGCTATACTGCCCTCAATATCCTGATGAAACAGTCTTTGATCAAAGCCGATGGACGCATTAAACTCATAGACCAGCCTGTCCGTTTCCTTCGTGAAGCGTCCTCCCCATAGTTGTGCCATAGCAATCTCCATTCTGTGTCTGCATATTAAACCTGATTTTAATACTAGCATAAACCGTCCCCGAATGCAAGAATACCGAACCCCTTTTCCGTTCCTTTCATACATTATTGTAAACGCAAAAAGGAATGACATCTATGACAAACATTCTGGAGCTTAAAAATATCGGTTATTCCTATCACAGCCTGCACGGAGAGACAAAAGCCCTGAGCAATATCTCCTTTGGGGTAAAGGAAGGGGAATTTGTTGCCATCGTAGGGCCAAGCGGCTGCGGCAAATCTACACTTCTCTCCATTATCGCAGGGCTGCTCACCCCTGAGCAGGGTACCATTCTGGTGAATAACCCCGACGGCTCGCTGCACTATCCGCGGATTGGTTATATGCTGCAGCACGACCACCTCTTTGAGTGGCGCACCGTTTACCGAAACGTCACCCTCGGTCTGGAGCTTCACCACCGGCTTGCGCCCAAGCACTTGCAGCTTGTTGACAGACTTCTTGTCGAATACGGTCTGGACGCCTTCCGCGACAAACGTCCCAGCGAGCTTTCCGGCGGTATGAAGCAGCGTGCCGCCCTGATAAGAACTCTTGCACTGGAGCCGCAGCTTCTCCTGCTGGATGAACCCTTCAGCGCCCTCGATTACCAGACAAGGCTTTTTGTCTCCGCCGACATATGCCGTCTGATTCGCAAGGCAGGTAAAACCATGGTGATTATCACCCACGACTTATCGGAGGCAATCAGTCTCGCCGACAGAATAATCGTGCTTTCCGGGCGACCATCCGTGGTTCAGAGCGAGCTGCCCGTCAGTCTGACACTCGCAGACAGCTCTCCCCTTGCCGCACGGAACGCGCCGGAATTTCAGCACCTGTTCAACAAACTATGGGAGGATATGACACATGAGCAAAACGCAAAAAAGTGAGCTGACTGCTCAGGAAAGGTTCGTGAAGGAGCACAGACTTCATCATCACAGGATTGCCTTCTTAAGATTTTCTGTCCTTGCCGTCTTCCTTGCCCTCTGGGAGATAAGTGCCGCACTCGGCTGGATTGACAGCTTTTTCTTCTCCGCTCCCAGCCGTGTGGCTCTGTGTTTTTTTAACCTGCTGACAGAAAAATCCCTGCTGATTCATATCGGCATTACCCTGTACGAGACAGTCGTCAGCTTTCTTCTGGTGCTTCTTTTGAGCCTGGTTGCCGCTACACTGCTCTGGTATTCCGACAGGCTCTCGGAGATACTGGAGCCCTATCTCGTAATCCTTAACAGTCTGCCGAAGTCTGCCCTCGCACCGCTCTTTATTGTGTGGCTCGGCACGGGAACCGTCACCATTATCGTTGCAGGTATCTCCGTCGCCATCTTTGGTTCCGTCATCAGCTTCTACACCGGCTTTCGTCAGGCGGACGCGGAAAAAATTACGCTCATCTATACTCTGGGCGGCAGAAAAAATGATGCCTTTTTCAAGGTGGTGCTGCCCGGCTCCGTGCCTATCCTTTTAAGCACGGCAAAGGTAAATATCGGTCTTGCGCTGGTAGGTGTCATCATCGGGGAATTCCTTGCTGCCAGAAGAGGCTTGGGCTACCTGATTATCTACGGCTCGCAGGTTTTTCAGCTGGATATGGTTATCACCTCCATCCTTATTCTGTGCCTGATTGCACTTCTCTTTTACAAATCTGTCCAGATGATAGAGCACAAAATAAGAATCAGATTCAAAATGTAACCGCATCCGTACCGGATAAGCTTATACAGACTACAAAAAGGCCCAAAAGCAAACGCTTTCAGGCCTTACATAGCAGCTGAAAAAGGGACTTGAACCCTCGACCCCTTCATTACGAGTGAAGTGCTCTACCAACTGAGCTATTTCAGCAACATCTGCTGCATTTCTCACACAGCCAAAATTTATTATAGCTGTTCTCGCAATATTTTTCAACTATAATTTTTGTATTTTTTGAAAAAATGTAAAAATATGCTCCCGAAAACACCATCCGTCTAGCGGGCGCCTTTATCATAGACCTCACCCAAAGCCCTCGGAGCACCATTCTGCTTAGAGAAAAATACCAGCAGAAGCAAAGTCAGCACATATGGAAGCGTCATCACCAAATCCTGGTAGGAGCTGGGCATTTCAAGTATCTGAACCAGCCTGTAACCACCGGAACGCGCAAAGCCGAACAGCAGACAGGCACCGAGTGTCGGCAGAATCCGCCAGTTTCCGAAAATCAGTGCCGCAATCGCCAGATAACCGTATCCGACATAGATACCGGAGGAAAATTTTGCGGAAATCGAATAGGCAAAGCATATACCGCCAAGGCCGGAAAGCGCCCCGCAGATAGCGATTGCCGCCAGCCGGATTTTGTTGACCTCACGTCCTGCTGCATCCACGGCATGAGGATTGTCACCGCAGGCACGAAGATGCATTCCGAATCTGGTCTTATACAGAACCGCCCATGCTATAAATGCAACCACAACAATAATAACCTCAAAGGGATACATATTCGTGAAAACCGCTCCCAGCACGGGAATCTCAGAAAGCACCGGTACCGTAACTCTGGCAGAGACCGTCAGCATAAACTTATCGGAGGTCTCCCCGAATACCACCCTGTTGAGCATCTTTGTCAGATAAACCGTCAGCGCCATTGCCATAATGTTGACTACAACACCGCTGATAACCTGATTTGCCTTGAATTTCAGGCAGAGCAGAGCGTGCAGCAGTGCAAAAAGGCTGCCGCCAATCACAGAAAATACCATGGCGATGTAGAAGGGAATCGGAGAATTTCCCGCAAAATTCCCGGCAACCAGAACAGCCATCAGCGCACCCGTAAACGCACCGAAGCCCTGCAGACCCTCCACGGCAAGCATCGTTACTCCCGACTTCTCACAATAGATGCCGCCGATTGCCATGATAAAAAGAGGAAGGGCAAAGGATAACCCGTCAATAATGATAATGTCCATTTACTTTACCTCCTTTGCCGGCAGGCTCTTTTCTCTCTTGCGTTTCTCCTGCATCCATCGGATATATGTATTGCAGGCACTAAACAGCAATATAATACCCGTGATGACGGAAGCAATCTCTGCATCCACTCCGGCAGCAGACTTCACATAGGTACTGCCCTTTCCCATCAGTGTAATCAGCATGGTTGAAAAGACAATGCCTATGGGATGGTTGTTGCCGAGCAACGAAACCGCAATGGCATCAAAGCCTGTGCTGAGCAGTACCTTGGGCTGGATGGAACCCATATATCCCAGATAGTAAGTAACTCCGGCAAGCCCTGCGAGCACACCTGAAATCGTCATGGAAAGCACCATGCAGCGTCCGACACGGATTCCTGCATACTTTGCCGCACTTCTGGAATATCCGACCGCCTTCAGCTCATAGCCGGTTTTTGTCTTTTCAAGCAGAAACCAGACAAGCACCACCGCAAGCAGTGCCACGAAAATTCCCAGAGGAATGTCAATCTTTAAGTCACCGATTACCGTATCCATCAGGGTCAGTCTGGAAGCCGCGGAAACCTCAACAGACTGTCTGGACACAGGGTCCACATAATATGTATTAATCAGAAAGCTCACAACATATTGGAAGATATAATTCAGCATAATCGAAGAAACAACCTCATTGATGTTAAACCTATACTTCAAAAAGCCTATCAGTGCTCCTGCAAGCCCGCCTGCCAGCATACCGATAAGCAGCACCAGCGGCTTTGCCAGAGCACTTCCTAACCCGCTGTAGCCCACAAGCACCGTTGCCGTAAACCCGGCAGCCAGCATCTGTCCGGACACGCCGATATTAAAAAGCCCCGCCCGCAGCGCAACTGCCACGGCAAGTGCGGCAAAAATCATCGGGGTAAAATAATTCACATAGCTGAAAAAGTCCGTCAGCATACTCTTGTGGTTGGCATAGGATACCTTCGGTGCAAGACCGCTTCCCTGCAGCAGCGCATAGTAGGCTCGGAACGGATTGCTCCCTGTCAGTGCCATGACAGCACCGCCCACCACAAGGCTGCACAGGATGGAAAGCAAAGGGATTTTTACGGCATTCCAGATTTTATTTTTCTTTTTCATGCTTCCTTCCCTCCGTTCTGTCTTTTGCTGACACCCATCATAAATTCGCCCACCTCATTGGTGGTCAGACTGCTTGCGGGAGCAGTTCTCTGAAGCTCTCCGTTATAGATAACCGCAATGGTATCCGCACAGTTCATAATCTCATCCAGCTCCAGGGAAATCAGAAGAATCGCTTTTCCCTTGTCCCTTTCCGCAATCATCTGACTGTGAATGTTCTCAATGGCACCTATATCCAGTCCTCTGGTGGGCTGTACAAAAATCATCAGAGACGAATCCAGCTCAATTTCCCTCGCGATTATAGCCTTCTGCTGATTGCCTCCGCTCATGGAGCGGACAATCGTCGAGCTGCCCTGCCCGCTGCGGATGTCATAGTCCCCTATCAGGCGTTCGCTCTTTTCCAGCATTTTTGTATGATTCAGAATCCCGCCATGACAGTAAGGCTCCTTGAAATAATCCTTCAGAGCAAGATTCTCCGAGAGCGAAAAATCCATAACCAGACCGTAATTCTGTCGGTCCTCCGGAATGTAGGAAATACCCTGCATTGTTCTCTGACGGATCGACATATGTGTGATATCCGTCCCGTTGAGCCAGACTGTTCCCGAATGTATTTTCATCAGTCCGGCAACAGCATCTGCAAGCTCTACCTGACCGTTTCCCGCAACTCCGGCAATCGCAAAGATTTCTCCCGCACGCACCTGGAAGGAAACGTCCTTCACCACGTGAAAATTCTGTTTATTGTAGACGTTGAGATTTTCTACCTTAAGCACAACCTCGCCCGGCTTTGCCGGTGTCTTCCGGGTCTCAAAGCTGACCTCTCTTCCGACCATCAGATTTGCCATCACCTTGGTAGAGGTCGTTGCCACATCCAGAACATCTATCAGCCTTCCTCTGTTTAAGATGGCACAGCGGTCTGCAATCCTCTTGATTTCCTCCAGCTTATGTGTAATCAGAATGATTGTCTTGCCATTGTCACGCAGTCCTCTTATGATTTCCAGCAAAAACTCAATCTCCTGCGGTGTCAGTACCGCAGTGGGCTCATCAAAAATCAATATTTCTGCCTCGCGATAAAGCATCTTCAATATCTCCACTCGCTGCTGCGTGGATACATTGATGTCCGATATGAGATCTGTCGGATTTACCTCTAAACCGTACTTCTCCGAAAGCTGCGCGATGTCCTTCTCTGCCTTCTTACGGTCAACCACGGGGATGCAGCCCAGCACCTTCTTTACAGGCTCCATTCCCATCACAATATTCTCTGCGATAGTATAGTTGGAGACCAGCTTAAAATGCTGATGCACCATTCCGATATTCAGTCTGGTGGCATGATTCGGGGACTCCAGCTTTACCTTCTCCCCGCGGATGAAAATTTCACCCTCGTCCGGCTCATACATTCCAAACAGCATACTCATGAGCGTGGACTTACCTGCACCGTTCTCTCCCAGCAGTGCAAAAATTTCACCCTTTTTAATCTGAATTGAAACATCATCATTTGCCACAATTCCGGGAAATCTCTTTGTGATGTGCTTCATCTCAACAATATAATCTGCCATTTTTACCTCACATCTTCGCTCTTTCGCGGGATTTATCTTCCATTATCAGAAAAAAAGAGGTGCCTCTACAAGCACCTCTTTGCATTTTCAAAAAACTACCATGTAAAGGTCTCCGGTGTTACACCGTTGAAGTTTGCCGCAGGCACAATCTTGCCTGCCTTCAGCTCAGCTTCTGCAGCATCCAGCTTTGAAATGGCGTCTGCGGTCAGCTGGCATCTTCCCTCCTCGCTCACATAACCCGTAGAACCGGTGTTTGCGGACAGGGTAACATTTGCCCCCTTAAAGGAACCGTCCTTTACGGTGTTGAGCGCATTGTATACGGTCTCATGCATTACCTTCAGACCACTGGTCAGGACAATGTTGGAATCACCGTTTACGCCGTCATCATACTGGTCAACGTCACAGCCTATAACCATAACACCCGTTGCTTCCTTAATAGCCGTGAATACGCCGTTGCCTGCATTACCTGCAGCAACAAAAATAACATCACAGCCCTCAGCAATCAGTGCGTTACCGATAACCTTACCTGTTGCCTCATCGCTGAAATCGCCGGTGTAGTTACCGCCGACATTTGCTCCGGTTACATCGGTTCCTGCGTAGGAAGGAAGCTCAACCACCTCAACACTAAGCCCCTCTGTCTCATTTGCATACTTCACGCCACACTCAAAGCCGTACTGATAATTTACGTTGGAGGGGAAAGCAATGCCGTTTACAACGGCAACCTTTCCTGTTGTGGTGGAAAGTGCTGCAGCCATACCTGCAAGGAAGCCGCTCTCCTGCTCTGCATAGTACACGGCATAAACATTCTCCAGGGGTGCATCAGATGTCAGCTCTGTTCCTTCGACAGTCGGCCATGCGTCAATCAGAATAAAGGTCGAATCGGGATTCTCCTTTGCTACATCGCCGATACCCGCAAACTGGAAACCGTTGCAGACAAGCACGTCATACTCGGATACCACGTCTGCTACAGCCTGAACTGCAGCTGCGGTATCACCGCTCTCCTCACGGATGGGGGTAACGGTTGCACCCTCGTTCTCGCCTACATACTTCAGAATACCATTGTAGATGTCCTCGTTGAAGGAGCCGTCATCCACACCGGAAGGGCTGGAAAATACGGCAATCTTCAAGCCGTCCGCGCTGTCGCCCTTAGCCGCGCCGCTCTCGGAAGCATTCCCGCAGGCAGCCATGGACAAAGTCATCACGGATGCAAGTGCAAGTGCCAAAAACTTTTTCATAATTCTTTCCTCCTGTTTTCATGGGGACTTCTGAATCGTCCGCCTGATAAAAACTAATATAGCATTCCCCGTCGGAAAATTCAACACCATTTTTGTCTCTTTCCCCTATTTTGCGACAGGAATATAGCGCAGCACGCTTAGGGAGAGCGCCGCTAACCTCACAGTGACAGAGTTTGCACGCTCATCCGCCGGAGCCGGCTTTGAGGTCTTCGCCCTGCGGCTGACCAGCCCCGTCCCGCCGTAGCTTTCATCGTCAGAGTTGAAGATTTCCTTGTACCTTCCCGCAAAGGGTACGCCCGTGGTAATCTCGTTGGGCACGCCCGCAAAATTTGCCACCACAAGGAATACCTCCTCCTTTTTCTCTCCCTTTCTCAGGAAAGACAGATAACAGCCGTCCGAGGCAATTTCGTTCACCCATTCAAAACCGCCCGGCACATCATCCCGGGCGTGCAGCTGAGCGTTTTCCCGATACAGACGGTTCAAATCGGCAACCATCTTGCGCACACCTTCATGCTCCGGTCGCTCCCGCAGCTCCCACTCCACGGAGCGCTCCTCATTCCACTCCTCCGGCTCTCCCAGCTCCTGCCCCATAAACAGCAGCTTTCTTCCGGGATGGCACATCATATATGCCAGTGTCAGCCTTAGGTTTGCCAGCTTCTGTGCCTTTTCTCCCGGCATTTTCCCCAGCAGGCTTCCCTTCCCTCCCGTCAGTTCATCATGTGAGAAGGCAAGCATGAACCTCTCGCTGTAGGCGTAAATCATGCTGAAGGTCAGTTCCCCGTGATGATGACTTCTAAATATCGGGTCAAAGCCGATGTAGTTCAGATAGTCATTTCCAAAGCCTGTGTTCCACTTAAGGTCAAAGCCAAGTCCGCCTGCTTTAAGCTTCCCCGTCACCTGTGGAAAGGCTGACCTCTCCTCCGCTACCATCAGCACACCGGGATTTCTCTTTTTCATGACGCAGTTCAGATGCTTAAGCAGCTCGATTGCCTCCAGATTTTCACTGCCGCCGTAAATATTGGGAATCCACTCTCCTTCATTTCTGCCATAATCCAGATATAACATACTCTCCACAGCAGCCACACGAATACCGTCCGCATGATATTTCTCCACCCAGAAGAGGGCGTTGGCAACCAGATAGTTTGAGACCTCCGGCCTGCCATAATTATAGACGCCGGTACCAAAGCGCGGGTTGTAGCCCTGTCTCGGATCCAGATGCTCATAAAGACATGTGCCGTCAAAGCCTGCCAGCCCATGCTCGTCGCGTGCAAAATGCCCCGGCGCCCAGTCTAGGATTACACCGATGCCGGCCTTGTGCAGCTCGTTGACAAAGTACATAAAGTCTGTCGGAGCTCCGTATCTTGCAGTGGGGGCATAATACCCAAGCGTCTGATAGCCCCATGTGGCATCCTTGGGGTATTCCATAACCGGCATCAGCTCCACATGGGTAAAATGCAGCTCCTTCAGATAGGGAATCAGCCTGTCGGCAATCTCCCTGTAATTTGCCACGGGATTTCCAATTTCCCTCTCCACAAAAGAGCCTAAATACAGCTCATAAACACTGATCGGAGCATTCCCGCCCTGAAATCCGGCTCTTCCCCGAACGAACGCCTCATCCTCCCAGACAAAGCCGTAAATGTCCGTAATCACGGATGCCGTCTCGGGGCGAAGCTGTGCAGCATTGCCGTAAGGGTCTGCCTTTAAGTATATCATGCCGTTTCGCAGCTTGAGCTCAAATTTATAATTATCGCCCACGGCAGCTCCCGGCACAAAAATCTCAAAAATTCCCGAGTCCCAGAGTCGTCTCATCTGGTGGACACGGCCGTCCCAGCTGTTAAAATCTCCCACCACGCTGACCCGCAGGGCATTCGGAGCCCATACGGCAAAGTAGGTTCCCTGTACCCCGTCCAATGCCACGGGATGCGCCCCCAGCTTGTCATAGACTGTATAGTAGATGCCGTTTTTAAACTGCTGGGTGTCCTTCTTTGTAATTAACGGTGTGCTCCTGTACGCCTCTCCCCGCGGTGCGGTAACTCCGTCCTTATCCTTCACCACATAATGATACCTCGGCAGCTCCTTCATCGGAATCAGTGCGGCAAAAAAGCCATCCTCATCCGCCAGCTCCATCTGCACCGTCTCGCGAGTCTCGTCGAAAACAATCGCCACCTTCTTCGCCTCCGGGAAAAACGCCTGTACCAGAGTCTGACTGCCCATTCGGTGCGGTCCCAAAAGCGCATGGGGATTATCGCTCTCCGAATAGATGATTTCCTCGATTTTAGGCCAGTTCATCAGCTTATATAATTTATTTGTCATATTTTGCCTCACTCCTCCAGGTCATGCAGGAATAATCCGCTTCTGAGCTTTGGTTCAAACCATGTCGACTTAGGGGGCATCAGTTTCCCCGCATCAGCCACCGCAAACAGCTCTCCGATAGAGGTCGGGAACATGGAAAACGCCACCTTCATATCCGTGTGCACTCTTCTCTCCAGCTCCTCCAGTCCGCGGATTCCTCCGACAAAATCAATACGTGTATCCGTACGCGGGTCCAAAATTCCCAAAATCGGCTCCAGAAGATGATTCTGCAGCAGAGAGACATCCAATCCCTCCACAGCGTCGGCGCTCTTGATTGTTTCCTTTGCCCTCAGCAGATACCACGAGTCCTCCAGATACATTCCGAAGGTTTCCTTTTCAGGGGGACGAACGGGATGCTTGTCTGTCTTTTCCACCTCAAAGCACTCGGCTACCCTTTCCAGAAATTCCTCCGCCGCATATCCGTTTAAATCCCGCACCACCCTGTTGTAGTCCATGATGTGCAGCTCCTCATCCGGAAAGAGAACTGACAAAAAGAAACGAAACTGCTCATCTCCCGTGCTGTTTGTCTGCATTTTGCCGCGCATTTGCCCTACCTTTACGGCAGAGGCACAGCGATGATGTCCATCCGCAATATACACCGACGGAATCCTGGCAAATGCTTCCCTGATTACTTCAATCTTATCCTCACCGTCTATCACCCAGACTCTGTGACGGATGCCATCCTCCGAGACAAAATCATACACAGGCTCCGTCTCCTTAATTTCACGCGTCAGTCTCCTAAGTACCCCGTCGGCCCGGTAAGCAAGAAAGATGGGACCGGTCTGCATATTGCAGGCATCCACATGGCGGATTCTGTCCAGCTCCTTTTCCTCCCGGGTGTTCTCGTGCTTCTTTATGATACCGTTCTGATAATCTTCCACAGAGGCACATGCCACTATACCCGTCTGGCTTCTCTCTCCCATCGTCTGCTCATACAGATAATAGCACGGCTTCTCCTCTTTTATAAACTGTCCCTCCGCTATCTTTTCTCGCAGAAGGGATGCCGCTCTCTCATAGACCTCCGGTGCATAGGTATCCGTCTCCGGTCCAAAGGAGGTTTCTGCCCGGTCGACTGCCAGAAAAGAGTCCGGATTCTTTCTCACCACCTCACACGCTTCCTTACGGTTGTATACGTCATAGGGCAGCGCCGCAATTCTGCCCTCCATTCCCTTCGCCGGGCGATATGCCGCAAAAGGTCTTATATCTGCCATAATCAGTCTCCATTCCGGGAGCATTTTAGAAAAAGTGCCCCGCCCTTCCGCTCCCTGTGCAAATCTGCGGGTTATGTTCATTTTACCAAAATCAGCTATACATAACAAGTCTCAGGTGATAAAATAATAGAAGCAGCGGGGCAGACAAAGTCTTAAGGGTGTCCCCGCCGGAAAGGAATTAAAATGACTGAAGAAAACAAGGCGCTTTTAGCGCGCATCAACGCTTATGCCGAAAATGTACTGGGTGAGGTCGACCCACAGAAAACTCCCGTCTCTGAGCAGCTTAAGCAGCTAAAGCCCGTCATGGAGGAGATTGCTGCAGAGAAGAAAATGAGTCTGACTGATGTGTTTATTCTGTACATGGATTTGCAGAGCGAAGCCTCCTGTGCAAGCAACGAAAAGCTGCGGGAAAGCCTGCAGGACATCAACGACACCGACGGCGGTATGCCGCTGCTCTTCCGCTAAAGGCTGCCGTTCTAAAAAGAGCCGCATGGCTGCGAAAAAGATTCGCAGCCATGCGGCTTTTTCTTTTCTCCTGCGGTCACAATCCTTCGCCCGCATCTGCACTTCCCTCTGCTTATGCTCTTTCCTTCCGTGTCAGCCCTTGACAACCCTTACCCGGTATACGCCGTCAATCCTTGCCAATGCGTCCACAAGCTCCTTTGTGGGAGCTGTTTCAACGTCCAGCAGCGTATAAGCATATTCGCCTCTGGACTTGTTTGTCATATCACTGATATTGATGCCCTTCGCACCGATTTCTGCCGTAAACTGCGTAATCATGTTTGCAATATTCTTATGGAACACTGCCACACGCCCCGCCTTGGTGCAGACACCCATGTCACAGGCAGGATAGTTCACGCTGTTTCTGATGTTACCGTTTTCCAGATAGTCCATCATCTCCTGAACAGCCATCACTGCGCAGTTATCCTCTGATTCCTCCGTGCTTGCTCCAAGGTGGGGAATCACGATACAGCCCTTCTGCCCTGCCGTCGTGGGATTAGGAAAATCCGACACATAGCGGGCTATCTTTCCGCTTTGCAGTGCCTCCAGCACATCCTTTTCATTCGCAAGCAAATCCCTTGCAAAATTGAGGATGATAACCCCTTCCTTCATCTTCGCAATGGAGACCGCATTAATCATGCCCCTGGTGGAATCCAAAAGAGGCACATGAATGGTAATATAATCACACTGCGCATAAATATCATCTACATTCAGCACATGATTGACGGAACGACTCAGACTCCACGCTGCGTTTACGGACAGATAAGGGTCGTACCCGTACACCTCCATCCCCAGAGCTACCGCTGCGTTTGCAACCTTTACGCCGATGGCACCCAGGCCGATAACACCCAGCTTCTTTCCTGCAATCTCTGTTCCGGCGAAGTTCTTCTTTTCCTTCTCTGCTGCCTTGGCAATCTCCGCATTCTCACGGTTTGCCTTAACCCAGTCGATACCGCCCACAACGTCTCTCGCCGCCAGCAGCATTCCCGCCAGCACCAGCTCCTTTACGCCGTTTGCGTTTGCTCCGGGTGTGTTGAATACAACCACACCCTGCTCTGCGCATTTGTCCAGCGGAATATTGTTGACACCCGCCCCGGCTCTTGCCACCGCTAACAGGCTGTCAGGTATCTCCATTTCGTGCATGGAAGCACTTCTGACGAGAATGCCCTGTGCCTCGCTTACCTCAGCAGTCACCTCGTATTTATCGCTGAAATTCTTAAGTCCCACATCTGCAATTGGGTTCAGACAGTTTATCTTAAACATGTGACACTCTCCTTTACTTTAAGTTTGCCTTCTCAAACTCTCTCATAAACGCAACCAGCTTCTCCACACCCTCAATCGGCATTGCGTTGTAGATGCTTGCACGCATTCCGCCAACCGTTCTGTGTCCCTTCAGGTTCTCAAAGCCTGCCGCCTTTGCCTCCTTCACGAACTTTGCATCCAGCTCCTCGTCACCCGTGACAAAGGGAACGTTCATCAGGGAGCGATCCTCCTTGCGGACGGTTCCGTGAAACAGCTTGCTTTCATCCAGAAAATCATAGAGAATCTTTGCCTTTTTCTCGTTGTAAGCCTTCATTGCCTCCAGTCCTCCCTGCTTCTTCAGCCACTTGAAGACCTTGCCGCAGATATAGATTCCGTATGCGGGGGGTGTATTGTACAGGGAATCATTGTCCGCATGTATCTTGTATTTTAACATGGTGGGAGTTCCCGGAAGCACATCCTCGGTAATCAAATCCTCGCGGATAATGACGATAACCACTCCGGCAGGACCGATGTTCTTCTGTACACCGCCGTAAATCAGTCCGTATTTTGTCACATCCACGGGCTCAGAAAGGAAGCAGCTGGAGACATCGGACACAAGCACCTTTCCCTTGGTGTTGGGCAACGTCTTAAACTTCGTTCCGTAGATGGTATTATTCTCGCAGATGTATACATAGTCTGCATCCTCGCTGATAGGAAGGTCGGAGCAGTCAGGTATGTAGGAAAATGTCTTGTCCTCAGAGGAAGCAATCTTGTTTGCCTTTCCGTAAATGCACGCCTCCTGATACGCCTTCTTCGCCCACTGTCCCGTCACGATGTAGTCTGCTACCTTATTCTTCATCAGGTTCATGGGAATCATGGCGAACTGCTGACTTGCACCTCCCTGCAGGAAAAGCACCCTGTAGTTATCCGGAATGTTCATCAGCTCTCTCAGGTCAGCCTCCGCCTCCTTGATAATGGTATCATACGCCTTAGAACGATGGCTCATCTCCATGACGGACATGCCCGTTCCCCTGTAATCAAGCATTTCATCGGCTGCTTCCTTCAGCACTTCCTCCGGCAGAACGGCAGGTCCTGCTGAAAAATTGTAGACTCTGGACATTTCTTTTTCCTCCTCAAGAATTTGTATATTGTGATAAGAATACTCGCTGCGGGCGCTTTAGTCAAGTACATTGTTAAACTTTTTGCAATATTCTTTCAGTAAAACATGACAACAGGCGTTCCGATTTCCACCATGTCATAGAGGGTCGGCATCACGTCCGAAGGCACGTTGATGCAGCCGTGGGAGCCGTTCGTCTTATAAATCTCCCCGCCAAACTCTGTTCTCCAGCTCGCATCATGAATTCCCACGCCTCCGTTGACGGGCATCCAGAATTTAACCGGGGACGCATAGCCCTGACCTCTGAGGACGCGGTTTTTCTGCTTGTTGTTTACGAAATTGATCCCCTCCGGGGTTCCCATCCTGCGTCCGGTGTTCCCGGTAACCACATCCGTCTCCAGCGCAAGCTCTCCGTCCTCATAATAATACAGGTGCTGCTGCGTCATGTCGATTTCAACATAGGTGTCACCGATATCATCCAGTCCTCTGACAAAGCCCTCCCGTATATACTCCGGCACATGGTATTCCGGCTGCAGACGCAGCTGCCTGTTCTCCCAGACATTCTCAGTAAGCCACTTCACCTCCGCCTTCTGATTGAGCTTTGTACCGTATTTCACATAGGGAACGCTGACGGTATCTCCTCTTGAGGACTGAAATTCCCTGACCGTGTCCACCGTATCATACTGTGCCGCCAGCTCTGCCACCCATTCTTCTATCGCTTCCGGCTTCAGCGAAATTGTCTCTCCCTCCACCGTAAGGAAGCGGCTTATGATTTCCGATGTCAGCGGAAGCTGCTCCGCTCCCATGTCATAGACAAGGTTACAGGCAAAAATCTCCTCCAGCTGCTTCCAGAGCACCCTCTCTGCCTTATCCGCCTCGTCGTCCTCCAGTGTCTCATAGCACGCTCCGTCCGTCAGGCGCACATAAAGCTCACCGTCCGCCAGACAGCTCTCCACATAGCTAAACGCCTTTTTTGTATTGAGGCGCTCCGTGTTGCCGTCATGCAGCACATACCCATTCTCTGCCAGCTCTACCCAGACCCCTTCAACGCTTTCCTCCGCCTCCCGCACGAAATCAAGCTCCGCAAACATCTGCTGTAGCGTTTCGCGGTTCCATGTGTAGCTGTGCTTGTCTAACGACGCCTCGGCAGGATCATTCAGATTTCTCATCCACAGATATGTGGCATTCTGATGCAGATACCCTTTGAGTGCGGCAGTATAATCCGCCCTTGTCTCCGCTGTCTGTAAATCAAGCTGCCAGATGGTTCCGTCTGCCTCTTCTATAACAAGCGGGACAAGCGGTGTCTGCTCCGCCAGCTCGCTGTTTATCTGCTCTATGGTCTTCCCTGTGCAGTACACTCCGTTAATCCATGTATTGACCGGGAAATTATTCCGATAATAGAGTGCCAGTGCAAGGCTGCCGCCCAGTATTACCAGCAGCCCGCACAGCACAATCAGTATGGAAAGGCGCAGCAACTTTTTCATGGATTATCTGCTTTCCTGTTCTTCTTTTAAATCATCACCGTCGAAGACATCCGCTATCGGCGCTCCTGCCGGGACCATGGGAAACACCTTGTCATCCTCCGGTATCACGCACTCTATGAGCACCGGGCTTTTGAGTGAAATTGCCTTCTCCAGTGCAGGCTTCACCTCTTCCTTCTTTGTGACGCGGATTGCGGTGCAGCCCAATGCCTCTGCTACCTTGCAGAAGTCAACCTTGTCATTCAGAACCGTCTGTGAGTAGCGCTTCCCGTAAAAGAGCGTCTGCCACTGGCGCACCATCCCAAGCACATGATTATTGATAACAACCTGTATCAGTGGAATGTTGTAGCGGCCTGCCGTCGCCAGCTCATTCATATTCATGCGGAAGCACCCGTCTCCCGCGATATTGATGCAGACCCTGTCAGGCTGTCCTATCTGCGCGCCGATGCAGGCTCCCAGACCATACCCCATCGTTCCAAGCCCGCCGGAGGAGAGGAAGGTTCTCGGCTTCGTATAGTGATAATACTGCGCCGCCCACATCTGATGCTGTCCTACATCCGTCGTAATCACTGCATCCCCGCCCGTCACCTCGTCGATGCATTCCACGACATAGGGACAGGAAAGCTGTTCTTTATCATACTTCAACGGATATTTTTCCTTCAGGGAAAGCACCGTGTTCATCCATTCCTCGTGCCTTTGCTGCTCTAAAGCCCCATTCAGCTTTCCGAGCACCGTTTTCAAATCTCCGACTATGCTTGCATCCACACGGATATTCTTGTTGATTTCCGCGGCATCAATATCAATCTGGACAATCTTCGCATTCTCGGCAAACTTCTTCGGATTTCCCGTAACACGGTCAGAAAAACGCGCGCCCAGAGCAATCAGTAAATCACACTGGCTGACACCCAGATTGGATGCCTTTGTACCATGCATGCCAATCATTCCGGTATATCTGGCACTTCTGCCGTCAAAGGCGCCCTTTCCCATAAGGGTGTCACATACGGGCGCATCAATCAGCTCTGCAAATCTTGCCACCTCTTTACAGGCTTCGGACAGCACTGCGCCGCCGCCCAGATAGATAAAGGGCTTCTTCGCTGCTCTGATTGCCTCCAGAACGCTTTCGTAATCTTCCCTCCTGCCCTCCGGCAGCTTTTTATTCTTCTCTATTACGACAGGTGTATACTCGCACATGGCAGCCGTCACATCCTTGGTGATGTCCACCAGCACGGGACCCGGTCTGCCGCTTCTTGCAATCTCAAATGCCTTGCGCAGGGTATCTGCCAGCTGCTCTACATTCTTTACAATGTAGCCGTGCTTTGTGATTGGCATTGTCACTCCCGCGATGTCAACCTCCTGAAAGCTGTCCTTTCCAAGCATGGGAAGCGTGACATTTGCCGTGATTGCCACCATGGGTACTGAATCCATATAGGCAGTGGCAATACCCGTCACCAGATTGGTGGCTCCGGGACCGCTTGTCGCCATACAGACGCCGACCTTTCCTGTTGCTCTTGCATAGCCGTCCGCAGCATGCGCCGCGCCCTGCTCATGGGAGGTCAGAATATGTCTGATTTCCGAGCTGTGCTTATAAAGTGCATCATATATGTTCAGAATAGAGCCTCCCGGATACCCGAACACGGTATCCACGCCCTGCTCCTTGAGACATTCCACTACGATTTCCGAGCCATTCAGCTGCATTCCCTATTTCCTCCCCGGTATTTCTAGCACTGCACCTCTGTTGCCGCTTGTCACAAGCTCACGGTATCTGGTCAGATACCCGGTTGTCACCTTTGGCTCTCTGGGCTGCCATTTTTCACGCCGCGCTGCCATTTCCTCCTCCGAGACCTTCACCTCAAGACGGTTCTCGGGGATGTTGATGCTGATAATATCGCCCTCCTGCACAAGTGCAATCGGGCCTCCCACTGCCGCCTCGGGAGATACATGTCCGATGGAGGCTCCTCTTGAAGCACCGGAGAAACGCCCGTCCGTAATCAGAGCCACGCTGGAGCCAAGTCCCATCCCCGCAATCGCAGAGGTAGGGTTAAGCATCTCGCGCATACCGGGCCCACCCTTAGGGCCTTCATAACGGATGACAACCACGTCCCCGGCTACAATCTGACCGCCCTTGATTGCCGCAATCGCATCCTCCTCACAGTCAAACACTCTGGCAGGTCCCTCATGCACAAGCATCTCGGGAGCTACTGCGGAGCGCTTTACTACACCGCTGTCCGGCGCGAGGTTTCCCCTCAGGATGGCGATGCCTCCCGTCTCGGAATAAGGCTTCTCCACGGGTCTGATAACCTCCGGATTCCGATTGAGACAGTTTTTGATATTCTCGCCGACCGTTGTACCGTTCACCGTCATGCAGTCCGGATTCAGCAGCTTTTTCTTCGACAGCTCGTTCATCACTGCATATACGCCGCCCGCCTCATTCAAATCCTCCATGTAAGTAGGGCCTGCCGGAGCCAGATGACACAGATTCGGTGTCCTTGCGGAGATTTCATTTGCCACATCCAGATTCAGATTCACTCCTGCCTCGTTGGCAATGGCGGGAAGATGCAGCATCGAGTTGGTGGAACAGCCGAGTGCCATATCCACCGTCAGCGCATTCATAAAGGCAGCCTCCGTCATAATGTCACGGGGCTTAATGTCTTTCTCCACCAGCTCCATAATCTTCATGCCGGCATGCTTAGCAAGACGGATACGCTCAGAATAAACGGCAGGGATTGTGCCGTTTCCGCGAAGCCCCATGCCGATTGCCTCTGTCAGACAGTTCATGGAATTTGCCGTATACATACCGGAGCACGAGCCACAGGTAGGGCACGCCTTCTCCTCATACTCGCAGAGCTTCTCCTGCGTCATTGTTCCCGCCGCAACGCTTCCCACTGCCTCAAACATGGAGGAAAGGCTGGTTTTGTGTCCGTCGATATGCCCTGCCAGCATAGGCCCTCCGGAGACAAAAATGGTAGGAATATTGACACGTGCCGCTGCCATCAAAAGTCCGGGAACATTCTTGTCACAGTTCGGGATGCACACCAGCCCGTCAAAGCCGTGCGCCAGCGCCATACACTCCGTGCTGTCGGCAATCAGGTCTCTTGTGACAAGGGAGTATTTCATACCGATGTGCCCCATCGCAATACCGTCGCAGACGGCGATGGCGGGAAACATCACGGGCGTACCGCCCGCCATGGCAACTCCCAGCTTTACCGCCTCTGCAATCTTGTCCAGATTCATATGTCCGGGTACAATCTCATTGTAGGAGCAGACAATTCCAATCAGTGGTCGCCTTCTCTCCTCCTCTGTATAGCCAAGTGCATTAAACAAGCTTCTGTGTGGCGCCTGTGCGGTGCCTGTCTTTACGGAATCACTTCTCATCCTTATTGTCCTCTCTCCCTTATCTGATACGCTCTGCCAACAAATCACCCATGGCACTGCAGCCTACTCTTGTACACCCCTCCGACATAATGTCCCCGGTGCGGTAGCCCTCTGCCAGCACCTGTCTTACCGCCTTTTCAATGGCAGCTGCCTCCTTATCCATATCGAAGCTGTAGCGGAGCATCATCGCTGCGCTCAGCACGGTGGCGATGGGGTTTGCCACATCCTGTCCCGCAATGTCCGGCGCGGAGCCGTGGCTTGGCTCATAGAGTCCAAAGCCTGTATCGTTTAAGCTGGCGCTGGCAAGCATTCCGATAGAGCCCGTCACCATACTCGCCTCATCCGAGAGAATGTCTCCGAACATATTTTCGGTCAGAATCACGTCGAACTGTGCCGGGTTTTTCACCAGCTGCATGGCACAGTTATCCACCAGCATATGCTCCAGCTCCACCTCGGGATAATCCTTTGCCACCTCCTCGACTGCCTTTCTCCAGAGTCTGGAGGAGTCCAGCACATTTGCCTTATCTACACTGGTGATCTTCTTCCTGCGCTTCATGGCAATTTCAAAGCCCTTGATGGCGATTCGCCTGATTTCGTTTTCATCATAGGTCAGTGTGTCGATTGCCTTTCGGATACCGTTTTCCTCTATGGTTTTCCGCTCACCAAAGTACAGACCCCCCGTCAGCTCCCTCACGATAATTAAGTCAAAGCCTTCCCCGCTGATTTCCTTTTTCAGCGGACAGGCGGCAGCCAGCTCGTCATAGAGAACGGCGGGACGCAGATTGGCAAACAGCCCCAACGCCTTCCGTATTGCGAGCAGCCCTGCCTCCGGGCGCAGATTGGGCGGCAGCTGATACCATGGTGATGTGGTCGTATCTCCGCCGATGGAGCCCATCAGCACCGCATCCGCAGCCTTTGCCTTCGCCACGGCTTCCTCCGTAAGGGGAACTCCATGCACGTCAATGGATGCTCCTCCCATAAGAATATCTTCAAAATACATTTTGTGCCCGTAGCGCTCAGCTACCTTCGTCAAAACCTTTTTTGCCTCCGTAACTATCTCCGGTCCGATACCGTCACCGGGTATACAGATAATATGTAATTCCATGCGCTTCCTCCCTATCCGTAATCCGACACCTTCTGCCGTGTCCGCCCTCCGTACCTTTTAAGCTTCGACGTGTTACAGTACGAAAGGCTTTCCAGTTTATAATACCCGATACCCCTTCAAATTTCAACCTCATCTTATAAAGAATCAATAGATAATAAAAAGCCGCATCCGCGGCACAGGCGACCGACCGGTGCCTGTTGCGGACACGACTCTTTATCTGTCTTAATTGTTTCCCTCACCGGGCTTCTCCACACGACTGACTGCAGATTTCTCCATAGGAATGCGGCAGTTCTTGTTGTTTCCGAACTCAACGATTATTGTCGTGTCGTCAGGAATGTCGATTACGATTCCATAAAAGCCGGACGTGGTCAGCACGCAGTCCCCTATTTCCAGTGCGGAAAGCATTGCTGCAATTCTCTTCTTTTCCTTGCTCTGAGGTCTCATGAAAAAGAACCACATTGCACCAATCAGTACTGCATATACCAGCAGTATGCCGAGCATGGAATAAGGCTCGCCGGCTTCCGCTGTCGTTTCAGATAATAAAATTCCCATTTTCCCTCCATTCCGGTACATTGACCTGTGTCACTTCAAATAAATATGATACACAAAAATTTCCGTTTGGGCAAGTCCTTTCTGCTTTTTCAGCTTTTTCAGCTTTTTCGCCACTTTCTGCAGTGCTTTTACTGCTCCTCACCCTCTGCCATCCGCTCCAGCTTCGCCTTCTTATACGCCGCAAAGCATCCTGCATCCAGCGCATCCCTGATTTCCTCCATCATGGTATTATAAAAATAAAGATTATGGAGCACGCAAAGCCTCATTCCGAGCATTTCCTTTGCCTTCAGCAGATGTCTGATATAGGCTCTGGAATATCTCCGGCATGCCGGACAGCCGCAGCCCTCCTCAACGGGTCTCTCATCCAGCTCATATTTTGCATTGAAGAGATTGATTTTCCCGTGATTGGTATAAAGATGCCCGTGCCTTCCGTTTCTGCTCGGATAAACGCAGTCGAAAAAGTCAATGCCTCTTTCCACTCCCTCTAAGATGTTGGTGGGAGTACCGACCCCCATCAGGTACGTCGGCTTATCCTTCGGCAGAAAGGGAACCGTCTCTTCCAGAATATGATACATCTCCTCGTGAGTCTCCCCCACGGCAAGTCCTCCCACCGCATAGCCGTCCAGCTCCAGCTGCGTAATCTGCTTTGCGTGTTCTATTCGGATGTCACTAAACACAGCTCCCTGATTTATGCCAAACAGAAGCTGCTTCGGATTGATGGTATCCTCCAGTGCATTTAAACGCTTCATCTCGCTCTTACAGCGCTCCAGCCATCTTGTCGTGCGCTCTACAGACGCCTGTACATAGCTTCTCTCCGCCCTGCTGGGAGCACACTCATCGAATGCCATGGCGATGGTAGATGCCAGATTGGACTGAATCTGCATGCTTTCCTCCGGTCCCATAAATATCCTGTGTCCGTCAATATGGGAGCGGAAAAAGACACCCTCCTCTTTAATTTTTCGCAGCCCTGCCAGCGAAAAGACCTGAAAGCCGCCGGAATCCGTCAGAATCGGCCTGTCCCAAGACATAAATCTGTGTAAGCCTCCAAGCTGCTTTATCACCCTGTCTCCCGGTCTTACGTGCAGATGGTAGGTGTTGGAAAGCTCCACCTGCGTCTTAATCTCTTCCAAATCAGAAGTAGACACGGCTCCCTTGATTGCAGCCACCGTTCCCACGTTCATAAATACAGGCGTCTGAACGACGCCGTGTACAGTGGTAAGCTCTGCTCTTTTTGCCCTTCCCTCCTGCTTTAAAATACGATACATATCCTATAATTCCTCCCAGAATTCTTCCAATGTAATTCCCCGCTCCGTAATCACGGTTGCCGCGTCAATACCTACATATCTGAAATGCCACGGTTCATACTCGATTCCGGTAATGTATTCCTTTCCCTCGGGATAGCGCAGAATAAAACCATAGCGGTAGCTGTTCTCCGCCAGCCATATTCCTGCCGGAGTCTCGCCAAAGCCCGCATCCAGTGTCAGATAGGTATCCGTCACAATATCAAGGGCAAGTCCTATCTGGTGTTCGCTGGCACCGGGCACGGTCACCGTCTGGCTGGCGAGCTGATATGCCTCCATATAAGACATCCCTCTTCCCATATAGCGCTTAATCTTTCTGTTAAAAAGCATTTCCTGATATTCTAAATCGCGGTACGGGGAACAGATTGCCAGGGTAATGCCGTCCTCCTTCGCCGCCTGCAGCATTTCCAGCAGCTCGTCGATAATCCTTTCATCGCACTGCATAGAGCCCTTGATTGTATTGATGCGTCCCAATGTCATAGTGTAATCGTCAGGAATGGAATGCTGCTTGTTAATCAGCACCAGCTTCCAGTCATCCTTTGAAAAGGTGACCTCCTCCCCGTCATCCTCTGCGGTCTTCTCCTCCGGCGTGGATGCCGGCTGGGCAGAATCCAGAATCTCGGAAGCGCTGTATTTCGCCACAATGCCCATCCCGTGGGAGGTCTCACCGAAATCCTCCCCCGCCACCCGCACATCGTCATCATCTAAAAGCTCGAAGTCCTCCAGCTTCAGCTCCGTCTCCTCCGCAAACACAATTTCCTTTGCCTCCTCCGAGACAGGCAAGAGCCCATTTCCTCCGCTCTCGCCCGAGATAAAAATCGGGAATGAGAAGCTGCTGTAAACCACAAAAAGAAGCAGGGTTACGGCAAGCATGACAAAGCGTTTTCCGTTGCCTCTGCAATAGGCAGACACGCGAAACAAAAGCAGCCCCGGAATCAACACACAGAGGGCGCAGACACGGCAGAGCCTATTCTTTTTTCCAAATCTTTTCAGCTTCTTGCGAAAGCGCTCTTCCAGAGTTGTTTTCATTTGTTCTCTCTTCGGGTGTGCATACTGTGCACTCTGCTCCTATTCGCCAATCATATCATACTTTCGCCGTTTCTGCACCTGATTTTCATAAAAAGTTGATATTTCGTTGATATTTTCCGTGCGATTCGATATAATACCCTCAGATTACGGCTAAAAACAGATAACGGAGGACATGCCATGGCAGGCTCATCGTTCGGAACACTTTTTAAAATCACCACCTGGGGCGAATCCCACGGAAAGGCTCTCGGCGTTGTTGTTGACGGCTGCCCCGCCGGACTTGAGCTGAACGAGGCAGACATCCAACGCTACCTGAACCGTCGCAAGCCGGGCACAAGCAGCATCACCACCCCCCGCAGGGAGGCAGATGAGGTGGAGATTCTCTCCGGTATTTTCAAGGGCTGCACCACCGGCACTCCCATTTCCCTGCTGGTACGCAACACCTCCCAGCAGTCCTCTGATTACAGTGAAATTGCCTCCTACTACCGCCCCGGGCACGCAGACTATACCTTTGATGCCAAATACGGTTTCAGGGATTACAGGGGAGGCGGGCGTTCCTCCGGTCGTGAGACCATCGGACGCGTGGCCGGCGGTGCCATCGCCTGCAAGCTTCTCGGACAGCTTGGCGTTACGCTCCGTGCCTACACCCGTTCCATCGGTCCAATCGAGGCAGACTTATCCCGCTTCGACCCGGATGCCGTCCTAAACACTCCCACCGCCATGCCGGATTATACTGCAAGTAAGCAGGCTGTAAGCTATCTTGAGCAGGCAAAGCAGGCTTCAGACTCTGTGGGCGGCTGCATGGAATGTCTCGTGACGGGGCTTCCTGCCGGGCTGGGCGACCCCGTCTTCGAAAAGCTGGATGCAAATCTGGCAAAGGCGGTCATGTCCATAGGCGCCGTTAAGGCTGTGGAAATCGGAGACGGCTGCGCAGTCTCCTGCCGTCTTGGCAGCGAGAACAACGATGCCTTCTGTCTGCGGGAGGGGAAGATTTCCAAGCAGACCAATCATTGCGGCGGCATCCTCGGCGGCATCAGTGACGGCGACCCCCTTTTGATTCGTGCTCACGTAAAGCCCACTCCTTCCATTTACAGGCAGCAGCAGACCGTCAATCGTTCGGGTGAGGAAATTGAAATTTGCATCGGTGGCAGGCATGACCCCATCATTGTGCCCAGAGCCGTGGTTGTCATGGAGTGCATGACCGCCCTGACTCTGGCAGATGCCATGATGATAAATATGTCTGCAAGGCTGGACTCACTGACAGGCTTTTATCGAAAATAAACAAAGCAAAAAAGGAACGGGCATCCCGCTGTCGGCACAGGACTGCGGAATGCCCGTTTGGGCTTTATTCAGGAGAGCTTATGGAAAATGATGCAGTTTGGCACATCCACAGGAATCGGCGCACCGTTCATCACCATGGTTCCATGCTGCGTATCCACATGGAAAAAGGTCATATCGTTGGTTTCGTGATTCAGTGACACAAGGAATCTGTTATTCGGGAACAGGCTGGCATCCTTCGGATATTCTCCGCTCACCGGAAGCGTGAATATCTTCGTCAGCATACCACTCTTCTCATCCACGCTGTACAGAACGACCGAGTTATCTCCCGCAATGGTGCTGAGCAGATATTTGTAATCTGCGGAAAAGGTCAGTGCACTGCAGGCATTGGAGCTTCCCCTTTCGCTTCTGATGGTCTCCACCGTCTGTATCTTCTCAAACATCGGCTGTCCGTTCACTTCCTCGTAGGAATACACATCAATATAGCATTTCCACTCATGCACAATATAGATAAAACGACCATCCTTTGAAATCTTAATATGACGCGGCGCAGATTCCATCTCACTGCGGATGACATCCGCAAGCACCACCTTGCCGTTTGTCGCATCAAACCGGTATACGTTCACGTGATCCATGCCCTGATCTGCCACCAGCAGGTACTTGTTGTCATGGGTCATTCTCGCACAGTTAATATGCGGTCTGAAATTCCGTTCGGCGATGCTGCCAAGGCCCTTATGAAAGATTTCGTCCGTAATCTCGCCGACTGCTCCATCCTCCTTCAGCCTTAACACCGTCAGCTTTCCGTCATGGTATCCTGCCACAAAGAGAAAGCAGTCCGTATAGTCCGTTGATACATAGCAGCCCCGCATTCCGTTAATCGGGGCAAAGTTAATCAGCTCCAAATTTCCATCCTTCTGAATCGTATATGCCTCCACCCCGAAATCCGTGATGGAATACAAATATCTGCCGTTATGGGAAATTGTCACATAGGAAGAGTTTGTAATTTCCACCCTGTCCTTCTCGACAAAGCGTCCCTTCTCCATATCAACGTCATAAATTTTGATTCCATGGCTGTCGCCCTGTGTATAAGTGGACACATATGCTACATATTTTGCCTTTGCCATAGCCTTTTACCCCCTTTCCTTCCCTCAGTTAATCTTTACGTTCTCCCAGAGTGTATTCATATAATCCAGCATCTCTGCATTCAGATTGCGGTATGCCATCTCATTATACCGCTCTGCAAAGCTGCCGAGCTCCGGATACAGCACCTTTATTGCCTCCTCACCCATATCCTCCTTATAGGAGGCATTGTTATACACAATACTGTTCGGAGATGCGTAATAGGTGTACTCCGCGTTTGCGACTGCCGGCTCCTCAGAGAGCATATAGTTGATGAATATTTCTGCCAGCTCCTTATTCTGTGCGCAGGACGGAATGCACATGGCATCCACATAGAAATTTGTCCTATCGGGATAATAGAACCGCAAATCCACATTTTCTGCCTGTGCATCCAGCATGGTAAAGTAGTCACCCGCGTAATATGCACCGACTGCCGCCTCACCGGATTCCATCATATTATAGATTTCGTCCATAACATAGCTGTATACCAGCGGACGCTGTGTCAGCATTTCATTGTACGCCTGATCCCAGACGGATTTATCGGTAGAGTTCACATCAAGTCCCAGCCTGTACATGGCAGTTCCAAGAGCATCTCGGGAATTATTAAACTGCAGAATCCGTCCACCGTATTTTTCGTTCCACAGTAAATCCCAGCCCTGTGCATCCGATTCATCCACTACATTTGCATCGTAAATCACTCCGACAATACCATAGGCGTAGGGAACGGAATACTGATTTTCAGGGTCATAGTAAAGCCCCTTAAAGCTTTCATCTATATACTGATAGTTTGGAATGTTGTCAAAGTCCAACGGCAGCAGCATACCCTCCTCTGCCATCCTTGCAATCATGTAATCGGACGGGATGATGACATCATAGCTCACCGCACCGCTCGAAAGCTTGCTATACATATCCTCATTGGAGGCAAACAGTGAATAGTTTACCCTTACCTTCTGACGATAGTTTTCCTGATACCAGTCCTCGAACTCACTGATGGTGTCAAAGGTGCCCTCACTGCCGTCCGAGATGTACTCTCCCCAGTTATAGACGTTGAGGGTCAGTGTGTCCTCGCCACCGCAGCCCGTCAGACACATCGCCGACAGCACCGCTGCCACAAACAGGATTACATTTTTTTTCATAGTTTTCCTCCTTCTATTTCTCAGCCGTCGGGGAAGAATGTGCCTTCCTGCTTCTCCCGGCTCTTTTCTCCCTAAGCTGCCTGCCATCCTCATTGTCCACCACATTGCGAATCAGAAGCAGTGTCAGTGTGACAAAAAAAATAATGGTTGCCAGTGCATACATCTTTGGTGTTACCGTCTTCTTGGTCATGCCGTAGATGCGGATTGGCAGCGTCTCAAAGCCATTGCCGGATGTAAAATAGCTGATGACGAAATCATCCAGCGACAACGTGAACGCCATAATCGCCCCCGTGATAACGCCGGGCATAATTTCCGGCAGCTCCACCTTCAGAAAGGCTCCCATGGGCGTACAGCCCAAATCCATCGCTGCCTCCGGCAGTGCCTTGTCCATCTGCTGCAGCTTTGGCAGCACCTGCATGATGACATAGGGAATGCAAAAAGTCACATGGGCAATCAGCATGGTTCCGAAATTCAGACTTGTGGAGGCACCAAAGAGCCTGCCCACAAACACAAACATCAGCATCAGGGAAATTCCCGTAATAATATCCGGGTTTGTCATGGGGATGTCCGTAAGCGTATTCATCGCCGCCCGATACCATTTTGAGCGCAGCTTATTGATTCCGACTGCCGCCAGCGTTCCCATAACAGTTGCTATTGCCGTGGCAGAAGCCGCCAGAATCAGAGTGTTTTTCAATGCGTTCAGCGTATTGCGGTCACGCACCAGCTCCCTGTACCACTTCAGTGAAAAGCCCGAGAACACTGACAGACTCTTCGCCTCGTTAAACGAAAACACCAGCAGCACCAGAATCGGCGCAAACAAAAAGGCAAATATCAGTACACTGTATAACTTTGCTGACGCTCTCATGCTACTTACCTCCATACGCATAATGTGCTGTCACGTATTTAACAGCTGCCATCACCGCAAGCAGAATCACCATCAGGATAAAGGCGATTGCCGCCGCAAAATGCAGATTGTTTGCCACATACTGCCCCTCTATTGCATCACCGATAAGAAAAAGCTTACCGCTGCCCAGCTTCTGGGAGATATAAAAGGTACTGATAGAGGGAATAAGCACCATTGTCACGCCCGAAACGACTCCGGGTATACTTAAGGGAAATATTACCCTGCGCAGCACGGAAAAGCTGCCGCAGCCCAAATCTCTCGCCGCCTCCAGCAGCTTGACATCCAGCTTTGCCAGAATGGAGTAAATCGGCAGCACCATATACGGGAAGTAATCGTATACCATACCGATAATGACTGCCGTCTCCGTTCCGATTACGTGCACCTTTCCCAGTCCGAGTGCCCCCAGAATGCTGTTCATGATGCCGGTATCCTGTAAAATCGTCATCCATGCATAGGTACGAATCAGGAAATTCATCCACATAGGAATCATGATAAGCGTCATCATTGTCTTCTGGGTCTTCTCCTTTGCCCGTGCCATGATATAGGCAACAGGGTAGCCCATCAGCAGACAGATAAAAGTGGAAATCACCGCCAGCTTCAGAGAGCGCAGAAAAATCAAAAGGTAGGTATGAACCTCCCGCGTGACACCGTCCTCTCCGGTTACATTACTGACAGCCGTAAAAAAGCGTGTCACATGCTCTGTCGTAAAGCAGAAAGCGTCATCCGTAAAAGCATAATAAGCCACAAATACCAGTGGAACCGCCACAAACAGGAGTGACCACACGGAGTACGGTGCAAGTGCCACCCGATATGTACTTTGCGTTCTCTTTACTTCGGAGGTCTTCATTCTTCCGCCACCTCCTCAGGGTTTGAAAGCTCATCCAGCTCATTGGAGAAAGAGGAATAATCCCCGAACATTCCGGAGTACTTTGACTTCTTCATAATATGGATTGCATCCGGCTCCAGCATAATGCCGATATGTGCCCCCTCCTCCACGGAATCCGTCGTCTGAATCATCCATTTGAAGCCGTTGATATCCACAATCGCCTCATTGTGTACTCCCATAAAGGTGACAGAGGTCACGTCACCCTGCAGCATTCCCTGTTCAGGTGCCACAATATCCACATCCTCCGGGCGAATTACCACATCCACGGGTTCCTCCTTCGCAAAGCCCGTGTCAAGACATTCAAAGACATGTCCGCCAAAGCGCACGCGGTAATCCTCCTGCATTACGCCGTCCACGATATTGCTCTCTCCGATGAAATCTGCCACGAAGGCGTTCACCGGCTCATTGTAAATATCCGTAGGCGTGCCTATCTGCTGTATCTTCCCCTCGCTCATGACCACAATGGTATCCGACATACTGAGTGCCTCTTCCTGGTCATGTGTCACAAAGATAAAGGTAATTCCCGTATTCTTCTGAATCTTTTTCAGCTCCTGCTGCATATCCTTTCGCAGCTTCAAATCCAGTGCACCCAGAGGCTCGTCCAAAAGCAGCACCTTCGGCTCGTTTATCAGCGCCCTCGCAATGGCAACACGCTGCTGCTGTCCTCCTGAGAGACTCGTAACACGACGATTCTCAAAGCCGTGGAGCATCACCATGTCAAGCATCTGCTTCACCTTTTCCTGAATCTGTGCCTTAGGAATCTTTTTCTCCCGCAGGGGAAATGCAATATTTTCAAACACATTCAGGTGCGGAAAGAGCGCATACCGTTGGAACACCGTGTTCACATGCCGCTTGTGGGGCGGAACGTCGTTGATTTTCTCTCCCATAAAGACAACGTCTCCCTTATCCGGGAATTCAAAGCCGCCGATAATCCTGAGGGTAGTGGTCTTGCCGCAGCCGGAAGGACCCAACAGCGTGATGAATTCATTGTCATGAATGTCCAGACTGATATCGTCCAAAACCACCTCACCCTCAAACGCCTTGGAGATATTTTTAAGCTCAATTACCTTTTTCATTCTTACTTCTCCCGTTTCCTTGGTATTCACTCGTTTCCGAAATTTCTTCCACAAAAGCCCCCTGCGCTTCCGAAGCCGAATATCACAACACAAAAAGGCACACCGCAATGCGCGGCATGCCACTTGTATACGCTGTATTCCGATTTTGCAGTGCCTGTCGGGAGATGCCCGCAGCACTTCCTCCGATCATACCGCCCCATCAGACACCATCAGTTCCACAGGCGAATACCTTACCGGATTTTACCATCGAATCACAATTAGATCAGAGTCTATATAGCAAAGATTACTTTTACCACTCTTATTGACCATTTCACAAGTTCATGCCACAGGGCACATTCGGTTTATAGTAACCAACTTATAAAACTGAGCTTCTAACTCAATCAATAAGGCAACAGAAGTTGCCTCGCTTTGGAAAAAACTCTTCCCTATTGAGATCCTTCACAGTATATAATAATCCCTCTGAAATGTCAACAAAATTTATTCACAGCCGCATCTGTCACGTCTGGGCGGCATGGGAGGGTAATCATAATCTCTGTCGCAGCCCCGCACACAGTCGTTATCACAGTCACCCCCGCGTCCTCCTATGCCGTCATTGCTGCGGTCATCTCCACGTCCTCCCGCACACTCGTTGTCGCAGCCGTTTCCACGTCCCCTTGTGCAGTCACTGTCGCAGCCGTTTCCGCGCCCCCCTGTACATTCACTGTCACAGCCGTTTCCACGTCCCCCTGTACAGTTGCTGTTACCTCCGTTTCTTCCGCAGGATTTTCTGCTTTCTGCACACCTGTTTGCGCTGCGGTCACCGATACCCGTACAGCCGTTACGGCTTCCCGAACCGGAACCGCATCCAAGGAGCAGTAGCAATACAATCAGACAATTCATAGAATACTCCGTCATTTATGTTTATGCTTTATCCCAGCATATTCCGGCAGAGTGCTTTGTGTGCCTGTCCCCTTAGTGTCTTTTCTTCACCAGCTCTCTTTTTATGCAGGCAAGTGTCCTTTCCTCGCCCTCCTCGGCCAGCATTTTCAACAGCCTCTCCAGGGTCTGGCGGGTCTTTGGATGCAGCAGTCCGTCCGCCCTTCCGTCTCGACACATATAGTAAGTCCAGGGTGAGGCAGAGGTATAATTCCTTCCCTCATACACCTTGCTCGCCGCCATTCGGTCTATTACCATCTCTGCGATATATCTGTCCGGCATGGGTACCGGAATCAATCTTCCCGGCGCTTCCATATCATTGTAGTCGTACCAGTATTCAAAATGATGTCTGTTTCTCCCCTTATGATGCATCCACGCCTCCGAGCAGCCCTTATCCTCCCGTTCGGCAGCGTTTGGACTTCTGTCTCCCTGATAATACCTTACTCCTAATCTAAACTCTGTCGGACTGTATTTTGACATATCATGCAAAAGCCCCTGCCGGTAAAGCCCCGCCCGAAAGCAGCCCTTCGCTACCAGCAGCTTATGTCTGGTAATTGTTTTAAAATGTCCCCACGCTCTGTTCATCGTACCTCTGCTGCCACCTCTGTTTTCTTCCGTCTCTTTGCTGCTGTCTGCTTGCTTTCGGCTCTTTATTTCTGCTTCTTTCCTTCCGCCCTTTGCTTCGGACGGTTTTTCCCTGTGCCCTTTCTTTTACGCACGGACATATCCGCAGTACTGATGTAAATTGAAATGCTTCTTGGCGGAAGCACACACCTTTCCCCCTCTATAGTCTCCGCGGCAGCCGGCTCTACATTGCCAACGCCTTCGCTTTGGCTCTCCTCTGCGGCAGCCTGTATGTCTTTCCTGCTCTCTGCTTTCTGACGCTTGTCTCCTTCCAGTCCCCCGGCAGCCTGTGGCGTGGTTTCATCCGTTGAAAGCAGTCTTTCCCAGTGCAAGCCCTTCGGCAGTCTCGGCAGCGCCAGCTCCTGCATCTCCCAATGCAGATTCATGGCAAGATAAAGGAACGGCTTCTCCGGCTGTTCATCACGCCTCTCATACTTCCCGCAAAACATCATACCTACAGACCGGCTGTGATACTCTGTCTGAGGCTTCCACGCGTTCTCCCCGTGATAGGACAAATCCGGGTAGCCACATGCAAGATAATCCATCAGCTTAAGCTCCTTTTCCGGATGAAGCACCGAATGCTCTCTCCTCAGCGCCACAAGCTGCTTCCAGAAGGCAGTCAGCTCCGCATTTTTCCTGCCGTCACGCCAGTCCAGCCATGCAGTGGCGTTATCCTGGCAGTACGGATTATTGTTGCCCTTCTGGGAATTTCCAAACTCATCGCCCATAAAAATCAGAGGTGTGGACTGTGTAAGAAGCAGCATGCACATGGCATTTTTTATCTGTCTCTTACGCAGGCTTCTCACCTTCGTCTTTCTGCTGTCTCCCTCCTCGCCACAGTTCCAGCTGCAATTATAATCATTGCCGTCCCTGTTCTCCTCACCGTTTTCCTCGTTATGCTTTCGGTCATAGGATACCAGATCCATCAGGGTAAAGCTCCCATAATTGGTAAGGTAATGGATTTTACCGCAGTCTGTGGGCTGATGCCGCATCTGATACAGCACCTGTCCCAGCATATCTGCATCCCCCTTGAGAAAGCGCCTCATCACATACATATAATCATCTCTGTACGCCGCCAGATTTCCGTAATTTGCCGCGGGCGTTCCCGCAAATCCCGTCTCTGCATCCGCATTTTCATACCAGAGCTTTGTATCTGCCAGCATGGCATCAGCGGCAAGCACCTCCGCGGGAAGCCTGTCTCCAAGCAGATGAAAGCCGTCTACATGGTATTCCAGCACCCAATAGCGCAGCACGTCCTGCATTTCCTGAGCCTTCACCTCCGGCGGAAAATAGAACTGCATCACAAGCTCCATGCCGTTTGCATGCAGGCTGCGCACCAGCTCCTTAAATTCCGTGACAGCATCACCGCCGCAGGCATACGCCGACTTCGGAGCATAATAAAACGCCCTCTTATACCCCCAGTAATTCAGCATGGGCTTCCGCACTCCCTGCTCCTGTGTCTGTGCGGGAAGCTCCACAAATTCATAGGCAGGCTGCAGCTCCAGTGTGGTAATCCCCAGCTCCTTCAGATACGGAATTTTCTCCACGATTCCGCCAAAGCAGCCTGCCGCCCTGACACCGGAGGATTTATGTGCGGTAAAGCCTCTCACATGCAGACAATACACCAGACTGTCACAGAGCTTAAGCCTCGGACATTCATCTCCCTGCCACGAAAATTTCGTATCAGGAAGCACCGCCATAAGCTCCTCAGCCCTTCTTTCCTGTCCAAAGCTCCAGTCCGCTGCAAACCCCCTTGCATTCCAATCCGGCTTCAGCTGCCCGTCCTCATAAAACAGATAAGCCAGATCTTTCCAGTCTGCCGCTCTCATATATTTGCAGTAGATTCTGCCAATTCTCTCCTCTGGAAGAAAGGGTTCTCTGCGCAGTTCCTCTCCTGTCGCTCTGTCATACAGAACAATTCCGCAATTCGGAGTCTCTGACTCATAGGCAATCCGAATTTGCTCCTGCTCCTGATACACCCCTAAGGGATATGGTTTCAGAGAAGTCCCGTCCTTTTTTTTCATACGATTCCGCCTTTCTTAAGCACTTATCTCAGTTTATCACATCTTGCGGGATTTGAAAACACAAAGGGCTTGAAAAAGAGATACAGGTATAGTAAGGTGAAGGCAGCAAGGCTGCCAAAAGGAGCCGCCGCAAAAGGAGTCTTCCGCCATGAAAAAAGGGCACGGTTTTCTCACCCGTATTTTAATGCTTCTGACAGTTTTCATATGCTTCTCTGCAGCCCCGAAGCTCTCTCTGATTGACGACACGGACATTTTCCTGACAGGGCAGCTTCTGCCGGAAGCAACCCTCCCGCCGCCGGAAGAGACTCCAATGCCCACTCAGGAGTCTCCTCGCTTTGAGGAATACGACATCACTCTCATGGCACTAGGCGACAACCTGATGCACATGGGAATCGTAAACACCGGCAGACAAGCTGACGGCACTTATGACTACTCCTTTTTGTTTGACGGCATCCGTGACCTTCTCCCCGCAGCCGATATTAAGATAATCAATCAGGAGACCATTCTCGGCGGAAACGAGCGGGGCTTTTCCGGTTTTCCCCATTTTAACTCGCCCACACAGGTCGGTGATGCCATCGCTTCTGCCGGCTTCAATGTTGTTCTGCACGCCTCCAACCACTCTGCAGATCAGGGACTTGGCGGTCTGACCTCCTGTGCTGCCTTTTGGTCGGATGCCTATCCCGACATCCTAGTAACAGGCATCAGCGCAGATGCCTCCGAGACAGTCTCTCCTCTGCCTGTGCTGCTCATCGGAGATATCTCCTTTGCCATTTTAAACTACACCTACGGGCCTAATATGGAAACGCTTCCCTCCGACCTGATGGGTCATCTGAATATGCTCTGTGCCTACGACGAGAGCACCGGGCGCATTGATTTCACCGCCCTGAATCCACAGGTGACAGAGGACATACGGGCAGCCAAAAAGCTGGCGGATATTGTAATTGTATGTCCGCACTGGGGCACGGAATATCAAAGCAGCCCCTCCTCTTATCAGCAGAAATTTGCCATGGAAATGGCGGAGGCGGGCGCAGATCTTATTATCGGCACTCACCCTCACGTTCCCCAGCCCGTGGAATGGATTACCGCCTCAAACGGCAACACCACCCTTTGCTACTATTCTCTGGGCAACTATGTCTCCACACAGAAAAACGCCCTTTGCATGCTGGAGGAAATGGCATGGGTCACCTTCCACGTAACAGAGAATGGCATTTCCATTTCCCGCGAAAAAACCGGCGTGCTTCCTCTTGTATGCCATTACAAAAGCGGTCCTGTCAGATTAGAGAGCGTATATCTGCTGGAGGATTACACGGAGGAGTTAGCTGCCTCCCACGGAATTCACAGCTACGGCGGCGTCAAGCTGCAGCTGAGTGACCTACAGCAGTCCGGAGAAGAAATCTTCGGCGAATGGATATTGAAAGAAGCTGAGATTTTAGGACAATAATACCACTTAGTCTATCACATTCTTAACTCCCATGATTGTGTCGTAATCAGCCTCATAAATCACGACACCCTTTTTGGAGTTTGCTGCATGGATAATCTGCCCGTCACCGATATAGAGAGCTACGTGCGTGCACTTTGAGCCGGAGCCGTAACAGATAATGTCGCCGGGCTGAATCTCACTGTATGATATACTCCGTCCGTCGTTTGCAAGCTGTCCCGCCGGAGTTCTGCTCACGGAATAACCGAATTCCGCATAAATCAGGCTAGTAAAGCCGGAGCAGTCGGTCCCCGTCACCAGTGATTGTCCGCCGTGCACATACTTATTCCCCAAAAACTGCATGGCATATTCCACGATGCTGCTCCTCAGCTCCTCATAGGAGCCGTAGCTCGTTAAAGGCGGCGTCACTGCTATCGTCACATTTTCTGCCGCCACACTCTCTGGTACATTCTGTCTGCTTTCCAGCTTTCTGCGGGCTGCAAGCTCTTCCTCTTCCTCTTCAAGCGTCTTTGCATAGACGAACTCCTCCGTCACCGTCACATACTCCGCCGCAACATAACCCTTTTGCGAGGCAGTGTACTGCACAAGAAGCCATTCCCCATCCTCATCCAGCAGCTTCACTTTTTCCCCGTTGTCCATGTAGCCGATACGCCGAGCCTCTATGTTCGGATTTTCCCTGACATTCAGCCTGTCCGCCTGCACTACTGCGTATCTCGTGATATGCTCATCAATCACATTTACTGCCTCTTCCCCGTAAAGGAAAAACTCCGCCTTTATGTAGCCCTCCACATTACCCGAAGCAATTCGAAACCAATCCTTCTCTTCGCCGCATACCTCCAGCACGTGCGCCACCGCGCCGTCATATATTTTCCCCACAATCTCGCTGTCCGTACCTGCTTCCCTGCGCACATTTACATAATTGCTTACATCGGCAATTGCCAAATCCGCATACTCACTCTCCGCGTCCTGTCCGGCTTCCCCGCCTTGGGCAATCGCCCCATCCTGAGCAGTCTTCTCACCCGTGACAGACTCCTCACTCTGAGCAGGCTTCTCACTCTGGGCAAGCTCCTCGCTCTGACCAGGCTTCTCACTCTGGGCAAGCTCCTCACTCTGAGCAAGCTTCTCACTCTGGGCAAGCTCCTCACTCTGAGCAAGCTTCTCACTCTGGGCAAGCTTCTCACTCTGGGCAAGCTTCTCACTCTGGGTTTTCTCCTCGCCCTGCCCAATCTCCTCTCCCCAGCCCTCCTCAGCGGCAACTCCGGCAGCCATCTGCCACATAGCATCTTTGGGTTTGCGCAGTTCTGCCGAAAGCACCTCTGGTGCTTCCTTCTCAGTCATATTCGCCGTCAACACCGGCTGCTCTGCTCCCACAGTCAGCATTCCCGCCGCCATAAGGCAAATAAGCAGCATACTGATAATTCTCTTTTTCATTTTAATCTCCATTCACAGGCACTGCCGTGGCAGATAAAAAGAATCGCCACAGGCGTTTCTCGTATTTTAATCATAGTATTTTCCCTCCTGAAATGCCTCGTTGTGCCCTATTTTACGCACTTTCTTGAATTTCTTCAAGTCCTACAGTTTCCCGGAATCTGCAGCAAAAGGTGGCAAAATACGGCAATTTGAAACAAAGTGTAGTAGTCTTAAGTAGTCAATTGGTAGTCGGTTTAGGGGGTGCAAAATCATACAATCAATCGTTTTCTTAAATATCCGCTTTCCTTCATTCGTTCATATGTACCAAGTGTATCATTTTTATTTACAAAATCCAAGGCTTCGTAGTATTCCATACCTAACATAAGTAAATTCATTCTTGCCGCATGCAAATAGCTCTCATACCATGCCCATTCTGGATTTTCCGACAATTCCCTAATCGTAGAATGCGTTACTACGGGATTTATCGCATAATTATCTGGTTGACAAAAACTTTTGACAATATTGATGTTGTTTTCAATCACCCTTTCAAAATCAGTATTCAACTTTTATGATTATTCAGCTTTTGGAAGTAATAATTCTTCAGTTCCGGCACCTATACTAAACTCTACTTTGATTGCACCTCCAATAGTATCAAAATCGTATAATTTTGCTAATTCTACTTCATTAGTAGTATTTACACTAATAACAATATTATTAGTGGTCTCACACAAAGACGAAGATATTACAAATGGAAGTTCTTTATTTACCATTGCATGTGAAATCTTTACCTGTAATTCTGTGAGATACTCCAGTGTATAAGTGCCAGTTACAAAAGTGGTATTATTTTCACTTCTTCCAAGTTCCTTACAAATAACTGTTCTATTAGCTGGTGTATCTTCCGTAAGAACGATTACAAATTTTCCATTAGCATCTGTATAAGAACCACCGAAAAACTTTAAAGTATCTTTGGTTAAATCACTGCTATTAACAGCTTCGTTATATTCTCCCTTGCTGTCAGCAGGAACTTCTTGTACATCTTCAATTTCTGTATTTTCGCTTTCTTGAATATTTACAGTTTCTTCTTTGTTATTCTGTAAATCCTCCACTGTATTCTTGCTTTCGATTGGTAATGACTCATCGGTTTGTATATTATTATCCTCTTTGGGAGATAAGCGGGTTACCATAGGAATACATAAAGCCAATAAGGCAAAGCAGGCTACGATTGTTCCCCACTTAGCCCATGCAAAATTATTCTTTCTTTTATCACTCATATGAGCCTCCTTGATATATTGATTGTTAATGTCACCAAGAGTATCAAACAAATCTTCTTTTTTCATAATGCATAACCCCTTTCCGATAAGTATTCTTTAAGTTTAAAGCGTAATCTGTTTAATATAACAGACACATTACTTTCAGTCATTTCATAACGCCTTGCAATTGATGAAACACCGTCCGAATACCAATATCTACAGATGAATATGTTTCTCTTTTTAGGCGACAGGGTTTTCAGGAAAGAATTAATGGTTGCAACAAGTTCTCGTCTGTCAATTTCTTGCTCTACATTGTCTAATCCAGACACACACTCTGCAAGTTCGTCAAGAACGACTGCTATTTCTCCACTTCCACGTTTCATCACATTATTATGCTTATACTTATTGAAAGCTAAATTTCTTGTGATTTTCCCAAGGAACGCAGATAGTATAGTTGGTCTGGTTGGTGGTATGGAGTTCCATGTACTTAAATACATATCATTGACACATTCTTCTGCATCTTCATTATTACCTAGGATATTTTTTGCAATAGAGATACAGTATTTTCCATACTTCTTTGCAGTTGCAGATAATGCTCGCTGATTCCTATCGAAATACAGCTGGATAATGTCCTTATCGTTCACACCCAATCCTCCTCTCTGAATTCTCCCTTATACCTATATAGACAACTTCTGAACTATAATCTTACACTTTTTTCATAATTTTTTCTCTATTTTTTTATTTTTATATGCCAAACATAACAGATTGTCAAAAGAAATAACACAGATGCCGTAACATCATTTCCACATCGTATCGCCCTGTCTAATCCCATGATGGTTGCAATGGCACCGTCAATCTTCTCTGTAGACTTCTCTTTATCCGCTTTGATATTTCCTACCGAGTCGAAAAGATATTGCTCTTTTTCGTGAAAAAGGATATACTGTAAGCATAAAAAGTATCTATACACAGCAGGAGGTTTCCATGGCAAAGAACAAGGATTTTGAGGAAGAAGAAATGACCGTTGAGCTGGAGCTGGAGGACGGGACAGTCGTCAACTGTGCCGTTATCACCATCCTTACCGTTGAATCCAAGGATTATATCGTACTGCTTCCGCTGAATGAGGAGGGAGAAAACGAGGACGGCGAGGTCTGGTTCTACGGCTATAGCGAGAATCCGGATGACCCCAACGAGGAGCCCGTTCTGGATTACATTGAGGATGATGCAGAATATGAGAAGGTTGCAGATGCCTTCGACGAATATCTGGACAGCTGCGAATTTGATGAAATTGTTGAAGAAGACGAATAAAGCAGCGGATTCATAAATCTGGACGGCAGCCTGGGGCTTTTCTCCGTACCTGTAAGGTAGAGAAGTTCCAGGCTTCTTTTTGCCCTTGTCATGGCAACATAAAAAAGTCTCCTCTCCTCCTCTGCCTGTTCTGCATCCGGCATTCTGCCATAGGGAAAAACCCCCTCGTTGCAGTCCGGTATAAAAACAGAATCAAACTCCAGCCCCTTGGAAGCGTGTACCGTCATCAGCTGGATGGGGGCGTCAGACTTCCCTATCCTCACATCTGTGTCTCCCCGCCTTTTCTCTATGGCTTTCGTATACATTCTCTGCTCCTCATACCACCCGGAGGCCCGCTCATAGTGGCCTGCCTCCGCGCTAAGCCACTCCAGCATTTCCTGCCACTCCTCCCATTGCCCGGGTCTGTCCACGCTCATTCTGCGCAGATACCGCTCATATCCCACCGCCTTTAACACATAATTCACGCCAAGACGTGGCGACAGCCGCCGTATGCTTTCCAGTTGCTTTTTCAGCTGCTGCAGCCCTGCGGAAGGATTTTGCTCCCGCTCAAGCTCTTCCCTGCTGATAAAGCGGCAGGGTCTGTTCATAATGCGCAAAAGAAGCTCTCTCTCTCCTACTCCTTCTGCCAAAAGCAGATATGCCATTATATCCCGCACAATAAAATGCTCATAAACGCTCTTTACCTGTTCCCTCATACCGTAGGGAAGTCTCTCCCTGCGCAGTACGGACGCAAAGCTCTGCATCGCCGCATTCGTCCGAAACAGAACTGCCGCCCCGGGCACATCCTGCTCCCGCAGAAGCTCACGCAGGCGCTGCACCAGATAGCATTGCTCCTGCTCCTTTCCGGGAAAGGACATAATTTTCACTTCTCCCCTTCCCCGTTTCTGCCCCGCAGCCCGAAGCTGCTTTTCAAATCTGTTTTTTCCCTCGGCCATCACCCGCGTGGAGGCGTTCACAATCTCCTCCGTGCTTCGATAATTGACGTTTAACAGTATCTGATGGGCATGAAAATCCTCCAAAAACCGCCTCAGGCACACAGGGCTCGAGCCACGAAAGCCATAGATGGACTGGTCATCATCACCCACTGCAAACAGATTATACGGCGGTGCCGAAAGCAGTCTGACAATCTCATACTGAACCGGATTGATATCCTGAAATTCATCAATCAGCAGATATGGAAAACGTCTCTGCCACAGAGTGCGGATTCCGCTGTTTTCCTGCAAAAGCTTTCTGGTCAAAAACAGTATGTCATCATAATCCAGCGCCTTCTCCTTTGCCGTCACTTCTTCATAAGCACTGTATATTTGCGGAAATTCCCGCTGCCAGTCCGGCGGCGCTTGTCTGGCTGCCTCCTCCATCCTGAAAGTGTTTTTGTAATAGCTGATTGCGGACAACAGCATCCCCGCATCCTCTCTGAGTGTCTCGGGACTGACCGTGCCTGCGCTGGACTGATACCTTTTTAAAACGGATAACATCAGATTTCTTTTTTCGGAAAGGTCTAAAAACCTTGCAGAACGTAGAACATTAGATTCATTTAATATGTGATAAAAAACGGAATGAAAGGTTCCAAAGCTGACGGGGCAAAAAAACTTCGCAGACTCCTGAAACCGCCGCTGCATGGAAGCTGCAGCCTCTCGTGTAAAGGTGAGCACCAGAATCTGCTCCGGTGCAACCCGCTGTTCCAGAAGGAAAGAAATGCGCTCAATAATGGTATATGTTTTCCCGGAGCCGGGACCCGCCAGCACCAGCAGCGGGCCCTTCCCCCACAGCACAGCCTCCTGCTGTGCTGCATTCAGATTCTTTCTGTCAGACACTCAGTTTCTCAATGCCCTTTCTGATTCTTTTCAGGGTTTCTTCCTTCCCAAGAACATCCATAATCTCAGTTGCCCCTGCAGGAGTCATCTGCTTTCCTGAGACTGCGGTACGGATTG
Source organism: uncultured Acetatifactor sp. (assembly GCA_964475665.1). Lineage (GTDB taxonomy): Bacteria > Bacillota > Clostridia > Lachnospirales > Lachnospiraceae > Acetatifactor. The sequence goes on along the minus strand of CAYZAU010000002.1, from coordinate 162,404 downwards.
GCCACATCACATAGCCGTTCTTCACGCCCTTTCCTTCCGCATATTTCACCAACAGCTGGTACAGCCCTTCATTACTGTAATCCTCCTGTGCTTCCAGAAGAGGAAGAACCTCCTCCAGTACAGCCAGCGAGGAAGCTTGATCCGTCTTCATCTTCTTATGTGTATACATCGCCACATCGTATTCCGGCAATTTTCTGAAAAAGTCCACATGCTCCGCAATATCCGGAAGTACCTCGATACGGGTCTTAACCATGCCCGCAACCTTCTTCCAGTCCAGCTTATCCCCCAGCTCCTTTTTCAGGTAGGGCTCCGCCATCTCACAGAAGCGGTCGAAATCCATCGCCTTAAGATACTCTCCATTCATCCAGCGCAGCTTAACGATATCGAATACGGCAGGTGATTTGCTGATACGGCGGTAATCAAAGTTCTTAATCAAATCCTCCAGAGAGAAAATCTCCTGATTATCCTCAGGACTCCAGCCCAAAAGTGCAACATAATTTACGATTGCTTCAGTAATAAAGCCCTGCTCCAGTAAATCCTCAAAGGAGGCATGTCCGCTTCTCTTGGAGAGCTTCTTGTGGTTCTCGTCCGTAATCAGAGGCAGATGGATATAAACCGGACTCTCCCAGCCGAAAGCGTCATATAAACGCTGATATTTCGGTGAGGAAGAAAGATACTCGTTGCCTCTCACCACATGGGTAATATTCATGGTATGGTCATCCACAACATTTGCAAAATTATAGGTGGGATAGCCGTCTGACTTAATCAGAATCATATCGTCCAGCTCGGCATTCTCCACGGTTATGTCTCCGTAAAGCTCATCATGGAAGGTCGTACTTCCCTCTGCCGGATTATTCTGCCGAATGACAAACGGCTTGCCGGCAGCAAGATTTGCCTCTACCTCTTCCTTGGGAAGAGACAGACAGTGCTTGTCATAAATCATGATTTCCTTACCATCAACAACCTCCGTGCGCAGAGAATCCAGTCTCTCCTTATCGCAGAAGCAATAGTATGCCTCGCCTTTATCGACCAGCTCTTTCGCATATTTCATGTAAATACCGGTTTTCATTCGCTCGCTCTGTACATAAGGACCATATCCACCGTCCTTGTCCGGTCCCTCGTCATGCTTCAGTCCCGTCTTTTCCAGCGTCCGATAGATAATATCGACTGCTCCCTCCACAAAGCGCTCCTGGTCGGTATCCTCAATACGAAGCATAAAGTCACCGTCCTCATGCTTGGCAATCAAAAATTCATATAAAGCAGACCGTAGATTGCCCACATGCATCTTCCCTGTCGGACTGGGTGCGTATCTTGTTCTGATTTTCACTGTAATATCCTCCGTTCCCGCATGTTCTGTAAGCGAGGCGCTTATAGAGCATACTCATTCTATCCGTATCTTTTCCAAAAACAATATCACATGCACAGACATGCTCCTTGTCACATTTTTCTATTTTAGCCTCTTTTTTGGAAAACTGCAATCTATTTTAGGCATGAATCCTTCAGCAGTTATTAAATTTGAAAATTGATGGCATCTTCATTAGTCCGGGACTCTCTTTTCAGCAGTATCCTTAAACCGCTGCACCTCTTTTGCCGCCTGAACAATGGAAATATTGGTTCCCGCCCCGGCAATACAGCCGCCCGGGCAAGCCATTCCTTCAATGAGGCAGCCGTTCTTTTTGCCCGCCTTGGCAAGCAAAAGCATCTTTCTGCACTCGGCAAGGCTCTCTGCATGCTCTATCTTTACCTCGACTCCTGGATAATAGGTCTCAATACATGCCTCTATGGCACTGGCAACACCACCCGCCACACCATATCCTCTTCCTGCACCCGTGGCATCCTGCATCGCATCCATCGCCTGAATCTCCTCCAGCAGAATCCCCTTCGCTTCAAACATCCCCGTCAGCTCCTCAAAGGTAATGACAAAGTCCACATCCGAGCGCACGGTTCTACGGCTTGCTTCCAGCTTTTTGGAGGCACAGGGACCGATGAAAACAACAGAGGCATCCGGGTGCTTCTCTTTAATCATCCGTGCCGTCGCAACCATCGGCGTCAGCTCATTACTGATTTTATCAATGGTTTCCGGAAAAAGATTTTTCGCCATCACGGACCAAGAAGGACAACAGGAGGTCAGTGCAAACGCCTGCTTCCCGGTTGCCACCTCCTTCACATAGTGCTCTGCCTCTGCCATACAGCCCGCATCCGCACCAAGCGCCGTCTCATAGACATCCGCAAACCCCAGCTCCTTCAATGCCGTCTTAAACATATCAGGAGTCACCTTTGGTCCAAACTGCCCTACAAACGCAGGCGCAACCTGGGCAATGATTTTTCTGCCCGACTGCATGGCACGAATCAGCTGAAAAATCTGTGATTTGTCAGCGATGGCGCCAAATGGACAGCTCACCATACACTGTCCGCATGACACACACAGTTCATTATCGATGCACGCTCTGCCAAAGCGGTCTGATTTGATGGCGCCGATGCCGCAGGCTGCCTTGCAGGGACGCTCCTTGTGACAGATTGCATCATAAGGGCATACCTCACGACACTTCCCGCACTTAATACATTTTTCCTGGTCTATGACGGATTTCCCGTTTACCATGGAAATAGCTCCTCTGGGGCACACACTGTGGCAGGGATGCGCCATGCAGCCCATGCAGGAGCTGGTAATCTCGTAACGGTTCTCTGGGCAGGCATTACATGCAGAGGGAATCACCTGCATCAGAGGCGGCTCATAATATTTCTCATCAATATTGCTCTCTTCCAGTCCCTGCGTGAGATGCCCCGGGCGTTCTCTGTTCTCCGGTCTTAAGCTCATCCCCATTGCAAGCCGGATGCACTCCCTGATAATCGCGCGGTCACGATAGACGCTCTCAAGATACTGCGTCTCCTCATAGTCCACAATCTGGTAAGGCAGCGCCTCCATGTCATCCTTGAGGTTGTCAGAATGATATGCAAGGTTTGCAACCTCCTTAAATACTCTTCTTCTGCGCTTTCTGACCGGTGTGTCGATTCCTCTCATACTGCTCATGGCGAATATTCCTTTCTTTCGTCCGACAATCGGAATGATATTTTTTTAACAATATCTAAATATCATTAAAGCACATTTTTCCTTTAAAATCAAGCCTTATGATAACCCCTTTCTCTTCCTTCCACCAGCTCCTGTGCCTCCTTTATAGTCTCAGGCAGCTCTTCGCGGATAAAATCCAGTGCTATGATGGCATTGAGACAAAACTGTGCCGCAAAGTTTGTGCTAATCCAGGGGATTTCCGTCAGAAGCCTCTGATTTCCGGTATCCGGCAGCTGCACGGCAGCAAAGCCGTCTGTATTCTCTTTTTGCAGAAGCGTTCCCAGAAGGATGCTCCATGTGCGCTCTGCCAGCACCCTATCCTTGAAATAACCCGCACCGTAGGCAGCCACCCCGGCCGCCATGAAGGGCAGCGAAAATTCTCTTTCCCCCACAAGGCCGCCGGATTCCTTCAGCTGCTCCTCTCTGGGCAGATAATAGAATCGTCCCAGATTTGCCAGCATACGCTTCCACTCCTCATCCTCCAGCAAATCTCCAAGCTCACTCCACACGGAGGGCGCTCCCATGCAGACCTGCAGATGGCAGCCGCCGGTGGTTCGTTCTCCGATATAGCGCAGATGACAGCTTTCCGGGTCAAACTCGAAATCAGGTCCTGACACCAGCTGCAGAGGTGCCTGCTTAATGTCCCCGATACCTGTCGTAATCTTATCCCTGTACCTTGTGTCGTTGAAGCGTTCCCATTGCGTCATCCAGTTGGAGCACAGTGAGGACCAGTCCGGTCCGCTTCTTGCATGGCTGGGATATACCATATCCTTTTTGTCAAAGAAATCCCCCAGGGGGTCTTTATTCAAAAAGCTCAGCTCATTGTCCTTAAGTTCCTCAAAAATATCCTCCAGCCGCCTGTCACCCGTCAGATAATAATAACATCTGTGATGGGATGCCATGGCAATTCGTGCTTCCTTACAGGGGCAGCCCCAGTGGCGCACATTATGTCTGGAGCCCAGTCCCTTATATCTGCCTATATGGTACACATCAACCTCTGAAGCGTGGCGTGACAGCTTCTCCGCCATACGAAATACGTCCGCCCTGCCGGTTCGCAGGAAAGAAAGCCAGAGCCACAGAGTCGGCACAAGCTCCGTGTTGTCCCATGCGTAGCCTCCGACATCATACTTCCACGTATGGCGGACATCATCATAGGTGTGCATGACATCCCCATAATTGAACATCCCATACCAGCTTCGCTGCTCTATTTCCTGCTTATAGAAATCCAATGCCTGCGTAAGCTGCTTTTCGAGCCAGACCTGCATCTTAGTTTCCTCTGAGGGCAGCGACCAGTAGCCGAACGCTCTCATCCGATGATAAAATTCCGGAGTTCCCACATAGAGTGCAGGCTCATTGACCTGTTCGGCAAATTCCTGTAAAAATCTGTCTGAGGGTATCAGCTCCTCCGAGAAGGTCACGCTGCATTCATTGGTGCAGGCAATTCCCACCGGGTCGGCACCCTTGTAGTCGTATCCCTCATAGCAGACCTGATTATACCCCCTGTCCGCATAATGTCTGAAGTCCATGGGTGCTGCATCCGGTGCCCAGAACCAGATGTCTGCCTCCGCACAGGTGCCCTCAAGTCCTCGAAAGGTAATGCCTGACGGATATTTTTCCCAGAAGTCACGGATTGCCGCAGTCACACAGCCGTGCTCCGAGCCAAAGGCAGCGCCTCCTGCCGTCCTGATTCCGTGCAGCCCGTCAATATAGCATAAGTGCTCTCCTGTCAGCTTTTTGCGGATACTAAAATGACTGACACTATCCTGACAGAGATTATACTCTCCCCAGACGGGAACTGCCTCAAGCACCCTGCCGACAAGCTCCTTTACCTCCCCCTCCGGTCGGATGGTTTCGCCCGACATCTGTTCTATGTAAAGCTCCTTTGGCAGCCGTGGACGCCATGCAGTAAGCGGCACAAGTGCCTCGTGAAAGACACCGCAGTCTCCCGTAAACTTCACGTGACGGTTATAATACTCTCCAGCCATGGGCGCTTTCATGCGGATTCCAAGCCCCTTTAGAAAATCCTGATTCTCATCGCCATCGTACAGAAAGGTATGCATAAATTTCAGCGTCGGGCTGTTATAGCCAATTTCCATACGGATGACAAAGGGCAGTCTCTTCTCTCCGTCTCCTGCCACATGGATTCCCTCATACTTCAGAATCGTCCTGAGTGGTCCGCTCTCCTCCACAAGGACGCTCTCAAGCCTGCCCGTATAGGTTTTCTCCTGCTTTACGGGCATATCTGAAAGCTTTCCGCGCTTCTCCAGCAAAAGCACCGGTTCTGCCCCGCTCAGATAAATCTTTCCGTTTCGCTCCGCTGTCTCAAAAAGACAGTTTCCCTCCTTCTTCACCACCACCGTGATGACACCGCCTTGAATCACAATCCGGCTCTCATCCTCCGACAGCTTCATCCCCTCAAACGCTGCCGGTGCTCCGGGAAGCACCTCGATTTCCTCTCCAAGCAGCGCTGCATCCGCAGTGTGTGCCGTCCATTTCGCAGTGCCGTCCGGCCAGTAGGCTGTAATTCTGGACTGCAGGGGTATCTCCTCTCCCTTTTTGTTACGGCAGACATAAGCTGTTCCGACGGGGCACTCTCCCTTTTCCCACATACACCCGAAGGTCGTATAGCCGAAGCCCTTCGTGTTCCTCAGAGGATGCAGTTTCATGACATTCCCTCCTTTCGCCTCTTTAGTCCTCTATCTCCATCGTCCTTGACTTCTGATCCTTCTCCCAGAACAGAAAATCCGAAGGCTCAGACGGCTCCTCGCACAGCACATGCAGACAGGCAAGCTGCACCACGGCACTCTTTTCCTTCCGCACCTTCACCCAGCCTCCCGGCTGGTTTTGCCATACCTCCTTTGCCTCGCACCCATAGGCAGAAAGCACCACAAGGCGCAGGGTATCTGTCGCCACCTCCCTGTCAAAAACTATTTTGCAGAAACGGCAGGTGTTCGGCAGCCTTCCCTCTGCCAGAGTCTCCCAGCTTCCCGTCTCCGCATTCATGTACTCCGCCCTGTAGGCTTCAACAAAGCCCTCATGTGCCCTGTCTCTCTGCACAGGCACATACAGAAAGCCCTGTACCTTTGTCGTATGTGTCAGCCTTACCTCCAGACTGACGGGAAAACTCTGCTTCTCCACCCGCACAAAGGAATTGGGGTTTGCCTGTAAGGGAGCCTCCGCGTCCCTAACCACTGCCTCAGCATCGTAGCTTATGCCGTCTGCCAGCTCCCACATCCGGCAGACCGGAAACAGCTTCTCCTCTATTGCGGAAACACACACCCTTCCCTTGGGAGAAAAGTATTCGGAAGCTGCATACTCTAAAAGAGCCTTCTTTAAGGAATGCGCCGCCGGTCTCTCCTCAAACGCCCCTTCGATGTCACCGGAGCATACCAGCAGGCTTCCATCTCCGACCCTTGCCTCCCAGATAAGTCCCAGAGAAAGGTTTCTGTTCCAGTCATCTATTACACGCACCAAAGCCTCTGCCTCTTCCAGCCCCTCCATGCGGAAGCCTCTCGCACGACGCAGAATGTCCTCCCACTGCCAGCCTCCGGACTCCTCTGTCGGGAAATTCTCAAACAGAACGTGTCCGTCCTTTACCACCAGTCCGAGACTACGACACCATGTAGGGCCCATCTGGCTGTTCCAGAATACATTTTTCATGGCAAGCGATGGACAGTCATAGTCAAGCTCTGTCAGATACGGGGAAAATACAACTCGCCTGCCCTGAGCCAGCGCCGCCTTTGCCTGTTTCCACTCTCTCGTATACAGCACCTGTCCGCAAGCGCTCTGCTCCTGCTTCACAAAAATATGTATCGGCCATTCATTTTCCACGTAAGTCGCCGGTGTCTCCGCCGTCAGTCGCACCGTGAGCGTACAGGCTGTATTCCTCTTCACAGCATCCAGTGAAAGCTCAATATTCCCCAGAGGTGTGTTCCCGCCGCACGGAATCGTATCGCAAGCCCATCTTCCCTCACAGAGGCATTCGCCCCTCGCCGATAGAAACCATACCAGCTCTGCCCCGCGTATATCCGTCCTTCCGTAGTGGCTGACCTCCATGGGAATGATATACTTTCCGCCGCCCTCACTTTTGCCATAAACATAAGAGCTGCATCTGGCAAGAAGCACCGTCTCCGCACAGAAGCGTCTAAACAGCTCCGGGCGCGTATAGCTCTTTTTATCCCAAAAGGCATCCAGCACTCCTACAAGAGCCGTTCCCTGTCCCAGATAATCATGGAGGTCCAAAAGCTCAAAGCCTTTTATCCTTGACGTTCGGAAGGTAGCCTCCAAATCCTCCTTATAAAGTCGCAGCTGGTTTTCACCGGAGCACCTTACAAAGACAGCGTTTTTATCCAGCAGTCCCGCCGCTTTCGCATTCTCTCTGAATATTTTGTAATTGCCGGGCTGCAGATAGCCTGTGAATTTGTCTATCACCCGAAAATCCGGATAAGCACACCACTGTCCAAGCTCGTGACTGATAACCGGGAGTCGGCAGCCCTCCAGTGAAGGGCTGTAGTCCTTTCCCTTCCAGCCCGGTGAGTTACGGATGACACCGCCCTCCAGAGGTCCATAAGCAGACCGATGGAAATAGATAAAGTCTGTCCCCGAAATACGGGAAGGCTCTTCGTCATAAAACCAGCCGGACTGTGCCGTATAAACCCTTCTTTTTGCGTAGCCAAGCTGTTCGTCGTATGCCCTGATGTCGCTTACCCATGCCTTTAAGGGGCGATACCACCTGCCGGAGGGCTCGTTGCTGGCAGAAAAAAACACAAAGGAGGAATGATGTCCAAACGCATCAAGAATCTTTTCCGACTCCTGCCGCAACACCTCTCTCATCTGCGCACCCGCCTCACCCTCGTCAAAGCGATTCCACATACCACACTCCACCAGCAGATACATATTTTCCCCGTCTGCTGCTTTGAAAGCCGCCTCCGGCGGACAGCAGGAATGAAAGCGGATGCCGTTTAGTCCGAATTCCTTCATCAGACGCATTTTTTCCTGCCACCACGCTTCGTCCGTCACAGGACAGCCTGTCAGCGGATAGTCGCCCCCAAAGTGTGTTGCCCTAAAATATTCCTTTCTTCCGTCAATGACAAAGGAGCCGTCCCGTACCTCTACCGTTCTCGGGTGCTCCGCTGCATAGCGCCTTTTATCCTCCCTGCGTCTTATCTTCTCCGTCTCGTCGTAGAGTGCAATCTCACCCACCATCCCGTTCCACGTTGCTCCCAGAGCATCCGAGACACCGTGCCCGTCCGGCCGGTAGGGATACTGCATGGAATTGTCCAGACAGACAAGCAGCTGGTGCGTTCCTCTCTGCAGTCTTCCCAGCCTGATTTCATGTGGTGCGCAAAGTGAGCAGTCCCCGCCCTTTTCTTCTCCGTCCACCCAGACCTGACTGCGCCATCTCGCCAGCTCCATATAGAGAAACCATTCCCTGTCCGTTTCCTGCTCCACCCGAAAGGCTCTCCGATAATATGCTTTACCCGTAAAATGAGCAGGAGGCTGCGACAAAAAGGGCACATTTACACCCTCCTCCTGCGCATATTGGTACTCCTCCTGCTCATACCAGAATTCATCATGCAGGCCGCTGACCCACGGCGTATGAAGTCCGACAGGATTTCCGTAGCCCTGTGCCTGCAAAATTCCCGGCAGTCTAATGCTGCCGGTTCTCTCTCCCGCATCCTCTCTTAAGGAAATCTCCCATTCACCAGACAAATCAATATACATTTCCTTCTCCTGTCTCCAACCTAGTCGGTATATACCCTCAGTCTCCGATATGCTCCCTGCATGGGGGCAAGCTGCCTGAAGCCGATGCAGCCTTCTCCCAGCCTTTTTCCGTAGGTTAGTCCGTCATCCGTAAAGCCAAAAACCTCCATGCCGTTTACCGAAAAGCTCACTCTGTCCTCCGTCTTTAGAAGCTCCAGACGGTAAAATTCCTTTGCATCCGCCACACCAGGGATAGGATCGCCGCCCTGTGCCACCAGATGAAAGCCATAGCTCTTTCTCAGATTACAGGTATGAAACGCTCTTTCATCCGGCTCCTTTCTGCGAAAATAAGAGACGTGAAAGGCATTGATGTCACCGTGATGATATTGCGGATATTCCCCCGTGCGCTTTGCCAGCTCCTCTGAAAACGGATTTTCACCGCCTCTTCCCATGGCTGCAAAAAACAGAATGGCAAGTCCCGGCTCTCTTGTCGGCTTAAATTCCCATGTAATCCTGACCCTGGACGGAAAGACCTTCGGACACCAGAGTACATAGTTTGCCCTTTGTCCGTTTTCCGAGTCCAGTGCATTCTCCATGTACATTGCATCCTCCTTAAAGGATATCTTCGCCTGTCCCTCCAGAAGAAAATCCTTTATATCCTCCTGCCGTGACAGGGGATTTTCATAAATCAGCTTATTCATGACAGCTCTCCCAAGATTCTTTCTCTTACCTTAACAGACTTCCCACCTGAAATACCAGTGTAGAAACACTCCATGCCAGCAGCAGCTCAAAGCCGAGCATTTTCAAGGTGAATTTCCATGAGCCGCTCTCCCTTTTTACGGTTGCCACCGTTGCCACACAGGGAACATACAGCAGACAAAACAGCATCAGGCAATACGCATTGAGCGGTCCGAAATCCGGATTGATGCTGTGTATATTTCGGATAATTGCCTCCATGCCCGCCTCGGAATTTGCGTTGGATACGCCAAATAGCACCGCAAAGCTGCTTACAACTACCTCCTTGGCGGAAATGCCGGACAAAAGTGCAACTCCAATCTGCCACATTCCCAGCCCTGCAGGTGTCAAAACCGGCACCAGAAGCCGACCAATTACCGCACCAAAGCTGTCCGCCGGATTTTCAACCATACCGCCCACACCGAAATTCAGAACAAACCAGATAATCACAGATGCCACAAAAATTGTGGTTCCTGCCTTTGACAGATAATCCTTTAGCTTATTCCAAACGTAAATCCGAATGGTTCTGGCATTCGGTCTTTTGTACTCAGGCAGCTCAATCAGAAGGGAATCATTGCCTCTTCCCTTCTCCAGCCGTTTTCCGAAAAAGGCTGACAGAATCGCAATCACCATCCCGACCACATACAGGGAAAATGCAACAAGTGCCGCATGCTCAGGGAAAAACATATCCGAGAACAGTACATAGACGGGCAGCCTCGCCGAACAGGACATAAACGGCGTTATCAGCATGGTTCTGTGTCTGTCGTGCTCCGTCTCCAGTGCTCTGGTAGCCATGATTGCAGGAACCGTACAGCCAAAGCCGAGAATCATCGGCAGAAACGCCTTTCCTGAAAGTCCGACCCTGCCCATCACGGAGTCCATCACATACGCCACTCTTGCCATATAGCCGCTGTCCTCCAAAACGGCAAGTGCCAGAAACAGGATGACAATGTTAGGGATAAAGGTCAGAATTCCTCCTACGCCCGCAATGATTCCGTCCACTATCAGCGACTGCAGCCATGCCGCCAGACCCACGCTCTTAAGCAGTCCGCCGACACTTTCCGAAAAAAGCTCCAGTCCCGCCTCAAAAACCCCCTTCAGGGCATCCCCCACAGTAAAGGTCAGAAAGAAAACAAGGCACATAATCAGCAAAAATATCGGTATTCCCCAGAATGAATGCGTCAGCACACGGTCTATCCTGTCCGTGGCGGCCGCCTTTCTGTTCTTATGAAACAGCACTTCTCCGACTATCTTTTCTATGTAGGCATACTTACACTGAATAATCTCCTTCTCATAGCTTCTGTCTGCTACGTTCGAGACAGAAACGGGATGCTCCTTTCTTACCTCTTCATCATCCTCAAGCAGCTTTATGGCATGCCAGCGCACGGAGGAATGCGTCGGATAATGTGCCTGCATCACCACCTCCAGCTTGGCGATTCTGCTCTCTATCTGCTCCGGATAGTCCAGGATATACTCCTTCATTCCCTCCTCATAATGATGAATGACTGCATGCAGCAGAATGTCCAGTCCCGTCCGCCTTGCCGCCGATACCGGAACCACGGGAATGTTGCCCAGCATCTCCGGCAGCCTGTGCATATCTATTTCCATACCGCGTTCCTTCACAATATCCATCATGTTCAGTGCCAGCACAACCGGCTTTCCCAGCTCCAAAAGCTGCAGGGTCAGATACAGATTTCTCTCCAGCGAGGAAGCATCCACCACATTTATAATCACATCAATGTCATCATCCATGGCGCACTGCCTCGTCACCTTTTCCTCGATGGTATAGCAGGTCAGTGAATAGATACCCGGCGTATCAATCAGCGTGATATCCACATCCTCATATCTGGTCTCCCCCTCAAAACGCTCCACGGTAACGCCCGGCCAGTTCGCCACCTTCAGCCTGGCTCCCGTCAATGCGTTAAACAGAGTGGTTTTTCCACAGTTAGGGTTTCCCACACATGCCACGTTGATATGCTTTTTCTCATGACTGCTCATGCTGCTTCTCCTCTGCTTCCTTTATCTCACAGCCGGCTGCAAAACGAGTCTTTCTGTGGATTCATGCGTTTCGCGCCATCTACTTTATCTCAATGTTGGAGGAAATATGTCTCCCCAGAGCGAGCCTGGTCCCCCGCACTCGGATAATCAGTGCCCCCCGCCTCTTACGGTTCAAAACATATACCGGCGTACCGTCGTTCAGCCCAAGCGCCTGCAGCCTTCTCGTAATTGCAGGCTCCACGTGCAGCCCCACAATCTGATAGCTCTTTTCCTTTTCTGCTTCGTACAATGTCATTCTCTCACCTGTCCGTTTCCACGAATGATATATTTATAGGAGGTCAGCTCCTTAAGCCCCATCGGTCCTCTCGCGTGCAGCTTCTGGGTGCTGATACCGATTTCCGCGCCAAAGCCGAACTCGAATCCGTCCGTAAAGCGGGTGGACGCATTCCAGTAGACGCAGGCTGCGTCCACCTCATTCAGGAACTTCTCTGCCGCCTCTGCATCCTCCGTCACAATGCACTCCGAGTGCCTTGTGCTGTAGCGGTTGACATGGGCGATTGCTTCCTCGACGGATCCGACCGTCTTTAAGGAAAGAATATAATCCAGATACTCCGTGGCATAATCCTCCTGTGTGGCAGGAATGCACTCCGGCAGGATTTCCCGTACTTCCTCGTCACCGCGCAGCTCCACCTTTTTCTCGGCTAGTGCCTCCGCCAGCTTCGGCAGGAATGCTTCCCGCACATCCCGGTGAACCACCAGCGACTCACAGGCATTGCAGACACCGATTCTCTGGGTTTTTGCATTATAGACAAGCTTTACTGCCATATCCAGATTTGCCATCCTGTCCACATAGACATGGCAGTTTCCTGTTCCGGTTTCAATGACCGGAATCGTACTGTTTGCCACCACACTGGCAATCAGTCCCGCACTTCCCCTCGGAATCAGCACATCCACATATTCCTTCATCTTCATAAACTCAACCGTGACCGCTCTGTCCGTGTCTGCAATCAGCTGAACGGCATCACTGCAGACACCACAGTCCGACAGTGCCTCCCTGAGTACGCTGACGACTGCCCCATTGGAAAAAAGAGCATCACTGCCTCCCTTTAATATGACGGCGTTTCCCGTCTTAAAGCAGAGCCCGAAGGCATCCGCCGTAACATTGGGACGCGCCTCATAAATGATACCGACAACCCCCATCGGCACACGCGTTTTCTCTATCCTTAAGCCATTGGGACGCACATATTCCTCCAGCACCTCTCCGACCGGATCCGGAAGAAGTGCAACCTCTCTTAAGCCCTCTGCCATGGCTTCTATCCGCTCTGGTGAGAGTCTCAGCCTGTCCTGCATCCCCTGCTTCATCCCGTTTTTGCAGGCAGCCTCCATATCCCTTTCATTCGCCTCAAGAATTTCCTTCGCCCTCGCCACCAGCATATCTGCCGCATACCGCAGACAACGGTTCTTTTCCTCTGTCTTCATACACTGCAAAAACGGCTTTGCCGCCTGTGCTGCCTGTCCCATGGTGTATATACTCATCTGACTGCTCCTCCCTGCCCTTTCTTATCCATGACTACAAAGCTCTTAAATTGTCTGTCTGAGTCAGCAATATCTGTGCCGGTCTGACATCGTGCTCCTCCGACGGAAGCTGCTCCACCAGCTGACAGGAATAGCCGACCCCTATCGCGACCTCCTGCAGCATACTGCGTTCCCTCAGATATCTGTCATAAAAGCCCTTTCCGTAGCCGATTCGATTCCCCTCACCGTCAAACGCCACCCCGGGCATCAGAAGGAATGTCTCCTTTGCCCTCTCGGGCGAGTAGACGTAGCGCTGCGTCTGCCCTGTCGGCTCCATGATTCCCTTATATCCCAAAACCAGATCCTCTTTGGAAAAAATTCTGTAAAATTCCATATCCGGCTCTGTCGTCCTCTGCAGAACCTTCGGGACGTAGACCGTCTTTCCCAGGCGCAGTGCCTCTGCAATCAGCGTCTCTGTTGAGATTTCGCTGCCATAGGATACATAGCATAAAAAATTCCTGCAGCGGTCAAACCACGGGTGCTCCAATATGCGCGCCGTCAGAAGTCCTGCCGCATTTTCTCTTTCCCTGTCACCAAGGCTGTCGCGCAGGGCAAGCACTCTCCTTCTGATTTCCTTCTTTCGTTCCATCATTTTTTCCCGTATTTCTCGCCAAGATTTACCCTTGTCCCGTCCGGATTTTCCAGGGTGATATTGTCCAGCTGGCTTCTTAAATTATTCCTTACACTTGCAATATATTCCTTCCGCAGCCTCGCCTGCTCCTCTTTTTCAGGCTCTGTCAGTCCCTCTCCCCTGGATTTGTGATACAGCTCATTTATCCGGGCAATGCGCTCCTCCATATTCATCTGCAAAAACTCCTTAATTTTTATGTAATTTGCTGACAAAATCTGCCAAATCAAAGCTCTCGTCGCGATGCGCAACAAAAAGGGTTCCCACATTTTCGCCCTCCAAAATCCTGTGCAGCACACCAATGTCACAGCTGTTTGCAATCACCATATCCACGTTTGAGCGGGTCGCAATTCTTGCCGCCACCAGCTTGGTATTCATGCCGCCGGTGCCGACCTTGCTTCCCGTAGTCTCCTTTCCCATCCCCATCAGCTCGTCCGTCAGCTCATCCACCTGCTCAATAAATTTTGCGTTCGGATTTTTTCTCGGGTCATCCGTATACAGTCCGTCTATGTCCGAGAGCAGAATCAGCAAATCCGCATCCACCAGCGCAGCAACAATGGCAGAGAGCGTGTCGTTGTCTCCGAATTCAATCTCATAGGTCGTCACCGTGTCATTTTCATTCACTACGGGAATCGCCCCCAGCTTCAAAAGCTCGGAGAATGTATTGTGTGCATTAAAACGGTTTAAATCATCCACGATGGTATTCTTTGTCATCAGAATCTGTGCGGCTATCTGGTTGTACTCAGCAAAAAGCCGCTGATAGGTCATCATCAGCCTTGCCTGTCCCACGGCAGAGCACGCCTGCTTCACCGCCAGGGTATCTGCCTTACTGTCCACCCTTACATCCTTCAGGTTCACCACGTTTTTCCCTGCGGCAATCGCACCGGAGGAAACCAATATCACTTCTTTTCCCTGATTTCTGATGTCACTGAGCTCACGCACCAGCTTTTCCATACGGATATAATCCATATCGCCCGTCTCCCTGTGTGTCAGGGAGGAAGAGCCGATTTTAATCACGATTCGTTTCTTATCCTTAATCTGTTCTCTCAAGCTGTTCATGTCTTCCCGTCTTCCCGTCTTTCCGCTTTCCTTAATTTTAATGTTTCTTCCTGCACTCCCAGTCATTTTACTTTATTTTTGTAGCACAGTCAATCATCAGAGTCCTCCGCCGGCATAAACTGTGACGCTATCTGCTCTGCCACGCGGATTCCATCCATGGCGGCAGAAGTGATTCCCCCTGCATAGCCTGCTCCCTCCCCACAGGGATAAAGCCCGCGGAGACTCGACTGGAGCGATTCATCCCGCAGAATCCGCACCGGTGACGAGGTGCGGCTCTCTACTCCGAGCAGCAGGCTGTCCGGTCTGTCAAAGCCCGAAATCTGCTTCCCGAATGCCTCCATCCCGTCCAGAAAAGCCTCATTGCATTCCTTGGGCAGAATGTGACTTAAGGAAGCCATGGTATACTGCCCCTTGCATGCCGGCAGCCCGGATGTGTCCGCCTCTGCCCATGTCTTGACAGAAATGTCTGTCTGTGTTTTCGACTCTGTCCCTGCCCTGCCACATTCCTTCCTTACCTCAGCGCGAAACGCCCCATAGCTCTGCACGGGGATTTTTCCCTGTCCCGCCTCCCACGCTCTTCTTTCCAGTTCCCGCTGAAAAGCAATACCCGCCAGCGGATGCAGGGAGCCGAAATCCTTCGGCGTCACCGACACAATAATGGCACTGTTTGCCTTTAAACCGTTTCTGCCGCTGTAGCTCATCCCGTTGACCGCCGTATGCCCCTCCTCCGAGGACGCATTCACCACATAGCCTCCCGGGCACATACAAAAGGAATAAACCGACCTTCCGTTTTCCGCTTTTGCCGTGACCTTATAGGATGCCGCCCCCGTTTCCCCCGGCACGGCAACTCCGTACTGGCTCTCGTTAATCATGCGCTGTGGATGCTCTACCCGAAATCCCACCGCAAAGGCTTTTGACTCCATGGGAATCTGCTTATCATACAGCATCTCAAAGGTATCTCTGGCACTGTGTCCGATTGCCAGCACCAGCTGCCCACAGGGCTGAATTTCTTTCCCGTTAATCCTGACGCCGCTTACGTGTCCGTTCCTGGCAAGCACCTCCGTAACCCGGCTCTCAAAGCGCACCTCTCCGCCCAGCCGGATAATTTCTTCCCGCATCCTTGAAATTATCCCGCTTAGCACATCCGTACCGATATGCGGCTTTGCCTCATAGCAGATGCTCTGTCTGGCACCAAACTTCACAAAGGTTTCCAGCACGGCAGCATTTCTTCCGTCCTTATCCTTCACCAGCGTATTCAGCTTGCCGTCCGAGAAGGTTCCTGCTCCGCCCTCGCCAAACTGTACATTGGAATCCGGCTTTAAGATCCCCGTCTCCCAGAACTGCTCCACATCCCTTATGCGCTTTTCAACACAGCTTCCTCTCTCCAGCAGAATCGGGCGGTAGCCGTGCACGGCAAGGAAATACCCGCAGAAGAGTCCTGCGGGTCCCATACCTGCAATGACAATGGGTGCTTTCAGCCTTTTTTCGCCGGGTATCGGAAAGTGATACCTCGTGTCAGGGGGTCTGCAGATCCGGCTCTCTTTCTCCCCAAACCGCGCAAGAACCTTTTCCTCATTCTTCACTGCAACATCCACTGTATATGTATAAAAAAGCTCCGGCTTCTTTCTGGCATCAACGGACTGTCGCACAATTCGCAGCTCGCCAAGGTCACCCACGGAAACCTTCAGAAGCTCTGCCGTCTTCCTTCTCAGCTGTCCGTCGCCGTGTGGAATTCTCACCTTCACCTGATTTACTCTCAGCATACCAATCTCCATTCCGGGAACATTCTTTTTCGTATTTGTTACACGCTCTGCACAAACAGCTGTAAAAACAGCTTTTCACACGGCTGCCGCCATACCCGACAGATAACCGCTGCACCATGCCCACTGAAGATTATAGCCTCCGCAGCGTCCGTCCACATCCAACAGCTCGCCCGCAAAAAACACACCGGCTGACAGCTTCGACTCCAGGCTGTCAGTAACCTCCTCCATGGGAACTCCGCCTGCACAGACCTGTGCACTGTCAAAGGAATTGCTTCCCGTCACATGAACCGTCAGCCCCCTGCACCGCTCATACACACCCGCAAGCTTCTCTCGCGCAGCCCCGCTCACATACTGGGAGGGCTTAAGTCCCTCCAGACGGATAAACAGTGCCATGAGCTTCTTGTTTAACAGTCCTGTGAAATACTCCTCCACCGTGCTTTTTTCAAGTGCCCGTCTGATTTTAAACTGCTCCCTCACAAAGTTTTCTTGTGCCTCCGGCAGAAAATTGATTCTGACCTCCGGCTCCTTTTTCCCGAGAAGCATATAATTCGCCATACGGCTCAGCTGAAATACCGGAATACCGGAAATACCATAATCCGTCAGCTGCAGCTCTCCCCGCTCCTTCGCCACTTCCCTGCCATCCTGAAGCAGGGTAAGCTCCGCTTCTGCCCTGACTCCCGCAACTCCTTTCAGCCAGTCCTCCCTGCATCTTAGCCGCACAAGTGCCGGGACAACGGGCACAAGCCGGTGTCCCAGCATTTCCGCCAGCCGATATCCGCTGCCGTCTGTTCCCGTTCTGGGTGCTGCCTTTCCCCCACAGGCAAGAATCACCCTGTCAAAGGTGTAAAGCCGCTTTCCGCTCCAAAGGCAGATTCTGTTCCTTTTTCCGTCCCGCTCTATCCTGTCTATCTTCGTCTCCAACACCACGCGGATATTGCTTCTTCTTTCCACCTCAAAGCGCAACACGTCAAGCACCGATGCCGCCTGCTCGCTCAACGGATAAAGATAACCGTTTTTCTGCTTTACCATCAGCCCCAGTGTCTCAAAAAAAGCGATGGTAGCCTCCGTTCCGAACCGGTCAAGCTGTGCCGCCAGCCGCTTCGGGTTTCCTGTATGGTACTTCTCCACCGTCAAATCCAGATTTCCCAGATTGCACTTCCCGTTCCCGGTAGCCAGCAGCTTCTTTCCAAGGCGCTCATTCCTCTCAAACAGAGTCACACTCGCCCCCTGTCCTGCCGCTGTGATTGCCGCCATCATTCCGGCAGCCCCGCCACCGACGATTCCGATTGTTCTACTCATGACTTCTCCTTTTAGGAAGAGTAATTTTCCAGAAAGTTGTACAGAGCCTCCTCGTCCGCCACCCACATGAAGCCGATAATCTCTCTCTGCATCTGCTCCGGCAGGGTATCAAGCCGGATGTCCGTTTCGATATAAACCGTCTCCAAATCCTCCAGATATGCGATAACCTCGTTGTCATAAACACCCAGATAAAAACTGGCACTCGGCTGGACATAACGATAATTCATCTGCACCACTACCCGCTCTCTGGAAAATGCCAGCACCTCCAGTCCGATGAAGCCTCTCTCCAGCTCGGAAAGCGGCGGAAATGCCTCATAATTATCCATCGCTTCCAGAAACTGCTCCCTGTTCATGCCGATGTATTTATCAGGCAGACGCCACGTTGTTTCCACCACTGTATGATTTACGACATCTGTCTCCTCTAAAACATACCGGGTCTCCACGCAGAGCGTTTCCTTGGATGATGCCGCCTCCTTCACCGCCACCCCGTAATCCTGAAGCTGTGTCTCGGACATCAAAGTCTCCGGCTTCTCCGACGGAGACAGACTTTTATAATCTGCCTTCTCCCGCGCCTGCTCCCCGGGATAGAAAAAATGCGTCATCTTCACACCCGCGTAGCCCCCGATGCCCAACAGCAGCATCGGATAAATCAAAAACAATACAATCCCCTTTATTCGCCTCATACTGTTCTCCTTACCAAACAGTATCAGCAGTTTTTCTTTATCCTATACAACGCAGCAGCTGTCCGATTGCGTTCAAAATTCTGCCGCCGGGAATTACCTCCAGCTCCTGCTCCTTCCAGTTGCGCAGTACAAACAGCAGTGTCCAATAGACGGCGCCTCCCACCATAAGCAGCGCCACCAGCGTGACAATAGCTCCCACATGAGGTGCGAGCAGCTTTGCCAAAAGCATCAGCAGCAATCCTGTCACAGCTGCCGTTCCCACAGGAATTGCCATGGTCTGCAGCCAGTCAAGGCGCAGACGGAGCTGCCTACAGGAAAAAGAACCAAGCAGAATCCCTGCGACACCCACTCCGATGACACCCCCGTAAACCAGTCCCAGCGTGCCCATCCTTCCCGCACAGATAAACACCGACGCAGAAACCGCACCAACGACATCCGCCAGCGCTAAGACTCCGAGAACAAGTCCTTTTCTGCCCGAAGCCAGTAAAACTCTTCCAAAATAGAATGCCAGCGGCAGAAAGAGACAGAGTAACGCCCCTCCTGTCAGCATTTTTGTCACTGCCTCCGATTCACCGGGAGACACCACACTTGCCGCCTGCGCTGCCAGCACTGTCAAAAAAACCGACGCAAAGCCCCCGTGGACAATACTGCTGTGGATACCGCTTTGGAAAACCACTCTCGCGTAACGCTGCTCCTCCTTTCTGAGACAGATAAATACCCTGCCGGCAACCGGCAGTTCCAATAGATATATCAGTAAGCTGATTCCTCCGCAGATGACAAGATACCCGGACATATAGGCTCCGTATTCCCTTGCTGCCGTTTCAGCAGCAGTCCTCTGCAGGAGCAAAAGTCCTGCCGGAAACGGCATCACGGCTGCCAGTGTAATTCCCAGCCAGCCTGCCCTGTTTACCGCGAAGATGCGAAGGCTGTCAGGCATGGAATCCGTAAACCGCATCCCGTCCTCCTTAAGCTTCGCTCCGGGCCTCTTTATGCTCTTGTATATCAGGAAAAGGAAAATGACCATCAATCCCTCAGTCAGAGATATCGCAATGGCAATACCGATACCTCCGTACATGGATTTGAAGTTCTCCTGAAGCAGCAGCCTGCTCACCTTCGCCCCGTAATCAGCCAGCAGCCTGCCAAACAGAAGTCCGAAGCCCAGAATAAACAGCTGTCTGAGTATGGCATATACGGCAGCCGGAAGCTCTGAGCCCTCCCCCTGAATACACCCGATCAGCACGCCGGAAAGTGTTCTCAGAAAAACAGCAGGAGCAAGCACCTTCAGTATGACGGTGCTGTACTGCATCCTAAGCAGCCCTGCCGTCAGCTCTTCCGCAAAAAGCCACAGCAGCAGACTTCCCGCCGCTCCAAGCACTGTCTGCAGCAAAAAAACATTTTTTCGCAGCTTAAACGAATTCTTATACTGTCCTTTGGCGTTTCTTGCCCGAAGCAGCCTGCCCAGCGTGGCACTGACTCCGCCTCCCACCAATGCCCACACCAGCCCGTACACCTCCATGGCTGCAACAATATAGGTTACACCGTTTTCCTCTGTCACCCTCGAGACAGCCGCCAGGGTCAGCAATGTCAACACAGCCCCCAACAGCTCTGCCTGCCGTCTCTTTATCTCTGCCTGATTCATATCCGGTCTCCACTCTGAGAACTTTTGCCCGGGAAATGACTCACCCCCGGCTTTGTCTTCTGGTTACTCTCTTGTAATTCCAAGTCCTGTCAGTATAGCCTCCTGTTTGCTCTCCATCACTACAGCCTCATCGTCCTCCATGTGATCGTAGCCGCACAGATGCAGCATACTGTGTGCCACCAGAAAGGCAAATTCCCTTCTTAAGCTGTGTCCGTAGCTCTCCGCCTGCTCCTTCACCCTGTCGACGGAAATCATGATGTCGCCAAGCATCAGCTCCCCTGTGTCGGGATTAAAATAGTCAGCCTCCCGCTCCTCATCAGGTTCAAAAACACCTGCCGAAGCAAAGTCAACATTCGGGAAAGAAAGGACATCCGTCTCCCTGTCAATTCCCCTGCTCTCGCGGTTCATTTCCCTAATTCCCGCATCGTCCGTCAGCACCACATCCAGCTGTACCTCATAAGGACAGCCCTCCGCCTCCAGCACAGCCTCACAGACCTCCTGAACCGTATCCTGCACGGAAAAATCAAATTTCTCCTGTGTTTCATTCTCAATGTAAAAAGTCATAGTACAGCTTCTCCTCCTTGAAAACCTTCTGCATATCACACAGCTCCTTCACGGAAATATCGCATTTATCGAAGGAGCCTCCCTCGCTGAGTCTCTCAAAAACAAGGTCTATCACCCGGTCATAATCCACCTGCTTGTCCTTCCCCTGGTTCAGCACATAGGTCACGGATTCCACCACGGTATCCGCACATAAAAGCACTGCGGTCTCCCTCCTTTGTATTCCGTTCTTTTTATCCCGATAGTCACACATAATTTCACGAACCGCCCGCGGAAACTGCTTCTCCTGCTCTGCTTCCTCCTCCATCCAGTGATAATATGCGGCGCTTTTTAAGGCATCCACATCCAGTTCAAGCTGCTTTGCCAGCCTCTCACAAAAGTACGCCGTATGGACACAGTTCATGTACTTTTCCCGATGCTCCTGCTTCAACTGTACCAGCACGGGATTTTCCACATCGTTGATGTCCAGATATTTCTCGCGGTCACGGTATACCACCATGGAAAAGAACAGCTTTAAAAGTCCCAGAAGCAGCACACTGCTGATAATGATATTGACGCCGGGAATGACAAAAAGCTCGAAATCCGGTCTGGCGTTCGCCACCAGCACAAGATTTGCCGTCTCACAGACAAGAAGACACAGCAAGGACAAAAACAGCGGAATTCCGACCTTAAAGTCATTTTCCAGATGCCTGAACAGAGTCGCTGCGAATACCCCGCTGACCAGATACAGGGCATATATTCCCTCAAAGCCTCCACTCTGTGTGCCGGACAAAAGGACCGCCGTCAAAAGCAGCACGGAGGAAGAGAGTACCCCCGTGCTTAGATTGCTGAACAGGGACAGCATCACAAAGACCGTTAAAAACGGCCAGCCGCCCGCAGGCAGAAAGGCACAGGCAAAGGAAATAAACAGTCCTATCCCCATACAGAGCCAGAAGCGCCCGCCGTGCTCCGCATTGTTGTAATCCAGTGCGTCGTCCGCATATTCCCTTCGGAAATGAAAGCCTGTTACTGCCAGTCCCAATAGCGTCATGACACAGTTTCCCAGCAGTCTGTCCGACGCAAGCTGTCTGATTTCTCCCAGAAGCCACATACCGCAGACTCCCAGCGCCATAATTGCAATCTCAGCCGCATAAAAGCTCCGGCCTGTTCCTTTATTATCTTCTCTCATGTTTCTCTCTGCTTCTTGATTTTTCTTTTACCTCGTAGCTGTCGTATGCGTTCACAATTTTCTGTACCAGCGGATGCCTCACGACGTCCTTTCCGGTCAGCTTACAGAAGGCAATGTCATCTATCCTGCCCAGCACCCTCTCTGCCACGTCAAGACCGGACTTAGCCCCGGGAGCCAAATCCTTTTGCGAGGCATCTCCCGTAACTACTACCTTTGAGCCAAAGCCGATTCTGGTAAGAAACATCTTCATCTGTGCCGGTGTGGTATTCTGCGCTTCGTCCAGAATGATATAGGCGTTGTCCAGCGTGCGTCCGCGCATATAGGCAAGCGGTGCCACCTCTATCAGCCCCTTCTCCATATTCTTCGCAAAGCCCTCCGCCCCCATAATCTGATAGAGGGCATCATACAGCGGGCGCAGATAGGGGTCAACCTTGCTCTGCAGGTCTCCGGGCAGAAAGCCCAGCTTCTCTCCCGCTTCAATGGCCGGTCTTGTCAGGATAATCCTACCGACCTCGTCATTCTTAAAGGCCGTGATTGCCATTGCCATCGCCAGATAGGTTTTTCCTGTTCCCGCAGGACCGATGCCAAACACAATCATATTCTTTCGTATGGCATCCACATACGCCTTCTGCCCGAGGGTTTTCGGCTTGATGGGCTTTCCGTTTACCGTGTGGCAGATACAGTCCGTATCTATCTCTGAAATCAGCTTCTCCTGCTCTTCCATTCCCATTGTAATCGCGTAATTAACGCTCTGCTCCTCTATTTCATTTCCGCGGGCTGAGAGAACGGTCAGCTGCTCCAGCACCGATACCGCCCGTTTTACCATTTCCTCCTGCCCCGACACTGTGACGATGCCGTTTCTGTCCACCAGACTGACACCAAAATCCTGCTCCAGCCTCTTCGCATACCTGTCCTGCATTCCAAAAATCTTCTGCATATGCTCAGACGGTATCTCTATCCTGCTTGAAAACTCATTCATCTGCACTCTCTTCTCCGGTCTGCGGCATTACCGTCACGGTGCTTTGTCCCACACTCTCGCGCACAAGCACTTCCCCGGTAACAACCCAAGAGCCCCCATTTGTATCTATTTTAACATCTTTTTCAATAATTTGTACCCCTTTTTCCTCCAAACTTACGAGAAAAGCAATTATTTTTTCATTGAGCAGTTCTTTTGCCTCGTTCAGGGTGTACTCATACTCTACCCGCTGGTATTCCCTGTCAGTTTTACTGCCAAAAAAAATCGGGATGGAGAGCTTTTCAAACAGCGCCGGCCGGCTTTCCCGTATGAGGCTGTCCTGCACTGTGTACGCTTCTCCGTCGGGCAGCTTTAGCTTTGTTTTGCCGATTCGCAGATAGTACCTCTTCTTCTCTCTCCCCGTATACTCGTTCCTAATATAATCAAAGGAAAGTCTCGCCGAAAAGCTTCTGGTATGCTCCAGAATGATATCTGCATCTGCCTCCACCTGATAATATTCCCTGACGGTACCATCCTCCTGATAGACGGGAACCTTTCCGTCCACTAGAATCGTCCCCTTTTCCACGGCATCTCCGGCACGTACCATAGGTACACCGCTTCTGACAATAATGGAGACTACGGTTCCGTCATATTCAGAAATCAAATCCATTCCCTTTTCCTGACTTTTTTCTTGCATGGGCTCCGGCAGCTCGTTTTCCTTCACGGAAATCAGGAGCTTTGTGCCGGAGAGCCTTGCAGATGCCCATGTAATCTGCGGAAAGCAACGTCTGATTTCCTTCTCCAGCTCCTCTATGTCCAGCTGCTGTCTGGACATTCCTATTCTCACCTCTCTCTGCTCCAGAAAATTCAGGAATACGTCCTCCGTAATCTGATAGTTTCCCTCCAGCTCAATGCTCCAGACAAAGAAGGAGGAGCACAGCCAGAAGCAGACTGCCAGCAGAAAGCCCGCCACGAATATCTTTCTTTTCAGGAGCTTGGGCAGAAAAAAAGGGAGTCCATATCGTTCCAATATGACCACCCTTGTTCCCGTTTTCCTTACAATCGGCCTAAGCGCCTTAAATCCTCTCAGGTTAATGTTCATCTCATAGACATCTTCCTCACGGACAATGTCCCAGAGCAGAATCCCCTTATTGCTGCACAAATTCATAAAGCGCTCCGGCGAGAAGCCCCAGACCCTGATGCGCAGACAGCCTCTGAAATACTTTAAGACCTCTATCATATCCATCCCCGTTCCATTTCTACAGATATTTCACGCAGGTGATGCACCCACTGATTTTCATATCCTCGTTGGTATAATAATCAATGGCCAGCTGCGTCCCTTCAAAACAGACCTGACAGGCTTTTCCCTGAAGCAGTATCTGGGTCTTACTGTATTCCAAAATCCCTCTGTAATTTTCTATCCAGGCATCTCTGTTCCCCGTCATGGTGACCTTCATCGCTCCCATGCAGATATCCTTCGGCAGCTTCAGAGATTCCACCAGTAATTCCTTTTTGCTGCTGCGCTCATTATTTCTTTTCATGTTTCCATTATATTAGCCGCAGCTAAAAATAGACTATCGAATTATCTCTCTGATAAGAGGCTGCTTTACCGGCTTCTCTTCCGAAATCGCATAAGCCCCCAGAAGGCGCTTCTGCGCCTCTTTCACCTTCCTGCTGCTGTCTGCCGAAAGTATTGCCAGTGCTTCACCCGTCTCGACCTTATCTCCAACCTTCTTGCGCAAAGTAATCCCCACGGAAAGGTCAATCTCACTCTCCTTGGTCTCCCTGCCTCCGCCGAGCATCAGGGAACACATTCCCACCTCATCACAGCGGATGCCGCTCACATACCCCTGCCTTTGTGCAAGCACCGGCAGCTCAACAGCTGCTTTCGGGAGACGCTGCGGCTCATAGACCGCACGGCTGTCCCCTCCCTGTGCTTCCACGAACTCTGCCAGCTTTTTCAGGGCACTTTTATCCGCAATCGTCTGCTGCAGCATCGACCTTGCTTCCTCTTCCTCCCTCGCCCTGCCACCCGCAAGCAGCATCTGTGCCCCCAAAGTCAGACAAAGCTCCAGAAAGTCCTCAGGTCCCTCCCCGTTTAAGGTATCAATCGCCTCGCGCACCTCCAGTGCATTTCCCACGGCAAGTCCCAACGGCTGATCCATATCGGATATGACGGCAACGGTCTTTCTTCCGGCGTTCTTTCCTATTGCCACCATTTCCTCTGCCAGCGCCCTCGCATCCTCCTCGCGTTTCATGAAGGCACCGCTTCCTGTCTTGACATCCAACACAATGGCGTCCGCCCCCGCTGCCAGCTTCTTGCTCATGATGGAGCTGGCAATCAGCGACATATTGTCAACCGTCGCGGTCACGTCGCGAAGAGCATAGAGCTTTTTGTCTGCCGGTGCCAAATCTGCTGTCTGCCCCATGATGGCGATTCCAACCCGATTGACATTTTCCACAAACCTCTCTGTCGTCAGCGCAGTGCTAAAGCCCGGAAAGCTCTCCAGCTTATCAATGGTGCCTCCGGTATGTCCAAGCCCTCTTCCACTCATCTTCGCAACGGGAATCCCGCACGCCGCCACCATCGGAGTCAGCGCCAGAGAGGTTTTGTCTCCCACACCACCTGTACTGTGCTTATCTACCTTGATACCCCGTATGGCTGACAAAT
The DNA here is from genome assembly GCA_964475665.1 of uncultured Acetatifactor sp. Taxonomy (GTDB): domain Bacteria; phylum Bacillota; class Clostridia; order Lachnospirales; family Lachnospiraceae; genus Acetatifactor. The sequence goes on along the minus strand of CAYZAU010000002.1, from coordinate 136,900 downwards.
CAAGCACCTCGCCGCTTTCCGCCATCGCCATGGTAAGTGCCAGCGTCTCCGCAGCCGTCATTCCCTTAAAGTAAATTGCCATCATCAGAGCCGCCGCCTGGTAATCCGGTATTCTGTCTGCCGTATAGCCCTCCACAAAAAAACGGATTTCCTCTGCCGTCAGCTCTCCCCCGTTTCTCTTTTTCATGATGACATCATACATTCTCATCGTCCCACCCCTTTTGTCCGCTCTTTGGCAGTGCCGCTTTTATGTTCCCGGGACATCTATACCCCGGCTTTTTTGCAGATATCCTGCAGGCAGCAACGGTCACAGAAGGGCTTTGTTCTCGCGGTACAGACTGCTCTCCCGTGATCCACCAGTCTGTGGCAGAAAGCATTCCCTTCGTCGGGCGGTATGATTTTCCAAAGCTCTCTCTCCACCTTATAAGGCTCCCGTATTCCGTCCACCAGTCCCATGCGGTTTACCAGCCGGATGCAGTGCGTATCCGTGACAATGGCAGGCTTTCCAAATACATCTCCCATAATCAGGTTTGCACTCTTTCTGCCTACACCCGGCAGCTGCAGAAGACTTTCAAAATTCTCCGGCACTCTTCCGCCATATTCATCGCGCAGACGTTTCATGCAGGCGCTGATATCTCTTGCCTTGCTTTTTCCCAGACCGCAGGGACGCACCAGCTTCTCAATTTCTTCCACCGGTGCCTCCGCCAGGGCATCTACATCCGGATACCTTTCATACAGCCCTTCTACCACCACATTGACCCGCGCATCCGTACATTGTGCGGCAAGCCGTACACTGACGAGCAGCTTCCACGCCTGATCATAGTCCAGGCTGCAGGCAGCATCAGGATATTCTGCCTTCAATCGCTCTATTATACGCATTGCGCGCTGCTTCTTCGTCATAGTCCTCTCCTGTCATCATTCTGTCACGGCTTACTTGTGATAGGGTTCCCCGTTAACAATCCTGAAGCTCCGATAAATCTGCTCCAGAAGTATTACCCGCATCAGCTGATGTGGAAAGGTCATATCCGAGAAGCTCAGTGCAAAATCCGAACGCCGTCTGACCGTTTCATGCAGACCAAGGGAGCCTCCGATGACAAAGGTAAGGTGACTGCTTCCGCTAAGCCGCAGCTTCTCCATCCATCCGGCAAAGCCTTCAGAGGTGAAATGCTTCCCTTTGATTTCCAGTGTACACACAAAGGCATCCGTTTTGATTTTATCCAGAAGCCGCTGTGCCTCCCGTTCCTTAATCTGTTCCTCCAGCGCCCTGCCTGCTCCATCCGGAGTTTTCTCGTCTGCCACCTCCACGATTTCAAGCCTGCAATATCTGCCGAGGCGCTTTTCATACTCTGCAAGCGCATCCCGGTAAAATTTTTCCTTAACCTTCCCAACGCAGAGTACGGTAATCTTCATTCCTGTTTTTCTCCAAACACTGCATCGTAAACAAATTCATCGATAAACACATCCAGAAAGCTCTGATCCAGATTTACAAACTGATGATTCAGTCTTTCCTTTATCCGCTCTGTGCGCTTAAAGTACAGAACCTCCTCGGTATCTCCCTCCGCCTTTACCTCGCTGTCAATCTCCTCCGCCCGCAGATTTCCCGTACACCACTCCGTAAGCGTGCCGCGCAGCGTATTTTCCGATTCTGCCTTCTTCCGGAAGAGCTTTGCGCTCTTAAAGGACATAATACCCGACACAAAAAACAGGATGGAAACAGCGCTCAGCACCCCGTAAAACAGATACGGATTCCCGAGGCTAAGCGGCAGAAGGTCTAAAATTCCCATGACGACAAGTGCAATTCCTAGCGTTCCAATCACCAGAAGAATCCATCCAGAGGAGCGGTTGTCGTTCGCCTGCTCAGCGCTATCCCGGTAGGGAGTTCTTTCTTCCTCCGCCTCCTGCCACTTTTCCGATACCGCCTCTTCAAGGCCTTCCCTCACGTCAAAATTTTCCTCTGCCGCAAGGTCGTCCTCTTCTCCCAAGCTGCCGTCCTCTGAAGGAAGCTCTTCCACCAGCTTACAGCCACAGTCTGCGCAGACCGTATACCCTTCCCTGTACTCGCTCTTACATTTCGGACACCACGCCATACCCTATACCTTCTTTCGTTTTTGTTTAACGCCGGCTTAAATACTCATCAATACTCTTTGCAGCCGTTTTCCCCGCCCCCATAGCAAGAATAACCGTCGCAGCCCCCGTCACTGCGTCACCGCCCGCGTAAACGCCTTCCTTTGTTGTCTTTCCCGTTTCCTCCTCAGCTACAATACACCTCCACTTGTTTGTTTCCAGATTTTCCGTAGTGGAGGAAATCAGCGGATTCGGTGAAGTACCTAACGACATGATAACCGTATCCAGTTCCATGACAAACTCCGATCCCGGAATTTCCACCGGACGACGGCGACCGGAAGCATCCGGCTCTCCCAGCTCCATTCTGACACACTTCATTCCCGTCACCCAGCCCTTATCGTCTGCAAGAATCTCCGTCGGATTCGTCAGAAGGTCAAAGATAATTCCCTCCTCCTTTGCGTGATGTACCTCCTCCACTCTGGCGGGAAGCTCTTCCTCGCTTCTTCTATACACGATATGAACCTCGGCTCCCAGACGCAGGGCAGTTCTTGCTGCATCCATCGCCACATTGCCGCCGCCTACGACAGCGACCCTTTTACTCTGCATAATGGGTGTTTTTGATTTCCTGTCAAAAGCCTTCATCAGATTGCTTCTGGTCAGATACTCATTTGCCGAGAATACACCGTTTGCGTTCTCTCCCGGTATGCCCATGAACTTAGGCAGTCCCGCGCCGGAGCCGATAAACACCGCATCGAAGCCTTCCTCCGTAAGCAGCTCGTCTATGGTAACCGATTTGCCGACCACAACATTTGTCTCTATCCTGACACCCAGCGATTTAACATTTTCTATTTCCTTCGCCACAACCGCTTTCTTGGGCAGCCGAAACTCCGGGATTCCATATACCAGCACACCGCCTGCCTCATGCAGTGCCTCAAAGATAGTCACATCATATCCCAGCTTAGCCAGATCTCCTGCACAGGTGAGTCCCGCCGGACCTGAGCCGATGACGGCAACCTTTTTACCCTTTTTCTCCTTCGCGCCCTCCGGTTTGATGCCGTTTTCTCTCGCCCAGTCAGCCACAAAGCGCTCCAGCTTACCGATGGAAACAGGGTCTCCCTTGATGCCCCGGATACATTTTCCCTCGCACTGACTCTCCTGAGGGCAGACGCGTCCACAGACGGCGGGAAGCGCGCTGGACTGGCTGATAATCCTGTATGCCTCCTCTATCTTTCCCTCCTTTACCTTCTCTATAAAGCCGGGAATATTGATGGAAACCGGACATCCTTTCATGCACTGTGCATTCTTACAGTTGATACACCTTGCCGCCTCCTGCATAGCCTCCTCTTTGCTGTAGCCGAGGCAGACCTCGTCAAAATTTGTTGCTCTTTCCGTTGCATCCTGCTCTCTCACAGGAATTCTTGTCAAAACATCCATCTCTGTATTCCACCCTCCGTTTTAGTTGCAGTTTCCACAATTCCCGTGATGTGTATCGCCTTCCTCCAGCTTCAGCATCTCCCTGCCCTCCGCAGTCTTATAGAGCTGCTGTCGCCTCATTGCCTCGTCAAAGTTTACGGCATGTCCGTCAAACTCAGGACCGTCCACGCAGGCAAACTTCACCTTGCCGTCCACGGTAACGCGGCAGGCTCCGCACATTCCCGTTCCATCCACCATGATAGGGTTTAAGCTGACGATTGTCGGGATACCCAGCTCCTTTGTCAGCAGACACACAAACTTCATCATTATCATGGGACCAATGGCAACACACAAATCATACTGCTTTCCCTCCGCCACCAAATCCTGAATGGTCTTTGTCACCATCCCGCTGCGGCCATAAGAGCCGTCATCCGTCGTGATGTAAAGGTTTCCTGCGACAGCCTCCATCTCCTTCTCCAGAATCAGCAGGCTCTTTGTTTTGCTTCCCACGATTACATCAGCGGCTACACCATTCTCATGGAGCCATTTCACCTGAGGATATACAGGTGCCGCTCCGACACCTCCTGCCACGAACAGAATTCTCTTGTGCTTTAGCTCCTCCAGTGACTCCTTTACCAGCTCGGAGGGGCAGCCTAACGGTCCCACAAAATCCTGAAAGAAATCCCCCTCCTCCAGAGCCGCCATCCCTGTTGTGGAAGCTCCGACGCACTGGAATACAATGGTAACCGTTCCCCTGCTCCTGTCATAATCACAGATGGTCAGCGGAATCCTCTCCCCGTCCTCTCCCATACGGACAATGACAAACTGTCCGGGCTGACATGACTTCGCCACCCGTCCCGCTTCCACATCCATCAGATAAATATTTGTGGTAAGCTCTCTCTTTTTTACAATCTTATACATAATCCACCTCTCTATTCCCCTGTCGGGGAATCCTCCTTCTCTTCTATGTTCACCAGTACAATTTTCGACTGGGCAACCCGCTCTATTCTGTAACGTGTTCCCGAGTAAATGCTGACTGCATAGCTCGTACCCGTCCGGGTAAGGCTTCCATCCTTTGCAAGAAGCTCCGCGATAACATAGCAATGCTCTCCGTCAATGTCCGTCACATACTGATACTCATACCGGTACACCGCCCCGGAATCATCAAAATGCCCTTCCTCGTCCTGTATCCGGCCGCTCATCATGGAATATTGAATAATGGCGCCAACCGCCTGCTCCGGCGTATACTCCGTCATAAGAGTAAGCTCATAAACCCGCTCCACGACCTCTCCCGTCACGCCGTCCACAATCCTTGCAAACTTATACCGGGATTTTCCGATAGGCATGTGAATCGGACCAGAATAAAGCTGGGAGGCATAAGTCGGGTCAGAGCCGTCCATCGTATAATAGACCTCCCCGTCATCATCCGCCACCGCAATACTCATTGGATAATTGTACTCTCCACTCCCTACGCTTACCTCCGGTGCAGGTATGTTATCATCCTCTATATGATACTCCTTGGACACCACATTGCTGCTGATTCCGTTATCGTTGATAAATACCGCCCGAATCTGATAGTCTCCGTCCTCAAGAAAAATCGGGGAAATATACTGCTCACTGTTCTCGTCCGGCTCGCTGCCATCCATAGTGTAATAAATTTTCCCCGTTCCAAGCGCTGAAAGCTTTAAAATCTGGATACTGGTATAGTATCCCTCCTTTACGCTAAACTCCGGAGCTTTTGCAATGTAATTCTGATAGGTGACCCGCATCTGCTCATTGCTGCTGTTCATGAGCAGCTCGTTGATTGTCTGATAATCCCCTCTGGCACGGTAGATTGCTATCAGCTTTCCGTATGCCCTGTCAAGCTGCTCCGTTGTCGCGTTTTCATTTCCCGCAATCTCACGCAGGAGATACTCATACTCAACCTTATTGTTTTTCAGGAAATAGACCTCCGCAAGTGCAAACTGAAGCTCTATGTTTTCTCCATCCAGCTCCAATGCACGGTTGTAACAGGCGATTGCCTTATTATAGCTTTCCTTCGCCGTGTATGTCTCCGCCCTTGAAACCTGAATTTCCTCTGAATTGTACTGCCAGACCCAGATGCCCATTCCCGCAGCAGCAAGCAGTATCAGTGTGACCACTCCCCACAGCAGCCACCATCTGTAATGCCTCTTTCCGCCACCTTCCTCCGGCAGCAGTCCCTTCGCTTCAAAAGCAGGCTCTGCCTCCTGTCCTATGTCCTCTGCTATGTTATCAATGGTCTGCTGTATATTCTGTTCCAGTTCCGGTTCGAAATCCGGGACGATATGAATCTCCTCACCGCAATGCTCACAGTACAGGGTTCCGTCCTTCATCTCACCTCCGCATTTAGAACACTTCATCCTTCCGGCTCCTCTCTGCGCGGTATGCTAAAACAGCCCCGTAATAAAGCCATCCTCCGTGACGTCAATTCCGTACGCCGCCGGCTGCTTTGACAGTCCGGGCATTGTCACAACATCTCCCGTCAGCGCCACGACAAACCCGGCACCTGCGGAAACGTAAACCTCCCTGACACTCATCTCAAAGCCCTCGGGACGTCCAAGCAGCTTCGGATTGTCTGAGAGGGAATACTGATTCTTTGCCATGCAGACCGGCAGTCCTGAAAAGCCAAGCTCCGACAGCTTCTGCAGCTGCTTTCTTGCAACGGGCGAGAAGTTTACGACACCTGCGCCGTAAATCTCTTTTGCCACCGTCGTAATCTTTTCCTCCAGAGTAAGCTCATCTCCATAAAGCACATGAAAATTACTCTTCTTCGTCTCCATAATCTTCAAGAGCTTTTCCGCGAGGGCAATTCCTCCCTCGCCACCCTTTGCCCAGACCTCGGACAGCGCGAATTCGCACCCGTGCTCTACGCAGAAATCCCTGACGCAGGCAAGCTCCGCCTCCGTATCCGACACAAAGGAGTTTAAGGTTACCACAACAGGAACCCCGTATTTCTGCACATTTTCGATATGCTTCCCGAGATTAACGATTCCCGCCTTCAGTGCCTCAAGATTCTCCGCATTCAAATCCTGTTTTGCCACACCGCCATTATACTTCAAGGCCCGGACGGTCGCCACCACTACCACCGCATCCGGCTTCAGCCCTGCCATGCGGCACTTGATGTCAAAAAACTTTTCCGCTCCGAGGTCTGCGCCAAAGCCCGCTTCCGTAATACAGTAATCTGCCAGCTTCATCGCTGCCCTTGTAGCCCGGACTGAATTACAGCCGTGCGCTATATTGGCAAAGGGCCCTCCATGCACCAGCACCGGGGTGTGCTCCAGCGTCTGTACCAGATTCGGCTGCATTGCATCCTTTAACAGTGCCGCCATGGCACCCACTGCCTGCAGCTGCCCTGCCGTCACAGGCTCCCCTTCGTAATTATATGCCACGATAATGCGGGAGAGTCTTTCCTTTAAGTCCTTCATATTCTCGGCAAGACAGAGAATTGCCATAATTTCGCTTGCCACGGTAATGACAAAATGCTCTTCCCTCACAAAGCCATCCGCCTTGCTGCCAAGTCCCACCACTATGTTTCTCAACGCTCTGTCGTTCATATCCTCGCAGCGCTTCCATACTATCTGCCGCGTATCAATCTGCAGCTCGTTTCCCTGCTGGATATGGTTGTCAAGCAGCGCTGCCAGAAGGTTGTTCGCCGAGGTGACCGCGTGAAAATCCCCCGTGAAATGCAGATTTAAGTCCTCCATCGGCACTACCTGTGAATATCCTCCGCCGGAGGCACCGCCCTTAATGCCGAAGCACGGTCCCAGTGAAGGCTCGCGCAACGCGACTACCGCCTTCTTGCCCAGCTTTCCAAACGCCTGCCCCAGGCCGACACTGATGGTTGTCTTTCCCTCTCCCGCCGGAGTGGGGTTGATTGCCGTCACAAGAATCAGCTTTCCGTCCTTTCTTGTCTGCAGGCTCTCCATATACCGATTGGAGAGCTTCGCCTTGTACTTTCCGTAAAACTCCAGGGCATCCGCCGGGATTCCCAGCTTTTCCGCTACCTTTTCTATCGGCTCCATCACCGCCGCCTGTGCTATTTCAATGTCCGATTTCACGTTTTCGGCTCCCTTCTACACAATATCCTCTACCAGCTGTTCAAACTGTTCGGGACTCATCAGTATCTTTCTGGGCTTCGTGCCCTCCTCTTCTCCAACCACTCCGTACTCGCAGAGCTGATCCATAATTCTTGCCGCTCTGTTAAACCCGATTTTCAGCACTCTCTGCAGCATACCGATGGATGCCTTATCCTTCTCTATGATAAATCTTCCCGCCTTCTCAAACAGCTCGTCCAGCTCATATCCGTCGTCGCCACCCGCGCTGCCCTGACCGTTTCCGATATGCTGAATTTTCTCCTCTATGTCCTCCGCGTAAGTGTTCCCCAGCGTCTGGTTCTTGAGGAAGTCCACCACATCCGCCACCTCCTTGTCGGAGACAAAGGCTCCCTGAATTCTCGCCGGTTTGGAATACCCCTGCGGATAAAAAAGCATATCACCCTTTCCCAAAAGTTTCTCAGCTCCGTTCATATCAAGAATAGTACGCGAATCTACTCCGCTGGAAACCGAGAACGCCACTCGGCTCGGCATATTCGCCTTAATCAATCCCGTGATAACATCCACGCTGGGTCTCTGGGTTGCTATGATAAGGTGAATGCCAGCCGCTCTCGCCAGCTGCGCAAGCCGACAGATGGATTCCTCCACCTCCCCCGGCGAAACCATCATCAAATCTGCAAGCTCATCCACGATGATGACAATCTGCGGCATCTTTGCAGGAGCGTCCTCTGCCCCGCCCTCCTGCATGGTCTCCACCTTTTTATTATATCCCTTCAAATCCCGCACATTGAAGTCCGCAAACCTCCGATAACGCTCCTCCATCTCTGAGACACCCCAGTGAAGCGCCGCGGATGCCTTCTTAGGGTCTGTCACGACGGGAATCAGCAGATGCGGAATCCCGTTATAGACGCTCAGCTCTACCACCTTAGGATCCACCATAATCAGCTTCACGTCATCCGGATGTGCCTTATACAGAATACTCATAATCAGTGTATTGATGCAGACTGATTTACCTGAGCCCGTAGCGCCTGCAATCAGCATATGTGGCATTTTTGCAATGTCTGCCACCACCACCTTGCCCGCAATATCCTTTCCCACCGCGAAGGCAAGATTGGAGGGAAATTCCTTAAACTCCCTGTTCTCCAGCAAATCCCTGAGTGCAACGGTGGTATTTTCCTTGTTGGGAACCTCAATGCCGACTGCCGCCTTTCCTGGAATCGGAGCCTCTATTCGGATGTCTGTCGCGGCAAGGTTTAACTTAATATCGTCCGAAAGTCCGACAATTTTTGAAACCTTGACGCCCTGCTCCGGCTGTAATTCATATCTGGTCACACTGGGCCCCTGGCTGATATCCGTAATCGTCACCCGTACTCCAAAGGTATTCAGAGTCTGCTGCAGACGCATTGCAGTCTCCTTCAGCTCCCTCGTGGTATCCCCTGTGGCAGCCACACCCTTCTGTAGTCTGGAAAGGGGCGGAAACATATATTTCTTAGGCTTCTTCTCCGCAGTCTGCGGTCGGGGCAGCTGCGTCTGCTGTGCCATCGGCTCTGTCCGGGGCGTCTCTGTTACAGAATTCTCACCGATGCCCTCCTTATGGATTCTGATATCCTGCGCGGCAAACACCGGGAGCTCCTCCACCGGCTCCGCCGCATACTCCTCTGTCCCTTCTTCCTCTTCCACCGGCATTCCGACGCTTCCTGCCACAGATACCTGGTGCACGCCTCTGACGCGCACGCGGTCAAAATCAAACTTAAAGGGTTCCGAAGCCTCCCCTGCTTCCACGCCATATTCGGGTGCTTCCGCAAAAGACTCCCCCTCGTCGTTATCCTCGTCCGTCAGCATGATTTCATGTACCTCATCACTGCGACGTCTTTCCTCCGGCTTCTGCAGCGTTGTGTCAAGCATAACGCCGGTAACCTTCTTTTCCATACGGAGAATTTTTTCGTTTTCCTTCTCCTCCGCCTTTATCCTGCGCTCTTCCTCTCTTCTGGCGCGAAGCTCCTCCTGCTCCTCTCTCCTCGCCCGGGCATTCTCCCTGCGGCGCTCCGCATCCTCCCTCGACAGCTCACGCATCCGACTTGAGCCTCTCTTTACGCCGTCTATCAGTGACCTCTCCGTCAGCAGTATGATACTCACCACCGAGCAAAGCAACACCACAAGCACCGTCCCGATGGTTTCCAGATAATGCTGTAAACAAAAGCTTATGCTTCCCGAGAGCAGCCCGCCGCCCATTCTGGCATCTCTGCATTCCTCGTAAATCTGCTTTGCGTTGTACTTTTCCAATTCACCGGTCATTCCGGCGAACAAATCGCATAAAATCCCGAGCATCAGAAACAATACACAGCCCGCCGTCAGCTTGCGCACCGCGCTTGGATTTCCCTCGTTGGCAAACCAGAATGCCACTGCCAGAAAAAGCAGAACCGGAGCAGCATACGCCATAAGCCCGAATACTCCGAACAAAAAGCCGCTTACCGCATTTCCCACCGGTCCGATAATTCCGAAATTGCAGCAAAACAGAAGCACCATCGCGGCAAACAGCACAATCAGCCCTATTTCATGAAACAAAGCACCATCCTGTGCTGACTGATACGCGTCCCTTTTCCCGCCTGTGCCGCCGGTGCTCTTTCCTTTTCCCGTACCTCTGTTTCCCGTACTTTTACTGCCCGTACTTCTATTTCCCGTGCCTCTGTTTGAAGCGGAAGTCTTTCTTCCACCGGAAGCTGCCATCTTTCTTACTCCTCTTACCCGTTTTCCTTCCCCGAACAATACCTAATCAGTATACCATTTTTCCAAAGACTTGTCATCTGTGATTTTTCAACCGAAACGGGCTACCGCAAAAGCTCCCGCAGCTTTTGCATCGCCCTGTCAATGCCGCCCACTTCGTTGATGATTCCGTGCTTTACCGCTTCCTCGCCCACCAGAATTGTCCCTACATCCTTTGTAAACATCCCCGTCTCCGTCATCAGCTGCTCCATCTTCTGTTTGCTGATGTCACAGTGATTGCAGACAAAGCCGGTAATTCTGTCCTGAATCAGCTTGAAATACTCGAAAGTCTGCGGTACTCCGATAATCATCCCGTTCATCCTCACCGGATGAATCACCATCGTTCCGGTCGGCACAATGAAGGAATAATCCGTACTCACTGCAATCGGAACTCCTATCGAATGGCTTCCGCCCAGCACAAGGGAAACTGTCGGCTTACTTAAGGAGGCTATCATCTCCGCGATGGCAAGACCCGCCTCCACATCACCGCCCATGGTGTTTAACAGCACCAGCACTCCCCGTATTTCCTCACTGCCTTCGATGGCGGCAAGGCTGGGCAGAATATGCTCGTATTTCGTGGTTTTTGCATTCCCGGAAAGATTTTCATGACCTTCTATCTCTCCTATAATGGAAATCAGGTGAATATCTCCCTGTGAGCTGTTTCCCCTTAAGGTCACCTGCCCCGTTTGTTCGATTCTTTCCTCACGTTCCCTTGCTTCCTTTTCCGCTCTGTCCTTCTCTTCTGCGTCCGCCGCTTCTGCAGCAGCCTTTGCTTCTGCCACTGCGTCCTTTGTTCTTACGTCCGCCGCTTCTTCTGCCGTTCTGCTCTCTGCGCTCTTTTTGCTCATACCATATGCCACCCTTCCGTCAAAGCTTGCGTTTCGGTTTAGTGTGCACAGGTCACTTGAAAAGAATGCTCTCAGATGAAAAAAGAACTGCTAAATGTCAAAATCATCGTCATCACTTATCTCAATATCATAATCCAGCACGCGCTTTACGTGCTTTTTCGGCAGCGGCAGCGGATTTTCTATGTAATTCCCCTGCACAGGCTCATGTTGCCTCTCCGACTGCCGCTCTGGGTGCTCTGACTCGCCCCCTGGCTGCCGCTCTGCATGCTTTTCTGCATCCGAGGCCTCCACACCGCGCTGCGCACCCCTACAGTGCTGCGCACCCATACAGCCCTCCACCGCCACGCCTGCCAGAAGCACCAAAAGCAGATACACAAAAATCTCTCCCGGCATTTCTTCTGTGAACACTCCAAAAAGGCAGCCCGCCAGCACAAGGCACAGCCCTGCTGTATACACGCCTGCGTCGTCCCGCTTTTTGTCACACCAGAAGCTGAAAATGCCAAGTGCAAGCAGCCCGCAGAGTACAAACCAATCCCATAATAAGGATACCTCCTCCGCTCTCGCCGGTATGGCAAAATGTCCGGCACGGTACAGCTTCAGCCACGCACCCGCAACTCCTGCCATCTTCTTGCCGCTCAGCCATGCATCTCCTGCCATACAGCCTCCAAGACCGAGCACGGCTCCTGCCATTCCTAACAGCACTGCCGTCATCTTACGTTTTCCCTTTTCCTTTGGCTCTCTCTCCTCCATGGCAAGAGCGAGCATCGGCAAAAGCAAAAGCACACCGCCGATATCCAAGAAGCTTACTGCGCCGATAAGCAGCCCGAAAGCAAAGAAGCCCGCCGGAAAAAGCACTCCCCCTCGGGCAGCTGTCATCACTGACAGCACCAGTGCACACAACAGCAGAAAAAACGGCTCCGGTGAAAGCAGCATGGCTTTCTGTATCATATAGGGAGAACAGGTCAGAAAAGCCAGCACAGTCAGTGCCGCCAGATGCCCCGACAGCCTCTTTGTCGCGACATACAGCACCAGTGCCCCCATCAGCTGCAGGACAATCTGCAGCCAGATACCCGCTGCAAATTTATTCCCAAGGAAATAAAACACTCCGTGCAAAAGCCGTATATAAAAGTAAACAGCTCCGTGCACCAGCTGTGGTATGGTTTTCCCCGGTACCACCTCCGCCATTTCAAAATACGCCTTCAGCTGTCCCATTTCATCCATCTGCCTGACCCTAAGCACAAGTCCCAGAGCAAGCAGGACAACCACGAGTGCAGCCTCCGCCACGCTCTGTATCGGCTGCTGCTTATTTCCGGCATACTGAATGCGCCCCGACAGCCGATGTAATACAGACACCAGCACTCCCGCAGCACAAAGAACAGCCGCAGTCCCTAAAAGTCCTGCAGCTGTCCCTCCTGCCGCCTCCCGCAGCAGCAACGTTGTTGCCACCGCCGTCAGCAGCGCATATACAAACCATAGCAGATAGCGAACTCCCTTTATGTTAGTCCTCATGCGTCAATACCTTTTCAATGTTATAACGGGGTCTCTGCTTTACCTCGATATAAATCTTTCCGATATACTGCCCGACCAGCCCAATGGCAAGCAGCTGCAGCCCTCCCAGAAACCATATGGAAAGTATCAGCGAGGTCCAACCCGGAACAACATGCCCCGTACAGTAAGAAATCAACGCATACAGCAGCGCCAGCAGGGAGCAGACGATAATCACCATCCCCAGTCCGAGAATCATGCTGATGGGCTTTACGCTGAAGGAAGAAATTCCGTTAAATGCAAGCGCCAGCATTTTCTTTAACGGGTACTTGGACTCTCCCGCAACGCGCTCCTTGCGGTCATAATATACGCTGTCCGTCCTGTAGCCAATCAGGGGCATCATGCCCCTTAAGAAAAGGTTCGTCTCCCTGTACTTGGAAAACTCTTCGACGGCACGCTGGGACATCAGGCGGAAATCCGCATGATTGTACACCGTTTTTACTCCCATCAGGCTCATCAGCTTATAAAACGCCTGCGCCGTTGTCCGCTTAAAAAAGGTATCCGTCTTCCTCTCCTTCCGCACACCGTACACTATGTCGCAGCCGCCATGATATTTATCTATCATTTCCTCGATAACCGCCACATCATCCTGCAAATCCGCGTCAATGGAAATCGTGACATCACTCATATCCTTTGCCGTAATCAGTCCCGCGGTAAGTGCAAACTGATGCCCTACATTTCCGGCGAGCTTGACACCGCTAATCTGAACAGGATACGCCCTGTGCTCCTCCTCAATCAGCTCCCATGTACGGTCCTTGCTGCCGTCATTCACAAAGAGAACAAAGCTGTCCTCTGCTATTTTCCCCTTTCTGATTAAATCGTCCAGAACCCCGCGCAACGCCTCAGAGGCAAGCCTTAGCACCTCTTCCTCATTGTAGCAGGGAACCACAATCGCCAGCCTGTCCATCCGTCAAAGCCCCCTTTTGCTTTATTCCTCCCAGTTGTGATAAACCGCCTGTACATCGTCATCGTCCTCCAGAAGGTCAAGCGTCCTCTGCAAAGACCTGACTGCCGTCTCATCGGTCAGCGTCACGTAATTCTGAGGAATCATCGTCACCTCCGCGCTGAGCATGGGAATACCCGCCTCCTCCAGCGCCCTGCGAACCTCCTCAAAGCCATCCGGAGCCGTGAGAATCTCGTAGCTGTCCTCTTCCTCTTCAAAGTCTTCCGCTCCGGCATCCAGAGCTGTCATCATCAGGTCGTCTGCCTCGAGCTCGCACTCTTCCTTATCAATGATTATCTGTCCCTTTTTGTCGAACATAAAGGATACACAGCCGGGAGTTCCGACGTTCCCCTGCCCCTTTGTAAAAGCGCTTCTCACATTTGCTGCCGTGCGGTTTTTATTGTCCGTCAGGGCATCCACGATGATGGCGATTCCGTTCGGTCCGTATCCCTCGTAGGTCACATACTCATAGTTTACGTTTCCGACATCTCCTGCCGCCTTCTTGATGCCTCTCTCAATCGTATCGTTCGGCATATTGTTCGCCTTTGCCTTTGCAATAACCGTCGCCAGCTTAAAGTTGTTTGCCGGATCGGGACCTCCCTCTTTCACCGCCACTGCAATCTCTCTTCCTATGATGGTAAAAATTTTCCCCTTTGCCGCGTCGTTCTTTTCCTTCTTATGCTTGATGTTTGCAAATTTTGAATGCCCTGACATTGTAATTCTCCTTCTTTATTTCCCGTATTTTCATCTAAACTGCCTTTTATCATATCACGATTCGTCCTGCTGTTCAAGAGCCGATTCCTCTGCCTTACCGCGGATTCTCGTCACTCCCACACTCTGAATCATCTTGCTGTCCGCAGAAAGGATTTTAAAGCAGAAGCCGCTGTAGTTTATCTCCGGCTGTTCACCCGGCTCCGGTATCCTGTCCAGTCTGGAAATCAAAAAGCCGTTTAAGGTATCGCACTCCGCTTCCTCAAAGGGAATATTCAGGCATTCCTCCAGCTCCTCCAGGGGGGTCCTGCCGTCCATCACGTACTCGTCCGCTCCCTTTTGTTCGATGAAGCTGCTGTCCTCATCATATTCATCGAGAATATTTCCGACAATCTCCTCCAGAATATCCTCCATTGCTATCAGTCCGTCTGTCTGTCCGTATTCGTCCACCACGACCACCATCTGTAGCTTCTCTGCCTGCATTTCCCTAAAAAGCTCACCGATATTCTTCGTCTGTGGCACAAAGCAGGGCTCCATCAGAAGTCCCGGCAGCTCTCCCAGCGCGGTCTCCTCCTGACTTCCCTCCGTGTGAAAACGCATTGCATCCTTCAGGTGCAGAATTCCAATCACATGGTCGATATTCTCCTCATACACCGGATAGCGGCTGTATTTCTCCTCCATCATAAAATCAACAGCCTGACCGAGACTCGTCGCGGCATCGATTGCCACAATCTCCCGCCTGTGGGTCATAATATCCCATGCCTTCTTGTCGCCAAGCTCAAAGATGTTGGAAATCATCTCTGCCTCGCTCGCCTCAATCACGCCCTGCTCATGACCCTCGTTCACCATACTGATGATTTCTTCCTCGGTTACATCGCCCTCTTTTTCCTTCGCGCTTACACCGAAAATGCGAAGAATCCCTCCGGCAAGACAAGCCGCCAGCTTCGTAAACGGCAGAAAGAGACACACCAGAATCAGCATCAGAGCCGCTCCCGCGCCGGCGCATTCCGTACTCTTTCTTGCCCCTATCCGCCCGGGAATCAGAAAGCCCGATACAAATACTATGTAGCACAGCAGCAGTGTTGACACCACTGCCTGCAGCCAGTCCGCCTTCCACGAAAGCAGCTGCCCAAGATGCACCGCGCCAATGCCCCCGGCAAGCAGCCCCATAAGCAGCTGGATTGTATTTTTATAATCCGCAGAATGCTCCATTAGTTTCTTTAATCTGAGAAAGCTCTTATTCCTGTCTTCCCTTGCCCTTCTCTCCGTCTCCGGCTCGTTTAAGGCATCAAACGCTGCCTGAAAGCAGGAAAGGAACGCCTGCATCAGCAGAAAAGCAATGAGTAAAATTATACCGGCAGTAGGCCCGCTGTCATCCATCTTATGCTGTATCCTCCAAATTTTTTTCAGAATTTCTTCCGTAATACTCATAAATATATCATTCCATACCTTATTCGTCAAGAACTGCCCGACACCTCTTATGTATCCAGCTCCAGGCTGACCATCAGGGCGCGATTTACCCTGCGCATGATTTCCCCGTCGAGATGGCACACCTTATCCTTGAGACGTCTTTTGTCGATGGTTCTCAGCTGTTCTAACAGCACCACGGAATCCTTATCCATATCATAAAGCGAAGCATCCAGCTCTATATGAGTCGGCAGCTTCGCCTTGTTCATCTTTGATGTAATTGCTGCGCAGATAACCGTCGGGCTGTGCCTGTTCCCTATATCATTCTGGATAATCAGCACCGGCCTGATTCCTCCCTGCTCCGAGCCGACAACCGGTCTCAAATCTGCATAATATACATCTCCTCGTCTCATTTTCCCTCCAAATTGCTTTTCTATTCAGGGAAAGTATTACCGCCCTTTTTCAGATGTATACCATTTTTTCGGTAAAGTCTGGGAACTCTCTGCCCCAAATCGCAAACCAGCTCATAGTTGAAGCGCCCCGACAGCTCTCCCAACAGCTCCGCGCTGATGTGCTCCTGTCCGTCATATCCCAGAAGGGTGACCCTGTCGCCCTCTGCTGCCCCCGGGATTTCCGATACATCCACCATAAACTGATCCATGCAGACCCTTCCCAAGATGGGCGCTCTTTTTCCTCTCACCAGCACATATCCCTTCCCTGACAGTGAGCGGGGATAGCCGTCGCCGTAGCCAATCGGGATCGTGGCAATCCGCATATCGCACTCAGCCGTAAAGGTGCCTCCATAGCTGACGGACTGTCCCGCATGAATCGTCTTGCAGTAGACTATCTCGCTGTATAACGACAGTGCCGGCTGCAGGGGCACAATATCCCTCCTGACCTCCTCGGACGGATAAAGCCCATAGAGTGTAATCCCTGCTCTCACCACATCCATATTCGCCTCCGGAAGCTCAAGGATGCCCGCGCTGTTGGAGCAGTGCTTCACGGGAATCTTAAGTCCCAGCCTCTCTTCTAACAGGTTGCAAAAGTCTTTAAACACCTTCAGCTGCCGTCGTGCAGAGGTTTTATCCTTCTCATCCGCCCTCGCAAAATGCGTGAAGATTCCCTCGATTTCAATACCCTCCCGTTTCATCAGCGCCTGCACAAACCGCAGCCCCTCCTCGTCAGGAGCAATACCGATGCGACTCATTCCTGTATCCACCTTGATGTGTACACGGACAGGCTTTCCCGCCTTTTTCCCCGCAGCATCAAGCTGCTCTATGGAATCCCACCTGAATACCGCCGTTCTGATTTCTCTTTTCGCCAGCTCCTCGTACGCGTACGGAAAGGTATAACCCAGAATCAGCAGCGGCTTTGTAATCCCCGCATTCCTAAGCGCCTCCGCCTCCTCAAAGGTTGCCACCGCAAAGCCGAACATAAACGGAAGCGGCTCCAGACTCTCCGCAATGAGACGGCTTCCGTGTCCGTAACCGTCCGTCTTAATCACGCCCATCATTTTGGTTTCGGGTGCAAGATGCCCTTTCATGCTCTGCATATTCTCCACGATGGCATCCAGATTCACTTCGGCATAGCCTCTTCTGTATGCTCCCGGTATTTCCGTTAGTCCTGTCATCTTCCTACTCCCTTATCCGTCTATTGCCTGCGCACAGCTTTTGTGTCGGACTGCAATCGCCCCTCTGACATTTCTGCCGCAAGCGCTTCTACTATATCACCCGCCATACAGGCGTGCTCTCCAAGCCTTCCCGCTGCCGCATCTCCTGCCTTTCCGTGAAGATATGCGCCAACGCAGGCAGCCCGGAAGGGCTTCTCCCCCTGCGCAAGCAGCCCGCCGATAATCCCCGCCAGAACATCTCCGCTTCCCGCCGTTGCCATACCGCTGTTGCCCGTCAGATTCACGCAGCAGCTTCCCTTCTCCCTGCAGATAAAGCTTCTGGCATCCTTTGCCACTACAACGGCATGCAGCTGTCCTGCCAGCTCTTCTGCATACCCTGGCAGGTTTTCCTTCAGCTTAGGAATCGTTTTCCCCGTCAGCCTTGCAAGCTCTCCCACATGGGGTGTCAGCACAATGCCTCTCTTTCCGGCACCCTGCGTCGCAAGCAGCCTGCGCAGCCTCTTATTCTCTGCCAGAAGATTCAGCGCATCCGCATCTACCACCGTTGGAAGGTCGCATTCGGTCAGTGTCTGCTCCAGCAGTCCTTCGGCTCTCTCATCCCTGCCGATTCCCGGTCCGATAATCACTGTATCCGCCCACTCCCGCAGTGCGACCGCTATCTCCTCCTCTGTTCCAAACAGAGCCTCCGGCAGCGCCTGCTGTACAATCAGCCGGTTTTCCTCCGATGTTATCAGCTTTACCATACCGGCACCTGTCCGATAGGCAGCTCTCGCCGCCAGCAGTGCCGCACCTGCCATATTTTTACTTCCCGCTATCACAAGTACCTTTCCAAAAGTCCCCTTGTTTCCTGCTTTCTCCCGTGCAGGAAGCAGTTCTGCCGCCGTCTCGTCACAGGCAAACCATTCCGGCTCTCTCCCGAAAAAAGCCTCTGTTGAAATTCCTATCGATACCGTCCGGACTTTTCCTGCCGCCTCGCAGCCGGGATACAGTACAAGTCCCCTCTTGCAAAAGCCAAAGGTAACCGTCTCATCAACACTCACACAGCAGCCACGTATCTGCCCGCTGTCAGCATCCACTCCGCTGGGTATATCCAGCGCCAGCTTCCAGCCCTTCAGCCGTTGAAAGCTCTCCACAGCCTCCCGTCCGCTGCCCGTAATATCTCTGGACAGTCCTATTCCGAACAGGGCATCTACCACAATAGTATATTCATCCCGTATGGGTTTGGCACTGTATCGGACGGAATAATGCTTCAAAATCTCCTTCTGTGCCTTCCATTGTTCGGTTGCCTTTTTTTCATCTCCGACACACCATATCTCCACATCTGCTCCCGCCTCTGCAAGCAGCCTCGCCAGAGCCAGCCCGTCTCCTCCGTTATTCCCGATACCCGTCAGAATCAGCACCGTCCGGCTTTTGGCAGGAGAGCTCTCCAGCTGCCCTCTGCAGCGCTCAAATGCCTGCAATGCCGCCCGTTCCATCAGCACAGCAGCCGGGATTCCTATTCTTTCTATTGTATTTCTGTCGTAGTCCTGCATCTCCGCCGACGACACCAGATATTTCACCGCACAAGCCTCCCTTATCTGCTTTTCCCTTACACAAAACAGACTGCAACAGGTTGCCCCGCTTGCAGTCTGCTACTCTTCAGGATTATGCTGCATGTCAAACATATTTACCACATCCGCCCCGAATACGTCGTGCATATAGGAATAAATCCTGTAATTCTGCTGCTCCATCTCCTGCTTCCTAATCAGACGCTTCTTCAGTTCAATGCGAACCTCCGTCACCCAGTCCGACGTCCGGGCGATTTCCTCTTCATTTTCCTTCATCACGTCATAGCAGTAATCCATTGTCGCAAGCATCAGCTGCAAATTCAGCTGCTCTATCCTGCGGGGAAGCTCCAGCAGCTCCTCCCGGCATCCCTCCAGCCGCTCATTGCACTCCTCCACCAGCCCTTTGTGCTGCTCCAGCTTCCTGTCAATCTCTGTACTGCCGGTCTTCTCAGCCTCCTCTGCCATGGCGACAATCTCATTCATCAGCTTCTTTTTGAGCCTCCTGATGCTCTTCGTTTCCGTATTCAGCTTCCCCTGACGCTTCAACAGCTCGTTGAGCTGCCCCTCCGTGTCGGACAATTCCCTGCGCGTCTCCTCGTCCAACAGCCTGTACCATTTGTTGTCCAGCGTCAGTATCGGAATCCTTTTCCCCCGGAGAGCCTCTGAGAATTCCTTCTTCATGGGCATCCCCTCCCGTCAGTTCTTATCCTGCTCCTTCATATAACGGTTAATATTGTAGGACAGCTTCATCAGGCTGTCGGAAAGATGCACATTCTCCACCTGAATACCCTCCGGAACATTCAAATCCACATGGGCGAAGTTCCAGATGGCACGGATACCGTTTGCAACCAGCTTCTCCGCCACCTCCACGGCTCCCGTCTTCGGGATGGTAAGTGCTGCAATATCTATCTGGTTCTCCTGCACGAAGTGCTCCAGTTCCTCCATCGGCATAACCCTGACCCCTCTCACTTCCCTGCCAATCAGCTCGGGATTCTGGTCAAACATACCGCGGAATATAAAGCCCCTTCTCTCGAAATTCATGTAATTTCCCAGCGCGCGGCCGAGATTGCCCGCACCGATGATAATGAAGCTGTGCTGCCTGTCCAGCCCGAGGATTTTTCCGATTTCGTTGTACAAAAACTCCACATTGTAGCCGTAGCCCTGTTGACCGAAGCCGCCAAAGTTGTTAAAATCCTGTCGAATCTGCGAGGCAGTCACCTTCATCAGCTCGCTCAAATCCTGCGACGATATTCTCTCGACGCCCTCGTCCTTAAGCTCTCCCAGATAACGGAAATATCTGGGCAGTCTCCCTATCACGGCCTGTGAAATCTCTTTCTCTTCCAAAGGTATTCCCTCCAAAACAATTTTGTTAGCCTTATTCTAACAGACCGTTAAAAAAATGTCAATGAGATAAGAGCTTATCCAGCGTCTCTCTGATTGCCTTGATAAAGTCAATGCTGTTAAGTACAACCGGCTGCTCACAGGTGGAAATCAGAGAAAGACTCTTCGTCATCTTTCCCTCCTCAACCGTCTGTATACATGCCTTCTCCAGCTTCTGCGCGAAGTCTGTCAGCTCCTGTATGCCATCCAGCTCACCACGCTTTTTCAGCGCGCCCGTCCATGCAAAGATAGTTGCAATCGAGTTGGTGGAGGTTTCTTCACCCTTCAGATGCTTGTAATAATGGCGCTGTACGGTTCCATGTGCCGCCTCATACTCGTACACGCCATTGGGGGACACCAGAACGGAGGTCATCATGGAAAGATCACCATAAGCCGTCGCCACCATGTCCGACATTACGTCGCCGTCATAATTCTTGCACGCCCATATAAAGCCTCCCTCCGAGCGAATCACCCTTGCAACCGCATCGTCTATGAGGGTATAAAAATAGGTGATGCCCAGCTCCTCGAATTTTTCCTTGTATTCCTTATCATATATTTCCTGAAAAATATCCTTAAAGGTGTGATCGTACTTCTTGGATATTGTATCCTTCGTGGAAAACCACAAATCCTGCTTTGTATCCACCGCATAGCCAAAGCACGCCCGCGCAAAGCTGGAGATGGATTTCTCCGTATTGTGAATTCCCTGCAGGATACCCGCGCCCTCAAAGTTATGAATCAGCTCTCTCGTCTGCGTTCCGTCCGCAGCCGTAAACACAAGCTCTGCCTTTCCTGCTCCGGGCACCTTTATCTCCGTATTCTTGTAGACATCACCGTAAGCGTGACGGGCAATGGTGATTGGCTTCACCCAATTCTTTACATAGGGAACAATTCCCTTTACCAGAATCGGTGCACGAAACACCGTTCCGTCCAAAATGGCACGAATTGTGCCGTTAGGGCTCTTCCACATTTCCTTCAGCTGATACTCTGACATTCTCGCCGCGTTTGGCGTAATTGTGGCACATTTCACGGCAACTCCGTACTTTAACGTTGCATTTGCGGAATCCACCGTCACCTTATCGTCCGTGGCGTTTCTGTTTTCCAGTCCGAGGTCATAGTACTGTGTCTTTAAGTCGATATAGGGAAGCAGTAGCTCCTCCTTAATCATCTGCCAGAGAATCCTTGTCATTTCATCTCCGTCCATCTCCACCAGAGGGGTTGTCATTCTAATTTTTTCCATCCTTCTTCTCCTTATCATACGCCTCATGCAGGCCGCTCTTAACCATGTTATCATAGGCATTTATCATGTGCTGGTGTGCCAGCTTTTCTGCCAGCTCGCCGTTTCCTGACTTGATTGCCTCCATAATTCCCTTATGCTCTGCGTTGGACTTAGGTCCTCTGTTCACATTGGCAAGCGTCTTTTTTCTGACGCGCAGCACATACTGATGAAAATCCTTCAGCTGATGCTCCAGCATCTTACTGCTGCATGCCTCGTACATAATCTCATGAAAGCGGTTGTCCAGCTCAGCCAGCTGCTCCAAATGCCCCTTTGTGGCATGAAACTCTGCGAGATAAACATTCTCCTCCATCTCCTCCATCTGCTCCGCCGTGATATGCTCCGTTGCCCATCTGGCACACAGTCCCTCCAACAGAGAGCGAATCATGTAAATGTCCTTTACATCCTTTTCGGTGATGCCGGTGACATAAGCTCCCTTGTTCGGAATGATCTGAATAAGCCCTTCCAGCTCCAGCTGTCTGAACGCTTCCCTCACCGGTGTCCTGCTGACACCCAGCTCCTCACCGATTGCAACCTCCTTCAGCTCCTCGTGCTCCTCGTATTTCCCGCTCAGAATATCCTCCCTGAGCTTGTGAAACACTCTGCCTCGCAGGGAATACTTGTCCGTAACCTCCTGCTTTACATTGTAATGCCCCATTTTTGTCTCCATTTTCAAGTGTCCCCTTTTCGCTGTTACAGGGTAATGTTTTTCTCGATGCAGATACGGTTCAGACAGGCAATAATCTCTTCGTCCGTCATAACCGTAATACGTCCGTCCGCATACTCCTCATCCACCCACTTCTTTATCTCCCTTACCAGCTCGGAATTCTTGTCCACCGCCCTGTCTCCCTGAAGCTTGTAATGAGTATTAATCCAGTGGGCAATTCCCGCCAGCCCGGAGGTATTGGAAATTGCGCAGAGCACCGGTCTGTTTAAGAATTTTTCCGTGTCGAAAATGTTGTAGATTTCTTCGTTTTTCAGCAGTCCGTCCGCATGGATTCCCGCTCTGGTCACATTGAAATTCTTTCCCACGAAAGGAGTTCTCGGCGGTATCTGATAGCCTATCTCCTTCTCGTAATATTCGGCAAGCTCCGTGATGACCGTGGTGTCCATTCCGTTTAAGTCCCCCTTAAGCTGTGCATACTCAAATACCATCGCCTCAAGCGGTGTGTTTCCGGTTCTCTCACCGATGCCAAACAGGGAGGTGTTGATTCCGGCACAGCCGTAAAGCCATGCCGTTGTGGAATTGGAAACAGCCTTGTAAAAGTCGTTATGCCCGTGCCACTCTATCAAATCATGCGGCACTCCCGCATGCGTATGGATGGCATAGATGATTCCCTGTACGCTTCTGGGAATAACCGCACCCGGATAATTCACACCGTACCCCATCGTATCACAGGCGCGCACCTTAATCGGAATCTTGTACTCCTCCATCAGCTTCATCAGTTCCAGGCAAAACGGTACCACATATCCGTAAATGTCCGCCCTCGTAATATCCTCCAGATGACACCTCGGGCTGATTCCCTCCTCCAGGCACTCGCGGATAACTCCCAGATAGTGATCCATCGCCTGCCGTCTCGTCATCTTCAGCTTTAAAAAGATATGGTAATCAGAGCAGCTGACCAGAATTCCCGTCTCCTTCATACCGATTTCCTTCACCAGCTTAAAATCCTCCTTGCTTGCACGAATCCAGCTGGTAACCTCAGGAAACTGATAGCCTCTCTCCATACACTTGTACACTGCATCCCTGTCTTTTTTGCTGTACAGGAAAAACTCACTGGCACGAATCATTCCGTTCGGCCCGCCCAGTCTGTGCAGATAGTCATATATCGTGACAATCTGCTCCGTCGTGTAAGGCGCGCGTGACTGCTGTCCGTCCCGGAAGGTTGTATCCGTAATCCAGATATTCTTCGGCATATTGTGCGGCACGATTCTATCATTAAAGGGGATTTTGGGAATCTCGGAATAGGGAAACATATTTCTGAATACATTGGGCTTTTCCACATCGTCCAATATATACATATGCTCCTCAATCTCCAGCAGATTGTTCTTCTGATTCATTGTGACAGGACGATTCTGAAACATCTCATTTTCTCGCATAAAAGCACAAGCCTCCCCTTGTATCAAAAGTTTTCTTTTGTATTAGTGTATACAATCATACCTTTCCTGTCAATCTTTTTCCCGAAAAGTATAAAAAACATCAATCTTTATTCCAACAACCGCTTAACGTTAATCATCCCCCACCCCTGCTGATTCCAAGGAAGTCCCAGGTTTTTCGCCGTGTATTGCAGCTTTCGCTTGCACTCCTCGTTGGTCATGGAAGGATATTTTTGTAATGCCAGTGCTGCCGCTCCAGATACAATGGGGGCTGCCATCGAGGTACCGCTTTTGGCAACATATGCATTTCCCACTGAATATCCCGTGCGGCTCAGATGCACGTTGCAGGATATAATATCCGTTCCCGGTGCTACCAAGTCAGGCTTTCTGGGCTGTGCACCGTAGCTTCCCCTCCCGGAGTACAGGGCACAGCACTCCGGATGATTTCTATAAAGCTCTCCGTCATGACAGCCCACTGTCACCACCTTCGTGCTCCCGCCAACGGCTGAGATGGAATTCTCCGCCGGTCCTTTGTTCCCTGCGGCGCAGACTACAAGAATGCCGCTGCTCCATATTCTCTCTATCCCCTCCTGCAGTGCCCGTTCCTTCTTACTTTCCCTTAAGCTGCCTATCCCCACCGATATGTTCAGGATACGGATGGCGTACCGCTCTTTTATGGAAAGAATCCAGTCCAGTGCAGCCAGCATATGCTCTGTCGTTCCGTCTCCGTTCCCATCCAGCACCCTTCCCACCACCAGTCCGGCTCCCGGCGCAAGTCCCCTGTACCTTCCCCGTGACAGGCAGCCGTTTCCGCACAGAATGCCGCAGACATGTGTCCCGTGTCCGTTGTCGTCGTACATCAGCTTTCGCCCTCCCTGAAAATCACGGAAGCACAAAACCCTGTCAGACAAATCCGGATGCCATCCGATTCCCGTATCGAGCACCGCTATGGTGATACCGCTCCCCCCGGTAAGTCCCTCTCCGAAAACATCCCCTATCTGCTTTCTTACTCTCTGCATAAAAAAAGCCCCGTGCATACTTATCCTTATCATATGCCGTGGGCTTTTCTATGTTCTGCCCTGTTCAACAGGGATTTTTGTACTTTGAGTCCGTTTACGGTCTCCGCCATGACCTTCCCGAAAGCCAGAGTGCTCCACCCGTCAGAAAGCTCGTACACCCAAGCAGACCCCTGACAGGGAAGCTGCCTTCCGCTCCTACCTCCGAATTGACTGTCTCAGACTGCGCACCCGCCCGCAGAGTAACGGAAACACTCTGCAGCGGCTCATCCTCCGCCTCTCCCACACAGTAAATGCCGAAGCTGGAAAGCTGCGTCATGCTAAGGCAGAGACACTCTTCCCCTTCCACCAGAACCCTCTCTGCATCTATTGCCTCCAGCTGTCCGTTTCTGTCCAGTCCGACCACCTTAAGCTCCTTACCGCGGTACTGCTCAGAAAGCTGCAGGGTCAGCGTCAGACGCTGATGTCCCAGCTTGGAAATCGGGATTTTGCTGTTATCCGTAAGCTCCAGTCCGTACAGCAGCAGTTCCTCCGGGAGCGGTTCGCCATACGCCCTGCTCCACGCTTTATCCATCCGTTCCCTGCTCTTCTCACTCCAAATCCGAAGCTCGTAGTATCTTGCCGCTCCCTCTAAAGAGGCATAAGCCTTCCCGGAAAGCCCCTCCGTCTCCTGCAGCAGCACACACACTCCTGCCGTTTTGGTCTCCGCTTCCGGTGCCCTGTAGGCTTCGTTGGAAAGTCTTTCCGCAGATACCTCATGGCTCTGTCCGGGGAGCTCGCCCTCATATTCTGCCGTTACTCCCTCCAGTGCCCGCAGACCTATGCTCTTTACCGAAGCCGGAATCTGAGTTTTTGCTCCGGCTGCACCACAAAAGGCTCTGTCCTTAATCTGCTCCAGCCCCTGATTCAGTCTGATTTCACGTAGACCCGTACAGCCCTCAAACGCTGCCTCTCCAATTACTCTCAGGCTCTCCGGCAGCTCAAGCGTTTCAAGCTCCGTATGTCCCTGAAATGCCTCCGCGGCAATCACCCGCACTCCGTCCGGAATTAGGACATCGGCATCACTCCCTGCATATGCGACCAGCACTCCGCCGCTTACCAGAAACGTCTCGCCGCTTTCTCCTGTCAGGAACTCCTCAACCCATCCGGTATTTGCAAATGCTTTTGGTTCTACATTCTCTATTGTTTTTGGCAACGCAACCTTCGTCAGCCCGTCGCAGTGGTAGAAGGCACCGTATGCAATCTCCTTCACGCCGTCCGGTATCACAATCTCCTCAAGCGTGCTTCTCGCAAAGGCAAACTGTCCAATCTCCTCGATTCCTCCCGGCAATCTCAGTTCCGTAAAACGCTCTGAGCGATAATATGCCTGATCTGCCACTATTCTGCCATCCACCAGCGTATACTTGGGAATCGCCTCTGAAGCTCTTATGCTCTCCTCCAGCTGCAGTTCCACCGTTTCCTGTTTCGGCTGCATTCTCACCGCATTCATAAGAAAGACTGCGCTGTTTCCCACAATCTGTGTCGTTCCCAGAACCTCTCCTTCAACCACGTAGGGCGGCTCCGTCACAAGAGGCTCCTGTGTCTCCTCCGGCCCTTCCCCGTAGTCCGGCACATCCTCATACTCCGGCATCTCCTTCTGCCTCTCATAAAATGCCCGGGCATAATAATCCGCCGCACTTCCCTCCGTACAGTGAATTTTCAGCCTTGCGCAGCCGTCAAAGGCACTCTCATGAATCTGCGTTGTCTCCTCCGGAATGGTGATATCCGTCAGATTTACGCAGTCGGCAAACGCCTGTATCCCTATTGCCGTTACCTTGGAGGAAAGGTTCATCTCCCTTAAGCCCCTGCAGCCCGCAAACGCATAATCACCGATTGCAGTCAGCCCTTTTCCGGTCACCACCGTTGCAAGGCTGTCACAGCCCCAGAACGCATAAGGCGCAATGTCTGTCACTGAAGCGGGCAGCACAATCTTTTCGATGGCGGTCTTGTTCTCAAAGGCACTCTCTCCTATCACCTTCACCGTATCAGGAACAGACACGGTTTTCTCCGTGCCTTGATACCTGATAAGAGTGCTTCCCTCTATTACAAAATCGGAAGCAGATGACGCCGCATCTGCCTCCGATACAGGAAGCGTCATGATAACCAGTGCTGCTACCATCAGCAGAACACCAAAGAGCCGCTTTCTCTTTCTCATATTTTTTCCCTTTTAAGCCATTCCTGCCTTTACCTTTTTCTTTTTTCCGCCGTCACGCTGCATGAACAGCACAAAGGAAACACATGCAAGTCCGACAGAAAGAAACCACTTCGGGTGGATGCCGTCTCCCGTCTTGGGCGTGGCATCCTGTACCATGCCGGAGGTCAGGTTTTTGGTCTCCACGTAAATCACGTAGGGTGAAAAATGCTCTGCCGTAAAGGTTACGCAGGACACCTTATTGATTGTGGTAAACTTCGGTGTCAGCTTGTCCAGTCTGCCGTTCACAACCCCCGCGACCTTATTGTTGCCCGCATAAACCGTTAAGGAATCGGGCAGGGGAAGGGTAATGCTCACGCTTAAGCCTGTCGTATCCGTAATCAGCTTCGTTCCCGTGGAATCATACAGCGAAATATCCATCGGGAAATACTTAATATTTGACAAATCATTGCCGTACTCTGCCATCAGAGCCTTCAGCACTGCCTCCGATGCCGCACTGCTCTCCGTAATCTTGATGGTAAAGTTATCCGACGAGCCGTTGACTGTAGCGGAAACCACTCCCGTGTTGGAAAGCCCGTTCTTGTCGATGACAACCGTCGTTCCGCCGTTTTTCAGACTTCCCGTGGTTCCGTTCGGGCGGTTTGAGGTAATGTTGGAATTTCCGCCGCTCACCGTATAGCTTCCGGACTTCTTTCTGTAGTTTGCCGTTACCGTCACATTGCCCTCCGGCATGGTTACAATCGTCGCCGACAGCACCGTGCTGGCAATCTTTGTGCCACTGGGACTGATGGTCCAGCTTGCAAACTCCATGCCGCTTGCCGGGTCATTCGCCACAATGCAGGGCTGGCTGCCCGCAATATAGCTTCCCGAACCGCTTCCGTTTACTACCGTCAGCGTGTATGTGGTTGCACCGCCCGTAGCGCTTCCCGTTCCCGAGCCGTTTCCTGAGCCGCTCCCCGTTCCGGAACCGCTTCCCGAGCCAGAGCCGCTTTCTGAAATTGGATCGTACTGGGCATAGGTATCCGTATTTTTCGTAATATTGGTAAGAGCAGGTCTCCATCCGGTGAAGGTATAGCCGCTCACCGCCGGTCCCGCGATATTAGGCGCATTCTCGCCGTATTTTACCTTTGCCGTATAGACAATACTGTCATCCTTTGCGATATAGCGGACGACATACTCATCCTCCGCAAGTTCCTCGTACTGCGCCTTGGTGGTAAGATTTTCCGTCACCTTCGTCAAATCTCTGTCCCAGCCGATGAACATCTTGCCGGGTTTATCAGGCGTCTTGGGGGCATACTCACTGGCATCCCCTCCTTCAGCGACCCACGCCTCCTTAAGCACGGTCTCGCCATCCTCATCCATGAAGCGCACCAAAAACTTTCCGTAGCTTTCAGGCGGTGTCACGTACTGCGCAAGGCAGGTGGTATCCTGACTGATTGCCCGGTAATCCGGGTCCCATTTGTCAAACACATAGCCCGGTCTTCCGAGAGGCTCCGGAGGTGTTGCGTCATAGCCCGCCTGAACCGTCTCCTCCTTGACAATCACATTCTTGCCAAGCTCCTCGTTCCAGTCATAAAATACCACATCGTAGAAATTAACAAGCTCCATGTAGGTCACATCGTAGCCATTGTCCGTCGCCCAACGGTCCATGTAGCCGTCCTCGCTCACGCAGAGCGTGGTGTCAGCTTTTGCCGTCAGCATATCCGAGAAGGAGTACGGCGTAATGGAGGACACATTCGGCACTGCAATATACTGAACCGCACTATTCTTAAAGATATAATCCGCAAGCGTCGTACAGGTGGACGGAAGCTTGACGGAATAAAGGTTCGGTGTGTCGGCAAACGCACGCGCCGGAACCTCCCGTATCATCGAGTAGGACAAATCCACCTCCTTCACCGGAGTCCCCGCAAAGGCTTCCTCCTCCATCGACGTGATTCCCGACAGCTCGTCCGGCAGAATCACCTTGGCGCTCTTTCCGTACAGGCACTCAATCAGCTTCGTCTTTACGCCGTTCGTCACGCCGAATATCATGGAGTTCTCGCAGATAAAGTAGGGGCTGTTCTGGAAGTTGACGTCGGAAAGCTTTTCGCAGCCCGCAAAGGGACGCACTCCCAAATCGGTCGTGCTGGGCGGAATTGCAACATTCACCAGCTCCTTACAGCCTTCAAAGGCATGATCTCCTATACTCTCGTTATTTCCCGTAATCTGTACCGTAGTCAGCGCCGTGCAGTCCTTGAAGGCTTCCTCCGCGATCTCTGCTGCGTCACTGTGGACATAAAGCTCCGAGAGCGTCGTTGCCCCCGCGAAGTCATTTGAGCCGATTTCCTTCAGTCCATACGATGTCACCGTCTTTTTATTTGTGGAATAAGAGGCTGCATCTGCCGTTTCATTCTCTACAAACAGCCCCTCCCTGATGTCTTCCACACCCTCAGGGATAACCAGATTTGCAGCAGCATTCAAGATTGCCTTCTGGTTCTCTGTCCTCTGATCAGCCGCGGTACTGTATACCGTCTTTGCCGCTTCCTCGTATTCCGGGGTTATGTAGGCATAATTGGTCTGGTTGTACTTCGGCGTACCCGTTCCATTCGTTCCCAGATCCGAAAATGCAGGGTAGTCCGTCAGTGTCGCCTTTCCCACACCCGTCTCCTCATCCACCACATACTGAACCTCCAGATTCTGCGGCCAGCCGCTGTAGTAGATGATATAGCTCTCCTTCTGGCTCGGATTGTTGTATCTTCCGCTGCTGCTCATGGCATAGACAAACGGACCGGAGGTCGGAGAAACAGGTCCCGTGAAATGCAGCTTCTTAGCGGGATAAACATTGTCCGCACCCGTCGCCGTCGTCCCGTCCGGCTTGATGTTATTGCTCTCTACCTTTTTGGCAGAACACGTATGCGTTCCACCCTCAAAATCCTGTGTCTTAAAGGCATCTGTTCCGATATTGATGTTTCCTGACTCAAAAATGACATTGGTCAGATTATGACAGCCCTTGAACGCGTTTGCCTCAATGGAGCTGACCGTGGCGGGAATGGTAACCGTCTCCAGATTACATTTGTTCTGGAATACACCCGCACCGATGGACTCGATATGATAAGGTCCGATTTTATCAGGGAAGTTCAGCTCCTTGACATCCGTCGTTCCGTTAAATACCACGTTCAGCAGCTGGTTTGAGCTGTTGACAATATAGGTCACACTGCTGCTGTCCGTCTCCTTCACCGTTTTCTCATACTTGTTCTGATACTCCCACTTCTCCGTGGCGGTATTGTACGCGATGTGGCTGAACGCGAAGTAGTTATCCCTTGCACACTGGTACAGGGCAGAGTCCTTTTTGCCCTCCAGATAAAAGGTTCCCGCAACCGGGTCTCCCGAAAGCATCTCCTTAAACTGGTCGAAGGTAAATCCGTCTGTCGCCTTCAGCTTAAAGGTATCACTGCGCGATGCAATGTATTGCAGGCTGCTGCAGCCCAAAAACATGGATATGTCAATCTCCTCACCGTACAGCATCGGGAAAGTGATGTTTTTGAGCGTGGTGCAGTTCTTAAACACGTCATAGCCCATCTCTGCGAGCACATTCTCATAACCGCCGCTGCACAAATCCACGCTTGCCAGCTTCGTACACCCCTCAAAGGCGGAATCTCCGATGGATTTAATCGCCTTCGGCAGGACAAAGCTGGTCAGCGAAACACAGTTTGCAAATGCCTGCTCACCTATCTGCTGAATCAGGGAGTCCAAATCAGTATTGATGCCGCTTAACGTGATACAATCCTCAAACGCCCTGTTTCCGATAACAAGCAGACCGTTTCCGAGCGTGATATTCTGCAGACCCGTGGAATGATAAAATGCACAGTTGCCGATGCCCAGCAGATTATCTCCCACAATCAGGGTGGAAATATTACTGCTGTTTGCAAAAATTCCCTTCGACGGGTCTGTACCGTCAATATAGTTCACCGGTGCCGTTCCTGAGGGTATCTTTCCGTTCTCATCCAGATACTGGTTGCCGATATACTGCACCTCCGCATCACGAATCCACTGATCCGTCTGCAGCTCGGTCTTACTAAAGCCCTGAAAGCCTGTTCCCGTGTCTACGCGGTAATCCTCCACATAGGATCCGGTATAGCCGTCCTGCTTATAATAAAAGTCCGTAGTTGCCCTTCTTTCTCCGTTGCTGTAATACTTCCATGTCGAGGCGGTCTCCGCATAGCACAGCTTCAGTCGCCTGTGCTCTATCGAAACCGGCTCCGTTTCGCCCGTCGTGGGGTTTAACTGCATCTCCGTGGTATAGTACGTCTCTTCCCAATAAAGGGGCTTCTGGCTTTCTCCCACGGCAACAAAACCACCGTTAGTACCCTCGGTGGAGGTAATCTGCAGATAAGCGTCCAGCGAATCCGGTATCCTCAGGATTCCTCCTTCCAGCGTCTGATAGGTATCATATCCCAAGATAACCGCAACCTTCTTGGACGGAGAGGTCGGTGACTGCACGTAGGCGAACTGATAATTTCCGTCCTCCGAGGTATAAATGGTATCCGCAGAGGTAATGGTCGGAATATAGGACTGCATCTCCTCCTTGGTTATGGTTACCTTTGTCTCCGGACTGTGTGTGACGGTGATTGTTCCCGTACCCCCGGCACCCTCAACCATATCCAAGCCGTCGGTGGGAATTGCCGCTACCACCAGCGCAGACACCAGAAACAGTGTTCCCAGCGTCTTTCTAACAGACTTCTTTAACCTTCTTTTCTTCCTGACAGTCTTAGCCATTGTCCTTACTCCTTTGCGATTCTCTTCGCCACAACTACGAAACGCCCGTTTGTCTCCTGATAATCACAGGTAGAGAGCGTCAGCAGCTGGTCGCCGTATTCCGCCGTCACTCCCGTGTCGTACAGAGACAGGGATGCCATTTCCTCCATGTAGGAATTAAACTCCTGCTCACTGTTTGCATCAATGAACTGATAGTACTTAAATACAATCTCATCCTCCCGGTAAACCCGCGAGCGGAACACGTACATAATCTGCCATGTTCCTTTTTCATAAATCGTGTCAAACTCTATATACGGATGCTTTTTGTAATATGACTCATTCTCATACTTATCCAGCCCGCCAAACATATTTCCGCTCCGCATATGGTGACCGTAAATAATAAAGTTGGTGCTCGGCTTAAGCACATCACAGTCCCTGTCCATAAAGATGGAGCCGTTTTTATCATACTCCTGATTCAGATTGTGATCCAGATAGTACTCATTGTCCGATGTCTGCATGACAGGGTAGTCTATATTTGTATCGTCAATTTTTACCCATCCGATTAGCTTTTTGTTCTTATTTAACAAATTTTTATATTCATCCAGAACCTCTTTTTTCTCCTGTTCCTCATCGAGGGTATACAGCGGTCCGCTGTCCGTCTCCTGTCCGAGTGTCTGTGCCGGCTTATTCTTTAGCTCACTTAAGCTGCTGTAGGTATCCTCCGTCCTTTTGCCGTACCACGCATAAATTCCCACATACCCCAGACAGAGCACCGCCGTCACGCTGCACAAAAGAATAACCAGCCGTCTGCGCTTCTCCTGCTTTTTCAGCTCATCCCGGACATAATGCTCCATCTGTCTCTTTTTAAGCAGCTGCTCAATTTCTTCTTTAAAGTCCTCCCCCAGCAGTGTATAAAACCGATATTTTCCTCCCTGCAGCTGCCTTTGCAGCCGTTCCAGCTCCGCCCGGCTCTGTAGGTTTGTTGTCCTCTTTAGCTTTTCTATGGTTTCCCTGTCACGGAGTGCCTTGCCGTACTCCGTCCTGTTCCTAAACTGTCTTCCGCATACCTCAAAGTCATTCTGAGCCATTTTTCTCCCGCGTATCCACTCACGCCTATCCCTTTTCCCTTATATCCCCATTCTAACTATATCTAGCCTTGAATGCAAGTCTTTTATCCAGATATGGTGTGGTTTTTAAACAGTTTTTCTTCTTCGTCAAAAGCTCTTCTTCGGACGAAACATTGACATGCCACCCTGCATAGAATAAACCATAAATAAAACCTTCGGAGGCAAAAAAATGAGCGATTTAACCGCTACTAACTGTGGATGCTCCAACGATTGTTCCTGCTCCAGAAACAACAATATCTTCGGGTGCGACAGCTGCAGCATTATCTGGATTATCCTTCTTCTCTCCTGCTTCTGCGGCAGCGGTAACGGCAGCTGCGGAACCGGACTGTTTAGCGGAAACGACGGCAACGGCGGCTGCTGCTGGATTATCTGGATTCTTCTGCTTTCCAGCTTCTGCGGCAACAACAGCTGTGGCTGCTAAGCCCCTGCTCCAGACAAAGCAGGCTCCTGCGGGAGCCTGTTTTCAGGTGTATGACACATAACCCTTTCCCTGTTCACATAAAATAGTACACAGGCGGCGAGACATGCCGTGTCATCATCAAAAAGGGGGACGCTTAAGTGGAGGATAAGGGAAACGAACTCATCGCGGCATTTGACGCTCTCTTTACCACAAACCGCATTCAGATGTTGAAAATACTGCTCTGTCGTCTTTCTCCCTCCGGTCAGGGCGCTCTTGCCGTCTACATCAAGCTTCTGGAGCTGCAATATACCCTGCAATATTTCCATACCAGCCCCTCTGCCGGAATTTTCAGGTCGCCGCTTCCTCTTTCCGTCAGCCTGACGGACGGCGACAATACGGAGACGCTCAAGCTCCTTGATGAGCTCCTTCCCTTCAGCAGTCCTGAGGAAAGGGGAAAAATCGAGGGGCTTAAGGGGATGCTGCAGAGCTTAAGCCGGATGCAGGAAATGATGGAAATGTTTCAGCTGCTGCAGGAGCTTTTCCCCGATGCTTTTCAGCCGGATGGCAAATCACCGTCTGACCTTCTTGCCGGGCTCTCCGGAGCAGGGGATACGGATTTATCCCTCCTCTTCCAGATGCTCGCCCAAAAGCCGTCCTAAATTTCAAAAAGGAGTCAAACGCAAATATTATGGAAACCAGCCAGTCCACACCGCTTTGGATGAAAGACCCGCTTGTCAAAGACATCCCTCAAAGGAAGCTGCAATTTCTCGGAGAGATGTTCACCCGGGGAAACGGCAAAAGCCAAAAAGAAATGATGACCTTCCTGATGCCCATGCTCAAAAAAGCAAAACAGGAAAATCTAACCTTTACGCCACAGGAAATGAATGCTGCCATCACTGCCATCCGCAGGCACAGCAGCTTAGAGGAACAGAAGGAAATTGACAGAATCCTGAAAAAAGCTCAAAGAAAAACTCCTGATAATTCTGCTACAGACTGATACGTCAATAAAGGCACCTGCGACGGACAATATCCGAAGCCTGTGCCTTTATTGCTGCTAAGACTTATGTCTTTTTCTTATTTTTCTGCTGTTCTTCTGCTATTCTTCTGCTGTTTTTCTGCTGTTCTTCTGCTATTCTTCCGTTATCTTTATTCCTCCGCAGAGCTTTCAGCCACCTTTGCCGCTCTTGCTGCCACTTCCTTTTCCTGTACATCCGCGGGTGCCTGCTCATAGCGCACAAACTCATACGCATACTCGCCGCGTCCTCCCGTCATGGAACGCAAATCCGTGCAGTACCCGAACAGACTGCTCATCGGGATGTCTGCCTCTATTACCTGTCTGCCTCCCGCAAGAGGATTCATGCCAAGCACCCTGCCTCTTCTCTTATTCAAATCTCCCATGATATCTCCGGTATAGGAATCAGGCACGGTCACCTTCAGATTCGCGATGGGCTCTAAAAGAACAGGTCCTGCCTCCATAAACCCCTTCTTAAACGCCTGGGTCGCCGCCATCTTAAACGCCTGCTCCGAGGAATCCACCGGATGATAAGAGCCGTCATAGAGCACAGCCTTCACACCCACTACAGGATAAGCCGCCATCGGTCCCTTCAGTACAGATTCCTGCAGTCCCTTTTCCACTGCCGGGAAAAAGTTCTTGGGAACCGCTCCGCCGACCACCTCCTGTTCGAACACATAAGGCTGTTCCAAATCTCCGGACGGACCGAAACGCATCTTGACATGACCGTACTGTCCGTGTCCGCCCGACTGCTTCTTGTACTTGTACTCTACATCCGACTGCTTCTTCACCGTCTCACGGTATGCCACCTTCGGCCTGGAAAGCTCCACCTCAACCTTGTACTCATTTAACAGTCTGCTGACGATAATTTCCAGATGCTGGTCGCCCATTCCATAAAGCAGCGTCTGATGATTCTCAGCATCATTCACCGTCCTCATGGTAAGATCCTCATGCCCCATCTTCTGCAGCGCCTGCGAAATCTTGTCTACGTCCGCCTTGTTCTTGGGTTTATAGCGCATATAGGTGTAAGGTACGGAAATATCAAACTTACCGAATTTTATGGTTGTTGCCTTTGTGGAGAGGCTGTTGCCCGTTCTCGCCGCAGTCAGCTTTGCCAGCGCACCGATATCACCGGCATGCAGCTCCGATACCTCCAGTGGCTTATTGCCCTGCAGAACATACAGCTTGCCCACCTTCTCCTCTATATCCCTGTCCACATTGTAAATCAGGTCATCCGTCTTCAGCACGCCGGAATTAACCTTTATCAGGGAATACTTGCCGATAAAGGGATCGACGATTGTCTTCCATATATATGCGGATTTTGCCTTTGAGAAATCATAATCCGCGTGGTATATCTCATTGGTTTTCATGTTGATGCCCGCACAGGTACGGTTCTCCGGGCTGGGGAAGTACTTCACGATATCATCCAGCAGGGTATACACACCCTGACAAAGCACATTTGAGCCCATCGTCATAGGGAAAATGCTGCAATCACATACATTGGTTCTGAGTGCGGCACGAATCTCCGCCTCTGAGAAGGTTTCTCCTCCAAAGTAGCGCTCCATCATCTCCTCACTGGTTTCCGCAACCGCCTCCATCAGTGTATCTCTACATATCTGCAGATTTGCCTTATTGTAATCCGGCACCTCACAGGGCACTACCTCCTTGCCCTGCCAGCGGTTTCCCGACTCTGCGATGACATTGACATAGCCTACAAACTTTTCGTTTTCACGGATTGGCAGATTAAAGGGTGCCATCTTCTTGCCGTACAGCCCCGTCATATCCTCCACCACCTGACGGAAGGAGGCATTGTCCACATCCATGTTGGAGACATACACGATTCTGGGCAGCTTATACTTTTCGCAAAGCTCCCATGCCTTCTGGGTTCCCACCTCAATACCAGACTTTCCGTTTACCACAATCACGGCAGCTCCCGCTGCGCTGACTGCCTCTTCCACCTCGCCGACAAAATCAAAATAACCGGGTGTATCAATAATGTTTATCTTCACATCGCCCCACTCTATGGGAATCACTGAGGTATTGATGGAAAACTGACGCTTCTGCTCTTCCTTGCTGTAATCACTTAAGGTATTACCGTCCGTAACCTTTCCCATTCGGGATGTAACGCCTGCCAGATATGCCATGGACTCCGCAAGACTGGTCTTTCCGCTGCCGCCGTGCCCTAAGAGTACCACATTGCGAATCTTGTCAGTTGTGTAAACTTTCATATATTGTCCCTCCAATTATGATGTATTTTGGGCATTTGAGCTAGTCAAATCACACTTTCAAGCTCTCATATGGTTATTTTACTAAAAATTCCGTCTTTTTACAAGTAATTGTTGTTATTTATTCCCGAATTATTTGTCAATTCGCCAAAAAGTTTTCTATTGTTTCCTGTACGTTAAAATGTTATAGTGAAAAAGTCATAAAGAAGTCTGTTCAGAAGTGAGGAATAGCTATGTCGAATTTAACATGTGGATTTATCGGGCTCGGACTGATTGGAGGTTCCATTGCCAGAGCTCTCAAACAATATGACCGGACAATCCGGATTGTTGTCTATGACATCAATCCGTCAGCACTCTCACTGGCTGAGAGTGAGGGAGTTGCCGACGTTGCTGCCGCCTCTGTGGACGAACGTTTTTCCGCCTGCGATTACTTATTTTTATGCGCACCCGTCCAGAAGAATGACGAAAATCTCACCGCTGTCAGCCGGATTCTCTCAAAGGAGTGCATTCTGACAGATGTCGGCAGTGTAAAATCCACCATTCACGAAGCCGTCAGGGCTGCCGGACTGGAGCATTGCTTTATCGGCGGGCATCCCATGGCCGGAAGCGAAAGGACAGGCTTTGCCAATTCCAAGGCAGCCCTTCTGGAAAACGCCTACTATATTCTGACCCCTACCCCGTATGTCGCCGAAAAAAAAGTGGCTGCCTTCCGTCAGCTAATCGCCGACATAGGTGCCATTCCGCTGGTGCTGGACTGCCGGGCACATGACTTTGTGACCGCAGCCGTCAGCCACGTTCCCCATGTGATAGCCTCCTCCCTCGTCAATCTGGTTCGCGACCAGGATTCACCGGACGGCATTATGAGGATGATTGCAGCCGGCGGCTTCAAGGACATCACCCGCATCGCTTCCTCCTCCGCCGGGATGTGGCAGCAGATTTGTCTTACCAACGCGGAAAACATTGTCACACTGCTGGATGCCTATATTGCCTCCCTCTCTGCCGTCCGAAACGACATCGCCTCCCGCTCCGGGGAAGCTGTTTACCGTTTCTTCGACGATGCACGGCTCTACAGGGATTCCTTTATCAATGCCTCCAGCGGTCCCATCAAGCGCGTTTTCTGCGTTAATGTGGACATCGCCGACAGGGCAGGTGCTCTCGCCTTTATCGTGACGATGCTGGCAGAGCACAATATCAATCTGAAAAACATCGGAATTACCCACAACCGCGAGACTGAGGATGGCGTACTTCGCATTGAGTTCCATGACGAATCCGGCATGGACAGCGCCATACAGCTGCTTGAGGCTAACGGCTACACGCTGCACTCTGTCTCCTGACGAGTATGGTACGCAAAAAAAGGCAGCACAGCATCCCGCACACGCCGCCACAGGTATCCAAAAGCACATCCGCCGGACTGGCATAACGCCCCGGCACAAAATACTGGTGCAGCTCATCTGCCGCCGCCGACACAAGCACCCAGCCCGTAATCAGCAGGTACAGCCCTCTTCCCTTCTGCAGCCACTGCTCCCACAAAACCCAAAGCAGCACTCCCATACAGGCATATTCCGAAAAATGCGCCAGCTTTCTGATGGGATGCTCAAAGTACTCTGCCAGCTGCGCCCGCAGCACATCGCTCCAGTGTCCGCCGGAAATAGTGTTTAACAGCTCCACACATCTTTCCGAAATCAGCTGGCTGAGAGAACCCGACTGCTCCCCGTCCTGCGCCGAAAAGCCAAAGATGAGTCCGTAAAGTGCCAGCAGCAGGGCAGCTGCTGACACTGTTTTCACAATTTTCTTCGTTCTACCTTGCATTTTCGCTGACGGTCTGATAGGTCTCTATTCTTGCAGACTCCATCTCCGGCATACCGATAAAGACAGCCCCGTAGGAATAGCCGCCCGACTTTAATTCAATCCTGACAATCTGTAAGAAGGCATGCAGAACCTCCTGCGTCCAGATTGTGAGATACGCCTCGTACACCTCACCAATCTGCAACGCCTCGGTACAGTTAAAGCCGATTCCCGTCTTTGAGACATCTGCCAGCTCAATGGCGACCTCCTTGTTGCAGGCTTCCCCATCCAGCCTTTTCATCACAATCCTTGAGGTCAGTCCCGTTCTTTTGTTCTTTCTTCTCTCTTCCATTTTCACCCGTCCTTTATCTTATATAGATTCCCCACGAATATAACCAGTATAGCATCCCTGCGTTTAAGCTACAAGCAGTTTTTTCCGGCTGCTTACGACCGCTTACGGAGCATCTGAAGCTCCCGCAGCGTCCTTTCTCCGGTCTGTGATAAGCATCGCATCCCCGAAGCTGAAAAACCGGTATTTCTCCCGGACAGCCTCCTCATATGCGGCAAGCACACTCTCCCTGCCTGCCAGCGCCGACACCAGCATGACCAGAGTCGATTCCGGCAGATGAAAGTTTGTAATCAGGGCATCCAGCACCTTAAAGCGATAGCCGGGATAAATAAAGATTTCCGTATTGCCGCTTCCTGCCCGTACCGTTCCATGCTCGTCCGCCGCACTCTCCAGCGTCCGACAGCTTGTGGTTCCCACACAGATAACACGCCCGCCGCTTCGTTTAGTGCTGTTGATGATGTCTGCCGTCTCCTCCGACACCTGATAAAACTCCGAATGCATATGGTGCTCCAGCACGTTTTCCTCTTTTACGGGGCGGAAGGTTCCCAGTCCTACATGAAGTGTCACATAGGCAAGACGGACTCCTTTTGCCGCAATCCCGTCGAGAAGCTCTCTGGTAAAATGCAGTCCCGCAGTAGGCGCTGCCGCAGAGCCTTCATATTTCGCATAGACCGTCTGATAACGGTTTTTGTCCTGAAGCTTATGTGTGATATAGGGAGGCAGGGGCATCTCGCCCAGCCTGTCCAGAACCTCCTCCCAGATACCCTCGTACTCGAAGCGAATCAGTCGGTTTCCCCCCTCCAGCGTCTCCAGTACCTCCGCTCTCAGCAGCCCGTCTCCAAGCACCAGCCTTGTCCCCGGTCTGCATTTTTTACCCGGCTTCACCAGTGTTTCCCAGACATCCGCCTCAAGGCGCTTTAGGAGCAGCACCTCTACATGTGCCCCTGTCTGTTCCCTCTCTCCCAGCAGTCTCGCCGGGATTACCTTGGTATTGTTCAGCACCAGACAGTCTCCCGGATTTAAAAAGGACACAATGTCCCGAAAAACATGATGCTCTATAGCCCCGCTCTCCTTATCCAGGACCAGAAGTCTGGAGGAGGAGCGCTCCTCCAGCGGATCCTGGGCAATCAGCTCCTCGGGCAGTTCAAAGTAAAAATCCTTTTTTTTCAGTTCCATTTACAGTGAAGCTCCTTCTGCAAAGGCAATGTAGGCGCGATATGCCTCATAAATATCTGCCTTGCTGGTAGCCTCCCAGGGCGCGTGCATATTCAGCACCGGCACACCGCTGTCAATCACGTTCATGCCATACAGCGCAAGGATATAAGCGATGGTTCCGCCTCCGCCCACATCCACCTTTCCCAGCTCCGCCGTCTGGTAAGAAATTCCTCTCTCGTCCATCACCTTGCGCAGATGTGCCATATACTCGGCATTTGCGTCATTAGAGCCGGACTTTCCGCGAGAGCCCGTAAACTTATTGAATACCATTCCTGCTCCCAGCCATGCTGCGTTGCGAAGCTCAAAGCAGCTGCGGTATGCAGGGTCAAAGGCTGCGCTGACATCAGAGGAGAGCATACAGCTTCTTGCCAGACATCTCCTGAGGTCAAGCTCGCTGTATTCTCCCGTGAGGTTCATCAGCTCTGCCACTGCATTCTCAAAGAAGCGGGATTGCATACCTGTAGCTCCCACGGAACCGATTTCCTCCTTATCCACCAGAATGCAGCACGTCGTTCTGTCTGCCTGCTTCATATCCAGCATGGCGCGGAGAGAGGTATAGGCACAGACCCTGTCATCCTGTCCGTATGCAAAAATCATGCTGCGGTCAAAACCTGCCTCTCTGGCTTTGCCTGCGGGTACAACCTCCAGCTCTGCGGACAGAAAGTCATCCTCCTCAATATCATAGTTTCTCTTCAGGATATCCAGCACGCCGGACTTGACAATGTTCCTTGCCTTTTCCTTCGCATCGTCAGTGTCCTTTTCGTCCTCTCCGATATGGAGCGGTCTCGTGCCTGCAATCAAATCCAGTGCCTCTCCCTCGATCACCTTGGCTGCCTTTTTCTCCAGCTGCTCCCCTGCCAGATGAATCAGAAGGTCAGAGATGAAAAATACCGGGTCATCCTCATTTTCTCCCACGCTCAGCTCCACCGTGGTACCATCCTTCTTTACGATAACCCCGTGAATTGCCAGCGGCAGAGTTACCCACTGGTACTTCTTGACTCCGCCATAGTAATGGGTATCCAGATAGGCAAAGGCATGGTCGGCATCCTCATAGAGGGGGTTCTGCTTTACATCCAGTCTGGGGCTGTCGATGTGTGCGCCCAGAATGTTCATACCCTCCGTCATCGGCTTCTTTCCGATTCTGAAGATGGCGATGGACTTGTTCATCCACACACTGTATACCTTGTCACCCTTTTTAAGCTTTTTGCCGCTCTTTATCAGGCTCTCCAGCTCCTGATAGCCCTCTGCCTCTATGGTATTGACGATGGTGTCTATGCACTCTCTCTCCGTCTTACCATTGTCCAGAAACTCCCTGTATCCCGCAGAAATTTTCTCCAGCTCCTTGAGCTGCTTTTCGTCATAATTCTCCCATACACATTTCTTTAACATATCGCGCCTCCTAACTTCTGATATCAATATCCAGCTGATTCTTTAGGTTCTTTAAAATCTTGTTTACGAATCTGTCCACGGAATCCGTCTCAAATGCCTGCTCCTTGGGACCAAACTCAATCGTGAATGCCATACTCCGCTTATCCGCGGGAATCTGCTCGCCCTCGTATACGTCAAAGAGACGTATGCTCTTGACATAAGCGCAGGCTTTTTTAATCAGCTCCTCCACCTGTCCGCAGGTAATACTCTTATCCATCACAAGT
Source organism: uncultured Acetatifactor sp. (assembly GCA_964475665.1). Lineage (GTDB taxonomy): Bacteria > Bacillota > Clostridia > Lachnospirales > Lachnospiraceae > Acetatifactor. The sequence continues at coordinate 95,500 of CAYZAU010000002.1, read as the reverse complement.
GCCAAATCACGGCTCTCCTCCGGGAATCTTGACAGCGGGGTAAATGCCGCCCTCCTGTCATACCATTTGGACAGAAGCTTCAGGTCAAGCTCCATAATATAAGCGCTTCCCCTTAAGTCAAGCTTTTCAGCCACCTCATAGGAAACCTTTCCGAGATAACCGACCTCTTCTCCCTCGCAGCCGATGACCGCAGTCTGGTAGGGATGCAGATAAGGCTTCTGGGCAGGTGCATACGAAAACTCCAAAAACAAATCCTCCGCAACCTTCTGTGCAATTCCCTTCAGGGTAAAGAAGCTCTCCTTCCCGCCGAAAATGCCAACACACAGAGTCTCCCGCTCATCCGGATAATCCGTCAGCGGCAGCTGTTCCGGAACGAAAATTTTTCCGACCTCGAACAGTCTTCCCTCAAGATTTCCTCTCTTGTGATTTCTGGCAATCGCATTCAGCATGGAAGCCGCCAGAGTGGTTCTCATCAGAGACAGCTCCTCGTTAATCGGGTTCAGGATGCGGATTGCCCTGCGCTCCGGCGCATCCTCAGGCAGCCGCAGCAAATCCAAATCAGAGGGTGAGAAGAAGGAATAGTGAATACACTCATATGCGCCGATGCTGCACAGTGTCCTCTTCAGCTTCAGCTCCTTTCTCTGCTTTCCGTTCATTCCTCCCATGGTAACCTGAGCATCCGGCATAAAAGCGGGAATCACATGGTCATAGCCATACATGCGGATGACCTCCTCCGCCACATCAGGATAGTCCTCCATATCCTCACGATAAGCGGGAATCTGCAGCGTCAGCGTATCCCCCGAAATGACCGGTGCAAACTGTAGGTTCTTCATGATGCGGAGAATCTCAGCCTCCGGCACCCTGATTCCCAGCACATCATTCACACGGCTGATGCTGACCGTCATCTCTTTAGGCCGGATGGAGTTTCCCGTGTTCACATCTGCATGGGTGGAGGAAATCTTTCCGCAGCCAAGCTCCTCTATCAGATGCAGTGCACGCTTCATGGCAGCTACGGTGGAATATTCATCCACACCCTTCTCAAATTTCGCACTGGCATCCGTTCTCTTACCCAGCGCACGGGAGGTCTTACGGATATTATCCCTCGCAAACTTTGCCGCCTCAAGCATTACCTCAGTGGTGGTGTCACGAATCTCCGAATTCAGTCCTCCCATCACTCCTGCCAGTGCCACCGGCTTTACACCGTCGCAGATAACCAGATTATTAGGATTGAGTGTGTACTCCTGCTTATCCAGTGTCACAATTCTTTCCTCTTCCTCTGCACGTCTCACCGAGATGGCATTTCCCTCCAGATAGTCACAATCAAAGGCATGCATGGGCTGTCCCATCTCCAGCATGACATAGTTGGTGATATCTACTATATTGGAGATGGAAGCCTGTCCCGCCAGCGCCAGCCTGCGCTTCATCCAAAGCGGAGACTCCCCGATGCGGACATCATAAACATAATGCGCGATATATCTGGGGCAAAGGTCACTGGCGCTGACCGTAACCTGAAAGCCTTTTCTTCGCACGTCACTTTCCGTGTAATCCATGGCAGGAAGTCTGCACTCTTTGTCAAGCACGGCAGCCACCTCCCTTGCGATTCCCAGGATGCTCTGGCAGTCCGGTCTGTTAGCCGTGATGGAAATATCAAAAATCCAGTCATCCAGTCCCAGAAGAGGCTTGACATCCGCTCCCGTCTCAGCGTCCGACGGAAGCACCAGCAGTCCGTTGTAGCCTGCGCCGGGGAACATATCTTCGCTCACTCCCAGCTCTACTCCTGAGCAGAGCATACCCTCAGACTCATAGCCGCGCAGCTTTCCCTTTTTAATCGTCATGGTTCCCTCTACCGTCTTATGGTCCTTAGCCGTCATATAGACGTTCGCTCCCACAAGCGCCACGGGGTACTTTCCTCCCGCTCTTACGTTGTCCGCGCCACAGCAAATCTGCAGCTTACCGTGGCTTCCCACATCCACTCTGCACACATGCAGATGAGTCTCCGGAATTGCCTCACAGGTCTCCACCAATCCTACAACCACATTACTGATGTCCTTCCCTACCTCAATCAGCTCCTCCACCTCAAAGCCACAGGAAAACAGCTTCTTTTCCAGCTCCTGCGGTGTAATGTCTATCTCTACATATTCCCTCAACCAGCTTAACGGTACTAACATTGTCTTTTCTCCTTTTTCTTTCAGCCGTCCGATACCCAGACCATCCGTTTTTTAGTTATCATCAATCTGCCGCAGGACACGCAAATCTGACTCAAAAAGCATTTTGATGTTGTTGATGCCGTATCTGAGCATTGCCACACGCTCGATGCCGATACCAAAGGCAAGTCCGCTGTACTTCTCCGGGTCGATGCCGCAGTTTTCCAATACCTTCTTGTTCACGATTCCACCGCCCAGTATCTCAATCCAGCCTGTTCCTTTGCAGAGCTTGCAGCCCCTTCCTCCGCACTCAAAGCAGCTGACATCCACCTCCACGGAAGGCTCCGTAAATGGGAAGTAGGAGGGACGCAGTCTTGTGGTCGCGCCCTCACCGTAAATCTTCTTCACAAACATATCCAGCATACCCTTTAAATCACACAGGGTAATCCTTTTATCGATAACCAGCCCCTCCATCTGGTGAAACATGGGAGAATGGGTTGCATCGTCATCCGAACGGAACACCTTTCCGGGTGCCAGAATCTTAATCGGCAGCTCCTTTGTCTCCATGGCATGAATCTGCGCCGCCGAGGTTTGCGTTGCCAGCAGGAAATCAGGTGACAGATAAAAGGTATCCTGCATATCTCTTGCCGGATGATCCTTGGGCGTATTGAGTGCCGTGAAATTATAGTAATCATTCTCTATTTCCCTGTTTTCAAACACCTCAAAGCCCATGCCTGCAAACACGTCAATCAGCTGATTTCTCATCTGGGTAATGGGATGCAGATTTCCGGTCGTCTGCTCCTCTGCCGGCATGGTCACATCCAGCTTCTCCTGCCTGTAGCGAAGCTCCAGCTCCTTTGCCTTCATCCTCTCATCCAGCTCCGCAAACTGCTGCTGTGCCCATTCCTTCAGTTCATTTACACTCTTGCCAAAGCCTGCACGCTCCTCCGCCGCAAGATTTTTCATTTCCTTCATCAGCTGGCTAATCTGTCCGGTCTTAGAATCCAAAAACTGCTTTCGGAGCTCAAAGGCTGCCGCTCTGGAGCTTGCCCGGGAGCTGATTCCATCCAGAATTTCCTGTCTGATGCCTGCGAATTTGTCACTCATTTCTCTCTTCCTCCAATCTTTCTTCTGCCTTGGTGTGTAGTACAGGGAAATTCCCCCTGCAGAAAAGCCTTGCTCCGTTTACCCGTCAGAGCTTTCCCGCAAAACAAATAAGTCCCATGCACAGCACTTGTGCATGGGACGGATTCTTCCGCGGTACCACCCAGCTTCCCTGCCACCGGCAGAGCTCTCATCTGCGCATAACGCGCGCCGCACGTTCAAAGCTACTTCTCAGGAAGTTTATCCTGCCTTCACCCCGACAGCTCCGGTGGGAACTTCGAATCTCATCTGAACCCAAGGAGGCTTACAGCCGATGACCTCCTCTCTCTGTAGGAAAACGACACTCTACTTTACACCATCAACGCCTTTTGTTTACTAACTGACTTCTATCATACTGACTCTTTTCCAAAAAGTCAAGAATTTTTACGTTTCCGTCAGCTTCGTCTCCGCCTGATTCAGATAAGCACCTATCAGGAACAGGTACATACTGAAATAGAGCCACAGCAGGGCAATAATCACCAGAGACAGGCTGCCGTATACACTGTAGGAGTTGCTGTAGGTCACATAGAGGGAAAAGCCCCACGAGAACACGCTCCACATAACCGCCGCAAAGGCAGCACCCGGTATCTGTTCCCTAAAGCGCAGCTTCACGTCCGGCACATAGGCATAGATGGCGGCAAACAGAATTGTCATCACCACCCACACCACAAGAAAGCGAAAATTCATCAGAAAGGCGGCCGGCTTCTGCAGGCCGGGATGGCGATACAGGGCAAGCGACACCAGCTGGTTTCCGAATACATTCAAAAACAGGGAAAGAATGACAATTATCAGCATTACTACCGTATACAGGCTTGCGATGGCCCGAATGACAAAGTAGCCTCTCTTCTCCTCCACCCCGTTGATTACGTTCAGTCCCTGCATCAGTGCCATAATTCCTTTTCCCGCAGACCAGATGGTTGCGATAATCGCGATGGACATAATCCCCGCCGACTTATCATACACATCCGAAATCAGACTCACCGCAAGCGAATCCATCATATCCGGCACCACTTCTGTCACGGCTTCCACCAGATTCTCCTCCGTCAGCGGAGTATAGGGAATTACCGTGCACAGCACAATCAGCATGGGAACCACTGAGAGGAAAAGGAAAAAAGCAATGCTCGCCGCATAAGCGTTGATATTTTTTCTTCTCATATGTTCAGAAATGACCTGCCATCTCCTATAGACCTTTTTCATTCTTCTCCTCCGTTTTTTGCATCATTCATAAATTTCTTTCAGCACACAATCTGTATAGAAGTACAGAAGAATCTCCTCCGCCTTGTAGCCGCAGGCTGCCATGCTGCGTGCACCGTTCTGGCTCATTCCCACACCGTGTCCGAAGCCGCCTCCCGTCAGTGTATAGCCCGTCACCCTTCCGTCCTTGCTCTCTGTATCCAGCACAAAGAAAGCGCTGGGCAGCAGGCTGGGGCTTTCTATCCGGCTGCCGTTCTGCCTCTGTATCTTACTTACTCCGTCGTTTAGCACATATCGGATATTATGCTCGGAAATCACCTTGTAGCGTTCCTTCTGTGTTTCAATCACAAGCTCATCCGCCACACCGCCCGCTCCTCTGGCCTCAATGAATAAGGCCGTAATGTCCCCCAGCTCTGTGATATCCCTGCTTTCATAAGTCCCGTCCACCCATGTCAGAACCAGTTTGCTGTTAGCGGCATACCGCTTCTTCAGCATCTCCAGCATATGCTCTGTATCGAGTGCTTCCACACGGTACTGCCAACGGTACCAGCCCTCGTCCGCCTCAAAGTCATCCGAATTCGTACTGTTGATAAACTCTCGGAAATTTTCCTCCCTGCGCAGCAGTTCGCCCATGCTCTCTGCTTCTTCCGATTCCGGCTCGCTTTCTGCCTTCGGAGTAGCCTCAGGTCCTGATGCGGCTTTTGCTGCAAGCTCACGCTCCATCGCTGTCCGGCTCAGCTCCTTAGCAGACAGATAGGTAATCTGCTTTGCCGCCTCCGTCTTCCAGACATTTGCATCACTCCCCACACCGCAGGAGGTGGAATAATAGTAAGTTCCAGCAGGAGCTGCGTCTTTGGTAAACAGAATCTGCCCGTAGGTTTCCCTGACCGCAGTCGTAGTGCTCTGCTGCTCTAAAATATTATTATACACCTGATAGGAGGTGCCATCGTCCACATGCGCTCCATACTCCGGATAGCCCGCATGCAGCATATGTCCGTAAGCATAGGTTCTGGCACAGATTGCCTGCGCCTTCAGCGCCTCCGCAGGATACCCCGACGGCATCTCACTCGGCACAACACTGTAGAGATAATCCTCCAGCAGCACCTCATTGACAACCGCTATCCCCTCCTCGGTACGCACCAGCTCCAGGCTCCCTCTATAGGCAGGTGTTCCCTGACTTCTGCCAAGATTCGTAACAATAACCTTTCCTGTCAGCACATCCGGCACGATTTGCACTCTGCCGCCCTCAAAGTAGCTGCTGTCATATTCAAAGGAAAGCTCCTCTCCCGCTGCGTAGTGCTCCGTCCTACGGCTGTCATAGCTGCCGTAGCTTACCATATAATCCGTATCTGCCGTAATACAAGGCTGCGTATGCAGCGTCCCCGCATACTCATCTGCCTTCAGCAGTACGCGGATATACCGCATTGCCTCCTCCTTCACGAGAAGAACTCCGCATATTTCGCCGTTCTCGACACAGAAGTCTGTATAGCTGTAGCCGAAGCATATATCTTCCGCCGTACACATTTCCAGAGTGTCGTAAAGGCGGTAGCCCTTATAGTCCTCTGCCAGCGGCAGCCTTCCCACGCCTTCAATCTCGACGCTGCCTCCGTCTGTCCCCAGCACCCTGCCGTTTACCTTTTCCCTCTTTACGGCAACCGCCGTAATCTCCCCGTCCGTCAGGGTAATGTCCGCCACCTGCTCCCGAAGTCTCTCGCCTCCGAATGGCTCTTTATTACCCTGCACGGTGTCTGCGAAACGGTAGCTTTCGTTCTCTCCGTCCCGAAAAATAAACAGTCCTGTCTCTGTCTCCTCCTGAATCCAGACATTGCAAAGCTCTTCCACCACAGGAATATGCTCCCGTCCGCCGTATTCCGGCTTTGCTTCTCCCCTATGTAACAGTACCACAGCCAGTCTCCCGATAAGCAGTATTGCCAGAAACAGCACTCCCAGCAGACAGACCAGCGCCTTCAGCTGCATTCTCTGCGATCTGTTCAGATGATTCCTTTCCAAGCATTTTTCTCCCCGATTTTTGTTTCCTTCGCCGATATCTGAAAAGAGCAGCCCTGACGGACTGCTCCTTCTTCTTTCGTATTGTTCTGCGTTTTCCCCAAAATGCCGCCTTCTGCCTTTTGACTCCTAGCAATGCTAGGTGGGTGACCGCAACCAGACCTTTGCCTTCCCTTCCGATCCTCGCAGTGAGTGAGGGCCTGACAGCCGCCGGGCAATATAGGAATCCCGTTTAAAGTAAATGTAGGTTCAAAAATAAACAGAAGTTATCGTGCATTTCAGGTTACTTTCATTATAGCCAATCACGCTGTGGAATACAACAGTAATTTTTGGAAAATTACTTCTGAGGTCCTGCAGATACCAAAGCTTTTCCTGCATCGTTAGTGGTATACTTTGCAAAGTTCTTGACGAATCTCTCTGCCAGGTCATTTGCCTTGGTCTCCCACTCAGACGCATCCGCATAGGTGTTGCGGGGATCCAGAATATTTGTATCAACTCCGGGCAGCTGTGTGGGAACCTCGAAGTTAAAGTAAGGAATGGTCTTTGTAGGTGCCTTCTGAATATCTCCGCTCAGAATCGCATCAATGATACCGCGGGTGTCGCGAATGGAGATGCGCTTGCCTGTGCCGTTCCATCCGGTATTTACCAGATAAGCCTTTGCACCGCTCTGCTGCATTTTCTTTACCAGCTCCTCAGCGTACTTTGTAGGATGCAGCTCCAGGAATGCCTGACCGAAGCATGCGGAGAAGGTAGGTGTAGGCTCGGTAATACCGCGCTCCGTACCTGCCAGCTTAGCCGTAAAGCCGGACAGGAAGTAATACTGGGTCTGCTCAGGTGTCAGTATGGACACGGGAGGCAGTACGCCGAACGCGTCCGCAGAAAGGAAAATAACATTCTTTGCAGCGGGTGCGGAAGAAACGGGACGCACGATATTCTGAATATGGTTAATCGGATAAGATACACGGGTGTTCTCCGTTACGCTCTGGTCAGCGAAATCAATCTTACCGTCCTCGGCAACCGTAACATTCTCCAGCAGTGCATCACGTCTGATTGCGTTGTAGATGTCCGGCTCGGATTCCTTGTCCAGATTGATAACCTTTGCATAGCAGCCGCCCTCAAAGTTAAACACGCCGTTATCATCCCAGCCGTGCTCGTCATCACCGATCAGCAGGCGCTTAGGGTCGGTTGACAGGGTCGTCTTACCTGTTCCGGAAAGTCCGAAGAACACGGCGGTGTTCTCACCGTTCATATCCGTGTTTGCGGAGCAGTGCATGGAAGCAATGCCCTTTAACGGCAGATAGTAGTTCATCATGGAGAACATACCCTTCTTCATCTCTCCGCCGTACCATGTATTGATGATAACCTGCTCGCGGCTTGTAATGTTGAATGCCACACAGGTCTCCGAGTTGAGTCCCAGCTCCTTATAATTCTCAACCTTCGCCTTGGAAGCGTTGTATACAACGAAATCGGGCTCGAAGCTCTTCAGCTCATCCTCGGTCGGCTGAATGAACATATTCTTGATGAAATGAGCCTGCCATGCAACCTCAACGATAAAGCGGACTGCCATACGTGTATCCGCATTAGCACCGCAGAAAGCATCCACAACAAAAAGTCTCTTGCCGGACAGCTCCTCCTTTGCAATCTCCTTTACAGCCTTCCACGTATCCTCTGTCATGGGATGGTTATCATTTTTATACGCGTCAGAGGTCCACCAAACGGTATCCTTGGAATTCTCATCCATCACGATGTACTTATCCTGAGGAGAGCGTCCCGTGTAAATTCCCGTCATAACGTTCACGGCGCCAAGCTCAGTCACCTGACCCTTCTCATAGCCTTCCAGCTCAGGCTTTGTCTCTTCCTGAAACAACAGCTCATAGGAGGGATTGTGTACGATTTCTGTCGTACCGGTAATGCCATACTTGCTCAAATCGATTTCTGCCATCTTACTTTAACCTCTTTCCTTCAATAATCAGTGAAAAATGTGTCGCCATTCGTCACATCGCTTGTATTATCTCAAACTAAAATACAAATGTCAATAAATGCCTTTGATTTTATAAAGTTTTTACCTCTGTCTCCCTGCGCAGCCATGCTGCTTCCTCCGCCGTCAGGAAGGGAGACACCTTCTCGTAAACCCTGCTCTGGTATGCTGCCAGATAAGCCCTCTGGGTTTCCGTCATATACTCTAAATCAATTGCCTCCATGTCGATGGGAACCCATGTCAGCGTGTCAAAGTGCATGAACTGCCCGTACTCGTTTTTCGCATCATTCTTCGCCACCATGACATTTTCAATCCGGATACCGTGGCTTCCCTCCACATACACACCGGGCTCGTTAGTGACATCCATACCCTCCTCGATGACCGCATCGACAGCGCCCTCCACGAATTTCCAGCGAAGTCCCTGCGGTCCTTCGTGCACATTCAGGATATAGCCGACTCCGTGCCCCGTGCCGCACTTATAATCCAGCTGCATATCCCAAAGCGGCTGTCTTGCCAGAATGTCCAGATTTCTTCCCGTGCAGCCGTAGAGCCAGCGGGCGTTTGTCAGCTGCAGCATTCCCGCAGCGACCTTTGTGTAATGCTCCTTTATCTCATCAGACACAGGTCCTAGCACCACCGTCCTTGTCACATCCGTGGTGCCACCCAGATACTGTCCGCCGGAATCAATCAGATACAGCCCCTCCGGCTTCAGTACCGCATGATTTTCCGGTGTCGGCTCATAGTGCATCATGGCAGCATTGGCTCCATATGCGGAAATCGACGGAAAGGACAGGTCAATACACTCCGGAATCTCCCTGCGAAGCTCTTCAAGCCTGTCTGCCGCCGTAATCTCCGTGATTTCCCGTCTGCCGATATTGGTCTTAAGCCAGTAGATAAACTTTGTCAGTGCCACGCTGTCCTTGAGGTAGACACTCTCCATATTGGCAAGCTCCACCGGGTTTTTCACCGCCTTCAAAAGCTCGGTGGGATTGCTCCTTTCCACCAGTGTCTGCTTTTCGGAAAGAATTTTGGACAGACAGAAGCTGCAGTGACGCTTGTCAATCAAAATCCTGCGTCCGCCGGAAAGCTGTCTTAAATACTCCGTAACGGTATCATACTCCTCCACGCGTATGCTTCTCTCGCGAAGATACTCAAACGTCCGTTCCTCCAATGCACTCTTCTGTATAAACAGCACCGTTTCCTCGCCGCTCAGATATACATAAGACATTGCCACGGGGTTACATTCCACGTCACAGCCCCGGATGTTCAGAAGCCACATAATGTCATCCAGCTTAGTCAGCAGGAAATCGTCCGCTCCCTCCGCTCTTACTTTTTCCATCACGCGACGGTGCTTTTCGGCAAAGCCAAGCCCCGCAAGCTTTTCGTCCAGAACGCTCACCCTGCCCGCCGGAAATGCCGGTCTGTCCTGCCAGATTTTCTCGGCTAAATCCTCCTCATAGGCAAGTCTCACCTCCCTGTCTGCCAGACTGTTTTCGTACTGTCTGCCAAGGACGGTGGTAATTACTCTTCCGTCAAAACCGAGAGTCTGTCCCTGCTTCATATTCTGCCGTAGAAACTCTTTCATGGTGGGAACACCCTCGTCCTGCATGCGGAACAGCTTTACGCCGGTTCCTGCAAGCTCTATCTCCGCCTGAATAAAGTATCTGCCGTCCGTCCAGAGCCCCGCGCCCTCCTGCCAGACCAGCAGAGTGCCGTTGGAGCCGGAAAAATTACAGAAAAACTCCCTCACCTTAAAATAGTCGCTCACATATTCCGAGTTGTGGAAATCTGCCGTCGGTATCATGTAAAAGTCAATTCCCCGCTCCTTCATGAGCGCTCTGAGCGCCTTAAGACGCCCCGTAATCGTCCTGTTTTCTTCCATTGCCGTCATCCCTTTCTTTATAGCCCGTCTTTTCCGAAGCCTTCCCCTTTCTCAGGATATTTCCTTTCTCAGGATATTTCCTTCCTCAAGGCATTTCTTTCTTCAAGGCATTTCCTTCTTCAAGGCAACGCGACCTTCTTCTGCGTCGCTTTCTATCGGTTTCTGCACAGTCCTACCGCCTTTGACGTACCGACGCGGTCACAGCCGAGGCTTAAAAACATCTCCAAATCCTCCAGTGTGGAGACTCCGCCTGCCGCCTTGATTTTTACCGCCGGTCCGATATGCTTTTGAAACAGCTCTACATCCTCTCTCGTTGCACCGCCCGTTCCAAACCCCGTCGAGGTCTTGATGTAGTCTGCTCCGGCATTTGTTACAGCCTTGCACATGGCGATTTTTTCCTCTTCGTTCAGATAGCAGGTCTCAACAATCACCTTCAGGATATGATTCCCGCACACTTCCTTGAGAATACGGATTTCCTCCTCCACCTTATCATAAAGCCCGTTCTTTACGTCACTGATGTTGACAACCATATCAATCTCGCTACAGCCGTCTGCCAGCGCCTGTCTCGTCTCTGCGACCTTTGCCTCCGTTACGCTGTAGCCTAAGGGAAAGCCTACCACTGTACAGATATTTATCTTGTCCCCATAGGTCTCGTGAATCCTCCGGATGTAGGTCGGCGGCACACAGACGCTTGCCGTCCTGCATTCAATCGCCTCCTCGCACAGCTTTACAATATCCTCCCATGCTGCAAACGCCTTCAGCTGGGTATGGTCTACATGGCCGAGCATTTCCTGTTTTGTCATATATATCCTCCTGTCTCCGTTTCCTCAAAAGAGCGCCCTGCGGACGCTCTCTTTCTTTTAAGGCTTCAAGCTCTTAAAGCTTCAAAAATCCTTTTACCGTTTCCTTCATCTCTTCCACATCACACTGCACGTCATGCACAACGGGCGCGGTGCGAATCTCCTCAATCGCTCCGGGCACGGCTACGTTCGCAAGCCCTGACAGCTCATCCACAAGCGCAAAATCCTCCATGGTATCATACCTGCCGTCAATCGCGTTCATAACACTGCGTGTAAACTTAAACGGGCTCGCCGTAGACGCAATCACCGTCTTTGTCTTATCCCCGGTTTCCTTCACGTACTTTCCGTAAACCGCGGAGGCAACCGCCGTGTGGGTATCCAGAACATAACCGCATTCCTCATAGAGCCTCTTTATCTCCGCTGCGGTCTGTGCCTCATCTGCAAAGTTACCGTAAAAGTCACCCAGCTTCTCCCGCATCTGCTCCGTAATCTCATATCGGCCCTGCCCGGACAGCTGCGCCATCAGCTCTTTCGTCTTATCCGCACCCGCTCCCGCGATAGCGTAAATAAGACGCTCCAGATTACTGGAAATCAGGATATCCATGGACGGTGAGCTTGTCAGCACAAACTCCCTGTTTCTGTCATATACACCGGTTTCAAAGAAATCGTACAGCACCTTATTGTCGTTGGAGGCGCAAATCAGCTTAGCAATGGGAAGCCCCATATTCTTTGCATAAAAGGCGGCAAGAATGTTGCCAAAGTTTCCTGTCGGCACAACGACGTTTATCTTTTCTCCCTCAGAAATTTTCCCCTCCCGCATCAGGGTAACATAAGCATACACATAATAACATATCTGCGGCGTCAGGCGACCGATGTTAATGGAGTTTGCGGAAGAAAACTGGAAGCCCTTTTCATTCATCGCAGCGGCAAGCTCCCTGTCCGAAAAAATCTTCTTGACGCCTGTCTGCGCATCGTCAAAATTTCCGTGAATTCCGACAACAAGCGTATTCTTCCCCTTCTGGGTAACCATCTGCTTCTCCTGAATGGGGCTGACACCGTTCTTGGGGTAGAACACCACAATCCTCGTTCCCTCCACATCGGCAAAGCCTGCCAGCGCAGCCTTCCCGGTATCTCCGGAGGTCGCGGTCAGAATCACTATCTCGTTCTGAATCCGGTTTTTCCGCGCCGCGGTTATCATCAGATGGGGCAGAATGGAGAGTGCCATATCCTTAAAGGCGATGGTTTGCCCGTGAAACAGCTCCAGATAGTAAGCTCCCGATGCCTCAACCAGCGGCGCAATCACCTCCGTGTCAAACTTGGAGTCATACGCCTTCTTTATGCAGCCCATAAGCTCCTCTCTGGAGAAGTCCGTCAGAAACAGCTTCATTACCTCATAGGCAACCTGCTGATAATTCATTTCAGACAGCTCCTTCAGGCTCTTGTCCAGAGTCGGAATGTGATCCGGCACAAACAGTCCCCCGTCATCCGAAAGCCCCTTCAGAATTGCCTCTGATGCCGTAACCGGTGTCCCGTTTCCTCTCGTACTGTTATACAACACTTCCATGGTATTCATTCCCTTCCGTTTCTCTTTCTATCGTCCCGACCGCATTTAACGGCGCACATCGCATGGCAGCTTCGTATGCTATAGCTTCTGCCCTGTCCTGCTTCTGGTGCTAAGCTCCAGCAGCTTCTCCCGCATTTCGCCCTCTAAGCGCTGAAGCTCTGCCTCGGCATTTTTGCGCTTTTCGCGCCCTTCCTCCTGGATTTTCAGTACCTCATCCAGCGTGCCGATTAACGCCTGATTGGTCGTCTGAAGCGTCTCAATGTCTACAACGCCTCTCTCGCTTTCCCTCGCAGTCTCCAGAGTTGCCGTCTTAAGATTCTCCGCATTCTTTTTCAGCAGCTCGTTGGTCATGTCGCTGACCTCTCTCTGAGCCCTGGCAGCATCCGTGGAATGGTTCAGACCGATAGCAATCACCATCTGGCTCTTCCACAGAGGAATTGTATTCACCAGCGTGGACTGGATTTTGTCGCTCATCACGGTATCGTTATTCTGAATCAGGCGAATCTGCGGTGCCATCTGCAGGGAAACCATTCTGGTCAGCTCCAGGTCGTGTACCTTCTTTTCAAAGCGGTTGCACATCTCGGAGAAATCTCTCGCTGCCTGAGTATCCTCCGGAAGCCCGGACTGCTCTGCTCGCGCCACCATCGCAGGAAGCTCCACCTCCACAGCCTCCTTCAGCTTCTGCTTTCCTGCCATGATGTACATTGACAGCTCCTTGAAGTAATTCAGGTTCAGCTCATACATCTTATCCAGCATCGCTACATCCTTAAGCAGCACAATCTGGTGCGCCTCCAAGGCATCGCTGATTTTGTTGACATTAACCTCTGCCTTATCGTACTTCGCCTTCATATTGGCAAGCTTGTTGGCATTTTTTTTGAAGATGCCGAAGAAGCCTCCCTTTTCCTCCTCGTTATCCTCTATGGATTTCAGCTCTGCGACCACCTGCGTCAGCATCTCGCCGACCTCGCCCATATCCTTGGTTCGCACACTGCTTAACGCCGTCTCGGAAAAATCCGCAATCTTCTTCTGGCAGCCCGCGCCATACTGCATGACAGCCTGTGTATTTCTGATGTCAATCTGTGCCGCGAAGTCATCCACCATCTTCTGCTCTTCCGGGGTCAGCTGTACCTTCTCCACATCCTCCGCAAGTGCCGTCACCGTCTCCTTTTCGGAGACAGCCGGTCTCTGCGGCTCCTCCGGGACCGCTTCAAAGGTAAGGGTCGGTGCCTCCTTTAACAGCTTGTCAATATCGTTCATTTATGTTACCCTCCTGTCTCTTATGTGAAATCTACTTCCTGATGGTTTCAAATTCCCTCTGCCCCGTCAGCCCCTCTCTTGCAAGCATCGTCTGCAGCACCTGGGCATCCGTTGTCACGTCAAACGCCGTACCGCGGAACATTCTGTTGAGCAGCTCTGCGAAAGCATCGTTGATGGCATCCAGCGTTTTCTCTATCTCCGCCTTTGCCTCTATAATTTCCTCCCCCTGCGCGCTCAAATCATCAAATTCCTCATACGCCGCCACCAGCTTTAAGGTGGTCGGCAGATAATAGTTCATAAACTTCTGCATCTGGGGCATCTGCTCGGGATGCTCACGCAGTCCGTCAAAAATCTCCTTCAGCAGATTCTCCAGTCTGAAGAGCTTTGCCGATATCTCCTCGCCCGGTATGTTATCATTCATATCCCGCAGCTTTCTGATACACCGCTGTCCCTCGGCAATCATGGCATCCAGCTCGCTGTCTGACGCAGCGTCCTCTTTCTTCAGCGCCGTGCCCTTGGCAGTATCCTGCTTTTCCTTCAGCTCCTTTGCAAGCTGCTCCCTCTCCTGCAACCGCTTCTGCTTCTCAAGATTTAAGTACTCCCTGTATATCTTATCGTCCAGCATCAGGCAGGTCTCCTGCCTGTCCAGATGCCCCTCCGGGAAAAAGCCCTCATCCAGCAGCTTTTTCAAGTCCTTCAGGACGTACTTTTTCGTTTTCCCCGTGTGAAGTGCCAAATCCTCCACATTCATGTAATGGTTGTGACCTGTCAGCTCCAGGTATTTTTCAGCACGACGCAGCTGCGCCCGCTTGCTGCAGCCCACACGGGTCATTACGCCAAAGCCAAGAAGCAGCGCCACAAAAATACCGGCAGCAACCTCAAAGCCGCCGCCCAGACCGATACCCAGTCCCACAAAGACAGCTGATAAAATCGCCATAACACCCGTGCCGATTCCGCCAAACACCTGATACAGAACACCCGATATTCTGCCCTTTCTCACAAAGGGCGCCCTCGTTGCGGCTGCCACGGCAGCCTTTTCCCGTTCCTGTCTTTCCTTTTCCCGCTGGGCACGCTTTCTCTCCTGCGTCACGTTTTCCCATTGCTTTGTGTAATTATGTGTTGTATTTTTCCCATCGGAGACAGCCTGTCCAACCTTATCCGACACATCCTTCACGGTGGTTGAGACCGCGCTGCCAAGCTCCGTGAAGTCTCCGGTTTTCAGGGCGTTCTCCACCGCTTCGCGAATTTCCTCTCCGATATTGCTCCACGATTTGTTCGTATTCATTTCTCCGTTCCTGACATTTACAAATTAAAACATCTGCATTCAATTATCACATAAATGTTTCTTCATGGCAAGGAATTTATTTCAAAAAACGCCTCACTTAAAAAATTCATGTCCACCATGACTAAACAGGAATGTCAGGTTGCTGTCGAACCACTTCATCTTCTCACTGTCCGCGTATTTTCTGGCTGCAAAGTAGAGCGCCCCCTCTGAAATATCCTCTCCCTCCAGCGCCCTTTCGACCGCCCTCTCGGTTTCCTCGCTCACCTGAGCCCTGTAATAGCTGCCGTTTGCGACCGGAGAAAACTGCGTCACTCCGTTGGACTGCTGGAAAACCACCTCCGTAACGCTCTCCGGAAACTTGTCGCTGTTTAGCCTGTTCAACACTACATTCGCCACCAGAAGCTTTCCTTCCTCATCCTCACCTCCCGCCTCTGCCTCCACAATCTTAAGCAGCACATCCAGCTCAGTCTCCTCCAGATGGTACAAAAGCTTCTGCTCCACCACCTGATAATCCACTATCCGCTGTCCGGAAACCGCCACATCCGCAATTCCCATGCCACGGTTTGCCGTCTCTGTATCTCCCGCTCTGTGCGCATCCGCCCGTTCTGTATCATTACGCAGTCCGGCAGCCTTCTCCCACTCTGCAGTAGCCTCTTCCCTCTCCGCGCCATCTTTCCCCGCTTCTGCCTTTTCCTCCAGCTCACACAGCCTCAGCGTGGCAGCCGGCTGTGTGGTAAGCCTCGCCGCTTCTGCCTCCCTGATGCATACAAAGCCGAGCATAAGCACCAGATTACCCGCCAGAAGCAGACTCATCGCCTTCTTATACATTTTTCTCAATCCTTTCCCGCACAATGCATGTCCGATATATCAGTATATGAAAGGAAATTGAAAAATATATCTGAAAATGCTATACTGAATCACAAGAAAACAGGACAGGAGGAATCTTTCCGTGCCGAAGCCGCCCCACTATGAGGGAGTCTTTCCCGCCACAAAAAAAAGCGGTGTCGTATACTACCGTGCTTCCCTTACTCACCGCAGAAAACACATCAGCCTCGGCAGCTTTTCCTCCGCAGAGGCGGCTCACGCCGCTTATCTGGAGGGACGCCGCCTGTTAAGCACGCGCACCATCGCCCCCGAGGATTACCGTACCTCCTCACCGCTTCCCTTTGAAAAATGGATTTGTCTGATTAACTTCAGGGATAACGGTCTGTATTTCGGGAATCCCATCTATGTAGGACGGAAGCTCTTTTATTACTACCTCTCCCCGACCCATATACTCAAATTTGACCCGGATGACCTGTTCTATTATTCCTCCCATAAAATCATGTGCCGCGGAACACACTATTTTGTGGCGGATTACGGACTGCAGGTCAGCATCGCCGGAAGATACGGCATCAAGCCCTACGCGAAAGAGGGACGAGACTTTCGCTTTATCAACGGAGACCGCACCGATTTCCGCCGTGAAAACCTTGAGATTATCAACACCTATCACGGGGTCAGCAGAGAGACAAAAAACGGACGGCTCTGCTACGCCGTCCGCATCCATATCAGGGGAAATTATCTTGTGGGACGCTACGCCACTAAGGAGGAGGCTGCCATCGCCTATAATAAGGCAATCGACATACTCCGGCAAAACGGTGTCACCCGCAGCTATACCCCAAACTACATCGAAGGTCTCCCTCCCAGCAGATACGCAGAGCTTTATGTGAGCCTGCCCGTTTCCGAAAAAATTATTGCCTACCGCCCATAAGCCTTACGGACGATAGGCAAATACCCTGCTTCTTATTTTTCCGCATAATCAATAAAGCTGATGTTCATATCCGCATATCCGGCGATTCCGTCCACAGAGCCCTCCTGACTGTACTGCCACATGGTGAATCTGTACGGGTAATCCGGAATATCCGTCTGCTGGGACAGCCATACGTCATACGCCGTCAGCTTCGACATATCTATCTGTTTGATGAGCCATTCCTTGTCACCGTAAAGCATCGTCTTATAGCCCGCAGCGGCAATGGTATCCAGAAATGTCTTCGCAATCTCCGTCTTTTCCGCCCGGCTTAAGCTGTCCGTTCTCGCCGTATCATTCTCAATCCGTTCCATATCATAGGCAACCGGATAAGAAATCCGATACTCACCAAGGCTCTGCAGCACCATGTTTGCCTCCTCTACCGCCTCCTCCTTTGTGACTGCCTGCGAAAAGAAATAAACGCCTACCTCAAGTCCGGCATCCGTGGCACGCTTTAGGTTTTCGCTGAAGTAATCATCCTCTATCAGCTGTCCCGTCCCGTAGCCTCTTGCCCCGACTCTTAGCATCACAAAGTCGATTCCCGCCTTTTTCACCTTGACAAAATCAACATAATCCTGATATTTGGAAATATCCACTCCCACATAGGAAATCTGTTTTCCGTCCTCATAATATTTCATGATATCCGACTGACAGACCAGCTTTGTAAAATCATACTCATGCTTGGGAAGATACGGACTGATTAAAACCCACTCCTCTTTACCGTCCGCATACTCAATCCGGGTATGCTTTCCATCCGTTGCAGGGTCATTGGTCACCGTCTCCTGCGGCTTTTCGCCCGAAGCAGCCGCCCCCGCAGCCTCTTGGGTGTCCGTCTCCTGCGGATACATATCCCAGAAATCCAGGTCATCCGGTGTCAGTCCTCCCGTGCCCGTCTGACTCTGCGGCACGCTGCTGCCTGCTTCACTCCCTCCCGCCTCGTCCGTAATGATGGGAGAGATTCCTAAGGCTCCCTGCGGCGTTGACGCGCCGGCATCTGTTTTTCTGTCATTGTTCATCAGAAGCACTATCATCAGTATCACACCTACTAACAGAGTCACTGCCACAATGCTCATCACCACCGCAGGGGTCATCCCCGTGTGCTCCTCATAATTCTCAGGTAATCTCACGACGGCTCTCCTTTTGCCTTCTGAAGCTCTGCAAGCTTCTCCTTCAATATCTCAATAATATCCTTATCGTCCTCCAGCTCCCTCACCGTCTGCTCCATCGGACACATTCCGTCTCCGGCTCTGTTGACAATATACTCCGCACAGCTGTCATACTCCGTCTGCACCCTGTGCCGTTTAAGCCATTCCAATGCCGGTCTGCTGATGGTAACCGCATGACAGGTTCGCACTCCGCCATGTGTCATCACCATGGCAGCTGCCTTTCCAACCACCTTATCCACCACATCCGCGTCCCGCAGGATGCCGCTCTCGCACAGCCGGATAATCGGGGCTACACCCCTTCCTGTCTCCGAGTGCACAATCACTCCGTCCTTAATGACGATACAGGCAGCCCTGTCCTCACCAATCAGATTCACCGCAGAGGTAACTGCCCTGCGCCGCCCTTTGCCGTAAGCGCCCGAAACAGCTGTCACAATGGGCGGAATGAGCAAAAGCTGGACAAGAATCCCCGGCAGCCCCACCGCAATAGCTGTCCAGACGGTCGCAGCCTTAAGCTGCCCCGCCACAAGCACAAGCACCTGAAAGGTCAGCCCGTAACAGATTCTTCCGCAGACCATCGCCGCAAGCAGTGTGGGATAAACCCCGTAACGCCACTTTCCCAGTCTCGTCCTGTGATACAATAATCCCGTCACCAGACCGTAAGCCGCAAGCTCTGTTGCCATAATAAGTGCCATGGGAAAAAGCACCGGCATTCCCGTAAGCACACTGCTTATAAGGGGCAGGGCAAAACCCGTCAGCGCACCATAGCCCGGGCCGCACAAGAAGCCGCAAAGAAGCACCGGAAGGTGCATGGGCAGCAGAACCGTGCCGGGTATTCCAAACCCGTGAGCCGTTATAAACGGCAGTAAGATACCCACTGCAAGGAGCATTCCCGCAACCGCCACCCTACGGCTTCTGTTTTCTGCTTTCTCACTTATTCCGCTCATTCTTCACGCTTTCCTCTTCCTTACGTTCTTTCCGGCAGTCCACAATTGCCTTCTTGGGACATTTCTCCTGACAGCTTCCGCAGCCTGTACATTTTTCCTGATTGATGGTCGCATGAAAATCCGTCACGCTTATTGCTCCCGCAGGACAGTTTTTCACACAGATTCCGCAGCCCACGCAGCCCACCGAGCACGCCTTCATCGTGACAGGCCCCTTGTCCGTGGAGCTGCACGCCACTGCCAGCTTTGCCTCATAGGGCACGAGAGAAATTAAATGCCTCGGACATACGGCAACACATTTGCCGCACGCCTTGCAGGCTTGTCTGTCAACCACGGCCACTCCATTCACTACATGAATTGCATCAAAGGGGCATTCCCGCACGCAGCTTCCATAGCCCAGGCAGCCGCTGTTGCAGGACTTGGGCCCGCCTCCCGGCACAAAGCTCATCATACGGCAGTCCTCTGCACCGCTGTAATCATAATTTCTTCCCGCCTTCTCACAATCACCCTGACACGCGACAAAGGCAACCCTTCTCACAGCCGCCTCTGCCTCCACTCCCATAATCTCAGCCACCTTTTCGCCGACCCTGCTCCCGCCTACCGGGCAGGCGTTAACGGGTGCCTCCCCCGCAGCAATCGCAGCCGCCAGCGCAGAACAGCCTGCGTATCCGCAGCCGCCACAGTTATTTCCGGGAAGTACGGCTAGAACCGCCTCCTCCTTCTCATTCACCTTTACCTTAAAAACAAGTCCGGCGACGCCGAGAAAAATTCCCACGAAAGCGCCGACAACGCCGACTATCACCGTAGCTGTTATCACTCCTGTTACGTCCATGCGCTCTCCTCCCCCTCTACAAAAGCCCCGAAAAGCCCACGAAGGCTATCGACATCAGTCCTGCCGTCAGCAGAACAATCGGCATTCCGCGAAATGCCTTCGGCACGTCATTATACTCTATTTTCTCACGGATTCCCGCCAGAATGACGATTGCAACGGTAAAGCCCACCGCAGTCGCAAAGCCGTTTACCACACCCGTAAGAATGCCGTACCCTGCCTGCTCATTGTTGATTGCCACTCCCAGCACAGCGCAGTTTGTGGTAATTAACGGAAGATACACCCCGAGCGCCTCATACAAAGACGGCATCGACTTTCGCAGAAACATTTCCACAAACTGTACCAGTGCCGCAATCACCAGAATAAAGACGATGGTATCCAGATACTGCACCTGAAAGCGGATTAGAACATACTGATTGATGATCCCCGCCACCGCGCTGGCAAGTGTGATGACGAAGATAACCGCAACGCCCATGCCGCCCGCAGTCCTGACCTTTTTGGAAACCCCCAGGAAGGGACACAGCCCCAGAAACTGACTCAGCACCACGTTGCTCACCAGAGAGGAGCTGATTAACAGAACCATTAATTCCTTTACACTATCCATTTATCTCCCCTCTTCTTCCAAATCCAGAATCTCTATTTCCTTTTCCGGCTCTTCTCCGTCTGCCTCCGCTTTCACGCTTTCACACTGAGGAACTGCACTCTCATCATAAAAGCGCCTGGAGCAGCCCTGCTGAGAGCAGCTCATGCAGTCCTCACTACAGCCGGAGCCGATTTTCTCATAGGCTTTTCCTGCTCTCTTCCTCTTTTCCTTCAGCACATTCTGCGCCGCAACCAGCATGGCCAGCACGAAGAAGGCTCCGGGTGCCTGTCCAAAAATACGGATGGGCGTAAATGCCTCCGGCATCACCTCCATGCCAAAGAGCTTTCCTGCACCCAGAAGCTCCCTGACAGAGCCGATGCAGGTCAGTGCAAGGGAAAAGCCAAGCCCCATTCCCATGCCGTCAAAAAAGGAGGAAATCGGCGGATTGGAATAGGCGTATGCCTCCGCCCGTCCCAGAATGATGCAGTTGACCACTATCAGTGGAATATATACCCCCAGTGACTGGTTCAGGGAGGGCAGATACGCCTCCAGAAGCAGCTGTACTATCGTTACAAAGGATGCGATAATCACAATAAACGCCGGAATCCTTACTCTTGCGGGAATTATTTTCCGCAGCAGGGAAATGAACAGATTGCTCAGCGCCAGCACTACCATGGTTGTCAGTCCCATCCCCAGTCCGTTCATCGCCGAGGTAGTGACCGCCAGTGTCGGGCACATTCCCAGTGTCAGCACAAAGGTCGGATTTTCTTTTATAATGCCGTTTAGCAGACGTTCTCCCGCTTTATTCATCGCCGGCACCTCCCATCGTTTCCAGCAGCTTAATTCCTGCTCTCAGTCCGCCGTTCACCGCATCGGTAACAGCCTTCGTCGTCACCGTCGCAGAAGCGATGGCATCCACCTCATTGCTGTCCGGCTTTGCGCCTGTTTTCGTATAGACAAAGCTGTCTGCCTTCTTCCCCGCAAACTGTGGCACCAGCACATTGGGAGCCTCCATGCCAAGTCCCGGAGTCTCGCTGATGTCCAGAATGGAGACCCCGTTTACCGTTCCGTCGCTGCGCACGCCGACATAAAGCACGATGTCACCGCCGTAGCCCTCTGAAGTCGTCACCTCTATCACACACCCGAAAAGCTCACCGTCCTGCGCCTGTGCAGCATAGGCTTGTCCGATTGTAACGCCGTTTTTCGCAAGCTCTGACGCAAGCTCTGCATCCGGCACATAGCTACACTCTGTAAAGCCTATCCCGGCAGCCGTATACCCTTCCTCCGGGAATACCGCCATACACGCCTCGCGGACTGCCTTCTCCTGCTGCAGCTGCCTCGGTGTTCTTGTCAGTTCATAGAAAAATCCCAGAAGCATCCCCGAAATCAGGGTAATCGCAAAAAGGATTCCGGCTTCCCTCAGCATCACTCTCCTGTCATCAGCCCTGCTCATGGCGTTTCCCTCCCTTCTCGCATCCGAAGGCAACCGGCTTTGTCAGCCTTTCAATCAGAGGTACCAGCAGATTGCCCAGAAGAATCGCATAGGAAACGCCCTCCGCTCCCGGTCCGAAGGCGCGGAAGATTCCTGTCATAATTCCGAGAAAGATACCAAATATGTACTGTCCCTTTACCGTTATGGGACGCGTCACATAGTCCGTTGCCATGAAAAAGGCACCCAGCATCAGTCCTCCTCCGGAGAGCTGCGCCGTCAGATATGCCGGGTCAAAGCCATGCCCGCCGAACAGTCCCATAAACAGGGCAAAGCTCACAAGATAGCTTCCCGGAACGCGCAGGTCAATCACGCCCAGCAGAATCAGAAAGCAGGCACCAGCCAAAAGTGCAAGCACGGAGGTTTCGCCGATTGTCCCTGCCGTTTTTCCTATTATCATATCCAGTACATTCACCTGTTCTCCCGTCTTCAGTGCCGCAAGCGGAGTCGCTCCCGTATAGGCATCACAGGCAAAGGAGGTCATCTCCGACGGGAAGGAAATCAAAAGAAAGCATCGCGCCGCCAGAGCGGGGTTTACAAAATTCTGCCCCAGACCGCCAAAGAGCATTTTTACAATCAGGATGGCAAACACTCCGCCCAGAGCCGACATCCAGAGCGGAATCGTCACCGGAAGGTTCATGGCAAGCAAAAGCCCCGTCACAACCGCCGATAAGTCCGTGATGGTCAGTTTCTTTGTATAAAGCCCAAACAGTGCCTCCGTCAGCACCGTGGACGCTATCGTCGTCAGCACAACCGCGAGTGTCCTCGGTCCGAAATTGTAAATTCCAAAGCCGACGGCCGGCATCAGTGCAACAATCACCGCAAGCATAATGCCGTTGGTTGTCACCCTGGAACGAATATGCGGATTCGACGATACCTTCAACAGTCCGCTCATGCTTTTTTCTCCCCCTTCTTCTTTGCAAGCTGCAGCCGCCGCATGGATTTAATCTGCTGGGTCAGCGGTCTCTTGGCAGGGCATACATAGCTGCAGCAGCCGCATTCACAGCATTCCATACCGTCGTACAACCGAAAGCCCTCCTCGTCAAATCGTCCGGAACAGTCCGCCAGTCTGCTGGGAATCAGCCGTTCCGGGCAGGCTTCCACACAGCGCCCGCAGTTGATGCATGGACCTGTTTCAAAGGCGGAAGCTTCATCCTTCGTCAGTGCAAGCAGTGCCGTCGAGGTCTTTGTCGTCGGTACATTCAAATCAAACATTCCAAAGCCCATCATCGGACCGCCACAGATAATTTTCTCCGGTTGTCTGCAAAAGCCCCCTGCCTCCTCAAGCAGCTCCTGATAGCTTGTTCCGATGCGCACGCGTAGGTTTCTCGGTTCAGCCACCGCATCTCCCGTAACGGTCACAATTCTCTCCATCAGCGGACGTCCCTCGGCAACCGCTCTGTACACAGCCACCATGGTATCCACATTATTGACAATACAGCCCACATCCGCCGGAAGCTTCCCGGAATTGATTTTTCTTCCCGTAGTCGCATATATCAGCTGACGCTCGCCACCCTGAGGATACTTTGTTTTCAGTGCCTTCACCGTGATTTTCGGCTCGTCCTTCGTCAGCTGCTTAAGCAGCGTGATACACTCCGGCTTGTTATCCTCCACGGCAAGAATCCCCTGCGCATTCTCAAACAGCCTCAGTATAATCCTTAAGCCGCCTATGAGCTTCTCCGGCTCCTCTAACAGTCTTCGATAATCGGAGGTTAAATACGGCTCGCACTCCGCACAGTTTGCAATGACGTAATCAATCTTCTCCGGCTTCTGCGGAGAGAGCTTTACATGAGTTGGGAAGCCCGCGCCTCCCATTCCCACAATTCCGGCTTCTCTGACAATATCAATAATTTCCTCGCGGCTTAGCTTGTCGAGCGGTGCCACGGGATAAAATTCCGTGCTCTCGTACAGGCCGTCATTCTCCAGAACAATGCTCTTCACGAGGTCTCCCGTCACGGTTCTTCTCGGCTCAATCGCCTTCACCGTACCTGAGACGGACGCATAGATGTTTGCAGAGACAAAGCCTGCGCCCTCCGCTATCTTCTGCCCTGCCAGTACCCTGTCACCTGTTTTTACAATCTCCTTTGCCGGCGCTCCGATGTGCTGAGACAGCGGATACACCAGCTCTCCCTTGGGCAGTACATCCTGAATAGGCTTATCCTTAGACAAATCCTTCCCGTCATAGGTATGTATTCCGCCCACAAACGTCAACTTTGCCATACGCCCCCGTCCTTTCCCCATTTATAAATTTAATATACTATTTTTTTCGATAAAATACTACTGCAAAATTCAATTTTATGCTATCATGAAAGTACTATATTCTGCAACGGAGGTTGGACATGAAAGTATCCGAGGAAGTATTGGAGGGCTTCTCCATTTCCTATCCCTTAGACAGGCTCGCTCCCCTTGAGCGCATTCTGTTCCTTGATATTGAGACGACCGGCTTTACCGCACGCTCCTCTAAGCTTTATCTGATAGGCTGCGCATACTATCTCGCCGGAAAGTGGCGAACCATCCAATGGATGGCAGAGGATTACAGTCAGGAAGCCGATGTTCTGAAGGCATTTTTTGAATTTGCAAAGCTATACCGCTATCTGATTCATTTTAACGGCAATAACTTCGATTTGCCGTTTCTCACCCAGAAATGCGAGCAGCTTTCGCTTTCGTACAGCTTTGATAGTCTCCAGGGAATCGACCTCTACAAGCGGATAGCTCCCTACAAATTTTTCCTGAAGCTGCCAAACTGTAAGCAGAAGACTCTGGAGCAGTTCCTCGGCATCGACAGAAAGGATGTTTTTTCCGGCGGTGAGCTCATCGGGATTTATCACGATTATGTCAAAAACCCTTCGGAATTTTCCGAAAATTCCCTGTTTCTCCATAACGCTGATGACCTGAAAGGAATGCTGGAGACGCTCCCCATGCTCTCCTACTATGATTTGTTTAACCAGCCAGTGCGCGCAAGAAAGGTACAGGCGAATTCCTACAGGGACGTAAACGGTAAAACGCGCAGAGAGCTTATCATCCACCTTAATTTAGAGCAGCCCCTTCCCGTTCCGGTAAGCGCCTCCGCAGGCGGATGCTATTTCCGCGGAGAGGGAACAGACGCCGCCCTGAAGGTTCCCATTTACGAGGAAGAGTTAAAATACTTTTACTCCAACTACCACGACTACTACTATCTGCCCACCGAAGACGTTGCCCTTCACAGGTCCGTTGCCGGCTTCGTGGAAAAGGAGCATCGTGTCAGTGCAACGGCAGCCACCTGCTATACCCGTAAATACGCAAGCTATCTTCCCCAGTGGGACATTCTGTTCAAGCCCTTCTTCAAAAGGGATTATAAGAGCCGGGAAATTTTCTTTGAGCTGACGGATGAGCTTAAGAAGAACCGACAGGCATTCTGCGATTACGCATCGCACATTCTGAATATGATGGCATCCATCTACTGATTATCCACACTGATGGATGGGAACATCAGAGCTTGTGTTGTCGGACGGATTAAAAAAAGCTTTCGCGGACGGACTGTCCGTGAAAGCTTTTTATCATTTATCAGGGCTTTTCGTAAAAGAAGGAATTCATTCTGTCATATCCCACTTCCCGATAATTCATAATCTGTTCCGTGCTGCCGATAAACAGCACACCGCCGCTGGAAAGCGACTTAAAATACTTACGGAACACCTCATCCTTTGCTTCCTCTGTGAAATAAATCAACACATTGCGACAGACAATCAGATTGAAATCCGTCGGGTAAGCATCCCTAAGCAGATTGTGCTCCTTAAACTCCACCCTCGCCTTAATCTCATTGGCAATCTTATAGGAAGGTCCCACCTGAGTGAAATACTTCTTCTTTAAATCAGCCGGAACGGATAAAATACTCTTTTCTGAGTACAGCCCGACCTTCGCCTTTGCAATCACCTGCTTATCAAGGTCGGTGGCAAAAATCTTAATCTGGTTCAGCGGCACAAGCCTTGAAAGAGCCATCACAAGCGAATAGGGTTCGTCTCCCGTCGAACATGCGGCACTCCAGATTTTAAGATTACTTCCGAACCTCTCAATCAGCTTAGGCAGCACCTGCTCCTCCAGAAGCCTCCACTGCTCAGGATTCCGATAAAACTCAGACACATTGATGGTGATGAAATTGACAAATTCCTCAAACATCTTCCTGTCCGTTTTCAGCGCCTGTACATATCTGTCATAGCCCTCGATTCTGTTCTTGGCTATCAGCGCATCTATCCGGCGTTTCATCTGCTTTTCCTTGTAGCAGTTTAAATCTATCGTCGTCAGCGACAGCACTTCCTTCTTCAGGTACTCATAATCATAAGTCACGCCTGTCCACCCCGCTCTTTATTGTATTCGCAGTCCCTGTACTCTGCCGAAAGCCTACTCGGCATCCTCCTCGCCCTGTGCTGCGATTACGGCATCAATGTCCACGGAAACCACATCCGCGTCCTCCTCTGTCTCCACAGGCTCGGGAGCAAGCATCGCCTTGATGCTCAAGGAAATCTTTCTGTCTGCCTCGTTGAAGTCAACAACCTTTGCCGTTACTTCCTCACCGACGCTCAGCACATCAGCCGGCTTCTCAACATGATCCTTAGAAATCTGGGAAACATGGAGCAGCGCATCCACACCGGGCTCAAGCTCTACAAATGCACCGAAGTCCGTCATTCTTGCAACCTTTCCGGTTACAACACTGCCGACTGCATACTTATCAGCGGCATCCTTCCAGGGATTTGCGTCATCAAACTTCAGAGAAAGGGCAATCTTGCTGCCATTGATTTCCTTAATCAGCACCTTGAGCTGGTCGCCAACCTTGAACACCTTCTTGGGATGCTCTACGCGTCCCCACGACATTTCGGAAATATGAAGCAGACCGTCTGCACCACCCAAATCGATAAACGCACCGAAGTCCGTAACATTCTTAACGATACCCTCCACGATGTCGCCCTCGTGGATTCTTGCGAACAGCTCCTTCTGAAGCTCTGCCTTCTGGGCAGACACAAGCTGTCTGCGGTCGCCGATGTATCTTCTCCTCTTAGGATTGTACTCGCTGATTACAAACTCAATTTCCTGTCCTGCATACTTATTCAGGTCTCTCTCATAGGTATCGGAAACCAGACTTGCGGGAATGAAAATTCTAACCTCGTCCACAATCACGCTGAGACCGCCCTCGAGCACCTGCGAAACAGTTGCCTTAAGCACCTCCCTGTTATTGAACGCCTCCTCGATTCTCTTGTTTCCTCTGTCTGCTGCAAGACGCTTATAGGTCAGGACAACCTGTCCCTCACCGTCGTTCACCTTAAGAACCTTTACCTCCATGGTGTCGCCGGGCTTTACCACCGTGCGCAAATCCACGCTGGAATCATTGGTATACTCATTCTTGGTAAGAATACCGTCTGACTTGTATCCGATGTTCAATACGATCTCATCTGCCTTGACATCGATGACTGTACCTTCGACTACCTCTCCTGAATGTATTGTCTTAATTGAATCTTCCAACATTTGTTCAAAAGTTAATTCTGACATAATTTTGAACCTCCTCGATTAATTTATTGGGGGTGGAAGCCCCCGCTGTAATACCCACCAGGCGAACAGCTTTAGGCAGCTCTAAACGCAAGTCATCCAGTGTCTGTATATAACAGGTATCCGCACACTCCTCCCTGCAGATTTCGTACAGTTTCCGCGTGTTGGAGCTGTGTTTTCCTCCTATTACAATCATTACATCCGCCTCCGCGGCAAGTGCTCTTGCTGCGTGCTGGCGCTCCTCCGTTGCGTTACATATGGTATTCACAACACTGATATTGTAACCTTTTTTTTGAAAAATTTCAACTATATAATGAAATTTCTTGTAGTTAAATGTCGTCTGGGCAACTACGCACAGCCTTTCCCCTTCCGCCGGAGTAAATTTTTCCGCCTCCTCCGGCTCCTCTATCACAGTGGCAGCTCCCCTGCACCACCCCACAATGCCTTCCACCTCGGGATGCCCGGGATTGCCGATAATGATAATATGCGCCCCATCGCGGCTTTCCTTCTCTACCACTCTGTGAATCCTCTTCACAAAAGGACAGGTTGCATCAATGCATTCCACTCCGCCCGCCTCCATGATGCGGTAGACCTCCTCCGGCACACCGTGCGCCCGTATAACCACGGCGGCCTCTCCAAAGTCCTCCCTCTCCGTGAGTTTTGCTTCCAGCGCCTCTCTTGACTCAAGCACCCTGACGCCCTTTTCCGTCAGCTCCCTGACAACCTCCTCATTATGAACAATCGGGCCATAGGTATAAATAGTTTTCCCCTTTCCCAGCTGCTCATACACCGTATCCACAGCGCGCTTTACACCAAAGCAGAAGCCCGCGCATTCAGCCAGTCTTACCTCCATAGCCTCTCCCTCTTTTTTTGCGTCAGCGTTCCGGCATTTACACGCACAGCGCAATAATCCGCTCAATCACTTCTTCCACCGTCATATCCGAGGTATCCACCACGACAGCGTCCTTTGCCTGCTTCAGGGGAGAAGTTTCCCTGTGCATATCCCGATAATCCCTCTCCTCTATGTCCTTCTGAATCTTCAGCAAGTCACAGGACTCGCCCTTTGCCGCAAGCTCATCATAGCGTCTCTTCGCCCGAACCGCACTGCTTGCCGTGAGATAAATCTTTACCTGTGCATTCGGCAGCACGCAGGTACCGATATCCCTGCCGTCCATGATACAGTCACTCTCCGCAGCCAGCTTCTGCTGCAACGCCACCAGCTTCTTACGCACCTTCGGAATCGGGCTGATAACGGAAGCGGTATTTCCTACCTCCTCCGTCCTCAGATAGGCATTCACATCCTCTCCGTTTAAGAATACCACCTGAACACCGTCTACATAGCGGATGGTAATATCCGCCTCCTCACATTTTGCCGCGATGCTTTCCTGATTCTGTAAATCCACCCCTTCACGCAGCATAAACAGCGCCATGGCACGATACATTGCCCCCGTATCCACATAAATCAGATTCCTTTTCTTTGCCACCGCCTTTGCGATGGTACTCTTTCCTGCCCCTGCAGGACCGTCAACCGCCACATTATAACTCATTGCTTTTTCTCCTCGTCTTTATTCTCTTTGTCCGGCAAGGTAACCCGTGGACCATGCAATCTGGAGGTTGTAGCCTCCCGTCAGTGCATCCACATCCAGCACTTCACCCGCGAAAAACAGACCTTTTACCTTCTTTGATTCCATGGTAGAGGGATTTATGTCCTTCACGGAGACCCCTCCTCTGGTAATGATTGCCTCTGCAAAGCCCCCCGTACCCGTCACCGTCAGCGGCAGCTTCTTCATCAGCTCTGCAAAGCGCCGTCTTTCCTCCCTCGTAAGCTCGTTGACCTTTTTATCCGGATGGATGTCTGAAAGCGCCACCATTATCGGAATCAGTCTTGCCGGGAACAGCGCCCCCAGCGAATTTTTAAACTGTCTGTTTTTGTTTTCCTCAAAATCCCGCAGCAGCCGCCTGTCCAGCAGCTCCAAATCCATCGCCGGCTTTAAATCAATGAAAAGCTCTGTCTCAGCGCCGTGAACATAATAGCTGCTCGCCGATAAAATCAAAGGACCGCTGACCCCGAAATGCGTAAACAAAAGCTCACCGAAGCCCTCATATACATTCCTTCCCCGGCATTCAAGGCGTACCGCCACGTTTTTCAGCGAAAGCCCCATCAGCCGGCTGCACCAGTCCTCCCTCGTCCGAAAGGGAACCAGTGCTGGATACCTTTCCGTCACGCCATGTCCCGTCTCCTCCGCAAAGCGATAGCCGTCACCCGTAGAGCCGGTGGACGGATACGAGATACCTCCCGTACAGACAATCACCCTGTCCGCTGCCAGCCACCTGCCGTTTTTCAGGCACACTCCCGAAACGCGCTGCCCCGGAGAAGTCTGTGTTGTCTCCGTCAGAAGCTCTTCCACCTCCGTGTGCAGCATAATCTGTACACCGCGCCTCTCCAGCTCACGGCGAAACGCCGCAATCACATCCGAGGAATGGTCCGAGACAGGGAAAACCCTCTCTCCCCGCTCCGTCTTTAAGGGGCAGCCTGCCTGCTCAAGAAAGCGCATCACCGCATAATTATCATAGCCGTAAAAGGCGCTGAAAAGAAATTTCCTGTTCGTACACACATTGGCAAGCAGAGTCTCCATATCCGCTGCATTTGTGACATTACAGCGTCCCTTTCCCGTAATGAACAGCTTCTTTCCCAGCTTTTCGTTTTTCTCCAGGAGCAAAACCTCTGCTCCCCCGTCCGCAGCGGAAATCGCCGCCATCATTCCGGCAGCACCGCCGCCCACCACAATTACACGTTCCATCATTTCCTCATCCCGCCAGGTCACTTATTCCTCTCTTCTCAGGGAATAGTTCAGCATCGGCTCATCATCAATAAAATTGATTTCATCGTTCAGATACACCTGATAATTATTCCATGTTTCTTCCAGTCTCTCCAGATTTTTCTTCACATTCTGGGGGCACCTTAAGCAAAGCGCCACCACCAGCGCATTTATCACGCTCAAAGGCGCCACAAGCGAATCCACGATGGAAACCATATCGCTGCGCGCGAGCAGATTGCAGGAGGAGTAAAGATTCATCGGGGAATTTACGGAATCCGTGATGGCAATTACCTTTGCGTTCATATCGCTCGCAAACTCCATCGCCTTCAGCGTCCGCATGGAGTATCTCGGAAAGCTGATGCCGATAAAGCAGTCCTTTTCATTAATGCGAATCATCTGCTCAAAGGTTTCACTGACACTGGTTGTCTTTAGCAGCACCACCCCGCCGCGAATCATATTCAGATAAAAATGTAAGAATGCTGCCAGCGGCTCATTGCTTCGCAGACCCATAATATAAATGTTTTCCGCCGCCAGTATCGTATTGACTGCCGATTCAAACGCTGCCGGGTCGAGATTTTCTATCGTATGCTGAATCTTCTCCATATCAGCCGTCAAAACGGAGGTCAGAACCTCCGACTGGGAGCTCTTGCCGTACTTTGCATCCATCCGCTGCACACTGCCCAGCTTTCCCTTAACGCACTCCTCAAGTGCCCTCTGAAACTCCGGATAGCCTCCATACCCGATGCCGGTAGCAAAGCGCACCACCGTCGATTCACTGATGCCCAGCGTCTCCCCCAGCTTTGCCGCCGTCATGAAAACAGCCTGTTCATAGTGCTCCGTGATATAACCCGCAATCGCCTTGTGGCTCTTGCTCATCCCGGCATACCTCTCCGATATTCTGCTTAAAATGTCATAATGTTTTTCCATCCTCACAGACTCCCATTTATCGGCTTCCTGCCGCAAATTCCTCATAGGAACGCTCTAAGAGCTCCAGTGTCTGCACATCCGACAAATCATAATCTCCCGTCAGGGACATACACGCCGCCCCATGAATAAAAATCCACATTTTCATAAACAGCCCCTGCGGGTCAGCGCACCCGGACACTCTCGCCAGATTAATCTCGTAGACCACATTCCCGACGTTTCCATTCAGAAGCTCATACATACTCTTTCTGCCAATGCTCTTATCCCCGCTCACAAAAAGCAGCTCAAAAAGATGCTTTTCCTCCCTCGCAAAAGCAATATACGCCATACCGAGATTAGCAAAGGGCATCCTGCCCATTCTCGGATACAGACTGTAATAATCCTGAAAAAATACAGCCGCCTTCTCGTAAACAGCCTGCCAGAGCTCGTCCATATTTTTGTACACACGAAAAATCGGCTGTGTGGAGCAGCCCGCCCTTGCCGCCACCCTTCTCGCCGTCACGTTGGAAAAGCCTTCCTCTCTCGTCATTGTAAACGCCGTATCCAGAATCCTGTCAATCGTTATTGTTTCCTTACGAGCCATACCTGCCCTACTCCTCCCGTGTTTTCCCAGTGCCTGTTCCCTTTCGCTGCCGCGCACTCTTTCGCATAATAGGAAAGCTGCATAACACCTATGTTACACAGCTTTCCCAACCAGCTTATAACACTTGTTATTTTACATTCCTACAAGTGTCTTTGTCAAGTACTACATCTGGTACTCTGTCACAGACCTTTTCCGCTACACGGGGTACGCTCCGTTTGCCGTGTCTGCCTGAGACATATCAACCTTTTCCTGCTGCGCCTGACGATACTTAAAGAAGTCAGTTGCAACCTGAGGGAACAGCGCATAGGAAAGCACGTCCTCATCCTGCTGTTTCCACTCCTTCATTTCATTCTCCAGCTTGTCCATCTCGCTGCCCAGAGTATCTGCGAAGCGGCAGGTAATTCTCTCCTCGCCGGGAATAACCTTATCAATAATCTCCTGATTCATGGGCTTTACCGTCTGCCCGTACTCACCGCGCAGAACAGCCTTTGTCTCCTTGGTTGCCATCTTGTATCTCTCGCCCATCAGCACGTTGAACACAGCCTGTGTTCCGACAATCTGGGACGAAGGGGTAACCAGAGGCGGCTCACCCAAATCCTTACGCACCTCGGGAATCTCCTTCAGCACATCATAATATCTGTCCTCTGCATTCTGCTCCTTCAGCTGGCTTACCATATTGGAAAGCATTCCGCCGGGCACCTGATACAGCAGGGTCTTGATGTCCACACCCATTACCTTGGGATTGAGCAGACCGCTCTGCAGGCACTCATCCCTGTAAGGACGGAAGTAATCAGCGATCTCAGAGAGCAGATTCTGGTCGAAGCCCGTATCATAGGGAGTTCCCCTGAAGGTCTCAACCATAACCTCTGTTGCGGGCTGCGAAGTACCCATTGCAAAGGGGCTCATAGCCGTATCAATCACATCAACTCCTGCCTCAACCGCCTTCAGATAGGTCATGCTTGCAACGCCGGAGGTATAGTGTGTATGCAGCTGGATGGGAAGCTTTGTATTTTCCTTCATGGCTGCAATCAGCTCAGATGCCTTATAAGGCACCAGCAGACCTGCCATATCCTTAATACAGATGGAGTCCGCTCCCATCTCTTCAATCTTCTTTGCCGTATCAGCCCAATACTCCAGAGTATAGGCATCACCCAGCGTATAGGACAGCGCTACCTGAGCATGACCTCTGCCCTCCTGCTGCTTCATCCTGTTGGTTGCATTTACCGCCTCCTGCAGGTTGCGCAGGTCATTCAGACAGTCGAAGATACGAATAATATCAATACCGTTTGCAATGGACTTCTGTACGAATGCATCCACCACATCATCCGCATAAGGTCTGTAGCCGAGAATATTCTGTCCGCGGAAGAGCATCTGCAGCTTTGTGTTCTTAAAGCCGTCACGCAGCTTGCGCAGCCTGTCCCAAGGGTCTTCCTTCAGGAAACGCAAGGAAGCGTCAAAGGTTGCTCCTCCCCAGCACTCTACGGAATGATAGCCGACCTTGTCCATCTTCTCCACGATGGGAAGCATGAAATCGGTGGGCATTCTGGTTGCAATCAGAGACTGATGTGCGTCACGCAGTACGGTTTCCGTAATCTTAATCGGTTTCTTTTCCATTTCTGACATTACGAATTTCCTCCATATATTTTAGATAGTAAAAAAATTGCATTCATAGCCCCTTTCCGGGGCTATTTCATCGCGCTATGCGCTCTATGCAGTCCTCCTTCTGACAGCTGCTTCCCGTGCAAGCACGGTCGCATCTTCAGAAGGAGGCTGCGCACAGCTTAAAAGACCCCGAATATCGCCATAAAGGTGCCGGCTACGACCGCTGTTCCGATAACGCCGGCAACGTTGGATCCCATCGCGTGCATCAGCAGGAAATTGGTCGGGTCTGCCTCTGCGCCGACCTTCTGGGAAACACGTGCTGCCATGGGAACGGCAGAAACGCCTGCAGAGCCTATCAAAGGATTTACCTTTCCGTGGGTCAGAACGCACATCAGCTTACCGAACAGCACGCCTGCCGCAGTACCGAACATAAAGGCAATCAGCCCGAGTCCGACAATCTTTAAGGTGTCCGCATTCAGGAACGCCTCCGCGCTGGTGGTTGCACCTACGGAAGTTCCAAGCAAAATAACGACAATGTACATCATCGCATTGGAAGCAGTCTCTGTCAGCTGTCTTACCACACCGGACTCCCTGAAGAGGTTTCCGAGCATCAGCATACCTACCAGGGGAGCTGTTGTGGGAAGAATCAGGCAAACCACAATCGTTACAACGATGGGGAAGAGAATTCTCTCAAGCTTAGACACAGGACGCAGCTGTGCCATCTTGATTTTCCTCTCCTTTTCAGTGGTGAAAAGCTTCATAATGGGGGGCTGGATAATGGGCACCAGTGACATATAGGAATATGCTGCTACCGCGATGGGACCCAGAATAGCCGTCTGTCCCAGCTTTCCTGCCAGGAAAATAGAGGTAGGGCCATCAGCTCCTCCGATGATGGAAATTGCTGCCGCTGCCTTATCGTTAAAGCCGAGCCAGATTGCGCCGAAATATGCGGCAAAGATACCGAACTGTGCCGCTGCTCCCAGCAGGAAGCTCTTCGAGTTTGCAATCAGCGGGCCAAAGTCTGTCATTGCTCCCACGCCCAGGAAAATCAGGCAGGGAAGAATTGCCAGCTCGTCCAGCTTATAGA
This sequence comes from uncultured Acetatifactor sp., assembly GCA_964475665.1. Lineage (GTDB taxonomy): Bacteria > Bacillota > Clostridia > Lachnospirales > Lachnospiraceae > Acetatifactor. Next base: position 60,923 of record CAYZAU010000002.1, on the reverse strand, counting down.
AATAGTACAGCAAGCCGCCCGTACCGTTTGCTGCGTCTTCTGCGTGAAGCATGATGTCGGGATAAATATTTACCAACAGCATACCAAAGGCTATCGGAAGTAAGAGCAAGGGCTCAAACTCGTGACGGATAGCCAGATAAAGGAAAAAGCACGCAACCGCTATCATGACGTAGTTTCCCCATGTCAGGTTAAAAAACGCCGTCTGATGAATCAGGTTGTTCAGCGTAGAACCTATGTATTCCATTTGTTGACCTCCTGTTGTCTTTCTACGAAGATATGTGCATCAAGCGCACCCCTGATTAGTTCAGGGTAGCGAGAACTGCACCTGCCTCAATCGCATCACCAACAGCTACATCGATACTTGCAACGGTGCCATCCTCAGGAGCAACAACCGGAATCTCCATCTTCATTGCCTCGATGATGATAACTGCCTCACCTCTCTTGACAGCATCTCCCACCTTCTTCTCCAGCTTGAATACCTTTCCTGCCGCGCCTGCTTCAATCGCGATGCTTCCTGCAGCCTGAGCTGCCTTAGGTGCAGGAGCGGGTGCTGCTGCAGGAGCTGCTGCCTTGGGTGCTGCCTTGGGTGCTGCTGGAGCCTTTACTGCCACGGGTGCTGCACCGGAAGCGCCCTCTTCCACTGTTACGTCATATACGTTGCCGTTTACGGTAATGGTATAGTTTTTCATTTTCTTATCCTCCAATTTTTTTCAAAATATCCTATAAATTCTTACCGCCGTCTGATAATTGAGCGGACTGTAAACCCATCTGTGGTTGTAGCCTCTCTGCTCGCCGCGATTGCCGCCGCAATCACCGCTACCAGCTCCAGATTGTCAACCTCGTTTGCCGCCTCTGCTTCCTTTGCCGCAATCTGTGCCACCGCCTTGTCGATACCCGTATTTGCCTCTGCCTTCTTCGGCTCGTTCTTTGCGCTGCCGCTCTGAACCTTGGAAATCAGCTTGAAGCTGGAAATAATCAGGCTAATCAGAATCAGGACAATGAATACGGTTCCCATACCAATCAGCGTATTCATACTTGCCTTAGTCATCAGCTCGCCCATGGTCTCCTGAGGATTCAGGGCTGCCGACTCCAGTGTAAAGAATCTGTCATTGGAAAGAATAACCTCCGCCGTGGCATTCTTCTTTGAGCCGAGCACCTCCACCTCTATGATAATCTGGTTATCATCAATCTCCGCCGCAGCCGTACCGATTCCCTGATACTCACCCACCGAGTCCTTCGCAAGGTGAAAGGAATCTATTGCCATGTTAACTCCATAGCCGTCCACATTCAGACCGTACTGATCGCTAAATATGTACTCAATCTCCTGCATGGTGTTCTCGTCAAAATACGAAGCAACCTCGTCATCCATGAACTCCGCAAACATCGGCACGATGGTTTCCGTCGCAACCTGCGTTGCCACTTCCAGCTTCTGCTGCTCGTACTCCGTCAATACTTTCTCACTTCCGCAGGCGGTCAGTCCGAAGATACAGGTAATCATACATACTAAAGCTAAAAATTTCTTCTTCATCTTATTATAATCACCCTTTCTATACTGTTCCGTGCTTCTTTGCCGGACGATCCTCACTCTTGGTAAAGAGCATCTCGAAGGCACTGATGACATACTTTCTGGTCTCAGCCGCCTCTATGATTCCGTCCACATATCCTCTCTTTGCAGCACTTGTCGCTGAAAGCTGCAGTGCCTCATACTCAGCTGCCTTCTCGTTTATTACGTCAGCACCCTGTCCGTCATACATAATCTTGGCCGCCAGCTTGCTCTCCATCGTTCCAATCTGTGCATCCGGCCATGCAAAGGTTAAATCTGCGCCTACTGCCTTGGAGTTCATGGCGATGGCTGCTGTTCCGAGCGCCTTGCCGATAACAACGTTCACCTTCGGAACGGTCGCGTTTGCAAAGGCGTAGGTAAGCTTTGCGGCAGCCCTCGCAATGCCCTTCTCGGAGCACATGGTTGCCTTGTAGCCTTTTACGTTGGTAAGGGAGAGAACGGGGATGTCATACGCATCGCAGAAACTCACGAAATCTGCCGCCTTCTCGCAGCCCTGCTTTGTGAGAACGGCATCCAGCTTCTCTGCAGTCTTGCCCTCCGCATCGTAAATCTCGCTGCGGTTTGCCACGGCGCCGACAGTCAGTCCGTCCAGCTTCATGAAGCCTACTACCATATCCTTTGCGTAGTCTGCCTTCACCTCAAAGAAGCTGTTGTCATCCGCCAGAAGAGAGAGTGCAACGGAGGTATCACCCACGCAGCCTGCCAGCTCGGGGCTTACACGGTTCAAATCATCCGTGCATTCAACCAGATCGCTTCCCTCGCTGTTATTGGAGGGCAGGAACGCAACCAGCTCACGAATCTTTGTAAGCAGAGCCGCCTCATCCGCAACCACATCCACAACTCCGCTCTCCCCGGCCTGGAATGCCGCCGAAGAGGAATCGCACCTTGAAATCTCATTTCCATCCAGCGCATTGGGCGCATTCACAAACAGCTTTGCCTTCTCTTCCATAAAGGTAAAATCCGACATGGTAGAAAGCAGTGCCAGTCCGCCGCCACAGGAGCCCATAACTGCGGTAATCTGCGGAATCACGCCAGAGGCATCTGCCTGTTTTCTGTAGATGGTGCCGAATGCGTTCAGCGTATCCGTAGCCTCCTGCAGTCTCAGTCCGGCAGAATCAATCAGGCCGATGACGGGAGCTCCCGTTTTCATCGCCAAATCATAGAGATTCGCAATCTTTCCTGCGTGCATCTCACCCACGGTTCCGTTCATCACGGAAGCGTCCTGGCTGTAAACATACACAGGCTTGCCGCCGATTACTCCATAGCCGGTCACACAGCCGTCTGAAGGAGTTTCGTCTGGTTTCATGTTGAAGTCTGTCGCTCTTGCAGTTACGAGCGCACCGATTTCAACGAAACTGTTGTCGTCGAGTAAAGCTGCTATTCTTTGACTCGCTTTTGATGTAGTACTCATGCTTTCAGTCCTCCGTTTAAAATAATAAGTACAAACAATTTGTTGAAGGTCGCAAAGTCCCCCGATTATTGTCTTTAACAGTATAGCACAAAAAAAGCAACTCGCAAAGAACGAATTGCATTTTTTTGCACAAAACAATCGCGCGGGCTAATCCGTCATCTGAGCAGAAACCTCGACAGGATTTCCTGCGTACACCATGCAGGAGTAATTCTCTCCACCCCGCCTGCCGTCACCAGCCTTTCCTGTCTGTAAACCACACCGTCCACCAGATACTGCACGGTGCCAACCCTGCTTCCGCTCTCTACCGGTGCCTCCAGTGCGGACTCCACGCTATACTCCACGCTGATTCTTTCATCCTCTCTCAGCAGGAGCCCTTCTTCCCACCCTTTATCAGCTCCCAGAGCCACATCACCCAAGCCAGCATCCCCATTACCTCCTTTTTCCACTGTCACGGCAACATACGCCGTGGTTCCAAATTTGTCCGTCTGTCCGTTTCTCACCGGAATCGGCCTTAAACACTTCTCATCAAAAGCCACCTCCGGCTCGCTGAAGCTTTTATAAAAATAATTCTCCAGTCCATACTGCATCAGCACCCGCGTGTCCTTCCATTTCCATGTCCTGTTGTTCGGCCAGCCACACGCAAGAAGTGCCACCACAAAAGTTCTCCCGCCTTGCTCCAGAGCACCCACATAGCAGTAACCAGCCTTGGCGGTAAAGCCGGTCTTTCCGCTGAGCGCTCCCTCCATCATCCCCAAAAAGGCATTATGGTTCGTACAGAAAAAGCTCCTACCGTTCGCCGCAAAGCTGTAGCTCTGCGTCCGCGTTATCTCCAGAAAGGCATCCTTCGCCGGGGACGCTCCTATGCAGTACGCCATAATCCTCCCCAGCTCTGCCGCCGTGGTGCAATGCTCCCTGCTTATCACGGTTCCGTCCCGCAGAGTAAGCTCCTGTGTTGCGTCCAGACCGTTCGGCGTGATAAACCAGGTATCCTCACACCCCAGCCGCACCGCCTTCTCGTTCATCCGCGTCGCAAATGCCGCAACCGCCTTTTTGCTTTCCTCAACGGTATAGCTCTCGGTGGATTTCTCCAGCAGCTCTTCCTCCAGATAACGCTTTCCCACATACTCTGCCAGTGCCACCGCCGAATCATTGTGTGACTCCAGCATCAGGGAATACAGCAAATCCCGCACCGTATACTCCTCGCCCTGCTTCAGATACAGCTTGACCTTCGGCATGCTCGCAGCATACGCCGAGACCGTCAGCACATCATCCAAATCAACCGTTTCAAGAACCAGAATGCAGGTCATAATTTTTGTGGTGCTCGCCATCGCCATTGGGCAGTTCTCATTTTTCCCGTAGAGAACCCTGCCTGTTTCCGCATCTATCAGGGCAGCTGACGAAGCATACAGTGTCAGCTTCTCCCCTGAGTCCTCCTGTGCGAAGGCAGACGCCGAAAAGCCGCACACACCAGCCACAAGGCTCATTCCTCCTATCAAAAGCCTTATCATGCAGGCGTGGAAAAAGTTCCATGCTCTTCTTTTCATCCGCATTTCTCTTCCTTGAAAATCCGAATTCTAAATTAGTATATGAGCCCTTTCGCTGTTTATTCCTGCCACGCTGTCATCATTCCGTATTTACTTCCGCTGCCTCTTTTACCGCCATTTCGTTTCTGCTGCGGCTGCCCCTTCAGACATCCAGCCGGAGCTTTACCTCTGCCTCCGCCTGCTGCTTGAACTCCTCCACCTGAACCGGATTTAACTCCGGCAGCTCCTCCAGACTCTTTACCCCGAAGCAGCGCAAAAACTGCTCTGTCGTTCCGAACAGCAACGGTCTGCCGGGTGCATCCATTCTGCCCAGCTCCGTAATCAGGTCATATTCCAAAAGCTTGTTGATTGCATGATCACAGCTCACTCCCCTGACACGCTCCACCTCCACCCTTGTGACGGGCTGCTTGTAGGCTATTATGGAAAGTGTTTCCAGCACTGTGTCCGTCAGCGTCATCTTCCTTGGAGCCTTCGCTATCCGAATCAGATATTCATACATATCCGCCTTGGTACAAAGCTGCACCGCATCATCAAACTGCGTCAGGGCGATTCCCCGCTCCTCCCGCTCGTACTTTTCGCCCATTTCCTTCAGGATTGTCCTTGTCGTTTTTACATCTTCCTCTATCACATCTGCAAGTCTGCCAATCTCCACAGATTCCCCCATGGTAAACAGAACGGCCTCAATCACTGCCTCTGCCCTGCTCCGCTCCATCTCCTGTTCCTCCCTCATTTACCGTTATCATAATATCGTCAAAAATCTCTTCCTGACAGATTGTAATTTTTCCCATTTTCATCAGCTCGAGAATGATTAAGAAGGTCACTATAATTTCCATCCTGCCGGACTGCTTTTCCAATAGTCTGCGGAAGCTGAACTGCTTATGCTCTCTGGCATACGCCTCCACATAAAGCAGCTTGGCATCCATGTCCACCTCTTCCTTCTCTATCTTCCCGTACTGGCTTCGGATAGGATCTATCTTATCCTCCTGCTTGCGCACGATGGATTTAAAAATCTCATGCAGCCTGTTCAGGGTCATATCCCCCACAAGCTCCTCATAGTTGATGGGCTGCCTGTAGGCTGCCACCTCCTCCGGGAGCTTCTGCTCACGGTAAAGGTTTTTTGCCGCATCCACCTGCCTGTCCCTCAGCTCGAAGGACATGTACTTGTACATCTTGTACTCCAGCAGCTTCTGCACCAGCTCTGCCCGCGGGTCTTCCTCCTCCCCGTCCTCATTTACCTCCTTTGGAAGCAGCATACGGCATTTAATGTCAACCAGGGTTGCCGCCATCAGCAAAAACTCACTCATGACATTCATGTCCTCAGACTCCATCTGTCTGATGTACTCCAGATACTGCTCTGTAATCTCCACGATGGGGATATCATAGATATCAACTTTATTCTTATCAATCAGATGCAGGAGAAGATCCAGCGGTCCCTCAAACACCTCCAGCTTTATCGGTATTGCCATAGCTTCCTCATGTACGCCTTCCAAATTTTACACACATATTGTATCTTTTTTCCGGGCTGATTTCAAGAAAGAATGTCTGTTCTCTCCATCTCCCCGTCCGGCTCAAACGTCACCGTCCAAAGCTCTGCGGGATTGAACAGCCGGACGGGAATGGTATGCATCCCAAGCCCCCTGCTGACAAGCATTGTGACACCGCTTTCAGAAAACAGCCCCCCGTCATACCGCGGAAAGAGTCTAAGGCTTGGCGACACGACTCCCTTCCCACCGACGGGAAGTCTCATCACGCCCCCGTGCACATGCCCGGCGAGCACCAAATCCGCTCCCCATTCCGCATAGCGGGGAAAATAATCCGGATTGTGCGCCAGCAGCACACTGTAAAAGTGCTTGTCCGGCCTCCCCAGAAGCTGTGTCAGGTACTCCCCAGACATCATCGGTATCCCGAAACGCTTATAGAACCTCTTATCAATTTGAGCTCCGTACACCGCCAGTCCGCAGTCTTCCAGCAGACACCTTTCATTGACCAGCGGAGAAATTCCCAGTCTTTCCAGCTCGTTTGCATACCGCTCCCCCATATCCTTGTAGGTTTCAGGATACAGCTTCAGGCGATGCTCATGATTTCCATTGCCGTAATAAACCGGATATTCCTTTACCAGCTCTTCCAAAAGCTCCACCGCAGGCTCAAACGACTTTCCCGGAGCTGCCGTCAGGATATCCCCCGCTATCAGGATGACATCCGGCTGCTGTCTGCGGATGGCGGCAAGCAGCCGCTCATTCTTCCGCCCGTAGCGCTTGTTATGCAAATCTGCAATGACAACCGCCCTCACCCGCTTTTTAATCCTCTTGTCCTTCACCGTATGCTCTTTTACCACAAACCGGTTGCTGTCATAAAGAATGACCCACAGCAGAGTCATCCCCAGACATATAAGCACCGTCAACAATATATCCGACATTTGCCGTTTTGCGCTCCCTTCCGCTCTTTTTCCTCTATTTCTCTTTACACGCTGCTCACAGTTTACCACATTTTTTGCGGCTACAAAAGAAAGAATCGAAACACTTCTCCCAGATAATCTCCATAGCCTGCCTTCTCCACGCTCTCCGCAAACAAAATCCACACGCTTCCAAGCTCTGCTCCGTTCAAAAGATACCTTACCCTTCCCGCCTGACTGCCCTCCTCAACAGGTGCTTTCACGCATTCCGGCAGCTCTATCAGCTTTTCCACGCCGTCCAGACTGTTTCCCTGTGTGTCCAGATACCGAAACGCCCCCTCATACCGCAGCGCAGCCTTCTTCGCAACGCCACCCTCCACCGGCATATCAGGAAGTGCATCCCGGTTTTCGTCTATGTAAAGGCTGCACACGCCAAAGCCGTAGGTAAGGAGCGTCTGGGCGTCCTTAAACCGGGTCTTATAATCCGGTGCTCCCATCACCACGGCAATCAAATCAATTCCATCCTTGCTTGCCGTTGCTGAAATACAGTATTTCGCCTTAGTTGTAGAGCCTGTTTTCAGCCCTGTGGTATACTGATACTGCTTTAGCAGCTTATTAGTGCTGTTTAGGGTAAAACGTGATGTTCCCTGCCTTGTTTCATGGATGATATCCTCCATCCAGATGGTCGTGTAGCCAAAAATACCCGGGTGCACCACCGTCAGCTCCCTGGACATCAGCGCCACGTCACGCGCCGTAGAATAGTGATTATCCGAATCCGTCAGCCCGCAGCAGTCCTCAAAATGCGTATCCGTCATTCCAAGCTCTGCCGCCCGTTCATTCATCAGCTCCACAAACGCCTCCTCACTGCCTGCTATGTGCTCCGCCACAGCCACACTGGCATCATTGCCGGAGGAAACTGTGATACACTTAATCATCGTCTCCAGACTCTGTATCTCGCCCTCTGCCAGATAAACCTGGGAGCCGCCCATGGAGCTTGCGTGCTCACTGACTAGCACCTCGTCCTCCAGACTTACCGTCCCCGCCTCCAGCGCCTCAAAGGTGAGCAGCAGCGTCATAATCTTTGTGATACTCGCCGGGCTTCTGCGCTCCGTCGCATTGTTTTCATAAATAATCTGTCCCGTGGAGCTTTCCACCAGAATCACGGACGGGGACGAAACAGATACTGCCGCCCTCACCGGAATTACTGCCTGCGCCCACAGAATCACCGTCAGGCAGAATGCTATCAGGGATTTTTTCTTCCACATAACACCATACACTCCTAGCTTTTCCAGACACCGTCTGAACTGTCACTCTATACTAAGCATATGGAATTGCTTTCCCGGATAGAACCTCCTTAAAAACAGAAAGCCCCCGGCGATACACACCGGGGGTCTGTTCATGTTTTTAGTTATATTTGCGCTTTCTTGCCGCCTCAGACTTCTTCTTGCGTCTTACGCTAGGCTTCTCGTAATGCTCACGCTTACGAATCTCCTGCTGAATACCCGCCTTAGCGCAGCTTCTCTTGAAACGACGCAGCGCGCTGTCCAAGGTCTCGTTTTCTTTTACGATTACGTTTGACATCTCTACCCGACCTCCCTTCAGTCCCTCAAGTAACATGACTGATTGGGTTAATATTATGATTTACGGCATCCCTGCCGTACACACAATAGATATTATAGCATAAATTTTATTCACGTCAACTGTTTTTTTATTTTTGCGACAGTTTTTTGGCACAGACTATAGCTGTGCCTCAAGCACCCTTGCCGCCTCGGCAATGGCATCTGCTATGCCAGAGGGGTTCTTGCCGCCCGCCTGCGCCATACCGGGACGTCCGCCGCCGCCACCGCCGACCAGCGCTGCGATTCCCTTAATCAGGTTTCCTGCATGGGCGCCCTTCGCCTGTGCACCGTCCGTAGCCATGGCAATCATATTCACCCTTCCGTCCTGCTCGGAAAGCAGTACTACAACCCCATCTCCCAGCTTTTCCTTCAGCTGGTCACCCAAATCGCGCAGTCCGTTCATATCCACACCGGACACGGAGGTTGCAAGCAGCTTTACACCCTTTACCTCCTTCACCTGATCCAGTACGTCACCGAGTGCCTCCTTGGCTGCCCTGCTCTTCAAGGCTTCATTTTCTGAATGAAGCATCTTCAGCTCGTCAAGTGTATGCCCGCACTTTTCCACCAGGGTTACAGGTGTCGCCTTCATCACCTTAGCTGCATTCTCCACAATCTCCTCCAGCTTCTGATAATACCGAAGGACTCCGTTTCCTGTCAGTGCCTCAATACGGCGCACACCGGCAGCTACGCCGTTCTCCGAAAGAATCTTAAAGGAAGAAATCACACCTGTGTTGCTCACATGGGTACCGCCGCAGAACTCCACGGAAAAGTCGCCCATTCTGACAACACGGACGGTCTCACCGTACTTCTCACCGAACAAAGCCATCGCTCCTGTCTTCTTTGCCTCCTCAAGGCTCATCACCTCGGTTACAACCGGAAGATTCTCGGCTATCTTCTCATTGACAATAGCCTCCACACGAGCCAGCTCCTCCTTCGTCATGGCAGAAAAATGGCTAAAGTCAAACCGCAGTCTCTCCCCGTCCACGTAAGAGCCGGACTGCTCCACATGACTGCCTAACACCTCCCGCAGAGCCTTCTGCAGAAGATGGGTCGCACTGTGATTCTTACAGGTATCCGCACGCCTTGTTCCGTCAACCGTAAGCGTCACCTTATCTCCCACCTTTATCATGCCGCCTGTTACAACACCAATGTGACCGACCTTTCCGCCGAGAAGCTTCACTGTATCCTTTACCTCAAAGCTGCCGTCCTCCGTGGTAATCGTTCCCGTATCCGCGTTCTGTCCTCCCATGGTGGCATAGAAGGGTGTCTCCTCCACGATAACGGTGCCTACCTGCCCGTCCGTCAGGGCGGAAACCAGCTCACTCTCCGTCGTCAGCACCGTGACGGCAGAGGTATGCTGCAGCCTGTCATAGCCGACAAATTCCGTGGTAATGGCAGGGTCGATGGACTCATACACCGTCACGTCCGCGCCCATATAGTTTGTCACCTTTCTCGCCTTACGTGCCTTCTCCTTCTGCTGCTGCATGCAGACCGCAAAGCCTGCCCCGTCTATTGTAAAGCCCTTCTCTGCCAGAATCTCCTCTGTCAAATCGGTAGGGAAGCCGTAGGTATCGTACAGCTTGAAGGCATTCTCGCCGGAAAGCTCCGTCACGCCGTCCGCCTTCATCTCCTCCTCCATCTGGGCAAGGATGCTTAAGCCCTGGTCGATGGTCTTGTCAAACTTCTCCTCCTCCTGCGTCAGCACATTCAGGATAAACGCCTTTTTCTCCTCCAGCTCGGGATACCCGTCCTTGCACTCCTCTATCACGGTCTCACTTAAAGTCGCCATGAACCTTCCGCTGATACCAAGCAGCCTGCCGTGTCTTGCCGCACGGCGAATCAGACGGCGGAGCACATAGCCGCGTCCCTCGTTGGAGGGCATAATGCCGTCGCTAATCATAAAGGTGGTGGAGCGGATATGATCCGTAATGAGACGGATGGAGACGTCCGTGGCATCGTCCTTCTGGTACTCCACTCCCGCAATCTCACAGATACGATTGCGAATTGCCTTCATCGTGTCAATATCAAAGACGGAATCCACATCCTGCACAACCACTGCAAGTCTTTCAAGTCCCATTCCCGTATCAATGTTTTTCTGGGCAAGCTCGGTGTAGTGTCCGTGTCCGTCGTTGTCGAACTGGGTGAATACATTGTTCCAAACCTCCATGAATCTGTCGCAGTCACAGCCCACCTTACAGTCCGGCTTACCACAGCCGTACTTTTCTCCCCTGTCATAGTAAATCTCCGAGCAGGGACCGCAGGGACCTGCCCCATGCTCCCAGAAATTGTCACAGTCTCCGTTCTCATCGCGGTAAAAGCGGGTAATCCTTTCACCGGGCACACCGATTTCCTTTGTCCAGATATCGTATGCCTCATCATCCTCACAGTAAATGGACGGATAGAGTCTGTCCGGCTCCATTCCGACAACCTTCGTCAAAAACTCCCAGCTCCATGCAATAGCCTCATGCTTAAAATAGTCGCCAAAGGAAAAGTTCCCCAGCATCTCAAAAAAGGTCAGATGGCGCGCCGTTTTCCCCACATTCTCAATATCTCCCGTGCGCACGCACTTCTGGCAGGTTGTCACCCTGCGTCTGGGCGGAATCTCCTGTCCCGTAAAATAGGGCTTCAGGGGTGCCATGCCGGAGTTGATAATCAACAGTGAATTATCGTTGTGAGGCACAAGAGAAAAGCTCTTCATCTTCAGATGATTCTTGCTCTCGAAAAATTCAAGATACATTCTTCTTAATTCATTTACGCCATACGGTTTCATGGTCATTACCTTCCTGTTCTGTTCTTTTTATCCGGCAGCCCATTCCCCGTGCCACGCACCCTGCTCCACGCAGGCTGTTCCCCGCGCCTTAAATCATGCATCTGCACGCCCGCTGCCTTTACTCTTTCCTATAACGCTTCTCTATTATAACGTCTAAGCCTGCCGTATGCAACCGCAATTTTCTTGCTGAAGCCACACTGCACACGTTGTTTTTGCCCTGTCTTCCGTGCCGCTCTGCCGTCTGCACCGCTCTGTCGATATGCCCATGGTGCGCAGTCTACTGCGTCTTACGTTTTCCCACCACCACAAACCTCCCGTCCTCCACATGGTAGGCGCAGCAGGAGAGGGTGATAAACTCATCCCCCGGCTCTGCCGTCACCCCCGTATCGTAAAGGGAAAGCTTTTTAATATTATCATACCAGTTCTCAAACTCCTCCTCCGTATCCGCCTGAAAGAACTTGTAATACTTGAAAACATCCTCATTCTCGTAGTAAACCTGCGAATAAAAGACGGCTATCAGCTCATATTCCCGCTTCTCATAGAGGCTGTCAAAGCAGATAACGGAATGCTCCCGCCCGTACGTCTCATCCGCATAAGCAGGCAGCCCTCCGAACATTTCTCCGGATTTCATGGTATGTCCGTGGATAATCAGGTTCGTGGAGGGACTCCTGCCGCCGGAGTATCCCGCAGCTGCCGTTCCCTCTCCCACGGCGGAATCCGTGTCCATAATCAGGCAGCCGTTTTTGTTTGGCTCGCCGTAAAAGTCCAGCGTCAGATAATAGCACTCATCCTCCATGGTCTGCATGACAGGATAGTCGATTTTCGTCCCCTCAATGCAAAGCCAGCCAATAATGTCGGGATTAATTTCATACAGGCTTCGATACTCCGGCAGCATCTCCGGTTCAGCAGGCGCAGAAGCTGCCTCTGCTTTCTTTTCCCCTGAGACTGTGCCGCTCTCCTCTCCTGCTGCATCTTTGGCAGAAGCCGAAGTCTCCGCAGCAAAAGCAGCGGGGGACTGCCCTTCCGCAGACTCCCCGCTTTCTTCTCCCCCAGCCTTTATCTCCTGCAGCTGTTTCTGAATTTTTCTTGTCTGACTAAGCTGCCTTCCGTAGCTTAGTCCAATCGCTGCCGCTGCCGCAAGCAAAACGACTGCCAGTGCCAGCATGCTCAGCTTCCTCTTATCCGCAAACACCTTTTCGTGTAACAGCTTTTTCCAGTTAAATCCGCTTTCCATTTTTCGGACTTTTAAAATCTGCGACTGCGTCTTGCGGCGGACACCGAAAGTCCAGCAGCCGCTGTCGCACACACAAGCAGAACAGGAAACGCACTCATTCCGTCATCTCCCGTCTCGGGAACTGCATCCTTTACAGGCAGCTGTGCCGACTGCTCAGCATCGCCATTGCCATCATTATCACTACCATCATCAGCATCGTCATCATCAATTTCTGACCACCTCGCCCAGAGGGTCACATCCCCTGTTGTTCCGGCAGGAATGGAGGTTATCTGCGTGCCATAGGCGTCACTGTCATACCAGCCCTCAAAGGTATATCCATCCCTCGTCGCAGCCGCAAAGCTTCCGACACCGGCAGCCGCCTGATATGTGGAAGGATTTTCCTGCGCATTCGTACCGCCGTCTAACTGATAGTAAATGTGCGTGCCTGCAAACCGCGCCTGCAGGACGACATCCGTCGTTCTCTCCTTCTCTACAGTATTCTCCAGCAGCAGTGCATCATACTCTGCAGTGTCCTTCTGCTCATACCAGCCTAAAAAGGCATAGCCGTCATATGCCACGGCGTCCTTGACAACGGCTCCTTTTCCCTCCCAGAAGTCAGCAGGATTGTCCGAAGGGTTTTCTCCCATCGTCGCATCCACGTCATAAGTGATTGTGTGCTTCACCGTATACGGAATTGCCTGGAAAATGATTCCATATACTTTCCCGCTCGACAAATAGATTTCCGTCACCTGCCACTCGCGGAACTCTCCCTTCGCAATCTCAGGAGTACCAGTTACCGAATCTATTTCGAAAAGCTCCTCATACTTGGGTGCCGTGATATTAAAATTGCCATCCGCATCCTTGTAAGCATCGTCTACTTTATAGTAATATATTGTTTTCCCGCTGCCACCTTCCTTCTTGTCATAAAAATCAATCGTCACCTCCCCGGAGCCGTAAAACTCATCTCCGGGAATCGAGATGACATCCCCCGGATTCAGATACGTTACGCCGGACTGCCCCGAATATCCCCGCTGTGCCATCGGAATCTTGCATGCATCCGCAGCTGTTTTTTTATACGTCGCGGCGAACGCCGTCAGTGAGGCATACCCTCCCTGCAGCAGCAAAACCGCCGCCAGACACAGTACCCGGAAGCTTCTCTTCCGCCTGCGGATTTCCCGGGCATCTGCCCGCTTTCCCTTCTCTTCTTCTCTCTTCATCTTCCCTTATTTCCTCCCGTTTTTGTTTTTATATGATATCTTTCTTCCTGTATTCCTTTTCAGAATATACTTCAAATGTCGGAAGCCGTCCGGTACCGCCCTAAGCTTTGACGCTCCCTCCACGCCGCGCACCCGCAGCCTTACGGGCGTCTGTCCGACGGCAAGTCCCTCCCGTGCGGCAGCCGCTATCATCTCCGTCGCAAATTCCATCCCCTCCGTGCACAGCGTAAGACGCTTTGCCGCAGCCCGCGTCAGTCCTCTCAGCCCACAGTGAAAGTCGTACACTTCGGTGTGAAAATGCCGCCTGCCCAGAAAGGAGAGAAAGCGCACCCCAAGCCTGTGAGACAGAGGCATTGCACCGCGCTCCGGTGTTTCCGCGAAACGGTTGCCGATAACCATATCGTACCTTCCTTCCGCCAGTAACCCATACATCTCCTCCAGATTAAGGAAGTCATAGGTGGCATCACAGTCACCCATGATGAGCACCCTGCCTCGGCTGCTTTGAATACCGGTGCGAAGCGCATTTCCATAGCCCGCTGCGCTCTCCTTCACCACTCTTGCCCCGCACGCTGCCGCCGCCTCTGCCGAGCCGTCCTGCGAGGCATTGTCCACCACCAGTATCTCGCCCCGGATGTTATGGGTGTGCAGGAACTCCAAAGCCTCGCCAATGCAGGCTGCCAGAGTGTGTACCTCGTTTCTGCACGGCATGATGACCGTCAGCTCAAGTCCTTCCTCTTCCAGCATGCGCATGGCTAAAGTACCTCCATTCTACCACCTCCGCCAGCGCCAGCACCAGTGCAAGCACCGTGGCAAGCTGCGCCCGAAAGGTAAAAAAGCAGTGTAAGTAGGAATGGTTGCGAAGCACCAGATAGCGCACGAGGGGAACTGCTCCCACAACAAGAAACAGTCCCACTCTTTCCCGGTAAATCTTCTCCCTGTGGTAAACATATACCAGATATGCCGCATACAATAGCAGGATTCCGCCTGCTGCTTCTCCCGGTACGCCATAGTCAAAGGGGAAGAGACAGCTGACATTCCTCGTGACTGCCCCGACCATGTACTGCAAAAGTCCCACGCCCACTTCTCCGCTCAGACGTTCCTCTATGTGTCCGGTCAGGTAAGGAAGCACATTCTCCTGCATCACCACGGCAGCCGTCACCCACTTCATCACCCACATTCCCACATAGCCTGCTCCCCATAAGGCAGCCGCGCCGACACTCTTCCGCACAAGAATGCCGAAAGCATCCGGCTTCTCACGACATCCAAGCCACAAAACCAACAGCAGCGGTACCGTCAGTGTCAGCGTCTCCGTAGTCAGAAAATCCAGAAAGACCGTCACCATTCCGCTTACCAGAAGCAGCGCGCCCAACCTGTCCCACTTCCCGACAGATGCAAATCTTACTCCGGCAATCGAGACTCCGAGCATCACCAGCCAGGTCCACGTGTACTCCAGGGAAAACGGTACAAACCAGACTCCCGCTGCCGCAAAGCCCAATACAAGCCCTACTGCCGGCGCGTATGCCCTATTGCGCACCATAAGCAGCAGAAGCACCGCTGCCAGCACTGCCAGCAGAATACCGTTTAAGACATAAATCTGCCGGATGTTAAAGAAAAGCAGCAGGGGACGCACCAGTGCGATGGAGCCGTGCCAGTATCGCAGATACTGCCTGTTCGCCCCGTAATCATAGGTCACGGCATCTAAGAGATTGGCATTCTCGTTCTGATACTCCGTGTAATAATAGGCTGACTCCGCCACCGAGCGAAACGGGTGCTTTGCATCATACTGATATGCAATTCCTAAAAGAATGGAATCCGCATAACGGTCTATCCTGCTGCTTTCCACACCGCCTATCACCTCGCCAAAGAGTGCTCCCTCACACAGATATTCCGCGGATTCCATGGTTTTCTGCTTAATCATCCTGCGCGGAATCAGTGCGCTGCCAGCCAGCAGCCCCGCAAGGAGCAGCCAGACCAGTACAAAAAGCACTATGTACCGTATTCCCTTTTTCCCCGTCTGTAGCCACTGACCTTTTTTCAAAGCTTCCTCCGTTGCGCACCCCTTGCCATGCCTTTCGTAATTATTGCATAAAAGGCTGCAAAAATCAATAATTTTCCAGCAGTTCAAGCAAGGTTTCCCGTGTCCGTGTAATCTCTTCATGGTCGCCCTTTTTGAGTGCCGCCTCAAACGCCGTGATATAAAAATCCAGCTTCCTTCTCTTCTCTCCCAGCGCCTCCTCGTACATCCGCTCGGCACGCAGCAGAACAAGTCTGTTCTCCTCGTAATCCCTTGGCTGAATCTTTAGATATGACAGCTCCTCCATGCGTCTGCGAATCTCTTCGTCGCTCATCTCGTTTTCCTGTCCCCTGATAATCAGCCTCTGCTTCATACCTGTAGAGACCACCTCTGCCTCGACCTCCAGAAGAGAGTTTATATCATAGGTATAGGTGACATCGACTGCCTCCTGCCCTTTCAGTGCTTTTGGAACTTCTATCTCCAGCTCCCCCAGATAAAGGTTGTTTTCGGTAAAACGGCTTTCGCCCTGCAGCACGCGGATACGAACCCTTGTCTGATTGTCCCTCGCCGTGTAGAAGCGTTCCGTGTGGCTGGCGGGAATCACGGTATTCCGCTCAATAATCGGGCAGAATCTTCCGCTCTCATATTTTCCCTCCTCGTACTCGACCACGACCTCCGTTCCCAGTGTAAAGGAGCATACATCTGTCAATATAACCTCTTTTACTTCCTTACGCCGCTCCTTCATCGCCGCCTGAACCGCCGCACCCAGCGCAACCGTCTCATCGGGATTCATACCCGTATCGGGGAATTTTCTAAAAAGTCGAATCAAAAAGTCCCGCACGACGGAAAGTCGGGTCGCCCCGCCGATGAGAAGCACTTCGTCAATGTCTCCCAGCTTTAGTCCCGCGTCCGCCAGACTCTTTTTAACAGGCTCACGAATCTTTAAAAGAAGCTCCTCACACGCCGCCTCATACTCCTTATAGGTAATCCGCTGCTCTATGTGCTCCTCCCTGTAGGGAAGAATGATTGTCACCTCCGGGCTGTCACTGATGGCGCACTTTGCCTCCTCTGCCCTCCTGTAAAGGCGTACCTGCTCCTTCTGCGTCATATTGGAAAGCTGCAGCCCCGCCTTCTGCAAAAAGAGCTTCGCCATCACCTCCGTGAAATCCTCGCCGCCCAGATAGTTGTCTCCCGCCACGGCGCGCACCTCAAGAATATTGTGGTAGAGCTCCAGAATGGAAACGTCAAAGGTTCCTCCGCCCAAATCAAAGACCAAAAATCTGGTATCCCTTGTCCTGTCATAAAGCCCGTATGCCACCGCTGCCGCCGTCGGCTCGGAAATCATCCGTTCCACCTTCAGCCCCGCCAGCTCTCCCGCCCGTCGGGTCGCCTTTCTGCGCTTATCGTCAAAGTAGGCAGGCACACTGATGACCGCTTCCGTGACCTCCTGCCCCAAAAAGCTCTCCGCATCCTCCTTCAGGGCGCGCAGAACCATCCCTGAAAGCTCCTCAGGCTTAAAGCGTCTGCCGCTTAAGACATACTCCTTCTCTGTTCCCATGCTTCTCTTAAAGGTTTGCGCAACGGAATCCGGATAGAGACTCATGCGCTCCCTCGCCGTCTCCCCCACATATACGTTTCCCTCCCCGTCCACACTGACAACGGAGGGTGTGAGGCTTTTACCCAGACGGTTTGGAATCAGCTTCGGTCCGTCCTCCCCGAAGTATGCCGCCAGACTGTTTGTCGTTCCCAAGTCAATTCCTATTATCATCCTAATCTCCATTCCGCCGCAGGCGACTTAAATACTAAGAAAAACGCTGTTCCTGCTCACTCTTCTCCAAAAACGATGCGCCGGATTGCCAGCATATATTCATCAGCAGGCTGTACGGCGAGACTTTTTTCCATGCGCGCCTTCGCATCGTCTCTCTTTCCCTGTCCGGCAAGCAGCAGCACCCGCAGGCTCTCCAGCTCCCTACAGTGCAGACCCACGCAGCCTTGACAGATGACACAGTCCTTTTCCCGCTCAAGCAGCTCCTTAAGCTTTTCTTCCTCCTCAGAGTACCATGCCGCCAGCACCTCCAGCCTTAAATGCGCCTTTTCCCTCATATAGTACTCCTCATACCCGTCGAACTTTTCCCGCTCAAGCAGCTTTCCAAGCTGCGCCGCGTAGCGTCTGCCCGGCATTTTTGCCCCACAGAGGATGCAGACAAACAGGACGTCCGCAAGTAATTCCTTTTCCCTGTTCCTTCCTGCCGCCGCGAAGAAGGCTCTGAGTGCCTTTCTTTTTTCCCCGGCAAGCAGCTTTTCCCAGCCTCTGTACATATAACGCCTTGCCACAGCCTCCGGTGTCAGCTTTCCCGGCTCCATCTCCCAACGGCGGAGCACCTCACGCAGCTTCTGTAGCTGATTGGAACGGCAATACACGCCCGCAAGCTCCCTGTAGCAGAGCTGCTTATCCCTTGAATATGCCATGCGGCAGGCTGCCTCCGCCTCCTCGCAGCGTCCAAGCTGCAGCAGGTTCTCCGCGAGAGTAGCGTAAAAGCGGCTTCTCGTCTTTTCTCCCGCATTTGTCTGCTCCAGCCTTCGCCGATACTCCTCCAGGGCGGCATCCGCCCCTTCGTAATCCCCCATCAGGGAATACAGATTTGCCATGTTAATCCAGCCTACCGTCAGTGCTTCCTCCTCGTCATACAGAAGTGCCTTTCTGAGACAGACAAGCGCCTTTTCATACTCGCCCATATATTTATAGGTAAAGCTCAGCCCGTTGAGCGCATAGGCATTGTTCGGGCATAGGGACAGCGCCTTTGTAAAGCACTCCACCGCCTCCCTGTAATGCTTTCCCGCTCTGTGATAGATGCCAAGCTCGACCAGCAGATAGCTGTCGGGACACTGATACACGTACTCAGTCAGCACGGAAAGTCCCTTCTCATAAAAGACGCTTTGCCCTGCCTCCACTTTCTCCCGAAAGTCTTTATGAAAGCTCTTAAGCCTCCCCTTCACCACCTCGGCTGACAGCACCTGATGAGTGCTCTGATAGCGGTAGGCATCCAGAAGGATGCTCCTGACACCGTTTTTCTCCGCCTCCGCCAGCACCTGTCTAAGCTCCTCCGTCCGCCCTAAATCCAGATATACCTTTGCCACATACTCATATGACTTTGCATATCCCGGAAACGCCCGGATACATTGCCCGGCAGTACGGACAACCCCTCCTGCGTCCAGCCGTCTGCGGTACACCTCCAGAGCATTCGCACAGGCTGCCGTCATCTGATAATCACGCACAAGCCTGTCCGTAATCTCCAGGCTCTTTTCATATTCCCGCAGCTCCGCATAAATCCGGCCCAGCTCCAGCAGCACACCGATATCCTTCTCTGTCTGCTCCAGAAGATTCTCTGCCTCCCTGACAGCCTCCCTCCAGTGCTCTTCCCCGCGAAAGCCCAGATAATAATGGCACTGCAGCCTTATCATGCGCGCCTGCCTTAGTCTTTCAGCGTCCCTTTCGTGCTCCTCGCCCGTTTCACCGGGAAGCTTCTGCCTCAGCTTTTCCTCCCAAAGTCCTGTCATGGCAATGGAAGCCTCGTACTCTGCCGCCTCAAGATACAGCTTCGCCATCAGCCCAAGCCACTCCGCCCTCTTCTCCTCAGGCAGCTCCTTCTCCAGCGTCGTCGCCAGACGGATGCCGCGCGCACTTCTTCCATCCTGCAGATAGCACCAGCAAAGCTCCAGCGCAGTCTCATAAGCCTTATGAATCCGATAACTCTCCTCAAGCTCTCCCTCAAGCTGTTCGTTAATTTTTGCAAGCAGCCGGGTAAAGCCCTCGTCTCCTCCCACGGCAAGCACCTTTTCCGCGCATTTCTTCGCCTCATGGTACTCTTCCTTCCCGTAGTACCATGCAGTAAGGCGCAGATTTGCCGCGTAATGGGAGGGATTATTTTTCTTCACCTGTAGATACAGCTCTGCCGCCCGGGCACGGTAGCCTTCATTTTCCTCCGTGTGTCTCCACAAAAGCTCTGCCGCATGATAGCAGATTAGCTCATCCTCCGGATACCTTTTTGCGAGCGCAAGCATCAGCTCTGCCGCTTCCTTTGTTCCTTTTTGCTTCTCCCAAAGCAGGGCGCGGCAAAGCTCCATGACCGGATGATATATTTTTAAATCGTCCGCCTGACGGATGTACTGCTCTGCCTGTTCCAGCTCTCCTGCCTGCAATGCCTGCGCACAGCGGTCATAATACTGCAAAAAGAGGTCATAATCCGCATCCTCCGCTCCCTCAAACCGCTCAAAGCACACGCTCTCCCCACTTTTACATTTCTCTGCGATGTAGCGGACGAAATCCGCCGGGAAATGCTCCCGCAGCCTTGCTGCTCCCTTTACAATATCCAGTCTGGCATCCAATAGCTTCCAGACGGCTGACGGCAGCCGGAAATGATTCATCAGAAATACAAACAGCTTCTCCCGGCAATTTTCCTCTTCCTCCAGCGACACAAAGCAGTCATCCTCAAACAGCTCCTGCCAGAGCCCGGGCTGCTGTCTGTTTTGAAAGCTGTCATAGAGCTTCTTCACCCTCTCCATCCAGATGCCGGAGGGTGTAGTATCCGGCTGCTCCTCCGGCTTTTCCTCTCCCTCCTCCTTCGGCTGTCTCGCTATCTTAAGTGCCTCCTCGTAAGCCCGCCTAAGCTGCTTAAAGCCCTCCGGATTGTCCTCCGGATTCGTCACCGCGAGTCTTTCCCTGTACGCGCCTCTGATGGTGTTTTCGTCCGCCGTATCCTCTATTCCCAATATCTGAAATACTTCTGTTTTGTCCATTCCTTCTCTCCGCAGATAATTTAAAAAGTAAGGACACCCACATCCCTGTGAATGTCCCTGCCACAATTCCATCATGCACCGTCGCCGATACATCCGTTTTCTTATTAACCGGGCGAAATACTAGAACGCAAACTTATCCGCAAAGTATGCGTCCAAATCTGCGATTGCCACTCTCTCCTGCTCCATGGAATCCCTGAAGCGAACCGTCACACAGCCGTCCGTCTCAGACTCAAAGTCGTAGGTGACACAGAAGGGAGTACCGATTTCATCCTGTCTGCGGTATCTCTTACCGATGTTTCCTCTGTCATCAAACTCACAGTTGTACTTTTTGGAGAGCTGTGCGTAAATCCTTTCCGCGCCCTCATTCAGCTTTTTGGAGAGAGGCAGCACGCCAATCTTTACCGGGGCAAGTGCCGGGTGGAAACGCAGCACGGTACGCATATCACCGCCCTCCAGCTCCTCCTCATCATAGGCTGCGCACAGGAAGGCAAGCACAACACGGTCTGCGCCCAGAGAGGGTTCAACCACATAAGGTATGTACTTCTCCTTCTTCTCATCGTCAAAGTAGCTCATATCCTCACCCGAGGTATTTGCATGCTGAGTCAGGTCATAATCGGTTCTGTCCGCGATGCCCCAGAGCTCTCCCCAGCCGAAGGGGAACATAAATTCAATGTCCGTGGTGCCCTTGCTGTAGAAGCAAAGCTCCTCCGGACTGTGGTCACGCAGGCGAATCTCTTCCTCTTTCATGCCGAGAGAAAGCAGCCAGTCACGGCAGAAGGCTCTCCAGTACTGAAACCATTCCATATCCGTTCCCGGCTCACAGAAGAACTCCAGCTCCATCTGTTCAAATTCTCTTGTCCGGAAGGTAAAATTACCGGGTGTAATCTCGTTACGGAAGGATTTTCCAATCTGTCCGATACCAAAGGGAATCTTCTTGCGGGAGGTTCTCTGCACATTCTTAAAGTTTACAAAAATGCCCTGTGCCGTCTCCGGACGAAGATAAACCACATTTTTGGCATCCTCCGTCACACCCTGAAAGGTCTTAAACATCAGGTTGAACTGGCGGATGTCGGTGAAATTGTGCTTGCCGCAGGTCGGACAGGAAACCCTGTGCTCCTCGATGAAGCTCATCATCTGCTCCTGACTCCAGGCATCCACGCTCTCATTCAGCTCTATCCGGTTTTCTGCGCAGAAATCCTCAATCAGCTTGTCTGCACGGAATCTCTCATGGCATTCCTTACAGTCCATCAGCGGGTCGGAAAATCCGCCGAGATGTCCGCTCGCCACCCACGTCTGGGGATTCATCAGAATGGCGCAGTCCACACCCACATTGTAGGGATTTTCCTGCACAAATTTCTGCCACCATGCCCTCTTTACGTTATTCTTCAGCTCCACGCCGAGGTTTCCATAGTCCCATGTATTTGCCAGTCCTCCGTAAATCTCGGAGCCCGGATACACAAAGCCTCTCGTCTTCGCCAGTGCCACAATTTTGTCCATTGTCTTTTCCATTGTCTTCCTCACAGTCTGCCGCATCCGCGGCTCATTTTTATCTATCTGGACTCTCCTTCAAACACGCGGCTCTCACCCCGTATCCAAAAGAGTTTGCACTTACTTCATCAGTATATAGGTACGGATACCGTCCTCCGGGCACGTCACGCTTCCATCCTCATTGACGCTCACTCCGCCGCTTACCCCCGTCACTCTGCCCGGACAGTAAACGTCCGCTCTCCTGTCCGTGATAAACAGCATACATCCCTTCTTATTCAGCTGCTCGCTGCTTAAGGGGGACGCATCCTTTACGCTCTGCAGCACTACATCCTCAAGCAGTCCTGCTGCCTCTGCCTCCTGCGCCGTACCGAAAAAGAAAAAGCCCATCCCGAACTGCGTGTAGGTCTTTCCGTCGGGAAAGCGGTACATCATCCGAACCCTGTTGTTGTCTATCAGCTCTGCCGCTTCCACCATGACAGGTGTTTCGTTCACGCCGGCCTCCTCATTGAACTCAGCCACCTCTTCCTTTGCCATGGTGGTAAGCTCATTTACATCGTAATATTCCCTGCCGAAGTCCTCCACCAGATATACCGTCACCTGCCCTTCTCTGGACAGGACAAGGGTGGAGGTCTCTATGTTCTCCGGCACCCCGGCTGCACCGCAGCCGCTCAGACACACGGTCAGCAGGCAGAGCCCTGCCGTCAGCCTTCTCATCTTTTTCATTTCAATCTCCCATGTCGCCGCAGGCGACTTAAATAATTAGAAAAACGCTGCGTCTGCTTTTCACACAAACGAATGGTATCATTGTACCAAAAACTACATTCTTTTTCAACAGATAGTTTGCAAAACCTCCAGACTCTTGAATCTTGCCCCGACGTACCTTTTCATATACTCCGCAGCTGTCTGCTCCAGCTGCACCAGCACACTCTCAGATACCGTGAAGGTGTAGAGTCTTTCTATCGGTGCCGAGGCTATGTACCGCAGCGCATAGACCGTGGATTCCTCCAGCGGTCTGTCCGTAGGTACTCCCGGAAACTCCCCGTTTACCGCGATTGCCCTGCACTCAAAAATGCTGCGTACCAGCGGATTTGGCAGCGAGGCTGCGCACAGTGCCCGAAGTGACTGATACAGAAGCTTGAGCATCTCCCGTTCGTCGTTGTTCTCTCTGGTATAGTAATCCGCAATCTCTGCAAAATACATTCCGTAGCAGGCACCCACATAATCCTCGCGAAGATCTTCAAAAAAGTTCTGAATCTCCGCTTCCGAAATCGTGTAAGAGCTTTTCCCCTCATACAGCTTAAACGTGCCGAAGGAAAACGGATTTGCCGCGGCGGCAAGACGGTTTCCCGGCTTTCTTGCACCTCTGGCAAAGGCAGAGAGCTTACCTCTCTCCCGCGTCAGAATGGAGACCACCCTGTCGTACTCCCCCACCGGAGACTGCTTTAATATGATTCCCGTCACTAATATATGTTCCTGCATGGTCACTCACTCTTGCCTGCTTTCCGTCCTGCCTGTCGCAGGCAGCAAAGGACAGATAATCCTCAATTTTTCCTGTGTTTTCAAATTTCTTCCAGTATTCTGAAACCATTTTGCATCCCCCCTGCTTCCCGTGCCTTCCTCCGTCCTCACACGGGCAGCCGCTTCCTTTTCACGCTTCTAGGGTCTGCATTTTTAACTTTTCTATGCGTCTATTTTCCGCCCATGGAAATATCTTTCGGGTTATATCCGAAGTTTTTAAGCAGGAAGTCACTGTCCCGCCAGTCCTTCTTCACCTTAACCCAAAGCTGCAGATTTACCTGCATTTCCAGCAGCTCCTCTATTTCCTTTCTCGCAAGGGAGCCTATTTTTTTCAGCATCTGTCCGCCCTTGCCGATGATGATTCCCTTGTGGGACTCCTTTTCGCAGACAATGGTTGCCTCAATGCTGCAGATGCTCTTTCCCTCCTTCATGCTCTCGATGCTGACGGCAATCCCGTGGGGAATTTCCTCTTCTAAAAGTCTGAGTGCCTTCTCCCGTATCAGCTCTGCCACTATCTGTCGCATGGGCTGGTCCGTGATTGTGTCTTCGTCGTAGAAGGCGGAACCATAGGGAAGATATTTCAAGATACACTTCACCAGCTCATCCGTATTATCCCCTTTTAGGGCTGACACGGGCACAATTTCCTGAAATTCCAGCTCCCTGCGGTAGGTATCAATAAATTCCAGAACCGCCTCCCGCTTTACGGTATC
This sequence comes from uncultured Acetatifactor sp., assembly GCA_964475665.1. GTDB lineage: Bacteria > Bacillota > Clostridia > Lachnospirales > Lachnospiraceae > Acetatifactor. The sequence goes on along the minus strand of CAYZAU010000002.1, from coordinate 36,666 downwards.
CGTCTTATTTATCACCAGTATTACCGGGGTTCTGAACTTTTTAAGCTGTTCTATAATATGGCGTTCCCCCGCTCCGATAAAGCTTGAGGGCTCTACCAGCCAGAGGATGACATCCACATCCTCCAGTGTGCGCTCCGCTACATTCACCATATATTCTCCCAGCCTGTTCTTGGATTTATGTATGCCGGGAGTGTCCAGAAACACAATCTGCCCCTCCTGCGTGGTCAGCACGGTCTGGATACGGTTTCTGGTGGTCTGGGGCTTATTGGAGGTAATTGCTATCTTCTGTCCTATCAGTTGGTTCATCAGGGTTGATTTCCCCACATTCGGTCTGCCAATCAGGGCGGCAAAGCCGGCTTTATAGGCTGCGCTTTCACTCATCTGCTCTTTCCTCTTCTGCTTCCTGCTGTTTTATTCTTTTATCTTGCCGACAGGCATCTTTGCATTTTCGTCTTTCTTCCGCTCTCCTTGGGCTGTCTCTTTCTTCCTTGCTGCCCTTTCGGTTTTCCTTCTGATATGCCTTCTGATTCCAAAAATCACCAAAAGCAGCACTGCTGCCCAGATTACCAGATATGGCAGATTCACGACGCCCCAGACAAACAGCTCCTCTGCGTCCTCTGCAATGTCCCGCAGGCTTCCCGCAAAGCCGTCCGCAATCCTCTGCCACATACCCTTCTCTGTAACCGGTGTCAGCTCCTTCACCTCGGAAACCGACAGATAGACAGTGGAAAAGTCTATCTGATTATCCATGGTGCGAAGCTGGGATTCCATACTTTCTAACTGGTACCTTACGCTGGTCAGCCTCTCCTCAATCGTAAGCACATCCTCCAGCGTTTCCGCTCTCTCCAGCAGCTCCAGCAGCCTCGTCTGCTCCGTCCTCAGTGCATCCCGGTGACTCTCCATATCCACATAGGAAAGCGTCACATCCTCCACGCTGTCCGAGCGGCGAATCACATTGCTGATGTCGGATACCTCCTGCAAAAATTCCTCCAGCCTCTCCTGGGGAATCCTAAGCACCATACTGGCGTCCCTGCTGCTGCGATAGCCCGAATAAGCGCTTCCGTTGTAGACCTCACTGCTCTCTATGTAACCGCCGAGGGCAGAAATCCTTGCTTCCACAACGGTGAGCATATCGTCAAACGTCTTGGTCTCGACGGAAAGCTCCACGTTTTTTATCAGCTTGCGGTTCGTCTGGACTGTCACGTCCTCCGTCACATTTCCCGCCATGTCCGCAGACTCTGCCGGCATACCGTTCACCACTCCTGCGTCATAGCCGTATTCCATCATGGTGCTGCCCGTCTCATAGGCACCCTCCCACATGATGTCCGCGCTCTTTGCATCCCTCGCGGAAGCTCCGCAGCCGGTAAGCAGTACCGCCGCAGCTGCTGTCGCCGTCACCATGCGCAAAAGCGCCCCACGGCTTTCCCTTCCCGTTCTCTCCTTCTTTTTCTCGGTGTCTTTCCACATTTCCATGGTTTCCTGTTCCTCCCCCTGCTCTGCCTCCTGTCCTCTAGCCCTGCACGCGGACAGCCTAAAAGAGATTTTCGGTCTTTATAAATCTGCCCGCCTCTTCCTTTATTTTCTGCTCATTTCCAACAACACAAAGGAACTCATCCTGCAAAAATGCCCGGATATACGCTGCCATACTGCGAATATCCTCCGGCGTAGCGTCCAGTACCTCATTTCGCGAAGTCTGGAGCATTTCCTCTGTCATGCCCGTCAGATAATACTCTCTGGAGCGGCGTCCTTTTCCGGCAGCAGTCAGGGGAGTATCCATCTCACTGATTGCCCCGATGATATACTGCGTCATGGTTCTTTCGCCGGCATCATAATGCTCAATAAAATCCGCAGCCTTCTCAAAGACATCTATTGTCTGTCCGAGATTCGGGTCGCGATAGCTCACAAAGAAGCTGCCGCCATCGCGGTAAAAGCTGCACATACAGCCATAGGCGCCGCCCTTCACCCGCACATTTGTCCAAAGATATTCATAGCCCATCATCACCCTGAGCACGCTTAGGGTTCCTCTGTAGGGCAGCCCCTTCTTTCGGAAATTTCCTGCCCGGCAGACAAACAGCACCTGATTTGAGGTCATAAAGCCCTCATTCTTTCTGGAAACGGCAGGCTCATAGCTCCCCCGCTCAACAGGGCAGGTATGGAGTCTCCTCTTTAGCTCGGCTACCGGCTTTTCAAGGCTCATAAGTGCTTCCCGTGAGCCCGTAAAGTCAAGCATCAGATTTTCCGGTCTGAAAATCATCCGACAAAGGGTCGTTAGCTTCTCCGTCAGTGCCTCCCTGTGCTCCTCAAAATGCTCCTCCAGCTCACAGGTCAGGCGATACTGGGAGATTCCTGAAAGCTCTTCGTCAATCGCGTCCTTTGTGCTGCCGTAGGAAAGTGCCCTGCCCAGTGCCACGACGTGACCCGCCTGCATCATGTGCTCTCTCGCCTTGGAATTTCCCTCCGCGAGCACCTCCCTTAAACGTTTCGCGTCCGAGAAATCACTTGTCAGGAGCATCTCTCCCATCAGCTCAATGGCTCTCTCCAGATTCCCGTACAGCGCCTTGGTGCAGACTTCCATTGTCATGGTATATTTATCCGGCTCCTGCACGTTACCGTAGTTATTCTGGGTCACAAAAATCTCACCCGTCGTCAGATTGATTTCATTGCACAGCTCTGCATAGGTATAATGCTCCGTGTTTAGGTTGCAGAACAGATTTTTCAGCACGCCTAGATAGGGGAAATACGCTTCCGGGATTTCCTTCACCTTGAAAATCAGGCGGAAATATCCTATGCCGTTGGTGAAAATATCATGGTGCAGTGCCATGGTATCCCCCAGCATTACCTCCTTATTATAAACCGGAGCCGCCTCGCGCCTTAAGTCTTCGCGGGTCAGGAGCGGAATCTTTGCCAGATTCTCCGGTGTATCCTCCTTCTCCCTGAAATCCTCCAGCGCCTTCATCATACGCTGCACGTCCTCCAGCTGCTCATCCGTCATGGCGTTTTTGCGTTTTGCAAGCTTCTTTTTCAGCTCTGCCTCCTGCTTCCCGGCAAGTCCCTCTCTGGGCAGCAGAATCACTGTTGCTGCATGGGAATTGTCCAAAAAGTACTTCTGAATCAGCTGCTCAAAGTAGCCGCTGTCCGCTTTTTGGCGCAGTGCCGCATAGGTATCATTCGCCTCCACATGAATAAAAGGCTTCCCGTCGCAGTGAAGCCAGCTGTCCAGTGCACCGAGGCCATACATCAGCCCCTTGGGCGTCGTTCCAAAATCTGCCTCTCTGTGCTTAAACTCGTAGTGGTTGATTGCAGAAAGGATTGCCTTCCTGTCCAATCCCCTCTCCACAAGCCCCGTTAACACCTCCCTGATAACCGCAATAAACTCCTCCTCCCGGCTGATTGAGGTGCCCTTTGCCACAATGCCGAACACCGGCTGCCTGTAGCTGTTATCATACACGCTGAACACATCCTTACCGATGCCTCTGTCTATCAGTGCCTGCTTTAAGGGTGCGCCCGGAACGGTGCAGAGCGCAAAATCCAGAACTTTAAGCGCCACATACAGCTCCCTGTCCAGACTGTCGCCCACGGAGAAGCTGTAGGACAGATAGGTGTTTTCCTCTGCATCCTCTCCGTCGCTGATTGGGTATTCCCTGACCACCCTCGCCGGTCTGTCAAAGGCTGGCTCCTTCTGAATCTCGGAGTCCACCTGCAGGGCATCAAATTTTGACAGATACTGCTCATCAATATAGGTCAGCTTCTCCGCCATATCCATGTCTCCGTAGAGGTAAATATAGCTGTTGGAGGGATGATAGTAGGTGCGGTGGAAGTCAAGGAACTGCTCGTAGGTCAGCTCCGGTATCACATCCGGGTCGCCTCCTGACTCCACGCTGTAGGTCGTATGCGGATACAGTGCCGCCGGAATCTCCCTCCAGAGAATGGAGTCCGGGTCAGACAGTGCCCCCTTCATTTCATTATACACCACACCGTTATAAGTAAGCTCACCGGCATCATTCAGCTCATAGTGCCAGCCCTCCTGCCTGAATATTGCCTCATTTTCGTAGATATTCGGATAAAATACGGCATCCAGATAAACATGCATCAGGTTCTGAAAATCCTTTTCGTTGCAGCTTGCCACCGGATATACCGTCTTGTCTGGATAAGTCATTGCATTCAGGAAGGTGTTCAGAGAGCCCTTCACCAGCTCCACAAAGGGGTCCTTCACCGGGAAATCCCTTGAGCCGCAGAGCACGGAATGCTCAATGATATGGGCAACACCGGTAGAATCCTTCGGAGGCGTGCGGAAGCCGATATAAAAAACCTTGTTGTCATCCTTATTGGAAATTAGCGCCACTCTCGCTCCCGTTTTTTTATGTCTGCACAGATATGTCACACTGTCAATGTCTTCAATTCTCCTCTTTTCCAGCACCTCATAGGCGGTTAAATCTTCTACTTTCATCTATTCTCTCCTCTGCCTTTCTTCTGATTTTCCCGGCATCTTCCTTGCCTACCCTGCTTTTCTTTCCCTGCATCCCGTACTTTCCCTGCATCCCGTACTTTCCTGCGTTCCCGCTCTTTCCTGCGTTCCCGCTCTGCTCATCCCTGCTTCCGCAAAGCTCCCTTTTCAGACTTTGTCAGCCTGCTGCCCGGGTGCGGTCACACGTCACATACTGTAGAGCGCCAGCTTGCTCACGGACAGCTCCTGAATCACCAGTCCCACCGCCTCCTTCTCTGTCGGAGACATGGCAGCAAGCGCAGACAAATCAAGCTGCTTTGTCACATAGCGCTTGGACGGATGGGCTTTCTTTGTTGTTCCAAACATCCCCCTTTTCTCTGCCAGCACATTCACCTTGACCTTTGCCTTTAGCTGTCCGTAAATCTTTATGAGAAAGCCTTCCGTCTCCAGATAGTACAGATGGGTTTCCAGCGTATCTTCCTTTGAAACTCCCTCTTCCGGGAGAATATATCTCTGTACAAGCATCCTTAGCTTAAAGGGAATGTCATCATCCTCCAGAAGCTCCTCAAAAGTATACTTGCACCCGACATACACTCTCCCCGTATCCTGCATACAATATTTGTAATTCTCGTAAATCTTCTTCTGCATTCTGTCGTCTCCGTTTTCCCTCCGGCTTTTCTCTGGCTCTTCTCTGGCTCTTCCCTTATTTTTACTCTATGTCCTCTATCTTGTAGCCGCTCATGCGCATGGCATCACGAATCGCTTTTTCAGAAAGCCCGGTCTCACGCGAAAGCTCCTCGGGCGTCACCTTCCGATGCAGCTCCTCAGCAAGCTCCCTCGCCCTGTCTGCCACCTGATTTACCTTGTCCGCCACCTTTTTGTCCGTCTTTTCACTTGCGGCATTTTCCTGAATATAGTCCTCCATGGCATTCATAATCATTCCAGCAAGCATTCCCTGCGCCTCCTGAGGACGCTCCAGACTTCCCAGCATTCCTACGCCGAGGGAGACCGCCACGTTTCCCTCTCCTATCAAATCCTCCAGCAGCACACCCTGACCCGCGTACAGTCTCGCAATGTCCACCACGTTTTTCAGGTATGCCTCCGCCAGCCTGTTTGCGGCATCCGCCTCGCCTGCCATCGCAGAAAGCGTCATGGCAAGCAGCTCTCCCTCCGTGTAATCCGGCAGGCTCTCCAGCTCCTCGAGATAGTCCTGCAGATAGTCCTTTTCCTCATCCGTAAGATAGTCGTCCAAATCCACGGGCGCACCGATTCCCACCTTATGCTTCACCAGATAATCAAAGACCAGCTGCATCTGACTCTCACTGAGTGTAAGCCCGGCGAAGGCAGCCCTTACCTGCTCCTCACTGACACAATTCCCCTGTTCCTTTGCCTGTAGTCGCACCTTTTCCAGCGTTTTGGCGAATAATACTTCCCTTTCCATCTGTCACCTCTTTATTTTACATGTTCATGTGTAAACAAATGATACTGGCAATACTCATAGTTACCGTTACACTTTGAGCAGAAGCGGAACTCCAGCGACGGGTCATCATCCTCCGTTCTGCCGCAGATTGCACACTTGTGCTTGGTAATCTTCGTGTTTTTCTTAATGTCCTGCTTAAATTCCATCTTGCGCTTCACCCGTTTGGGGCTGAAATGCAGATGATTGCGCGAGCGGAAATAAAAGACCAGAAAATTCAGCAAAGATGCTGCAATCGCTGCCACGGCAAACCAGTAGTACATTCCCATTTTATAATACTGCACCAGCTCTACCGTCAGAGAAAGCCCGTAAAAGATGCCAAGCCACTTTACCTTGACGGGAACGACAAACATCAGCAGCACCTGCTCATTGGGAAAGGTCGCCGCAAATGCCAGGAAGATGGACATATTGATGAAGTAGGTGCTAAACTGGGTCGAGCCCAGCGCAAAAAGTGTAGAGGCGTATTGGGGCGTCAGCGCCTCGCCCCAAATCAGGTAGTACAGCCCCATACACGCAAAGCTGCCGAGTATCGTAAAGAAGATTCCCGTGAAAATATAGACATTATACTGCCATGTCCCCCATGCCCTCTCCAATGCATTCCCCAGATTCAGGTAAAAAAGAAGCATGATAATCGTGAAGATGTCCAGTGACGAGGGCGGTGCAATAATCCATGTCACCAGACGCCATACCTGTCCGTGCAGTATGGCATACGGATTTAAGGACAGCCAGGTATAAACAATTCCCGGTCTGCCGGTATACTCGGCAAGCAGATTTAGCAAATACCCCGCCACATAGCAGATAATCAGCACAAGCGTCAGATTCTTTATCGCATATTTCCCGAATTTACGTTCCCATTTACTCATGATAAGCGTTTCCTTTCATCCTGTCCGGCTTGTCATTTTCCCAAGGACAGCCGAATACATTTTATCATTCCCTCTCCCATAAGTAAACAAACCTTTCCCAATTTTATAGAAAAGACAGAATTTTAATAAAGTTTTCATAGGTAATGTTCGTTGCATTTTCAGGATATGTGTCGTATAATGACCTCGTGTGTCAGCTTTTGCTGACTGGTAGTTTTGTTGTCAGGAAGGATGTTATTTACATGGAAGAAATAAAGCAGGAAGCAACCCTTGGAATTGATATAGGCTCTACCACGGTCAAGATTGCCATTCTGGACGAAGAGCACAATATTCTGTTTGCCGATTACAGACGGCATTACGCCAATATACGTGAAACACTGTCCGCTCTTTTACAGAAGGCGTATGAGCAGCTCGGCAACCTGACCCTGCACCCTATGATTACCGGCTCCGGAGGGCTGACCCTTGCCAATCATCTGGGCGTGCCTTTCACGCAGGAGGTGATTGCGGTTGCCACCTCCCTGCAGGAGCTTGCTCCGAAAACGGATGTCGCCATCGAGTTAGGCGGCGAGGACGCAAAGATTATCTACTTTGAGGGCGGTAACGTTGAGCAGCGTATGAACGGTATCTGTGCCGGCGGTACCGGCTCCTTTATCGACCAGATGGCTTCCCTCCTTCAGACGGATGCCTCCGGTCTGAACGAGTATGCCAAAAATTATAAGTCTCTCTACTCCATTGCCGCGCGCTGCGGCGTGTTTGCAAAGACAGACATACAGCCCCTGATTAACGAGGGCGCAACCAAGGAGGATCTTTCTGCCTCCATTTTTCAGGCGGTTGTCAACCAGACCATCTCCGGTCTTGCCTGCGGCAAGCCGATTCGCGGACACGTTGCCTTTCTTGGCGGTCCTTTACATTTCCTCTCTGAGCTTAAGGCTGCATTCATCCGCACGCTGAAGCTGGACGAGGAGCACATCATGGATACCGATAACTCGCATCTTTTTGCCGCTATCGGCTCCGCCTTAAATGCAAAGCCCGAGGTGACCTATTCCCTTGAGGAAATGGTGGCAAAGCTCTCCTCCGACATCAGAATGGAGTTTGAAGTGGAGCGTATGGAGCCTCTCTTTGCCGACCAGCCGGCTTACGACCGGTTTAAGGAACGTCATGCAAAGCACCGGGTAGGCACTGCTCCTCTGCGTGAATATAAGGGAAATGCCTTTCTCGGCATAGATGCCGGTTCCACCACCACGAAGATTGCTCTGGTTGGCGAGGACGGCTCCCTGCTCTATTCCTTCTACAGCAGCAACGACGGAAGTCCTCTAAAGACTGCCATCCGCTCCCTGAAGGAAATCTATGAACAGCTGCCGGACGGGGTTCGTATCGTGCGCTCCTGCTCTACCGGCTACGGTGAGGCGCTGATGAAGGCTGCATTTCTGCTGGACGACGGCGAGGTGGAGACTGTCGCACATTACTATGCCGCTGCCTTCTTCAACCCTGATGTCGACTGTATTCTCGACATCGGCGGTCAGGACATGAAGTGTATCAAAATCAAAAATCAGACCGTTGACAGCGTCCAGCTAAACGAAGCGTGCTCCTCCGGCTGCGGCTCCTTTATCGAAACCTTTGCCAAGTCCTTGAACTATAGCGTGCAGGACTTTGCTCATGCCGCACTGTTTGCGGAGCATCCCATTGATTTGGGAACGCGCTGCACCGTCTTTATGAACTCCAAGGTAAAACAGGCGCAGAAGGAAGGTGCCAGCGTCGCTGACATTTCTGCCGGGCTGGCTTATTCTGTCATCAAGAATGCACTGTTTAAGGTTATCAAGGTTTCCGATGCCTCTGAGCTGGGCAAAAACATCGTGGTTCAGGGCGGAACCTTCTACAACGACGCCGTCCTGCGCAGCTTTGAAAAAATTGCAGGCTGTGAAGCAGTACGCCCTGATATTGCAGGTATCATGGGCGCCTTCGGCGCTGCCCTGATTGCGAGGGAGCGCTATGAGGCCGAAAACGAAACCACGATGCTTTCCTATGAGAAAATCTGCTCTCTGCAATACGAGACCAGCATGGTAAAGTGTAAGGGCTGCACCAACAGCTGCCGTCTGACCATCAACAAATTTTCCGGCGGTCGCCAGTTTATCTCCGGCAACCGCTGCGAGCGCGGTATCGGCGGTCAGAAGAATGCCAACAATGTACCTAATCTGTTTGAATATAAGCTGACAAGACTCTTCTCCTACCCGTCTCTGGACGCCGATCAGGCACCCAGAGGAACTGTAGGCATCCCGAGGGTTCTGAATATGTACGAAAACTATCCCTTCTGGCATACCTTCTTTACCAGTCTTGGATACCGCGTCATTCTTTCTCCCAGCTCCAACCGCAAGCTGTATGAGCTTGGTATTGAATCCATCCCAAGTGAATCCGAGTGCTACCCGGCGAAGCTGGCACACGGTCATGTCACCTGGCTGATTAAGCAGGGAGTTGACTTTATTTTTTACCCCGCCCTCTTTTATGAGCGGGATGAGGTGGCAGGAGCAAATAACCACTACAACTGCCCGATTGTCACCTCGTATTCCGAAAATATCAAGAATAACGTAGAAGAAATCAGCAGCGGACAGATGCGTCTGCGCAATCCGTTCCTGTCCTTCCGCGACCTTAATACTGCAACGGACGCTTTAGTGAGGGAATTTCAGGAGCTGCCTGCCGAGGAGGTAAGAGCGGCAGCCGCCGCCGGCTGGGCAGAGCAGGAAAACACCCGAAAGGATATTCAGAGGAAGGGAGAGGAAACTCTCCGCTATCTGGAGGAAACCGGGAAACGCGGGATTGTCCTCGCCGGACGTCCCTATCACATAGACCCTGAAATTAACCACGGAATTCCCGAGCTGATTACTTCCTTTGACATGGCAGTGCTCACCGAAGACTCCATCTCGCATCTGGGATGTCCCGAGCGACCTCTCATCGTGTCGGATCAGTGGATGTACCACTCCAGACTTTATGCTGCTGCGAGCTATGTGAAAACCGTGGACAATCTCGACCTGATTCAGCTGAATTCCTTTGGCTGCGGTCTGGATGCCGTTACGACAGATCAGGTGAACGATATTCTTTCCGGCTCAGACAAAATTTACACCTGCCTGAAGATTGACGAGGTAAACAACCTCGGTGCGGCGAGAATCCGTGTGCGTTCCCTGCTCTCTGCCATCCGCGTCAGAGAAAAGCTGAACCGCAGGCGCACCATCCGCTCCTCAGCCATCGAAAAGGTTTCCTTTACGGAGGAGATGCGCGGAGAATATACCATTCTCTGTCCCCAGATGTCGCCGATTCACTTCGATATTCTGGAGCCTGCCTTCAGAGCCTGCGGCTACCGCTTTGTCGTACTCGACAATGACAACCGGCATTCCGTGGACGTAGGGCTGAAATATGTCAACAATGATGCCTGCTACCCTTCCCTGCTGGTGGTTGGGCAGCTGATGGAGGCTCTTCTCTCCGGGAAATACGACTTGAACAAGACGGCAATCATTATGTCCCAGACCGGAGGCGGCTGTCGTGCGACAAACTATATCGGCTTCATCCGCCGCGCCTTAAAGAAAGCCGGAATGGAACAGATTCCCGTCATTTCCCTGAATCTCGCGGGAATCGAGAGTAATCCGGGCTTCCATCTGAATGCGGATTTAGTTCTGCGCGCCGCCATCGGTGCCCAGTTCGGTGACTTATTTATGCGCTGTGTCTATCGGATGCGTCCCTATGAGGCAACTCCCGGCAGCGTCGATGCCGTTCACCAAAAATGGCTGAAGGTTGCTCAGGAATTTGTGTCTGCAAAGCATCTGAATCTGCTTCGCTTCAACAGGCTTTGCAGAGAGATTATCCGCGATTTTGACCGCATACCGCTCCTTGATGTGAAGAAACCCCGCGTAGGAATTGTCGGTGAGATTCTCGTGAAATTTTCTCCTGCCGGAAACAATCACCTTGTGGAACTTCTGGAGCGCGAGGGCGCCGAGGCGGTTGTTCCCGACCTGATTGATTTCATGCTCTACTGCTTCTACAACCAGATTTACAAGGCAGAGCATCTGGGCACAAGCAAAAAGACTGCCCGCACCTCCGCCCTCGGCATCTGGGCGATTGAACACATTCTGCGCGGTGCCTCCGTAAAGGAGCTGAAAAAAAGCAGGCACTTTTCCGCTCCCACGCCCATCCGTGAGATTGTCTCCTTTGCCGAGCCCATCGTCTCTATCGGCAACCAGACCGGCGAGGGATGGTTTCTGACCGGAGAAATGGTTGAACTGATTCACGATGGTGTGCCGAACATCGTATGTACACAGCCCTTCGGCTGTCTGCCCAATCACGTAGTGGGTAAGGGTGTCATCAAGGCACTCCGCAAGCACTATCCGCAGTCTAATATCGTGGCAATCGACTATGACCCCGGCGCGAGTGAGGTCAACCAGCTGAACCGAATCAAGCTGATGCTCTCCACCGCCTTAAAAAATCTGGACCAATAAAGGTCACACGAATAAGGATAAGAAAATCCCCTCATGGTTACGTACATAAAGAAAGCGGAGACTGCGTATTTATATACCGGTTTCCGCTTTCTTTCCTTGTGTGCGCCTTTTCTATCACATCGCACTCACTTTTTAATCACAAACTATTTCCGTTACCCTGGCTTAAGATGCCGCTGCCGTTCTCTGCTCCAGATAATCCCTGAGAATTGCAGACACCTCCTCAGGCTTCAGCCCCGTATCCGCAATCAGCTCACTGACATTCTCCAGCTCCCTGCGCTTCTTCTCCTGATAAAGCTCCTCAAGCTCTCTCTTTTCGGATTCCACACGGGTCATCAGCGCATCTATCAGCTCCTGCTTCGCCATGATTTTTTCTTCCACACTCTTTCTCTGCCCTCTTGCCATATTGTCTCCTTTCTCAGAACTCTATTGTACATTATATGGACAGGCTGGCAAAATATTCATGTATCTGCAAATTTTTCCAAAAAGCTTCGCCCGGGAACGGTTATTATGCCATATACCTGTTGATGAAATCATCAACGACAGGCACCCTCATCATAATCGGAATACCGATGGTTTTTAAGCATTTTCTCACAGTTCGTACGGAGTCGCCTGATAAACGTAATAATTCAGCCAGTTGCTGTACAGATTGTTGCTGTGTGAACGCCATTGAAGCAGGGGGCGCTCCTTGGGGTTATCTCCATGATAATAATGATACGGAATCTGGATGGGAAGTCCTTTGTTCAAATCGCGCAGATACTCATTGTTGAGCGTATAACGGTCGTACTCCGGATGCCCCGTGACAAAAATCTTTTTCCCCTCCTCTGCAATGGCAAGGAACACTCCCGCCTCCGCCGACTCCGCCAAAACCGTTAATTCCTTACAGGCGTGAATTGCCTCTGACGGAGTTGCCGTATGTCTGCTGTGAGGTGCCTGAAAAACATCATCAAAGCCGCGCACCAGAGGAATCTTGCGGTTTGATACCCTGTGTTCATAGATGCCGAATAGCTTCTGCGGCAGCTGTACCTTGTTGATACCATAATAATGATAAAAGCCGGCCTGAGCCGCCCAACAGATATGCAGGGTAGAAGTCACATGGCTCTCTGCCCAGTCCAGAATTTCGCAGGTCTCATCCCAGTAGTCAACCTCCTCAAAGGAAATGTCCTCCACCGGAGCGCCTGTCACAATCATCCCATCGAATTTTTTGTCCCTGATTTCGTCGAGCGTGGTATAAAATTTATTCAGGTGGCTTGCAGACGTATTCAACGAGACATGAGTTTTCGTATTCATAAAGGTCACGTCTACCTGTAGCGGAGTATTGGAAAGCGCACGCAAAAGCTGCAATTCCGTATCCTGCTTCACCGGCATATTGTTTAATATCAGCACCTGCAGAGGACGGATATCCTGATGCATTGCACGGAATTCATCCATTACAAATATATTTTCATTCTCTAAAATTTCCTTTGCAGGCAAATCGCTCTGTATCCTAATCGGCATTCCTCTTCATCCTTCCTTTTCCCTATTACTTATTTTCTGCTGTTTCCTTTTTTCTGCTGCTTCCTTTTTATTACTTCCCTTTTTACTTCTTCCTTCTTACCGCTTCCTTTTGCTGCTTCCCTCTTACCGCTTCCTTTTGCTGCTTCCCTCTTTTCCTGCTGCCTCATATATCAGCTCATGCAGGCTCATTCTGTAAACCGCCGAACCCGCTGACAGGCATTCACCGATGCACAGCTATCGCTTCTTCAATCTAAACGGGTGTCTACAGCTGCGCCGGAAGCTCATATTTTTCCAGGAATTCCTGCTCCGCCATAATTGGGATTCCCAGCTCCTTTGCCTTTTTGTTTTTTGATGAGGACGATGTCACATCGTTATTGATAAGACAGGTAGTCTTACCCGTGACGCTCCCAGCCACTTTCCCGCCTCTTTGCTCAATCGCTTCCTTTAGGTCGTTTCTGCTGTGAAAGTGCTCCAGACTGCCGGTCACCACAAAGCTCATGCCGGTCAGTGTCCGGCTGCCTTCCTCCACAGGCTTTTCCAATTCCAGCTCCGGCAGCAGATTCCTCAGCTCCCTGATATGCTTTTCCTTCCGCATATACGCGACAAAGGCAGATGCAATTACCTCTCCCACGCCCTCCACGGCACTTAAGCTCTCCACATCAGCAGCCTGCATCTGCTCTAAATCATAAGAAAAATGGCGACAGAGCACCTTTGCATTGGCAACTCCGATATTCGCGATTCCAAGACCATAAATCAGCTTGGGCAGCGTTGTTTTTCGCGAAGCATTTATGCCATCCTGCAGCTTGCCGTAAGATTTCTCACCGAAGCCCTCCATGGAAATAATCTCCTCACGATACCTGTCCAGATGGAATAAATCAGCGAACTCACGCAAAAAGCCCCTGTCGATAAACTTTTCCAGCGTTGCATCCGAAAGCCCGTCCATATTCATGGCATCCCGGCTGACAAAAAGAGAAAACGACTTAATGCTCTTTGCAGGACACTCCTCATTGACGCAATAAAGCATCTGCACCTCATTTGCCTGCCGGATTTCCGTTGGCTCACCGCAGACCGGGCAGCACTTCGGGATTTCCACGGTATCGCTTCCCGTCAGATTTTCTGCAATCTGCGGGATAATCATATTTGCCTTATAGACGGTAATCTTATCTCCGATTCCCAGGCGCAGTCCCCGAAGAATGCTGATATTATGCACAGACGCGCGGCTCACGGTAGTTCCCTCCAGCTCTACAGGCTCAAAGATGGCAACCGGATTAATCAGCCCTGTACGGCTTGCACTCCACTCAATCTCCTTTATCGTGGTCTCCCGCAATTCATCAGCCCATTTAAAAGCAATCGAATGACGGGGGAATTTTGCTGTTCTTCCCAGAGATTGTCCGTAGGCAATATTTTCATAGGTGAGGACAAGCCCGTCCGAGGGGATATCATAGTCTTCGATTTTTTTCTCAAAGTCCGCAACTGCAGCCAGAATGCTTTCTTCCGTCACCGGATAATGCTCCACTACCTGAAAGCCCTGCGCTGTCAGAAACTGAAACTGCTCCTCTCTGGAATTATGAAAGTCCTGTCCCTCTGCGTTCACCAGCGCAAAAGCATAGAAGCGCACGTTCCTCTGCGCCGTAATCTCGTTGTTCAGCTGCCGTACCGAACCGCTGCAAAGGTTGCGGGGATTCTTATATCTTGCCTCCGCATCCTCAATGGAAGCATTCAGCCGTTCAAAATCGGAATAACTGATGACCGCCTCTCCCCGAAGCACCAGCTCTCCCTGAAATCCGATGTTCAAAGGAAGATTTATAAAGGTACGCGCATTGTTGGTGATAACCTCTCCTGTCTCCCCGTCTCCCCTCGTGACCGCTTTTGCAAGTTTTCCGTCACGATATGTGAGAACTATCGTTAATCCGTCCAATTTCCAGCTCAAAATTGCAGGATTGCCTTGCAGCCATTCCCGAAGCTCCTCACGACTCTTCGTTTTTCCCAGAGAAAGCATCGGACTTGCGTGTTTTTCCTTCGGAAGCTCATCCACCGCTTCATAGCCGACCGTCACCGTCGGGCTGTTGCTTAGAATAACGCCCGTTTTCTCTTCCAGTCTCTGAAGCTCGTCATACAGGGTGTCATACTCAAGGTTGCTCATGAGTTCCCTGTCCTCGGCATAGTATGCCTTAGAAGCCCTGTTCAGGATTTCCACTAAATATTTGATTCGTTCCAGATTTTTTTCCTGCATCTTGTATTCCACCCATCCACTCACAAATTTTCCTGCTGCAAACCACATTCCCGGCAGAGCAGTCCTATCTCCTCCGTGCTCAGCTCTCTGTATTCACCCGGATGCAGACTGCCCAGTTCCACGCTCATAACCCTGACTCTTTTCAGGGCATCCACACGATACCCGCACTCTGCACACATTCTTCTTATCTGTCTGTTGACCCCTTGGGTCAAAACAATTCGGAACGTATATTTTCCGATTTTTTCCAGCTCGCATTCCCTCGTTTTCAGTCCTAATTCTCTCAAAAAAACGCCCTCGGACATTTTCGTTAAAAAATCGTCCGTTATTTCTTTGCTTACCCTGACAAAGTACTCCTTCTCGTGCCTGTTAGCACCCTTCATCATCGCCTGAAGTAAATCCCCGTTATTGCTTAAAAGCAGCAGCCCCTCTGAGTCCTTGTCCAGTCTTCCGGCATAGGTCACCCGCTCAGGATATTTTATGATGTCCATTACCTTCTTTTCCGCATGCACATCTCTCTCCGTACAGGTAACTCCGATTGGCTTATAAAAAGCCAGAACAACAAGCCTTCCGGGGGCGCGGACAGATTTTCCCCCGACGAGAATCTCATCCTCTGCCGTAACCTGCTGTCCGGAAACAGCCTGCCTGCCATTCACCAAGACCTTTCCCTGTGCAATCAGTCCGTCCGCATCCCTGCGGGAGCAGACACCACAGTGGGCAAGGTACTTATTTATCCTGAGACTGCCGCTGCTCTCCTTGTTTCTCCCATCCGACACACTCTTCACAGTCTCTTTGCCTTTCCTGACCGACACACTCTTCACAGTCTCTTTGCCTTTCCTGACCGGCACACTCTTCACAGCCCCTTTGTCTTTCCTGTCCGGCACACTCTTCACAGTCTCTTTGCCTTTCCCATCCGGCACACTCTTTTTGTCCGACATATTCCTCCATATCCTCCAGCTGCCGCACCTCCGGCACACCCTTTCCTTCTGTCAGTCCGGTCTTCGCAAGCCTGTCTGCCAGTTCATTATATTTTACGTTTGTATGTGCTGCCACCTTTGTAAAGCGGATGCCAATACGCGTTCCCCATGCTCTCATTGCCTGCGTATATTTCTGTGTCAGCTCCGTATTGGAACGCCACTCCCCGGTAACCCACTTCTCAATTCCCTGATAATCATAGCATATTTCAATCCTGGAAAACCCATTGCGCATAGCGAAGCTCACCGCAAACATCGCCCCCAGCATCTCTCCTGTTACATTTCTGTGCTGCAGGGACTTTTCATTATCCCCGTTTCCATACTCTGTATAAATTCTCCCGTCTGGCAATATAAACACACAGCCAAAGGCATACTTCCTTATGGAATCCTCGTAGCTTCCATCAACATATGCCAGCAGCTCACCCTCTCGCGGAAGCCGTTCCTCTGCGCTGCCGCTTTGTACGCTGTCCGCCCTCTGCCCCTCTGCGCTGCCGCTTCGCAGCCCCGCGAATTCCAATGCCTCCTTGAGGGTCGAAAAGCCCCTGTACTCTGCCCCCGGATAGCCGTCAACAGCAGCCTTACACTCTTCCCACTTATCAAACACACCTGTTATTTTCCCGCGTCTTACCGCATAATATTTCTTTGCCATCTCTCTGTGCGAAGCTCCGTTTCACTGTCCCTTTTCCGCCACCCGCAGACTTTATCATTATAGCAACTATTTGTCCAAAAAGAAAGCCCTGCTTTTCAGCAGGACTTTCTCTTGCTCTTGTCGAAAAAAGCGAAATCATTTTTTCCACTCTTTTTCACCCGGTACATGGCATCATCCGCACAGATGACCAGCTGCTCCATATCCTCCGTGTCCTTTGGATAGGATGCAATCCCTATGCTTCCGCATATCGTAGTCTTAACTCCACACAGCATAACCGGCTTTGAAAACAGCTGTCTGCACTGATAAGCCGTCTTTTCCACAATCCGCTCCTGATTGCTCTTGAGTATCAGTATAAACTCGTCTCCCGCAAATCTGTACGGAGTCAGAATCTGGGATGACATATCCTTCAGGCGGGCAGCTATCTGCTGCAACGCATCGTCGCCCGCCGTATGTCCCATGGAATCATTGATTTTCTTAAAGTCATCTATATCTATCATAATGACGGTGCAGGGAGTCTTGTTGACAAACAGCTCATTCAAATCACTCATGAAGCGGCTGCGATTCGGAATACCCGTCAGGAAATCATGCTCAGCGGCATTTTCCATAATCTTCTTTGCTTCCCGCAATTCATTCAACAGCTTGCGCCGCTTGATGTTATCCACCATCACCACCAGAAGCACCACCGCCACACCGCTCAGCAGGACGGCTACCGGGATCATCGCCTCCTTGTTTCTCTGCAAAAAATTCTGTTTCTGGTTGAGTATCGTTGTCTCCTCCGGCAGCACCGACTCACTGATATCGTATTGCTCCATTATATCAGCATCCACGCAGAAAATGTCCGGACTGTCCGCAACCTCATTGCTTCCGTTTCCGTCGATAAAGGCAAGTGCCATTTGCGCCGCCATCCTGCCAGAGTGATACATGGACACCACATTACCGCCTAAAAGCCCGTCTCCGATGCCATCCTCCACCATCCTGATGACGGGAACATCCGCCGCACCCGTAATCATGGATATTGCCTGTCTGTTTGCATACTGTCTTCCGCTTGCATCCTCTGTCATCACAATAAATATCAGAATACTGTCGGAAGACACCCTGCTAAGCTCCTTATACAGCTGCGCCGAGGTCAGCTCTGATGCATTGATTTCCGAGAAAGTAAGCTCCGGATAGTTTTCAGCGCACTTATAGAAGCGCTTTCTCTCTGCTTCTCCGGTGATTGTGTCGTCCAGAATCGCGATAACCTTCTTTGCTCCGGGATTAATTCTGCAGCCCAGCTCCACGTTCTTCTCTACAGAAAGCTTTTCCAGAACACCGGATACCAGCTCCTGCTGTACCGCCTCCTGTGCCAGCTCCTCATCATTCACCCCGAGAAACACCAGCGGAATCCCGTCAAAGAGCGTTTCCCGATGCTCCAGCGCGAAAATCAGAGCCGCATCGTCTCCTAAAAGCACTGCATCATAGGCTTCCACCCGCGAAATGCGGTATTCAAGTCCCTCATAAAAAAGCTGCAGCGCGGTCTCATCATTTACCCTCTTAGTGTCCATAAACTCATAGTCAATGGTACACCTTCCCTGTAATTCATCCTGAATACCCTCTATCTGCTGCTGAACCGGCTCCCACGCATACGAATAGGAGCTGATAAACAGCACCCTGTCCTGTGCCTTTTCCGCCGCCTGTGCCCGAATCCCCAGCAGACACCAGCAGACAAAACTCAACATCACAACCCTTTTTCCCATTTTCACCATGCCATATACCCCTATAAAACACAATGATACGGTACTATTGTACCACCATTCTATTCCGTTGCCAACTGCCTATTTGTATAATATGACACATTTTTCACAGCTGTCTTTCACAGCTTTAACCTATGTATTCTACACTTTTTCTCTGATGTCGCCATTATCTGTTGATTGTTCTGCTCCTTCGGCATATGACAAAAGTCCCGGAAATTCAACATTCCCGGGACTTCTCCATGGCATCCTTATCTTAGAATTTTGCTGTTATACGATTCCCTGTGCCGTCATAGCATCAGCCACCTTCAGGAAGCCTGCGATGTTTGCGCCTGCCACATAGTTTCCATCCATTCCATACTTCTTTGCCGCAGCATCCAGATTATGGAAGATATTTACCATGATTCCCCTGAGCTTTTCATCAACCTCCTCAAAGCTCCAGGAAAGTCTCTCGCTGTTCTGGCTCATTTCCAGAGCAGAGGTAGCAACGCCTCCTGCGTTGGATGCCTTTCCTGGGCAGAACAGGATGCCGCTCTTTTGCAGATACTCCGTAGCCTCCATGGTAGTAGGCATATTCGCACCCTCCGCCACTGCAAAGCAGCCGTTTGCAACCAGTGTCTTTGCATCCTCGAGATTCAGCTCATTCTGTGTAGCACAGGGCAGCGCAATGTCAACCCTTGCCGTCCAGACACCCTTGCCCTCATGGTATTGTGCACTCGGTCTTGCTGCCGCATACTCGGTCAGTCTTGCGCGCTTTACCTCCTTTACCTCCTTTAAAAGCTCCACATCAATTCCTTCCGAATCATAAATCCATCCGGTTGAATCAGAGCAGGTAACCGGCTTCGCGCCCAGCTGCTGGGCTTTCTCAATCGCGTAAATGGCAACATTTCCTGCTCCTGATACGGCAATAGTCTTGCCCTTGATATCCTTGCCATTGCACTTAAGCATCTCCTCAGTCAGATACAGAAGCCCGTAGCCTGTCGCTTCCTTTCTCGCAAGAGAGCCGCCATAGGAAAGTCCCTTTCCTGTCAGGACACCCTCGTAGAGACCTGTCAGCCTCTTGTACTGACCGTACATATAGCCGATTTCCCTCGCACCGGTGCCGATGTCTCCGGCAGGCACATCCGTATCTGCTCCGATGTACTTGTACAGCTCCGTAATAAAGCTCTGGCAGAATGCCATAACCTCTCTGTCTGACTTGCCCTTAGGGTCAAAATCAGATCCGCCCTTACCTCCGCCAATCGGCAGACCGGTCAGGGAATTCTTAAAAATCTGTTCAAAGCCCAAAAATTTAATAATGCCGAGGTTGACGGAAGGGTGCAGTCTCAGTCCTCCCTTGTAGGGGCCGATTGCAGAGTTGAATTGTACACGGAAACCATTGTTTACCTGTACCTGTCCGTTGTCATCCACCCATGGCACGCGAAACAAAATCTGTCTCTCGGGAGTAACCAGTCTCTCAAGGAGCGCATCTTTGCGATACTTCTCCTCGTTTGCCTCGATTACGACGCGCAGGGACTCCAGAACCTCCTTAACTGCCTGATGAAACTCGGGCTGTGCCGGATTCTTTTCAACTACCAGTTCATACACCTCATCAACATACGACATTGTCTTTTCCTCCTAAACTTTGTTTTGGATACTTGTATACAACTTGGTACAAAAGCCATTATAACCGATACCCTGAAATTTCTCAATACTTTTTTTCAAAAAAACAAGCGGCTGACTTGTACTCTCCTTCCAAACCAGCCGCAACTCTCTTGAAATTTCCCTTTTCGCCGCTTTTCCGCAGCCATCACCACTCTCCTTATTTCGGCAGCCGCGCTTACTGCTGCGTCACATAATCAGCCTTCACATACCCAATCTGTCCGTTATAGTTTACCTTACACCAGCCATTCTCATTTGCCAAAAGCTCCAGGCTCTCTCCGCCCGCGAGTACCCCCAGACGCTCTGCGCTCTCGTTTCCCGCCATACGGACATTGATGTTGGTGGTTGCCGTAACCGTTCCGATAACCTCCTGTCCGGCGACGCTCTCCGCCATCTGCAGATATTCCGACTTAATATAGCCGTCCTTTCCCTCATAGACAATCTTTGTCCAGCCGTTGACCCGAATCTCCTGCACCTGTACCTTCGTTCCACCGCTTACCTTTCCGATTTTGTCAGCAGCCTCACTGTCTGAGCTTCTGACATTGACGGTCGTAGTTGCCGTTGCGTACCGGGGACCGCTCTCCGCTGCGGACTCCTCCTGAGGCCGGGACTGCTCACTGCTTCCCTCCGGGGCAGTCTGGCTTTCTCCGCCCTGCTCCTCGGAAGAATTCTGCTTTGCCAGAGCGATTCCTACCGCCGTATCCACCGACGTACTAAGCTCCTGCATATAGGTCAGAAGCTCAGGATTTGCAGTAACCACTTCATTATATTCTACATTCACGCGGTTATTCATCTCTACCACATCAGCCTGTGTGCTCACCGAGGCAATGTACGCCTCAACCTCCTCGGAGCGCTCTCCTGTGTTGATATAGAGCTGTCCCTGTTCATCCGTGCTGACATACCATGCCACGAATCCCGGGATTTCCTCCTCGTAGTTTTCAAACACCATCTTATAGTAAACATAGGCAATCATTTCGCCCTCGCCATAGCCGGGCTTTGTATAGATGTCTAAAACGGGATAGTACTCAAGATATTTCGCCTTCTCCTGTATACGGAGCAGCTGTGTATCCGAGGTTTCGCTGCAAATGGAACGAATCGTCTCCACATCCCCCTGCGCCACTGCATTATAGTAAGTGGCTATCAGAGTGAAAAGCTCCCCGTTCTCATTGGATACCAGCTGCACCTCCTGCGTCTGTACCTCATCAGACACGTTCTCTGTCTGCGAAGCAGAGCTTTCCATGGCAAGGTTCTCCGCCTCTGCCTTATCCTTTCTTGCTCCCATGGCGACTGCCACGGTAATTGCCACCACTACTATTACGACAACGGGGAAAATAATCTTGCAATTCTTCACGATAAAATCGCGAATGTCCAATAATTTCTCCTTCTTCATAACGTACCTTTCTCATAAACGCAAAAAGCCGCAAGCGGCTCTTTCAAAAAAATCTGTTACCTTCTGCTACTAAGCAGGGTGATGTAAAAGTGCATCCGACAGGAATCGAACCTGCATTAAAGGCGTCGGAGGCCTTCGTTCTATCCATTAGACTACGGATGCAAATGTTACGATATTATTACATCACCCTGACTATAGTATCACAAAAAGTCCTGTGTGTCTACCTCGAATTTTGTGAATTTAGTGTAAACTTATCTCACCTAAGCTTATTTCAGGAAACAATTTCCAGCCTCTTCCTTTCCCGACTGTAATAGTACAGGCTGTCCGACAGCACCTCCTCCGGCAGCACCTGACTCCTGTTTACCTCATAAACCATACGCCGCAGGCTCTCCGCAGATTCCGCACCATTGTCCGGAAGAACTATCGTCTCATGTATGGAGCTTGGCAAAAGGTAAAAATCCCCATTATACTCCCGCGCCATACTCTCAAGCACACCCTCATAGAGCAGGCAGCCCGCGCCCTGGTTCTTCTTCTCATTGCTCAGAATCTTCATCGGCACGCTATGCAAAAAGTCCTGATATTCCTCCTGTGTAAGCTCATCCTCAGCCTCTCCCAGCAGCTCTTCCATGGAAAAGCTGCGCGCCGGGAACAGAATCGGTGTGTTTTTCCCGGCAAGCTCCAGCAGCTCCGATGTGTTTGTATTCCACATTTCCGCATGGGAATGATGAATCAGAATGCTTCCCTCTCCCAGCTCTTCCCCGCTGTAAGCATAAAAAAAGCAGATTGCCAAATCCAGATACCCAACGTGCGGCACATCGGCAAGCAAGCCCTCATTATCCTTCTTTCCGACAAGCCTGTAGCATATCCTGTCCTTTACCTTATCAAACTCCCGGAAAAAGTCCATGTCTATACTCTTTGCGCAGGCTTCCCTGCGATAAATCTCCACCAGTCTGTCAACAATCTCCGCAAAGGTTACACCGCCCTCATAAGCCTCCCAGAAGGTTTCCAGATAGATTGTGGGTATTACGTTGCGTTCCCCCGAAAACAGCAGCAGCCCGTGCAGCACCACTCCGTTATTTTTCGGCACCTCCCGCAGCTGAACCCTGCATTCCTCCCCGAGTTCTCTCTCCATTGCCTTACAGATTTTTTTTGTAAATTCTTTTAATTCCATAACTCCTTCTTTCTGCGCCGTAAAACCATTTAATGTGTGAATCAATGCGTCAGGCTCATCCGGGCAGAGCACGGCGCCTTCTGTGCCCGCACGTAAATTGCAGCCGTTTTGAATTTTAAAGCATGCTTTATGCTCCCCGACCAAAAAGGGTATTTTTGAATGACTTATTCTGAAACATGAATTTAAAGAGCTAACTCCAAACAAATTGGATGGTCCGTTTGGAAAAAACGGATTAGAAATGTTAAGTACAATTAAAAAGGCAACCGCATAAAAATGCCGTTGCCTTACAGGTTCTGATAGAAAAAGCACCGTACCAGCCGCTTACACGCGGGAGAGGTACTCGCCTGTTCTGGTATCAATCTTGATGGTATCACCCTGATTTACAAACAGAGGAACGGAAACCTGTGCTCCCGTCTCAACCGTTGCAGGCTTAGATGCGCCCGTAGCGGTATCACCCTTAAAGCCGGGCTCCGTCTCGGTAATCTCGAGCTCAACAAACAGAGGCGGTTCAACTGAAAATACGCTTCCGTTGTGGGAGCAGACCTTACACATCTCGTTCTCCTTCACGAACTTCATCGCATCACCGACGGTATCCTCGTTCAAGGCAATCTGCTCATAGTTCTCTGTATCCATAAAGTAATAAAGCTCACCATCTTTATAGAGATACTGCATATCTTTTCTATCAATACGCGCCTGAGGGCACTTCTCGGTAGGGCGGAAGGTCTTCTCAACCACGCCGCCACTCTTGATATTCTTCAGCTTGGTTCTTACAAAAGCCGCACCCTTTCCAGGCTTGACGTGCTGGAATTCAATAATCTGGTATACGTTGTTATCATACTCAATCGTGATACCATTTCTGAAATCACCTGCAGAAATCATATTATATTCCTCCTAAATTTTGCTCACAAAATAATTCTTACTAAGTTTAATATAAAAATGCTTTAATTTCAACTACTTTTGTAAAAATTTATCAAAAAATCGATTGCCTGCAGATACCCGTCCAGTCCCTGTCCGTAAATCTGTCTTTCGCAGACAGATGCCGTCACGGACACCTTTCTGAACTCCTCACGCTTTGTGATGTCGGAAATGTGTATCTCCACCTTTGGAACGGTAATGCTTGCCAGGGCATCCCGTATGGCGTAGCTGTAATGCGTGTAGGCTCCCGGGTTAATCACGATTCCGTCCGTCTTATCGAAGTATGCCTCCTGAATCCTGTCTATGATTGCCCCCTCATGGTTGCTCTGAAAGACCGTAATCTCATTTCCCGTCTCTGCTGCCTTCTTTTCAATCATCCGCAGAAGATACGCATAATCCTGTGTACCGTAGACACTTTTCTCGCGAATCCCCAAAAAGTTGATGTTCGGGCCGTTGATCACCAGAAGCTTCATCCTGTTTACCTCCCTGACGATTTTTCTCAGTATCGACTCCATATCCAGCTCATCCACATCTACAATGATGTCGGCACAGCTCTCGTATGCCTCCTTCCGCTGCGCCATGAGCTCTCTGATTTTCTGCAGCGGATTCTCGCATTGCAGAAGCGGTCTGGCAGTATCTCCCCGCAGTCTCTCATACACCTTTTCCGGACTGATGCGCAGATAAATCACCGTCCCAAGCTTTTTTAACAGCTCTCTGTTCTCCGGACGGACAGGCGTCCCGCCGCCGACGGAATAAATCACCCGCTGTCCCTTATTAGAAAGCTCCCGCAGAAGGGCTGTCTCACGCTCTCTGAAATATGCCTCTCCGTCTTTTTCAAAAATTTCCTTTATGCTTCTGCCCTCACGCCGCTCGAGCAGCTTATCCGTATCCTCCACAGGCACACGCAGTCTGTAGGAAAGCTTAAGTCCCACGCTGGTTTTTCCACTTCCCATAAAGCCAATCAGCACCAGTCTTTTTTCCTGTCTCATTGAATGTTCATCGCCCTCTTCATCTCTTTGTACGCTTCCCCGGCAAGCTCCCCGGAAACGGTTCTGCCCGTCCACAGCTCATATGCGATAATTCCCTGATACAAAAGCATTTTCAGTCCGTTGAAGGCTCTTCCGCCGTTCTCCGCAACCAGCTTCATAAATCTGGTTTCCGCGGGATTAAAAATCAAATCGTAGCCGATATGTATCCGCTCATAAAACGCAGCATCCTCTATAACCGCCTTTTCAGTATCAGGAAACATTCCGACATTGGTAGCCTGAACTGCCAGATATTTCCGCCCGGTCGGCAGCTTGCCGTAAGCACAAAGAGGCATCGCAGCCGCAATTCTGCTGCCTGCATAAGCATTTACCTCGTCAGCCACCTTCCATGCCCTCTCAACGGTTCGGTTTAAAAGGATAATCTCCTCCGCTCCCTTATCTGCTAACAGCATCGCCACGGCACGTGCCACGCCGCCTGCTCCTATCAGGAGCACCCTCTCGCCTTCAAGCGTCACGCCATCCTCACACATGGCACGGTACAGACCCGGCATATCCGTGTTGTATCCCTTAAAGCCCTCTTTCGTGCGCACAAGCGTATTTACCGCACCGATTCTCTCTGCCAGTGCGTCCGTTTCACACAGATACGGAATGACCTCACTCTTATACGGTACCGTCACATTGCATCCCAGAAGATTCAGGGCATATGCCCCCCTTACCGCCTCCTCCAGCTGTCCGGCAGGCACATGAAACGGAACATAGACAAGATTTTCCCCCATCCCTTCCGCCAGAGTATTATGGATTGCCGGAGACATAGTATGCTCCACCGGATTGCCAATCAGTCCGCAGGTGCGGGTATAACCGTTGATGCTCATTGCTCTTTCCTCTTTCGTCTGTGATAAAAGTACAAAACGATTCTCTCCAGCTTCCGCTTCAGCACAATCTGAATTTCCTCCCTCGGATGAATCGGTCTGACAAGGTAGGTTGCGATTCCTGCCTTCTTTGCTCCCCAGACATCCGTAAAGAGCTGGTCGCCTACAAATAATGTGTTCTGCGGAACTGTTCCCAGCTGCTCCATGGCTCGCAGGTAGCCTGCCGTGCCCGGCTTTCCTGCCTTGAAAATATAACGTGAGCCAACCCTGTCGTTAAACATCTTCACACGCGGCTCCTTATTATTTGAGAGCAAAAGTGTTCCGTATCCCAGCCTGTGCAGGCGCGCAAACAATGCCACAGCTCTGTCGTCCGCCGGCGCACCATGCGGCACCAGCGTGTTGTCCACATCAAAAATAATTCCTCTGAAGCCCTTCTCGTAAAGTCCCTCGTAATCCAGCTCATACGCACTTTCTATCTCATTATCAGGATAAAACCTCTCCAGCATCTCAATCTCCCGCCCGGCAAGAACAAATTTTCTGCTTCCATTATCCGACTTTTCCCCATAAAGTGCAATACCGTTTATATGACTTTTTTACAAACGCACCTTTGATAAAGCCTACGCCTGTTCAAACTGGCTGTTGTAAAGAGACTGATAAAAGCCGCCCTGTGCCATCAGCTCCTCATGGCTGCCGCTTTCAATCACATCACCGTCTTTCATAACGAGAATCAGGTCAGAATTTCGGATGGTGGAAAGTCTGTGCGCAATCACAAAGCTGGTTCTGCCCTTCGTCAGCTCATCCATTGCCCTTTGAATAATAACCTCCGTCCTCGTATCAACGGAGGAGGTTGCCTCGTCCAGAATCAGCATCGGCGCATCCTGAAGCATGGCACGGGCAATGGTAAGAAGCTGCTTCTGCCCTGCCGAAATAGTCGTGCTCTCAGAGAGGACGGTATCCAGCCCGTGCGGGAGGGAACGGATGAATTTGTCAATACCGCATATCTTCGCAACACGCATAATGTCTTCATCGGATACGTTTTCAAGATTGTATGCAAGATTTTCGCGCACCGTACCCTCAAAAAGCCACGTGTCCTGCAAAACCATGCCGAACATGTTGTGTACATCCTCCCGTCTGATATCGTGAATCGGTATCCCGTCCACGGTGATGCTTCCGCTATTGATTTCAAAGAAGCGCATCAGAAGGTTTACCATCGTAGTTTTACCGGCACCGGTCGGGCCGACAATCGCAACCTTTTCTCCCGGCTTCACCTTCGCGGAAAAGTCCTTGATAATCACCCTGTCAGAATTTTCCGGATATGCAAAGCGGACATGCTCAAACTCTACCGAACCGGCAACAGCCTCTGCTTTATGCGAAGGCTTGCCGCTTTCGTCCTCCAGCTCTTCCGCTTCCAGAAAATCAAAGATGCGGTTTGCACCCGCCGTTGCAGTCTGCAGATTGGTCATTCCCTGTGCAATCTGGGTTAAGGGCGAGGTGAACAGCCGCACATAAAGGATGAAGGATACTATTACGCCAAATTTGATTGTCCCACTTATGGCAAGTGCTGCACCGATGACGCAGACGGCAACATAGGCAAGGTTGCCAATCACATTCATCAGCGGCTGCATCATGCCGGAAAAGAACTGAGATTTCCAGTTTGCCTCGTAGACCTTCTGATTAAGCTCGCCAAAGCAGGAAAGCACCTTTTTCTCCGCGCGGGAAATACGAACCACATCGTGTCCGGAATACATTTCTTCAACGTAGCCGTTGAGTTCGCCGAGAGATACCTGTTTTGCGGTAAAATACTTCTGTGAACGACTCATAATGAGCATAATCAGTACCATACCGACCATCGTAATCAGAACAGAGGTCAGGGCAAGATGCCATTCGGTGGCAAACATCATTACCAGACAGCCGATAAACTGGGTAGCGGCACTGATAATGGTAGGCAGGCTGTTCGTCATGCCCTGCTGCAGAGTGAAAACGTCATTCGTAATCCGGCTGAGAATGTCGCCGGTAGAAGACCCGCCAAGCTGCTTTTGCGGAATCCGGTTAATTTTTGCCGACATATCATGGCGCATCCTGTTTGATGCCTTCAGCGTAACCGTTGCCATAATGTAATGCTGGATAAAGCCTGCCAAAGCGCCAACCAGATAAAATGCAATCAGCACAACACCAACCCGGGCAATCGCCGGCATATCGATTCCGCCGACAAGCCCATCAGAGATAATGTTCGTAATTTCACCAATCTTATCTGGCGCGATGATGGTCATAACCGCCGACACTGCCGCAAGAATAAGGGCAACAACCACAAGTGGGAAATTTCCCATATACCTAAAAATTTTGGATAACGTCTTCTTCATGCTAGTCTCCATTCCTTATGCCAGTTCCGCCGCAGTCAGCTGAGACTGGGCAATTTCACGGTAAACGGAGCAGTTCTTCAGCAGCTCCTCATGCGTACCGATTCCTACCGCTTCACCACGCTCTAAAACGATGATTTTATCTGCGTCCTTAATCGTGCTGATTCTCTGGGCTACGATCACCTTTGTCGTATCCTTCAGGCTCTTTCCAAGCTCCTTGCGGAGCATCGCATCGGTTTTGTAGTCAAGTGCGGAGAAGGAGTCGTCAAAAATAAGGATTTCGGGTTTACGGGCAAGAGCACGCGCAATGGAAAGCCGCTGCTTCTGACCGCCGGATACATTTTTCCCGAGCTGCAGAATTTTGTGCTCCTTCCCGTCCTCCGTCCTGTTCACAAACTCCTCGGACTGCGAAACGGCAAGCGCCATGTCCACGGTAGCTTCATCAAATCCGTCTTTCGGCTGTCCGAAGGTAACATTATCCCGAATGCTCCCGGCAAACAGAACTGCCTTTTGTGTAATATATCCCAGCTTGTTATAAAGTCCCTCGAAGGAGTAATCCCTGATGTTGATACCGTCAATCAGCACCTCTCCGTCGGTGGCATCGTAAAATCTCGCCATTAATGAGACAAGGGTTGTTTTACCGCAGCCGGTTGCACCAATGACGGCAAGCGTCTGACCCTGCTCCACGCGGAAGGAAAGGTTGCTCAGGGCTTCCTCTCCCGCCTCCGGGTAAGAGAAGGAGACATTTTTGAACTCCACCGTGCCGGCCTCACTGCCGGAAACCTTCTTTCCTTCCTTTATTGTTGCGGTTCTGTCAAGCACCTCGTTGATACGCTCTGCGGAGACCTGTGCTGCCGGCAGCATCATAAATACCATAATCAGCATCATAAAGGACATAACCACATAGGTTGCATAGGTGCTGAACACAACCACATCACTAAACATTGCTATCCTCGCCGCCGTATCGGTAAGTGCAATCTGGTTAATCAGCGCTGCACCAAGCCAGTAGATTGCAAGAGCCAGCCCGTTCATGCAGGCGCTCATTACAGGCATCATAAGGGCAAAAAGCCGCTGATTTTTAAGCTGTATATTCATCATTTCGTTATTTGGGACATCGAACTTTTCGGTCTGATAGTTTTCCGCGTTAAAGGCATGAACCACATTTATGCCGGTCAGATTTTCCCTTGCAATCCGATTCTGTGTATCCGTGAGCTTCTGCACCTTGCGGAAGCGCGGCATACAGACGCTCATGATTGAGAGCACGGTAACACCGATAACAGCAACGGCAGCTGCAGTAACCGCAGACAGCTCCCAGCTTTTACCGAGGATTTTAATGATTGCCCACACTGCCATAATGGGAGCCTTCACCAATGACTGCAGGCCCATTGATACAATCATCTGAAGCTGCGTAATATCGTTTGTGGTACGGGTTATCAGACTGGGAATGGAAAATTTCCCCGTCTCCGCCTTTCCTAAGGTCATAACATGGGTAAACAGCTTGTCCCGAACCGCAAAGCTGTATCCTGAGGCTATTTTGGAGGTCAAAAAGCCGCATACAATGGCGAGGACTGCACTGGCAAGAGTACAGGCGAGCATTTTTGCTCCGATAGCGAGAATATCCGACATCTGCCCCTCGGTGTTGATGAGCAATGTCAGGTCGCTCATATATTCGGGCATCGTCAGTTCAAAATATACCTGCCCGATGATGAGCACAACTGCGATAAAAACCATAATGCGCTCTCTCTTTTGCATATTTTTCAGCAATTTTATCATTTCACAATCTCTCCTTCTCTGCCGACAGGAGCTGTTCCGCAAACGATTACCCCTGTAAATTCCATCATTATACAGTGCGGAATCAAGTTCTGCAATAAATCAGGAATGAATAATATGTAAAAATTTTCTAAAAGCCGCCGTCTCCCTGCGTAAGCGTCTCTCACGTCAAAACCGCTGCAGCCTTCATCCTGTACGGAATAAAAGCTGCAGCGAAATGACGGTTGTTTTTAGCTTTTCCTGATAACTGTTGTGTTCAGGTCGTTATTTATAAACTGCGGTTACATAATTGATATGTTCAAATGCGCTCATACTGCATTCTCGTCCTTCAAAATATTGTGCTTGAATATACTCGTTTTACTTCTGAAGAAAACAAATTTTCATCAGCATAATCAAACAGCAAGCTACTGCCCTCTGCCGATAGGGAGGCAATATCATCAAGCATTATTTCAATTTCTTTTTACTCAGGTAATAACTAACACCGAGCCAGGAGAAAAGGGGCTTTTGTGTTGGGTCAAAACCTGCTTTTAACAGCCCTTCTTTTAAGTCATCTTTTGAAAAATCAACTGCCACATACGCTACACCTCCGTTATTCTTTCTCCGGTATCACCGGTAGATAAAGGTAGCTGTCGTACTTACCGCCGGTATAAATACGATGTCTGCCCTTGTTGTGATCTTTGGGCATTTCGGCTGTATCTACCTTAGAACCGGCGAACATTTCTTCACCGCCGATGGTGTACATCTCGCATCTTTCGTCCGGCATATAGGTAAATCCCTCTTTCGGCAAATTGATTTTTGCCATTTTCAGCTTGAACGGTCCTGTCCACATCTTCTTCGTCTTGTAGGGCGAAACCGTAACACGGAGAATGTCTCCCTTTTTGAATTTCAGTCCCATTGGCCAGATGAGAATGTCTAATGGGACGATTTCTCCTGCGTGAAGTTTTTGCTCCTGTGCCATAGACTGACGGGGATTTTCTTCGGTGCTTTTTGCTTTATCCAACGCTCTCAGAGATGCACGGATATAGCCCTTTGCCGACATATCCATGCCCGGACCGAGGGTGAATTTGTAAGGCAGACCGCTGGGGCGGCGTTTTTCCACCGTAACATACAAATCCATATCGTCATGGTCAAGAGCCTCGACCCAAAGCCGCAACTTCATATAGCCGAGAATTTCCGTATCTTCTGCCACTTTCATGTCAAAGCGGATGCCGCTTTTCTTACGGTCAGAATCGTATTCCGTGTAATTTTCGGCAGTAATCACATTTTTGTTAAGGCTGTTCTTGGCGGTATCGAGATACAATTTCTGATACTGTGTCCGAGGAATGGGAAAATCCTTCTCCACACGGTCAACAATATCCTTTCCGCCAGGGTTCAGAACACTGACACGCACCTTTGGTGTTTGCTCCCAGCCGTTATCTTCGCCTTTTAAGTAACGGTCAAAGAATTCCCGCAGCTCCTCGGTATGCGCCGGGTTATAATAATCGTCCCATTCGCCGGTATTATGGATGCGCAGCCATTTTTCCTTAGAGTAAATGCGGCGATAGCCTTCCAATGTGCCGTAGGTATGAATGGGGTTTGTATAGCTTGCAACAATGTAGGCAGGAATGTCGATTGCCTCCAAATCAGCCTCTTTGTCATCCCACCAAGCATTCATCGTGGCTTGGTCTTTCATCATTGCAATGACATCTTCGATACCGCCGTTTTCCGTAGAAGCAAAGGAGTCGGACAGCATTTTGACAAACTCCGGCATCTGCACACCGCCACGGGTGGCAACCTCACGCCCACAATCGGACAATCCTTCCCACGGAGCGATTGCCGCAAGATGTTCGGGACGCTGGGCGGCAGTAAACCACTGAGAAATGGCAAGCCACGAATTGCCGCTCATGCCGATTTTGCCGTTGCTCCACGGCTGTTTTGCCGCCCATTCGATGATGTCCGCACCGTCTCTGCCATAGTCGCTGCCAAAGAACAGAATGATGCCCTCGGAATTATATGCACCACGAACATCGGGGTTAATGATAGCGTAGCCGTGGTTACACCAATAGGCAGGATCGGGACCCTCAAATTTTTGCAAACCGGAAGTAGCCTCCATGGGAATACCGGCATGGTTCGGTGTATCGTCCAGCCATTGAGAGCCGATCTCTTTTCCGTAGGGACTCATTGCCATGATCGCAGGATGGGGCAAATCGTCATTGGGACGGAAAATGTCTGTGTAGATGGTCACGCCATCCCGCAGCTTTACAGGCACATCACGCTCCAAAATGATGTCGCAAGGCAGGGGCATATAGCCTTTTAGCCGGATAGAGCCTTTTTTGAGCAACACGGTTTCCGGCTTGTAGCCTGTGTATCTGGCACAGGGAGAGGTTACAGGCAATGCACCTCGCACCTTGACGGTCATTTCATTGCCGTTTTTGTCGTGGGCAATCATCGTTCGGCTTTTCATTTATTTTCCCTCCTTGCTATTCGGCTCATAATATTCAAATCCGTTGTCCTGTTCATACTGTTCACCGAACTGTTCATAGTAGCCTCTGTCGGTAAATTCATAAGGGCTGTCCTCTTTGCCAAGTACCTCCTCCGGCAGATTGATCAGCAGGAAGCACAAGATTGCTGTTGCGGCGATTGCCATGACCCATTGGGTGAGCTTCGGGCGGTTTTCTTTCTTTCTGAGCAGCTCATAGGCAAGCCCCACGCAAACGGGCAGAAAGCCGAACAGAGAGGTGATCAGTCCCGGAGAATACAGCGTGTTCATACCATACGCACCGAAGATGCCCATGTCCTGAATGCCGATGGCAATGTGCATCCCTACCTCAAAGGCAGAGAACATCATAACGGCAATGGCAGCCGGTTTGCGAAATCCCCATACTTTTAACACAATGCAGCCAACGACTACTGCCCCAAAGTTGGTGATCATATCCGTCAGTCGGTTCATGGGATAACGGCTGAGCAGCGTCGAGCCGTGGGCAATATTGTAGGAATAGTGCAATCCTCCCGGCAGCACCCATTCTTCGATTACATGAAGAATCAGCACAATTATCGCCAAAGCACAGAGAATGTTGACTTTGTCCCACTCCTTGCGATTTTTCCAAATGCTGATTCCCAGTACAATTCCGATTGCTACCATGACATACAGCCAAATGGACAGCCAACCTTGCATAATCGTTTCCATAAAAATTGCTCCTTTGCCATTTTTTCTGATACTATTGTATCAGAAAGGGAATTGTGATACAATAGTTTGAGAACAAGTGCTACAAGACCTCGAAAACTTGTAGCGAAACAGGGAGCGTATTGTGAAAAAGATAGGAAAACTTTGGCTTGATTTATGGCTATACCTGATGATTATGGTCAGTGGCATCATCATTGGTATGTTGGTTTGTAATTGGCAAGTGTGTGGATTGCAGCAAAAACTGTTTGCCGCCGCAACCGCATTGTTGCCGTTTCATGTCTTGGAGGAATGGCATTTTCCCGGTGGTTTCCATACCATGTATAACCTCATGGCAAAATCCCACTGCCCTGACCACTACCCTATGAACCGGATGAGTGATATGTGGACGAACCTCATAGGTGTCTTTTTCGGATGCGTGGTATTGTTCGTTGGTGTGAATCCATTTTTCTGCGTAATGCAGCTGTTTTTGTGTTGTGCCGAGGTATTCGGTCATTTCTCCGGCGGTATTTTCCTCTATCGGCAATTTCATAGCAAGGGCAAGCACACGGTTTACAGTCCCGGCATGGCAACCACCCTTTTCGGGTATATCCCCATTGCAGTAGGCATCATCATTTCGTTCTTTACCCAATCTGCACCTACGGTCACAGAATTTATTCTTGCTGTAATTTGTGGCATGGTTCTGGGCGGCATTTCTCTGAATCTGCCCGAAAAGATACTGAAAGATGAGAATACGCCCTATGGCTATACATGGGGTGACGGATATTTGAGCAAATATATGGAGGACAGTGAAAATGTACCATATCAGCAATGACAAACGAGCCGCACAATCTGCGGATTTGATTTATAGCGGGCTTCTGCAATGCCTTGAAAAGAAGGACTTTGACCAGATCACCGTCACCGATGTGCAGAAAGCCTCCGGCGTGGCACGGACAACCATCTATCGTTGCTTTGATAATCTTTCGGACATTCTTTATTGGCGGTGTGACCTGGCGTTTCGAGAGGCACTGCACACCATTGAGCCTGCAAACGCACCGAATGAATTGGAACTGATGCATGGGTATTTTGCGTATTGGATGGAGCATAGCGATATTTTGAAGTTGCTCATCGACATCAACCGGCAAGACATCATTTATGCCTGTCACATGAAAAACGCAAAGGCGTTGGAGCAATCCTACGGCAAATTGCCGGGAATGGACGAAGTGAACAGCCGTTATTTCATGGCGATTCGCACCGGCGTGACCATCAGCGTACTGAAAGCGTGGTTAGACGGTGGCAGAAAAGAAACTGCACAAGAACTGCTGGACATTCTGAAAGGTCAGTTTGCGTTTTTGTCATCGGCAATTCTATAAGGTACATAAAAAGAGCCTCCGGCAATGCCCAGTATTGGGTGTTGTCGGAGGCTTGCTTTTTGATTTTACTTTTCATCTTCCATGGTACAAAACCGTTTTTCCCAACAGATTAGCTCATAAAATATGGGCAGCATCCCACGCCCTTTTTCCGTCAAGACGTACTCCACATGGGGTGGGATTTCATTGAACTGCTCTCTTGTGGCAAGTCCCTTTTCCACCAGTCCTTTCAGGGCTGAGGTCAACACCACATTGGATATCCCCGGCATGGCTTTTTTGATTTCACCGAAACGCATGGAATCCCTTTGACACAGTTCCAGCAGGATTCTTCCGTACCAATTTCTCTGGATAATCTCGAAGCCCTCGAAGGGCAAGTTGTTTTCTTTGATGTAGGCGGTATGGTCGTTGATGGTTTTTATCATTTCACGGTCATTCATAATCAGTGCCCCCTTGGTAAGTTTCACCTTACTTTGTTAGAAATATTTTATAACGGTTGAAAAGTTCATAATTTTCTGCTATGCTATATTCAAATCAAATAATTATTATCTGCCACCGGGTAGATTATGCTGATAGCATTCGTTTACACATCATTAGGTCTTAGAAGATGTGTATGCGGATGCTTATTTTTTGGAGGTTACTATGACAAAACTTAAAGCACTCGCAAACTATTTTACAAAAAAGGAGATTGCCCTCTGGGTATCGTCCGTAATTCTTATCGTTATTTCTTTCGTTCTGTTTGATCGGGAGAACTACCTAACCTTATTAGCTTCGCTGATTGGTGTGACCTCGCTGATTTTCAATGCCAAAGGAAATCCGTTTGGTCAGTTTCTTATGGTACTGTTCAGTCTGCTATACGGTGTCATTTCTTTTACTTTTGCATACTATGGGGAAATGATAACCTATTGGGGCATGACCTTACCAATGTCCGTATTTGCCCTTATATCGTGGCTAAAAAATCCATATAACGGGAACAAATCAGAGGTCAAGGTAAACCGCATAAGCAGAAACGAGCATATTTTTATGTGGACTCTCACAATCGCCGTGACCGTTGGCTTTTACTTTATTCTGAATGCACTCCACACCTCAAATATCGTTCCAAGTACAATATCCGTAACAACAAGTTTTCTGGCAGTGTACCTGTCCTTTAGAAGAAGTTCGTATTTTGCTCTTGCCTATGCCGCAAACGATATTGTGCTGATTATTTTATGGGTGCTGGCGAGTATCACAGATATTCACTACATTTCAGTTGTTGTATGTTTTGTAGCGTTCTTCATCAACGATATGTACGGATTTATAAATTGGCGCAAGATGGAGAAACGGCAGGCGGCTTCCTCGTAAATTCATCCATTCAGACCATTGACCATTTCTACGGCAGATCGGTCAATGGTCTTTTGGTTTCAAAAGATATTTTCGGTAGCCGCTACCAAAAAGATTTGCATGACCACTGTATTTCGTCACATTTGTATGGTATAATGGCTTAAAACAGAAAACATGACAGATTGGAGGCGAATAAATGAGCATCCTTAATCAAAATCTACTTACCCTTGATTTCTGGCAGGACACCGTGACCTATGCCGGACACACCCTGCCCACAGGCAGTATCGGTTGTGCGGCTATGAACATCTCGGATGAACAAATCGGGCAGCTCATTCAGCTTTCTGCTCCGCTGACAATGGTGGTAGCACGCTATTGATTTTCAAGCAGGGCATGACCCAATTTGCCCATAAGCTCCATAACAGCAAACGAACACCGGATGGCTATGCGGCAACCTTTGCGGCATATTTTGCCGATTCACAGGAAAATCCAACATGGATGCAATTGACAAACGCCACGGTGCAGTATGCGTCTGCCACAATGCCGGAAAAATCCCTGCCCCAGCTTGTGAAGCGGATGCACTATGTTTCTTTTGTGGGAATGTTCCGTTCCGATTTGTTTGAGGGATTGTGTGTCGGTCATGCACCGAGGTTATGCCCTATCTGCGGCAAATGGTTTCTGACCACCGATGCAAGACAGACAAAATACTGCAGAGGACTTGCGCCGGGGGACAAGCTGGGGCGCACCTGTCGTCAGATCGGCAATCTCAAAGGCAGAGAACAGAGAGAATTGGCTGACGATCATCCCATTAAGGCGATTTACACACGCCGTATGAACACGATCACCCAGTATCTCCACCGTGGTACGCTGGATAGGCAGACTGCCGATAAAATGAAGCAGTTGGCAAAAGATAAACTGGAACTTGCGATAGAGGATGTTGCCTATGCCAAGGGTGACTATGAAAAAGAGATGGAGCAGGCTGCTCTGCTGAGTGAAGCAAGAAAGAAACTTTGAATTTGCGGAGGAGAACGAATATGAAGTACAATGGAACGCTTATTCTTGTTAAAGATTGTAACCGTGCGTTAAAATTTTATCGTGATATGTTTGGGTTTCAGCTGCTTCAAGACAACGATGGAAATATGGAATAGCTGGAACTATTCGGATATTCTCTGGAACGGTATTCGTGCCGATGCGGTGCAAGCCGCTTTTGACAAGCTCAGCCATAAGGAAAAGTATTTCCTTGAAAAGAGAAACGCCATCTGCATGAACTGCGGACGGGCGATGCCTTTGGATAAGCGTTATTCCTTTGAACAGCTTGCCGCTGCATACGAGTACAAGACAGTACATCGCTATGCAAACGACGACGATGAATGGGGAGAAATCCGTTTTGACTTTTCTGCCGGAA
>CAYZAU010000001.1:0-232509 GCA_964475665.1 uncultured Acetatifactor sp. | reverse complement strand
AATACACATGGGATGAATATTACGAAAAATTCTATGATTGGGCGGAAAGCACCCAGGTGCG
Organism: uncultured Acetatifactor sp.; assembly: GCA_964475665.1. Lineage (GTDB taxonomy): Bacteria > Bacillota > Clostridia > Lachnospirales > Lachnospiraceae > Acetatifactor. The sequence continues at coordinate 232,448 of CAYZAU010000001.1, read as the reverse complement.
CAATCTGTCGGGGTTGACCTCTCTTGGTTCAGCGGATGAGGTTGGCGAAATCATCATAGAACTGCAGTTCAATGTTCCTGCAGCCAACCGCCTGCTTAGAAAGGCTGTTGATGCAAAACTGGCATTCTCCGCTTCGGACCTTATAGAGTTTCTGTGTATCAATGATAAAGCGTTGGCTACGGCCGCCCTTTACAATTCTGTTGGCAGACTTTCCTCTGCTGACATGGAAAATTTGTATGGCATTGCCGAAGATGATGACATTATCAAAATTTGCACTTACAGAAATCTGACCTTGCCGGAAGATTTGCGGGAAGAGGAAGAATACGAAGAAGATGAAGAAATCGAAGAAGAACCGCTTGAAGAGGTAGATATTTATATCGACGATTTTGTTCCGGAGCCGCCCGCACCGAAGTTAGGTTTCTTTGGCACTCTTGCTGCTATCTTGGCAGGAGCCAGTGCCGGAGTTTCCTCTAATCAAGGCAAAAGACACAACGGAAGATGCAACGGCGACTGCGCCAACTGTCCTCCTCACTACGGCTATCGATATGGCAGATGGTATTATGGCCATGACCATGTACACGGCTGCGAGTTTGGCGGTAATAAAGGCAGCGGCAGTATGGACTAAGAAGATGTGCTAACCTTTTGAGCACTTGTTTTGCTTGGGTGCATTGATGAACCCGGCAATCAAACAACATAATTTCAAAGAATAAAAATAACGGCTTTCGACAGGTACTTTTACCCTCAAAAGCCGTTATTTTTGGCGTTTGAACCGCCGTTTTTGTATCAAATAGTATCAATCTTTGGTTATACACATCAATATAGAAACGGACATTTTTCCAACCACGGTCAAGGGCGTACTTTTGCAGGATTTTCTTTTGATTGATTATGGAATTGCTATCGCCCTGCAATTCATCGTCACGGGACAAGCGGCAATAGAGAGCGGTGATGGCCTCTGTGCTCATGGCGTTATACGGAAATTGCAGCACGGCAGCGGTGTTTGACTGATTATACATAATAACCTCCAATCTTTCAGCCAAACACGGTATGAAGTTCTAACTACATTCTACCGTGCTGTTTTGGATTTGTCAGCCTGTTGGAGATTATTTTGTCGTGGTAGTTTTTCGGAGCTCGTCTTTGATAAGCCGCTGCACCTTATCGGATACGGTGTCTGTTGCCGGTTCGGGAAAATAGGCATTAACAGTAAAAGTTGTGTTCCCGATCCGCACTTCGCTCCGCAGAGGTGGCGAATACTTTTTGACTTCACATATTTTCTTTTGCATAGACTCAGGGCCTCCCTTCACCTATTACTGGTGCTGGGAGACCCTGTTTTGGCCAGTATTTACGAAAAATCCCGTCTAACTGATACTGAAGAGTGGATTTGCAAAAGTAAAAAAATAACGAAAGAGAAACGATTAGCAAGCACAGCAAGTGAGTACCCACTTGCATCATACTGGACATTGGGAGTATCCCAAACCCCAAAATTCGATAGATTATGTTTTAACTATTGCAGATGTTTCTAATGTGTGCTATCATAATACTCGGAAGGGACTATTTTGAAAATATAAATCTTTTATTTTATATTTTCAATTATAAGTTTTAATTTGACAAGGAGTACCCTGATGACTATTTCTGAACAGATAAAAGTTCTATGCGTGCGTTCAAATATTAGTGTGGCAGAGTTAGCAAGACGTATGGGAACTACACCCCAAAATTTTAATTCAAAGATGAAACGGGAAAGCTTTACTGTCTCAGATCTGGAGTATTTGGCCGAAACAGTTGGTTGCTCTTTTGAGCGGCACTTTGTCCTTCCAGATGGTGAGAAGATTTGATAGGAGAATAAAAATGAATATATTACATTTTAAGAACAATCCACAGAACCGCGATGTCATATCTCTTTTCTCTGGTGCAATGGGACTTGATATAGGGCTTGCAAAAGCAGGACTGAATATTGCTATTGGACAGGATTTTGATGCTGCGTGTGTTGCGACTATGCGAGCAAATGGTCATAAAGTATTAGGTGGAGATATTCGAGATATTGATCCTGCGGATTTGCTTGAACAAGTGGGATTGGCTCCTGGAGAACCATTTTTGATTTGTGGAGGTCCCCCATGTCAACCGTTCTCAACTGCAGGAAAGAGATTAGGCATCAATGATCCGCGAGGAAGCCTTTTTATGGACTTCATTCGAATGATTGATTATATCCGTCCACGATTCTTTATTATGGAAAATGTGAAAGGTATTATGTCTGCACCTTTGAAACACATTCCTCTTGCAGAACGAGATGAAAATGATCCAGAGCAGCGACTGGGCACTGTTTTGGATGTCATTCTATCCGAATTTCAAAAACTTGGTTATAAAACTGTGTACGGCGTATTGGATGCTGTAAATTATGGTGTTCCTCAATTCAGAGAACGATTTGTTTTAATTGGAAGTCGTGATAATGAAGATATTTTCATGCCAATTCCAACACATTTCCAAATGCATCAAAACGCATCCTATCGCTGGCAAACATTGGGAGATACCATACGGGATTTGGAACATGATTACGGTGAGTGTGCTGCTTTTAGCGAAGATCGGTTATCTTTTCTAAAACTCGTCCCCGAGGGTGGAAACTGGAGAGACCTTCCAACCGATTTGAAGCAAATGGCTATGGGCGGTGCATTTGAATCGGGTGGAGGTAAAGTAGGATTTTACCGTAGGTTATCTTATAATCAGCCCTCTCCTACACTGGTTACATCACCCGTACAAAAGGCAACTATGATGTGCCATCCCACGCAAAATCGCCCTTTGAGCATTCGAGAATATGCTCGAATCCAGCAGTTCCCTGATGATTGGATTCTTATGGGAACAAGTGCAGAGAAATATCGACAAATTGGTAATGCCGTTCCGGTTGGCCTTGCTGAAGCCTTAGGCAAAGCTGTCCTATCAGTTGCAGACCAAACTGCTGCAATTCAAACAAAGCGATTCAGAGGAACAGATATCCATCAAAAACTTAAAATTGCTCTTGAAATAGGAGGAAGTTGCTATGTCCATAAATAATTCTTACAATGAAGAAGCTATTGTAGAGGCTATTGCCGTTGCATTGGATAATTTCTACAACAACCTAATTAAGAAAGTGGACAGTTTGAATATCAAGGCTGTAATGAAACGCAAAAATCCGTATCTTTTCCGAGCCAAAGCCATGAATGGTGCGTCTCAAATAATTGATGCGATCCTTGCTGCTTTCGTATCCTCTTCTGAGGAAACAATTTTTGGCAACGTGTTTTTTGAGCCTATTGCCACAGCAGCGGCTCAAGGTCAAAAAGCACTAGCCGAGGGTGTTGACATTATGGTAGAACGCGATAACACCATTTATGCTATTGCGGTAAAATCGGGAACAAGCGTTTTCAACGCAGATAGCCGTAAAAAGCAGGAGCAGAACTTTATAGCCGCAAGCAAATTGGCCCAGCAGGCAAAAAAGCGTTTTGTTCCTATTGTTGGATATGGCTATGGCAAGAAGAAAACTTCTAACCGTGGTTTGCCTAAATTCTACATGGAGCTGGCGGGAAAGGATTTCTGGAGTGAATTAACAGGTGACGAAGAATTTTATATTAAGCTAATTCGTTATATGGATAAATTGCCGGAGAAGTATGTGGAAGATTTTGATACCTCTTATCAGAAGGCATCGAATCGCTTGGTTCGGGAATTTACACAACAGTTTTGCTTTGAGGATGGAAGTATTGACTGGGAGAAACTTGTTGAGTTTAATTCCGGGAATTAACTTTTAGGAGGAAACGGCTATGCGGGAAGCCCTTAAGAATGCTGTACAAAGTGCCATTCTGTTTGAATGCCAGTTGCCACACCAAGAGAGCGGCTTAGATAAGTCATGCCTTTCCTCTCAAAATGATATTTGCTTTAACAACACAGACCCTCAAGAGATTGCAAAAGTTATATATAATGGCATCGTAGAGTTTGCTGTAAATGAATACGAAATCAATTATGATGACTTAGAACGCGAGCAAAGAAGAGCAATTCTTAGCCGAATCCGATACAATCCTGCTGCAGATGATACTGCTAAGTTGAAATACGGCTTTTACGGTGATAAGTGTTATTGGATTTAATTTTGAGGGTGTTTTTCCAAACAAGTGTTGTAGCTGCAAGGGGATATTTTTACTCACCCATTGAAAACAGTGAGGCCAAGGGTTTTGATGCATTCCATCTGATGGACGCGACGAAAATATCGAGCTGTGGTTTGGAGAAGCAAAATTCTATTTGAATTACAAGGCTGCAATAACGCCAGTAATGGAGAAATTAGGAACCTCGTTATCAGATGGGTATATGAATCGAAATCTGATAGCGATCATAAATCAGCGGGATCACCTCTCTGTACATAATGCTCAGATGAACAGCTTGTTGGATTCTTGGTTCGAAAATCCCAGTATCAATTTGGCACAGGAAATGCAGAACCGGGGCATACGGCTGATCTACCCTATTTTTATTGCTTACGAAAAAATTAACGCAGATGCATTTCATCAAAGCATTAAAAAATGCATCGATCATATTTCTGCAGAATATGCACGGATTGGCATTAACATTCCCGCTACATTCGACTATCGACTTTTCTTCATCTTCTTACCGCTGTCAGAAGTTAAGCAAATCAAGGAGCGTGTGATTCAATGGATAGATTCACAAGAACCGCTGATATAATTAAGGCGTATTACATCTATAAACAAACAGCGGATTCTGCTACATTTGTCAAGAAAGTATGTAGTTTCTTTGACTTTGTCAAGGACGAGACTTTGTCTGATTCCGATTTGAATTTGCTCTTATTTTTAGCGAACGAAGCTGGTATTCCTCAATACTATGATCTATTAAAATCAAAGTTCACGAACGCCGAAATTAGTGATGAAAATATCAATTCACTTACCCTAAGTGCCTTGTTCCATGATGCAAGCCTAATTAGGGGTGATAGCAAACTGCATCGCTATCAAAAGCATGTTTTTGATAGCTTTGTAGTCACACAGCGAAACCGTTATGTTTTAACTGCCCCTACATCCTTTGGAAAAACTTTCTTAGTCTATGAAATTATCCAAAAGATGCAATATCAGAATGTACTTTTAATTTTTCCTGCAATAAGCCTATTATCCGAAAATTATGCTCGCCTCTGTAGTTGGGAAGCCTTTAGTGACTATTCCATTCACTCATTGAGTGAAGAAGAATTTGATATTACTCAGAAGAATATCTTCATTTTTACTCCCGAGCGATTTTTGTCCTTTATGGATTCACATCAGCACCTTCACTTCAATTTTTCTTTTATTGATGAAGTCTATAAAATTGATAACAGCTTTGTTATCGATCAGGAAACATCGGGAGAAAATGAGCGTGATACAGCTTATCGTCTGGCATTAGAGTTTATTTGCACCCTGACAGACGATATGTTACTGGCAGGTCCATATATGGCCCTTCCGACAGCAGAAACAGAGATGCAAAAATCCTTTAATGATTTTGCTCACGACAATGGTTTTGCTTTCTTGCGGTATAATCAATTTGAAATTGTCTCAAAGGAATATACAACAGTTAAAAGCAGACAACAATACATCATCGACAATATTCCGGTTGAAATCGGCTCAGCGAATAAAACGCAGAAGATTGCCAATATTGTTCGAGCGTTAAGTTCGCCCACAGAAAACACGATCATTTATTGTAATCGAAAATCTGACACAGAATCGTATGCCAGACAGTTGTTAAAGAACCAAGAACTCATTTCCACATTTCAGGAGAGATGTTCGGAGGTAGATTCACCTGTTTATGAAATGTTTTTGGAGCATTTACAAAATACTTTTGGGGATGACTGGATCGTATTGAGAGCATTAAGAGGAAGAATAGGAATTCATCACAGCCTTGTGCCCAAATATATTCAAAAAGAAATCATCCGTTTATTTAACTGTGGTGCATTGATTTGCCTATTTTCGACAACTACAATTACCGAGGGTGTTAATACATCAGCTAAAAATATAATCATTACCTCTGGTAAAAAAGGTGCAAAAAACCTTAGGCAATTTGACGCTAAAAACATCGCTGGCCGAGCAGGTCGTTTCCAACAACATTATTCAGGAAGAGTTATCGACCTAAATAATGGTTTTGAGGATATCGTTAACAGAAATCCAGAATTATTAGAGCACAAAAATTATGATATCAACGCCCCCAAGACAGATGTTGACTATCAAATTACAAAGGATAAGTATTTGTCTGCGGCGGATCTTCTGGAGAAAGAATCGATATCTTTGCAAGTTGAGGCGTCAGGAATTCCAACCAATGTTTTTAACAGTTTCAGAGTTGTTGGGCCTAAAGATAAGATGCTGCTATATGCAACTATAGAAAGGATGCCTTGGTGGACAATAGACGATATTAAGCGAGTTTCCACTAAATTGGCACGAAGTAATGCCAGAAGTTTGCATTGGTGTGGTTTTCAAACTATTCTTAATCTGATATTCCCTATTGTACGGGAAGAAAAGCTTAAGCAACTTATTAGTTTCAGAACAGGAGACCAACAATACTCCTTAGTAACTGTACTTCTAAGCTCATATCTTGAAGGAGGCTTTATGTCGATGGTAGATTATTATACTACCCGGCAAAACAATCCTAAAACCAAAGATGAAGCAATACGAACAGTTGCGGACTTTGTCTATAATATTTTCAAATACCATTTGGTAAAATATCTCGGCTTATTTGATGTTTTCTTTAGATACTGGGTTTCGGTTCTTGAAAATGTTGATATGGATAGTGTCCCTGGTTTGGGCCTACTGCTGCAAAAGCTTGAGTACAACGCACTTTCTCCTACTGCACGCAAAGTAAGCGACTATGGTGTTCCTTTTAAGCTTATTGATTGCTATGATAGCCAAGCAGAATATGATAAGGAACAGTTTGATGCTTACGAGAAACGAGTTGACGAGCAAGTAAGCAGACTATTTCAATAAGCAAATCCACAGGAAATAGTCAAGGGTCAAGATAAACAGCTCCGCGGCCCTTGACAATTTCCTGTGTCTTTACTGTACGGTAGTCAAGAGGGCGCAAGCGGGTATCCCGCTTGCGCCCTCGAATGATTATTGTATGACAAGGGTGCCCCTATTTAATGCCACCTTAATGCTGCGCTACATGACAAGCTGTTACATACCTGTTCTCTTAAATTCGTATCCTATCCCATCCTATCCATATCCTTCCTTTGCCGGAACGGATAAGGGTAGGATTGATATATCTATATTTGATTATTTATTATTTAATATATAAGTATTTAATTGTGTGGGGATTTCCAGACACGGCATACCCAGATACGGAAAACCCGGATATGGATAAGTCGTATATGGGTAGCTGATACCGCTACTTCAAAAAATGAAAGTGTTGTTTTTTTGTTTTCTATCCGTCTGTAAACCCCTGAACATTGTGCCGTGAGAAAAGATATGCCCCCACTTCAATTCGAAGCATACGAAACCACAGATGGCTCATAACGAACCTCAAATACCACACTTTTCGGACAGCACAGAAAAAGAGTGCCGATATTTGCATATCAGCACCCTTTGTACCTGTCAGTATTTGATTTTGCGACTTCCACACTGTGTTTGTACCTATGAAAACATTGATTTTACTGACATACCCTCAATGTTTTCTTATTAGGTACGCACACAACGCAGCTCCTTTTGCTTTCACTATTTTCTTATATCTGTGCTACATCCTTCATGGAGAAGCTCATTCTGCCCATCTTGTCCTTGCCAAGGCAGACAACGGTTACCGTATCGCCCAGTGTCAGGACATCCTCCACGCGGTTGATTCTCTCCTTTGCAATCTTGGAAATGTGAACCATTCCCTCCTTGCCGGGTGCAAACTCAACAAACGCGCCGAACTCCTTAATGCTGACAACCTTGCCCTTGAAAATCTGCCCCTCTGCAAAGTCCGTGACGATGGTCTTAATCATCTCCACTGCCTTATCCATCATATCCTGCTCCGTACCGCATACAGACACCTGTCCGTCATCGGTAATATCAATTTTAACACCGGTGCGGGCGATAATCTCGTTGATGGTCTTACCTCTCTGTCCAACCACGTCGCCAATCTTCTCAGGGTCAATCTGAATGGAAACAATCTTAGGTGCATAAGGTCCAACCTCCGGTCTGGGCTCGGAAATTGCAGGCTTCATACAGGTATCCATGATAAACAGCCTCGCCTCACGGCATCTTGCAATCGCACCCTCTACGATGGGTCTCGTCAGTCCGTGAATCTTGATATCCATCTGAATTGCCGTGATACCCTCAGTCGTACCGGTCACCTTAAAGTCCATATCTCCGAAGAAGTCCTCCAGCCCCTGAATATCCGTCAGCAGGACGAAATCATCATCGGTCTCGCCCGTTACCAGACCACAGGAAATGCCGGCAACCATCTTTTTAATCGGTACGCCTGCCGCCATCAGTGACATACAGGATGCACAGGTGGATGCCATCGAGGTAGAGCCGTTGGACTCAAAGGTCTCGGATACCGTACGGATTGCGTAGGGGAATTCCTCCTCACTGGGCAGCACGGGAATCAGTGCCCTCTCAGCCAGCGCACCGTGTCCGATCTCACGTCTTCCGGGACCCCTTGAAGGCTTTGTCTCACCTACAGAGTAAGAAGGGAAATTGTAATGGTGCATATATCTCTTGCTTACCTCATTCTCATCCAGCCCGTCCAGCTTCTGCTGCTCGGAGAGAGGCGCCAGGGTACACACATTGCAAATCTGTGTCTGTCCGCGCGTAAACATGGCAGAGCCGTGTACACGGGGAATAATGTCAACCTCGGCAGCCAGAGGGCGAATCTGTGTAAGCTCACGTCCATCCGGGCGCTTATGATCCTTGAGAATCATCTTGCGAACCGTCTTCTTCTCATACTGGTAAACTGCCTCGCCCAGCACGCCAAGCCACTCCTCGTTCTCCGCAAAAGCCTCCTCCAGCCTTGCGGTAATCACGCGGATATTCTCCTCACGGGTCTGCTTGTCATCAGTAAATACCGCCGTCTCCATTTCCTCGGGAGTAACGATTTTCTTCATCTCCTCGAACATTTCCTGAGGGATTGCGCAGCTGGTATACTCATGCTTCTTTTTGCCGCACTCGGCTACAATTCTGTCAATAAAGGCAATGATTGTCTGATTGATTTCATGCGCCTTATAAATCGCCTCAATCATCTTTGCCTCGGGAATCTCGTTCGCACCCGCCTCAATCATGATTACCTTTTCTCTGGTGGAAGCTACCGTCAGATTCAAATCACCGTTCTTCCACTGCTCCTGAGAGGGGTTGACTACCAGCTCACCGTCGACCATTCCCATCTGTGTCATGGCACAGGGGCCGTCAAAGGGAATATCGGAGATACAGGTTGCGATTGCTGCACCCAGCATTGCCACCAGCTCCGGACGGCACTCAGGATCCACGCTCATTACCATATTGTTCAGGGTTACATCATTTCTGTAATCCTTAGGGAAGAGCGGACGCATGGGTCTGTCAATCACACGGCTGGTAAGGACAGCATTCTCGCTTGCCTTTCCCTCACGCTTGTTAAAGCCGCCGGGAATCTTTCCCACTGCATACATCTTCTCCTCGTATTCCACACTTAAAGGGAAGAAATCAATTCCCTCTCTGGGCTTCTCGGATGCGGTAGCCGTGCTGAGGACAACCGTGTCCCCGTAGTGCATGAACGCACATCCGTTAGCCTGCTTACCCACACGGTTAATATCAACCTTCAGGGTACGTCCGGCCAAATCCATCTCATAGCTTTGGTACATAAACTCCTCCATTCCGCCGCCTTTTGCGGCAATCCTATTTGTAAAGGAACAGAAGACACCGAAACTACTGAAAAGGTCAAAACCCGTGGACTTATAACCTTTTCAGCGGTCTCGGGTCTTTCTTCTGTCCCATGTTACCGTTTTGTCAGGGGCTGCTCCCCTGATTCAGAAAATACGACAAGCGGAAGCGCCGCAAAACGGCTGTCTCCCGCTCTCTTTGTCATTCCTATTACTTTCTCAGACCCAGCTTCTCAATCAGAGCACGGTATCTTTCAATATCCTTCTTCTTCAGATACTCCAGAAGACCACGTCTGCGTCCAACCATCTTCAGCATACCGCGACGGGAATGATGATCCTTGGGGTTCTCCTTCAGATGCTCAGTAAGCTCCTGAATTCTCGCCGTCAGAACTGCCACCTGTACCTCAGGTGAACCTGTGTCTCCCTCAGTTCTTGCATACTCGTTCATGATTGCTGTTTTCTTGTCCTTAGAAATCATTTCTGTTTCCTCCATATAATATACTGTTTGTCCCGTGGAACGCCTGACACCAGGCTTGCGGTTGGAGTCTCCGAAAGCTGAGCATCGGCTAAATCACACTAGGGTATCATAACACACCTTTGTACAAAAGTAAACCATTATTTTTCCGAAGCTTAATCTGTCAGAATGCTCACATACTTCGCCGGGGTACGGTAATTGTACTTGCTTATCTTAATGCCTGTCTTGGGACTGCTTGCGTGGATAACCTGTCCGTTGCCGATATAGATTGCCACATGGTTAATCGTGCCCGAGCTGTTTGTATAGAACACCAAATCTCCGGGCTGCAGCTCAGAAGCGGAAATTTTCGTTCCCTGCTTTGCCTGTGAGCCGGAATAATGCGGCAGGGTTACACCGAATTTCTTAAACACTGACAGCACAAAGCCGGAGCAGTCAGCTCCCTTCGTCAGACTGGTTCCTCCCCACACATAGGGATTGCCCAAAAACTGCTTCGCATACTCTACCAGCTCCACACGCACATCCGAGACACCAACACCGTAGAGCAGCTCCGTCATGGTGATGGCTGTCCCCAGCTTTTCCTCGACACTCACATACTCTGCGGAGACATAAGCCTCCTCACCGTCGATTGTTACCTTAACCCAGTCGCCCAGCGTCTCCACATACTCCAGCTCCTCACCCGCCGGAACCTGTGTGAGCACCGCACTTGCCATATCCGCTCCGTCCCTGACATTCAGCCCGTCCGCATTTACCACTGCCACGGTGTGAGCAAGCTCATTTGCCCTCAGCTTTGCATCCGGACCCGTCAGCAGAAAATCCGTGCTGACGTAGCCCTCCACCTCGCCGGAGGTGATATGTGCCCATCCGTCAGCCTCCTCAAGAATCTCGCAGGCAGAATCCTTTGGCATCTTTCCTACCAGCTTTCCGCTTGTGGAAGGCAGGGCACGCACATTCAGATTGCCGCTCTCCACGTCCGCGATTCCGATGTTGGTATAGCCCCATGAAGAGCCTGCCGCTGTCCGGGCAAGCTCAATACACTCCGCCTCGGAAAGATTGCTCTCCAGCATGGAGGCAACACCCGCCGTCAGCAGCGCACCGCTGTCACTCGCCGCATAAGCCTGCACAGGCTCTGCCGCCAGACAGAGCATCACACCGGCAGCAAATGCCATAATCCCTTTTCTCTTCTCATTGTATTTCATGCGAATATCCTCTAAATTGTGTATACATCAATATGTTTCAAATGTGTTTACAGATTTGTTACGATTTTATTACATCGCTTTGATTATACAATCAGAATCCACTCCCTGTCAACCCCCGACTGCATATCCCTGTCAGTTCCTCTGTCAGCGCCCTCGTCCGGCATCAATATCCTTTTCCAGCTGTCTTCTCAGCGCCTCCACCCCGTCAAACTTCTTTTCCGGTCTGTAGAACTCCTCCAGATACACCTCTGTCTGCTGCCCGTAAGCATCCTCCGCAAAATCATAGAGATAAGACTCCACTCCTACCGCCCCCTCGTCCGTGACCGTGGGCTTACAGCCTATGTTGGTGATGGCACGGTAGCTCTTATCGCGGCAGCGCACTCTGGAAAAATATACTCCGTTGGGGGGAAGAAGCTTTGTACCTGACGGGCGCAGATTCACCGTTGGAAAACCGATGGTTCTTCCCAGCTGCCTCCCCTGCACCACTTCTCCCGCTATCATGTACGGCATCCTCAGCAGTCTTTCTGTAAGCTGCATATCGCCTGCCTCCACCCGGCTTCTCACATAGGTGGAGCTGACCTCTCTTCCGTCAAGGCAGACCTTTTCGATGGTTTTGGCCCGAAATCCAAGCTCCTCTCCCATATCCCGCAGCAGCTTGGCATCCCCTGCGCCGCCTGCGCCAAAGGACAAGTCCCTGCCCGCAGCCAGAAACTGTACCTTCATCCGCTCCGCCAGTATCTCTGACACAAACCGCTTAGGAGAAATTGCCGCCGTCTCTAAGGTCAGTGGAAACTCAATGAGAATCTCCACTCCCATCCGTTCAAACAGCAGCCGCTTCTCCTCCTTTGTAGTCAGCTCCATGCCGTCCGAGAGTCCAAAGAGCACCGCAGGAGCCGGATTAAAGGTAAAGACACAGGGAATCAGGCCCTCCCTCTTTTTTTCCAGAATCTCTTCCAGAAGCCTTCTGTGTCCGATATGAATCCCGTCAAATTTGCCGATGGCGACCGCTGTTTCTCTCTCCAGATAGAAGTCAACCGCATTCGTTATAATCTCCAAGGCACTCTCTCTCTCTCCAAAAACATTTTCACGGGACGGTACATCTCCCGTTCGCAGTCGGCTGCGTAAACCGCCGCAAAGCTCCCGTCCTGACGATAAACCCTCACCCACTGCCCATGTCCGTATTCCGCAGACTCCTGCATCCTGGAAAAGTCTATGGGGTTACCGTTCTCCAGAGTCGCCGCATACTGTGCGCTCACATGAAGCGCCGGGCAGTCTGCAAACATCCGATCCACCGGAATCACCCTGCTCCTTAAGCTGCCCTCATCCTTCAGACGCTGCAGCTCTTCCAGCGTCACTGCCCCGTCCTGTCCGAATACTCCAACCCGGGTGCGCCGCAGACTCTGCATACTGCCGCCGCAGCCAAGCTTCCTTCCTATATCGTGGCACAGGGTTCTGATATAAGTTCCCTTAGAGCAGACCACGCGCATCCGCACCAGGGGAAGCTCCATCGAAAGAATCTCCAGCTCATGAATGATGACAGGGCGCGCCCTGCGCTCTACCTCTTTTCCTGCCCGCGCCAGCTCGTAGAGCTTTTTCCCGTTTACCTTCAGGGCAGAATACATCGGCGGTATCTGCGCATAATCTCCCTCAAACCCGAGGCAGACACGGCGCACCGTATCCTCATCCGCCTCCACCGTATGCGTGGCAAGCACCTGCCCCGTCATATCCTGCGTATCCGTCTCCACGCCCAGACGAAGCTCTGCCACATACTCCTTATCCTTCTCGTTCAGCATGCCGCACAGCTTCGTCCCACTTCCCAGACAAACCGGCAGCACACCCGTTGCCGCCGGGTCCAGTGTCCCCGTATGTCCGATTTTTTTCTGCCCGCAGATTCCCCTCAGCTTTGCCACTACATCGTGTGAAGTGAAGCCCGGCTGTTTATCTACCACTATGATACCGTTTATCATGAATTCATTTCCTTCTCGATATAGCGTGAAAGATTATTCACGCAGTCATGAAAGGTACCCCGCATCGTACAGCCTGCCGCCCTCGCATGTCCGCCGCCGCCAAAAAAGGAGGCTACCCGTGCCACATCCACACACTCATCAGAGCGCAGACTCACCTTGTATTCCTGTGTGCCTGTCTGGTACATAAAGATTGCACAGGATATGCCCTTAATATTGCGGAGCTGATTCACAATCCCTTCCATATCCTTTGCTTCAGCTCCATAAAAGTCCATGGTTTTTTTATCCACCGCACTGACAATACAGCTTCCGTCCAGAAAGCGGATGCTCTCCATCAGCGCCCGTCCCATTATCTGCGCCTGCATATAGGTCTTGCTGTAAAAGGTCTCCTGAATCAGGCGCGGGAAATCAAAGCCGTAGCTGATAAGCTTCGCGCCCTTTTGAAGTGTCCGTGGCGTTGTGTTGGAATACTGGAACACTCCGGTGTCATGGATGATACCGATATAAAGCGCCTTTGCAAGCTCCTCATCTAGCATTTCCAAATCCATCAAATCATAGAGCACCTCGCACACAGAGCCAACCTTAGGTCTGACCTCGTTGAGGTCTCCGGTGCCCGGATTGCTGACATGATGGTCTATATTGATTCTTTTCTTTGCTGCGCGAAAATACTTCTCCGCCCCGCCCAGTCTCTCTGCCCCGCAATCCAGAGCGAAGAATACATCAAAGGGCTGCTCCTCCGGAAAATCCGAGCATATCTCGTCAAAACCCTTCAGCTCCTTAAAAATCTCTGCCGGCTTCTCCAGAAACACCTTTACCTTCGCATCAGGCAGGCACTTTCTAAGGTACTGCTGCAATGCCAGCACAGCCCCCACACAGTCTCCGTCGGGGCGAATATGTCCGCTGATGCCGATTCTCCCCGCTTTGCTGCATTCCTCTACTATATTCAGGCTCATTTTCCTTCCTCCCGTCAGCCGTTCTGACAGCTTCCCTGCTTCCAGAAATCCTTTTCATCACTCTCTGGATGCCTCTCTGCTCTCTGCACCCTCGTCCTGTGCAATCACCTCGTCAATTTTGCGGGACATATTTACGCCGTACTCGATGGACTGATCCATCACAAAGGTGATTTCCGGCGTGTTGCGCAGATTGATTGTCTTTGCCAGCTGCCGTCTGATAAAGCCCTCCGCACTCTTTAAGCCCTGTAACGTATTCAGCCTTGCCTCCTCGTCGCCAAGAACGCTGATCCACGCCTTGCAGCTCTTTAAGTCAGGGGCTACCTCCACGGCAACCACGCTTGTCCAGGGGCTGATGCGGGGATCCTTAATCTCCCCCCGTATCACCTCTGCCAGCACTCTCTGCACCTCCCCGTTGACACGGGTATTTTTTACACTGTTCTTTCTCATTCCCAATCCTCATTCCGAAGCGTCCTGCGCATCGGCAATTCTTTTCCATCGGAAGCGCTCCTACCGGGGTACCTCGACCATGATATATGCCTCCACAATGTCAAGCTCCTGAATCTGGTCAAAGCCTTCAAATACCAGTCCGCACTCAAAGCCCTCCTTGACCTCCTTCACGTCATCCTTGAAACGCTTCAGGGAGGCAAGTGCACCCTCATAAATCTGGGTTCCCTCACGGGTAATACGAACCTTGCAGCCTCTCTGGAACACACCGTCCATCACGTAGGAGCCGGCAATGTTTCCAATCTGGGATGCCTTAAATATCTGGCGTACCTCTGCGTGACCGATTACCTTCTCCTCGAAGACAGGGTCAAGCATACCCTTCATTGCCGCTTCAATATCCTCGATTGCCTGATAAATCACCCTGTAGAGTCTTACGTCCACGCCCTCACGCTCTGCTGTCGCCTTTGCGGTGACATCAGGGCGGACATTAAATCCGATAATAATCGCATTGGAGGCACTTGCCAGCGATACATCCGACTCGTTGATGGCGCCGACACCGCCGTGAATGCATTTCACCACAACCTCCTCGTTCGACAGCTTCAGCAGAGACTGCTTCACCGCCTCAACGCTTCCCTGAACGTCCGCCTTGACAATCAGATTCAGCTCCTTCAGATTGCCCTCCTTAATCTGGGAGAACAAATCATCCAGAGACATCTTCGATTTGGTCTCCTCCAGCTTCCTCTCCTTGTTCTGTGCAAGATAAGTCTCAGCATAGGATTTCGCCGTCTTGTCATTCTCATGTGCAAGGAATACCTCTCCCGCACTGGGTACATCGGAAAGCCCCAGAATCTCCACGGGTGTAGAGGGGTCTGCCTCCTTCACCCTTCTGCCCTTGTCGTCCACCATGGCCCTTACCTTACCGTGGCAGGCACCTGCGGATATAAAATCGCCCACGTGCAGCGTACCCTTCTGTACCAGCACGGTTGCAACAGGACCGCGCCCCTTATCCAGCTCTGCCTCGATGACAAGACCTCTCGCACGGCGCTTCGGGTTTGCCTTCAGCTCCAGAATGTCTGCCGTCAGCAGAATCGTCTCCAGCAGGCTCTCAATGCCCTCGCCCGACTTTGCCGAGACAGGCACAAACTCTGTCGTTCCGCCCCAGTCCGTGGCAATCAGACCGTACTCCGTCAGCTCCTGCTTTACGCGGTCAATATTTGCCGAGGGCTTATCAATCTTGTTGACGGCTACCACGATTTCTATTCCCGCCGCCTTGGCATGGTTAATTGCTTCGATTGTCTGAGGCATCACGCCGTCATCGGCTGCGACCACCAGAATTGCAATATCCGTGGAATTTGCACCACGCATACGCATCGCGGTAAACGCCTCATGTCCGGGAGTATCCAGGAAGGTGATTCTCCTCTCACCGACGCTTACGGTATACGCGCCTATATGCTGTGTGATACCTCCCGCCTCTCTGTCAGTAACGTTGGTCTTTCTGATGGCATCCAGCAGCGAGGTCTTACCGTGGTCAACGTGACCCATAACGCAGATAACGGGAGGACGGTCTGTCATGGCGGAGGCATCCTCCTCGTCCTCCTTCAAAAGCTCCTCGATGACATCAACCTTGACCTCCTTCTCGCAGAGGATGTCGTACTCCATGGCAATATTCTCCGCATCCTCATAGGAAATCTCCTGATTCACGGTGACAATCTTGCCCTCGAGGAACAGCTTTTTCACAATGGCGGAGGGCTGCAGCTTCATTTTCTCGGCCAACTCCTTGATTGTGATGGTCTCCGGCAGAACGATTACCTTGATAACCTCCTCGACCGCCTCTTCCTTCTTCTTTTCCGGCTTGATAAACCTGCCGGGCTTATTCTTGAGTGCCTCGTCCTCCTCGTAGACGTGCTCTCTCTTGGAACGCTTATCCTTCTCTATGTTGCTTGCGCGTCTCTTTTCCTCATCGCGCCTCTTCTCCGTATCCCTTGTCGGTGCATCGCCCGCAAAGCTTCTGCTCTGATTTCTGTCCCTGAAGCCGCCGCCCTGACCGCCGTTTCCTCTGTTGTCGCGGGTCGCGCCGTTAAAGCCTCGGTTGCCTCCCTGTCCATAGCCCGGTCCGCGGCGTTCACCCTGAGCGCCCTCCGCGCCGGATCTGCCGGTTCTCTGATAACCGTTCTGTCTCTCACCCTGCGGTCTGTCACTCTGAAATCTTCCTCCCGTGCTGCCGCCTCTGTTCTGGAACTGCCCGCGCTCGAATCTGTCTCCCTGAGGTCTGTCTCCCTGGGGTCTGTCGCCCTGAGGTCTGTTCCCCTGATAACCGCCGCTTCTGCCGTCGCGTCCTCTGTTATCGCCAAAGCGGTTCTCCCTTGCCGGGCGCTCTGACTGCGGTCTGTCTCCCTGAGGTCTCTCCGGGCGCTCAGGTCTGCTGTTCTGGGGCTGTACCTGAATAATCTCCGTCTCTCTTGCCGATGCCTTTACCTCAGGCTTTGCCGTCTGCTCCGGACGTGCCTTGGGCTGGGGCTTGGAGGAGACCATCTGCACGCTGGGCGTTGGAGAGGGCGGGGTCAGCGGTTTAATGGGTGTACGGGGAACCGGATTCTGCTGCCTGCGGTCACTGCCGTAGCCACCCTGTGCTCTTCCTCCCTGCGTCCTGTTGTTTGTGCCGCCGCTTCTCTGATTCTGTCCGCCGCCCGGCATCTTGGAATTCTGTGTATTGTTCACAAATATAATCGTCTTTTTCTTCTTAGGCTGCTCTGCTGCCTTGGGCTGCTCTGCTGCCTTGGGCTGCTCTGCGCCCTTTGGCTGCTCTGCTGTCTTGGGCTGCTCTGCTGCCTTGGGCTGCTCTGCGCCCTTTGGCTGCTCTGCTGCCTTGGGCTGCTCTGCGCTCTTTGGCTGCCCTGCGCCCTTTCCAAAGGTCTTTCTAACCATGTCGGCGGCATCCTCCTCCACCGAGCTGCTCGCGGATTTCACCTCAATCCCCTTTTCCTGCAAAAAGCTCAATATATCTTTACTCTGCTTATCCAGCTCCTTAGCGAGTTCATGTATCCTCATTTTCGCCATGCTTTCCTCCATTTCTGCCTTCCGGCTTACTGCTCTTCCTCCAGTAGTTCTTTTATCCTGTCAGCCAATCCCGCCTCGCACACGCCCAACGATGACCGCTCGTCTTTTCCGATTGCCCGTCCCAGGGTTTGCTTCGTTCCATAGCTGCGCACCGGGACCTCATAATAAGCACACTTATCGCAAAATAACTTTCGGGTATTGTCAGACGCATCCTCCGCAATGATTACCAGCATGGCGGAGCCGTTTCTCACTGCCTCCAGGGTCTGAAATTCGCCGCTCACCAGGTTGCGTCCTCTCATAGCAATGCCTAATAGGGATAAAACTTTATTCTGCCTCAAGATTCTCAAACTCCCTCTCCAAGACGTCATACATCTCATTCGGAATACTCATTTTGAATGAACGCTCAAGTCCTCTGGTCTTTCTGGCCTTTTGCAGACATTCCCTGCTCCTACAAAGATATGCGCCTCTTCCGTTCATTTTGCCTGTTCCATCCAGACAAATATCATTCTCGGCTGTCTTAAGGATTCTCACCATATCCTTTTTCCCCTTCATCTCACCGCAGCCGATACACTGCCTCAAAGGAATTTTCTTTGCCATGCTTACTCCTCAACAGGGCCTTCGTACTCTTCGTATCCGCCCTCCTCATATCCGTCGCCGTCATATTCCTCCTCGTCCAGATAATCCTCGTAGCGGAAGCCGGGCGCATCCTTTGCCTGTGTCTCTGACTTAATGTCAATCTTATATCCTGTCAGACGTGCTGCCAGCCTTGCGTTCTGTCCCTCCTTACCGATAGCAAGGGAAAGCTGATAATCGGGAACCACCACCTTTGCCGTCTTCTCGTCAGGGTCAGCGAATACTGCGACAATCTTAGCCGGGGAAAGTGCATTCTGTATCAGCAGTCCGGGGTTCTCATCCCAGCTCACGATATCAATCTTCTCGCCGCGCAGCTCTTCCACGATAGCATTTACTCTGGCACCGTTCATGCCGACACACGCGCCCACCGCATCCACATTCGGGTTATTGCTCCACACGGCAATCTTGGTACGGCTGCCTGCCTCACGGGCAATGCTCTTAATCTCCACCGTGCCGTCCTTAATCTCCGTAACCTCGGACTCGAACAGTCTCTTTACCAGCTCCGGATGCGTGCGGCTCACGTTGATGCGGGGTCCCTTGGGAGTATTCTTTACCTCCAGAATGTATACCTTGATACGCTCTGTGGCTCTGAACACCTCACCCTTTACCATCTCACTCTCATTCAGCATGGCATCCGCCTTGCCCAGATTGATGCTGATGTTTCTGCCGACATAGCGCTGTACCACACCGGTAACAACATCCTTTTCCTTCTCGTAGTACTGATTATAGATAACGCTGCGCTCCTCCTCGCGAATCTTCTGCAAAATCACGTTCTTTGCATTCTGGGTCGCTATACGGCCAAACTCCTTGGACTTGATTTCCACGTGAATTACGTCCCCCACGCTCGCCTTGGTTGAAATTTCCTTTGCCTCCTCCAGAGAAATCTGCAGGCAGTCATCCTCGACCTCCTCCTTTGTAGGAACCACCTCCTTCTCCGCGTAGACAAGGAAGTCACAGGTTTCACGGTCAATCTCTACCTTAACATTATCTGCCTTGCCGAAATGATTTCTGCAGGCAGTCAGCAGCGAGTTCTCGATTGCCTCAAACAATGTCTCCTTGCTGATTTCCTTCTCCTTCTCCAGAATATCAAGTGCCTCCATCAATTCCTTGTTCATTTCTTTTCCTTTTCCTCCATTCCGGCGTATCCGCCCTGCTCTGTTATCAGTTCCGTTTTCTCATCAGAAATTGTGCTCAGAAATTATTTCCAGAAATTATTTTTAGAAATCAATCGCCAGACGAAGCAGCGCAAGCTCTGCCCGCCGGAAGCTTCTCGTGCTTCCGTCCTCCGTGACGGTGATATTTTCCTCGTCAAAGCCCTCCAGCGTCCCCGCAAACTCCTTGCAGCCCTCCAGCGGCTTAAAGAGCTTCAGCTCCACCCTCTGCCCGACAGCCGTCCGCAGATGCCTGTCCTTCTTCAGAGCTCTTCCCAGACCCGGGCTGCTCACTTCCAGAATATAGGCATCCGGTATGAAGTCCTCCCTGTCCAGGGCGTCTGAGAGTGCCCTGCTGACATTCTCACAGTCCTGAATATTCACGCCCTCCGGCTTGTCGATATAGGCTCGCAGGTAATAGTCACTGCCCTCCTTCACATACTCCACATCATACACAGAAACTCCGTTTGCCGCCACTATAGGCTCTAAAAGCTCCTCTGTCCTTGTCTCATACTCTTCCCTCCGGGACATCTGCCGCCTCCTTCCTGGTCTGACTTCCCCATACACGAATTAAGAGTGGCTCGCAAGCCACTCTTAATTCTAACATCATCATTAATAAGGTCAGTATAGACCCTAATCTGCAGAATGTCAACCCTTTTATTTGCTATTGATAGAGTATTTGAAAAGAGGTGCTGTTATGTTTACAATAAAAAGGGATTACGTCGAATATGAAAACAAGTCTCTGCGGCTTCCGAAGGATTTGATAGACAGGGTGCAGGATCTTGCAAATCAAAATGCTCTGTCGTTTAATAAGGTCGTCATACAATGTATCGAATATGCGCTCAGCAATATGGGGATTCAGGAAGAATAAAAAAAAGCCCTTGAAAATCAAGGGCTTTTCATAAGCTGCTGACGGGAATCGGACCCGTGACCTCCGCACTACCAATGCGACGCTCTACCGACTGAGCCACAGCAGCATCACGTGCTGCGAAAGGCACGCGTGTCTTTCGCAATCACCGTGTTACATTATAGCAAACCGCCTATTGTTTGTCAACACAAATTATTCTTCTTTTTCACACAATTCCGCCTTTTTTCCCTTCTGCTGCAGATAGTCTGCCGCATCATCCGGTACATCATCCAGATTTTCTCCGCCGATGTCCACCTGCAGAGGCTTGCGCTTAAACAGCAGGTCATACATCACGGGAATGATAAACAGGGTCATGAGGGTAGCATAGGCAAGTCCGCCAGCCACTACGATTGCCATTCCCTTAGACATCTGGCTCGCAAGGTCATCGCCAAAAATCAGACTTACCATGGCGAGGATAGTGGTCAGTGCCGTCATCAGAATCGGGCGCATTCTTGTCTTTCCGGTTGCAATCAGCGCATCCCTTCTCTCCAATCCGCCCAGTCTCAGCTGGTTCGCATAGTCAACATACACAATGCCGTTGTTCACGACCGTACCAAGCAATACCACAAAGCCCATCATCGCCATAATGGAGAGCGGCTCCTGCATGGCAAGCAGACCCAGCAGACCTCCCGTAAACGCCAGCGGTACGGTAAACAGTACGATAAACGGACTCAGCAGACTCTGGAACTGCGCCACCATCACCAGATAGATAAAGGCAAGCCCCAGAAGCAGCACCTTGCTCATCTGGATAATCATCTCGTTTACCACATCCGATTCACCCGCAGATTCGATACTGTAGCCCTTCGGCAGACTGTATTCCTCCAAAAGAGGCTCCAGCTCACGTGATAGAAGCGTTGCGTTATAACCATCCGCCACAGAGGCCGTCACCGTAAGATAGCGGCTCTGGTTCTCACGGCTGATGGCATTGACTCCATCCTGTATCTCAGTCCTTGCAAACTCCGATAGCGGATGCTCCTCCGTCACGGAGTTACCGTTATCATCCGTTTTACCAACCTCAAAGGTAAAGTCCATCAGATTTTCACGGGTGAGCGGCTCACGCGCATCCTTCACCACGATTTCCATTTCCACGCCGTCAAGAGTTATCTTCGCCGCCGTTGCCGTTTCATCCAGGGCACCGTTGAGCTCGGAGAAAATCTGTGCCACCGTCAGTCCCTGCCGCATGGCTGCATCCTTGTCCAGCACAAGGTGAATGACCTGCTCCGGCTTCTCCTGTCCGTTGGAAATATTCTCAAAGCCGTCGATGGTATCTACAATCTTCATAAGATCCTCGGTGATTGCAACCAGTGTATCCAAGTCCTCACCATATACATTCACGGAAAGTCCGGAGCCCATTAGCTCTGTCATCTCCGACATTCCGGTTGAGACACTCACCTTGCAGTCAATATCCGCAGTTCTTTCCAGAATATCACTGCAAATCCGCTTCACCTCGCTCTCGCCTGCCTCAGGGTCCTCTGTCATTACCATGAACGAGTAGTTTTCATAATCGCCACTCCCCGCGCCGGACGAGGCTGTCAGCAGGGAAGTGCTTCCTCCCGCCATCGCGCCAACGCTTCCGACACCGTCCACGCTCATTACCGCATCCATCACCCGGTCGGCTCTTTTATAGCACTCCTCTTTTTCCGTATCCTCCGGCATCTGCACCGCAATTTCTATCTGGTTAGAGGTCATATCCGGTATCATGACGATTCCCATACGCATCACTGCCACAATACTGACCACAAGCAGCCCTATCGCAATTCCAAGCGGCACCACCTTTACCCGCAGGCAAAAGCCCAGTATCCTTCCGTAAGCCTCCTGCACCCTGTCAAACCAAGGATGCTTCTTCTCCCTGCTGTTTTTCAGCACCGTGGAGCCCGCCGCCGGAACAACCGTCATCGCTATCACAAGAGAAGCCATCAGGGTAAAGATAATCGTCAGGCAAATCGGCATCATCAGCTCCCGCACGGTTCCGGTGGTAAACAGCATAGGCAGGAACACGCAGACCGTTGTCATGGTGGAGGCGATGATGGCACCGCCCACCTGCTTTGTTCCCTGTACCGCCGCTCTCGGCGCGCTGACGCCCTTCGTCCTGAGACGGTATATATTTTCAATTACCACGATTGAGTTGTCCACCAGCATACCAATGCCCAGAGACAGTCCGGACAGAGACATGATGTTTAAGGAAATCCCGGAGAAATACATCAGCACCAGTGCTGTCAGCACCGACAGCGGTATACTTGCCGCAACTACAACCGTGGGCTTTACGTCCTTTAAGAAGAGTGCCAGAATCACGACTGCCAGAATCGCTCCCAGAATCATACTCTCCAGCACACCGTTTATAATCATGGTGATATAATCGCCCTGATCCATCAGCGTCAGCACCCTCAGCCCCGGATGACTGCCCTCCAGCTCACTGATTGCCTTTTCCACACTCCGGCTGACCTCGTTTGTACCGGAGGTTGAGCCCTTAAATACAGACAGAACGATACCGTCCTCACCGTCCAGCTTCGCATAGCTCTCCCCTGCATTGTCAAGCACCGTGATGTCTGCCACATCGCAGAGACGGACGTCCCCGATGTCTTCTATATTCGTCAGAACAATATTGGAAAGCTCCTCGATGCTCTCAAAGCTATTTCCCACCTTCAAAAGCCATGAGGTGTCATAAATATCATCCACATAGCCCGCCGGCATTGCAAAGTTCTGTGCATAAATCAGCATGGCAAGGGTATCTATATCCAAAAGCCGGTCGGCATTGGCTGACCGCAGTGCCTCTCTGCGCTGCACCTCAAAATTCTCCAGTGCGTCGTAATACTCTTCCCAGCCGTCAGCCAGCTGTTTTTCCCCGTCGCGTATTGACTCCCAGCCGGAATTTATCTGCTCCTGCGCCGAGTCTAAGCTTTCCTTTCCGGAATCTATGGTGGTCTGTGCCGAGTTCAGCGCGCTCTCCCCCGCCGCAATCTGTGCGGTGGCACTGCCGAAGCCTGCTGCAGCCTCCAGCTTTGCCTTCTCCATATCCGTATAGGAAATCCCCGCCTTCGCAAGCTCCGCCTCAATCGCGGCAACAGCGCCCCTGACGCCCTCCGTCTCGACCTTTAAGCTGGTCAGCGAATCCTGATAGCGGGAATAACCGTTCAGCAGCGCAAGCTGCTCCCTGTAGCCGGAAATTATTTCCCGTAAAGCTGCCTCGCGCTGCTCCTGCGTCATCAAATCCCACGCTGCCGCATCCAGACCAAGCGCCGACAAATCCTGTCCCGCTGCCGCCAAGGCCGCACTGTCCATCAGCTTTAAGGTGCTCACGCCGCCCTCCAGGGCAGTCACCGTTGCATCCAGGCTCGCAATCAAAGCATTCCTCAGACTGTCCAGCTCTGTCTGGCTCTTGCTCTTCCTCAGCTGTGCAAGCTCCTCCTCCGAGAGCTGCGCTCCGGGTGCTTCTGCCTGAATCGCCGCGTAATCTATCTGCTGAATACTGCTCTGCAGTGCCGTCTGCTGTGCCTGCAGCGCAATCAGGTCTGCCTGCAGGGCGCTCAGCTTGTCCAGCTGCTCACTTGCCGCTGCCAGCTTTGCCTCTGTTTCCGACTTCTGTTCATCCAGCTCTTCCTTTGCGTCCTCCAAATCGGATTTCTTTTCATCCAGCTCATTCTGGGCGTCTGCCAGTTCATTTCTGCCGTCATCTATCTCCTTCTGTCCGTCCAGCAGCTCCTGTCTGCTGTCCGCCAGCGTCTTCTCTGAGTCCTCGAGCTTCTTTTTTGCATCCTCCAGCTGCTCCATCGCCTCGGCAAGTGCGTCATCCGTCTTTGCAAGAATCTTCTCGTTTAACGCATCCACCTTATCCGCATTCAGCTCAACCGAAATCGAATTTTCTACCAGACCTATAGTGGAAACGCTCGTGACTCCCTCCTGCCTCTCCAGATAGGGAATCACCGTATCCTCCACAAAGCGCGAGGTCTCCTGTATATCCTTTCCCTCGTATGCCACCGCCAGATAAACCGATGCCATCATATCCATACTGATTTCCATGATGTTCGGTGTTCCGCATTCGTCCGGCAGTGCTGCCTCCACGCCATCCAGAGCACTGGACACCTTTACCATGGCGGAATCCATATCGGTGTCGTCGACAAACTCCAGCTGCACAAGACCATAATTTTCATATGCCATGCTGTAAACATTCTTTACGCCTGAAACAGAGCCCAGTGCACTCTCCATAGGTTCGCACACACTGGACTCCACCTTCTCCGGACTTGCACCGGGATATGTAGTAACAACAACCAGATAGGGCAGACTCATTTCCGGCAGCAAATCCGTTGTCATGCCGCTCAGACTGACTATCCCCAGAATAATAATGGAAACAACCATCACCAGAATGGTGAAGGGCTTCCGCACACTGAACTTCTCCATCGTCATCTCCGTTCTGAGAGCACTCTGAGCGCTCTCCCATCATACTCCGCTGCATAATAAGCTAACACTAACCCCGGAAAAAGTCCATTAAAAAACTATAAAATTTGTCACTCCTTGAGTAATTCCCGTATTTTTTGGCGGGCTCTGCCCAGGGCATTATCCGTCGCCTTTTCATCTCTGCCCAGTACCCTCGCTATCTGGGCATAGCTCATGCCCGTCATATAGAGTTCCAGCGCCTGCTTCTCAAACTCGCTCAGCTCTTCCTCTATTGCCCGCTCCAGATAGTTCACTCGCTCCTTGTCCAGAAACTGCTCCTCCGGGCTCATACCTGCCCTATCCGCCCAGAGCCCCGAAAGCTCTCCGCTCTCCCTTTCCTCCCTGTCAGTCTGAATATTCCCGCCATCCAGGGAAATATAGGTATTGAGCGGCAGGTGCTTCTTTCTCTTGGATGCCTGCACTGCCGTATACATCTGCCTGCTGATGCAGAGCTCCGCAAAGGTGTGAAAGCTGGCATCTCTCCCCATATCGTAGTCCCGCACCGCCTTAAAGAGCCCTATCATGCCCTCCTGTATCAAATCCTCGTTGTCCGCCCCCAGAATAAACATTGATTTTGCCTTGCTGCGTACCAGATGCTTATACTTATCGCAGACATAGTCCATGATTGCCTCTTCCCCGCGCCGCAGTCTGTCAATCAGCTCATCATCCGTGCAATATCCGTAATCTGCATATGTTTCCGCCATAGCTCTCCCGTCCTTCTGACACAGACCTCCCTTACTGCATTCTCTGCCGCACGATTTCATACGCCAGCACCCCTGCTGCCACCGATGCATTCAGGGAATCAATATCACCCTTCATGGGAATGGATGCCACCATGTCACATTTTTCCCTGACCAGTCTGCCGACACCCTCTCCCTCATTTCCGATTACAATGCCGATGGGACCCTTAAGCTTCAGCTCATACATGGTTGTCCCTCCCATATCGGCGCAGACAAACCACAGTCCCTCCTTTTTCAGCTCCTCGATGGTCTTTGCTATATTAGTCACCTTTGCGACCGGAGTGTAGTTCAATGCGCCCGCTGAGGTTCTCGCCACCGTTGCAGTCAGCCCGACCGCACGGTTCTTCGGGATAATAACCCCGTGTGCCCCGGCAAGATTCGCCGTTCTGATGATGGCACCCAGATTGTGCGGATCTTCTATATTGTCCAGAATAAAGAGAAACGGAGCCTCTCCCTTATCCCGTGCCGCCTGCAGCATATCCTCCACCTCGGCGTACTCGTAAGCAGCCGCCACAGCGATGACTCCCTGATGCTTTCCTGTTTCGGACAGCTGGTCAAGCCGCTCCCTTGTGACAAACCTCACGAGGGTGTCCTGCTTTTTTGCCTCTCTTCTGATACTCATCACCGGACCGTCCTGACATCCATCCTGCACGTACAGCTTGTCAATCGTTCTGCCGGAGCGGAACGCCTCCAGCACTGCATTTCTTCCTTCAATGGTAAATTCCTGATATGTCATATTCCTCTCCCATGTCGCCACAGGCGACTCAAACAGTACTTCTTTTCACGCCTGCCTCTTCCCTACAGCTCCATTCCCGCTGCCCTTATGCCCTCCTGCACCAGCTGCAGTACCCGTTCCATATCATCTGACAGATACAGATAGCCCAGCAGAGCCTCAAAGCCCGTCGCCTTCATATATTCTTCTCCGGAGGCATTCTTCGCCGTAGTGTGCGGCTTGGCATTTTTACCTCTGCGGTAAACGGACTGTTCCTCCTCGGTGAGCCTGTCCATCAGGGCTTCCACGATTCTCGCCTGTGCGCCCGCACTGACATACTTCACCGTCATATGGTGCAGGATGTTGGCAGGGCGGTTCGCCTTCTCCACTACCACCGTGCGGATGATTAAATCGTAAACCGCATCCCCGATGTAGGCAAGTGTAAGCGGTGAATAAGCTCGCACATCCTGCTTTTTCCCGGGAAAGAGCTCACTTATTTTCCGCAGCAGGCTTACATCTGCGCCGTCCTCCCCAGCCTGTATTCTGCTTATGCCTTCTTCCATTTTACACCCTCTCGCGTATCCTCCAGCACAATTCCCTTTTCCAGAAGCTCTCCGCGAATCGCATCCGCTCTCTCAAAGTTCTTCTCCTTCTTGGCTGCCTTGCGTTCCTCAATTTTTGCCAGCACATATGCCTCAAGCTCCTCGTCCACCCGGCTTTGTGCCTCCTTTGCCGCGTGTGCGGTTGTCAGGTCGAGGGAAAGCACCTCGTCAAAGCTTTCCGCCAGTGCATACTTGGTTGCATCAGATATATCACTTTTCAGCATATCGTACAGGACGGTGATTGCCATGGAGGAGTTGAAATCATCACAGAGCGCCGCCTCAAACCTCTCCCTGTATTCCGCGAAGCGCTCCCTGTCCGTCTCGCCGTCTCTGTCGAGTCCGCCGATTCTCTTTACCAGCTTGTCATATGCAGCACTCATATTGTCAAGCACCTCGTAAGAGAATTCCAGCGGCTTGCGATAGTGTGACTGCAGGCAGAACATCCTGTACACCAGCGGATTATAATTCTTCGATTCCAGCAGTGATACCGTCAGAAAATCTCCCTTTGATTTACTCATCTTGCCGGACTTATCGTTGAGGTGATGCACATGAAACCAGTAATTACACCACTTGTGCCCCAGATATGCCTCGCTCTGTGCAATTTCATTTGTGTGATGAGGAAAAATGTTATCCACACCGCCGCAATGAATGTCCATATATTCGCCCAAATGCTTCATGCTGATACAGGAGCACTCAATATGCCAGCCGGGATATCCCACTCCCCACGGGCTTTCCCACTTCAATTCCTGGTCATCGAATTTGGACTTGGTAAACCAGAGAACGAAGTCGCTCTTATTTCTCTTGTTGGCATCCTCCTCCACGTCCTCCCTGACGCCGACCAGCAGCTCCTTCTCGCTCTGGTTGGAAAACACATAATAATCCTCAAGCCTTGAAGTATCAAAATAAATGTTGCCGCCTGCCTCATACGCAAAGTCTTTTTCCAGCAGCCTCTCTATCATATGAATAAACTCCGGCACACAGTTTGTGGCAGGCTCTACCACATCCGGTCTCTTAATGTTGAGCCTTCTGCAATCGTCAAAGAAGGCATCCGTGTAAAATTTTGCAATCTCCATCACCGTCTTATGCTCACGCCTTGCACCCTTTAGCATCTTGTCCTCTCCGGTATCCGCATCGCTGGAGAGGTGACCCACATCCGTAATGTTCATTACGCGCTTTACGTCATATCCGATATAGCGCAGTGTTTTTTCCAGCAAATCCTCCATTATATAGCTTCTCAGATTTCCGATGTGTGCGTAGTGATAAACCGTGGGGCCGCAGGTATACATTGCCACCCTTCCGTCCTCATTTGGCACAAACTGCTCCACCTTCTTTGTCAGCGTGTTATAAAAACGCAATTTATTCTCCATCCCGCTTTTCCTCCTGCTTTTCTGTCTTTACCAGCCGCTCCAGCTCCTGCAGCCTCTCCTCCAGTCTCATATTTGCCGCCTGAAGTCCTGCCAGCTCCTCCCTTACGGGATCCGGCAAATCCACCTGATTCATGGACTCCTGCGGCAGCGTCATGTTGTTTCTCCTGACGACGCGCCCCGGAACACCGACCACCGTAGAATTCGGCGGAACCTCGCTCAGCACCACGCTGCCCGCTCCGATTTTCGAGTTGTCCCCGATGGAGAAAGAGCCAAGCACCTTCGCGCCTGCACTAATCATCACATTATTGCCGACGGTCGGATGGCGCTTGCCGTGCTCCTTTCCGGTTCCGCCCAGCGTCACACCCTGATACAGAGTTACATTATCCCCGATAATTGTCGTCTCCCCGATAATCACACCGTTTCCGTGGTCGATAAACAAGCCCTTTCCTATCCTGGCACCCGGATGAATTTCGATTCCCGTTTTTCTGACACCTCTCTGGGAGACCCATCTTGCCCAGAAATAATGTCCCTTTTCATACAGTCTGTGTGCCACCCGGTAATGCAGCATTACCTTAAAGCTGGGATAGAGAAGCACCTCCATTGAGGAATGAATTGCCGGGTCTCTCTCCCTGATAACCTCTATTTCCTCTCTCAACCGCCTGATAATCCCCATATTGCCTCCTGTCATCTCAAAATCCGATTTCCGTCAGGGCACACACAGCCGCCGGGCAGCTGCCGTTTGCACGTCATGCGCGGATAGTACCTTTCTCCATGGCAAATCCCCGCAAAGAAAAAAGCGGATAAATCCCTCTCCTCTTAGAGACGAATTTATCCGCGGTTCCACTCTGCTTAGAGACTTTTCAAAAGCCCTCCCTCAATGTACTTAACGCGTACCCACGGATTCGGATACCTGCTGCACGGACAACACCCGCACAGTGCCCTTCCCCGAACCGGCTCCCGGACGCACCTTCCTTTTCCCGTCGGCAGAGCTGCTTTCAGCCGATGACAGCTCCTCTCTGATGCCTCCTGCGAAAAAGTACTCTTCCCGCTCACAGCCTTCTTTACTTATGTTTCATCTAATAACAAGGATATTCAACTTTACTGCTTTTGTCAACTCATTTTTTTACAGCCGCTGCAGCCTGCACAGCCGCTCTGCACGGGCTGCGCCGTTAAGTCAAAGGGACTCGTCAGCATACACACCGCCTGCGCGGAAATCCCCTCACCGGTTCCGGTGAAGCCCAGCCCCTCTTCTGTCGTCGCCTTCACGTTCACGCAGTCGGCATCCATCTCAAGCGCTTCGGCAATGTTTTCCCGCATGTCATCAATATAGGGGCGCATTTTCGGTGCCTGTGCGATAATGGTTGCATCCAGATTTTCCACCAGAAAGCCCTTCCCTCGGAGCAGCTCTCCCACTTTTTTCAGCAGCACCATGGAAGAAATCCCCTTGTACGCAGGGTCGCTGTCCGGAAAATGCCTGCCGATGTCACCCAGTGCCGCTGCCCCTAAAAGGGCATCTGAAACGGCGTGCAGGAGCACGTCTGCATCAGAATGTCCCAGCAGTCCCTTTTCATAAGGAATTTTCACGCCTCCGATAATCAGCTCTCTTCCCTCCACCAGTCGATGGACATCATATCCCATACCAACTCTCATGCTCTTGTCTCCTCTCCTGCATCCTAACTCATTTCTGCCCTCGATAAGTCTGCCCGATATTTCTTCTTTTCAGTCCCCTTGCCGCTACTTGGGCATTTCCCGCTCTGCGCTCTTTCGTTTTGGATGCGAAAAGGCAATGCCCTTGCCGCTGCCGTCCATCCTGACATCCGCCGGAAAACGTGATGCCCTCGTGCGCTCATCCTTCTGCATTCTTCTGTTTCCGCCCGTGCGTCTGTCGCTTTCCTGCCACCTTTTGCCTCTTACGTGCCCGTCATTCTCCTGCCATCTTTCGCCTCTTACGCGCCCGTCTCTGTCCGCTTTTCCGCTGCCGCCCGTGCGCCTGTCGCTTTCCTGCCACCTTTTTCCTCTTATGCGCCCGTCATTCTCCTGCCATCTTTCGCCTCTTACGCGCCCGTCTCTTCCCGTTTTTCCGCTGCTGCCCGTGCGCCTGTCGCCTTCCCGTCCAAAGCGTCCTCCGAAACGGTTCATGCGGCGCTCCGGCTCCTTTTCACTCTCTATCTCCGGTCCCATGTCACCGACCTGATACTTTAACATCACAGCTGCCAGCTCCAAGGCATCACAGCCCTCTTCCTCCAGCTTCCTCTCTAAGAAGCTCTTCATCAGTCCGATGTCCTCACTCTCGTGCAGCTCCCATGCCCGGTTTAGGTACTTGTCTGCCTTTGCCCTCAGCACCTTGGCTGCCCCCGGCAGCTTCTTCTCCTGAATCGTCGTCCGGCATACCCGCTCAATCTCCCGGATGCGGTACATCTCCCTGCTGCTTACGAAGGTGAAGGAGCGTCCGGTCTTTCCTGCCCGTCCCGTTCTTCCAATACGGTGCACATAATATTCGATATCCTGCGGCAAGTCATAGTTGATAACCGCCTCCACATCCCCTACATCGATGCCCCTTGCGGCTACGTCCGTTGCAATCAGTATATTCGTGCTTCCGTTTCTGAAACGGTTCATTGCCACGTCCCGCTGGTGCTGGGACATATCACCGTGCAGACCCTCCGCCATAAAGCCTGCCCTCTTGAGCACCTCCGCCAGCTCATCCACCTTCGACTTTGTATTGCAGAAAATCAGGCAAAGCTTCGGCTGGTAGTACTCCAGCAGACGGATGCAGGCGGCATCCTTATCCTCCCGTTTGATTTTATAATATCTCTGGGAAACCAGCGGTATGGTCAGCTCCTTTGCCGCCACCCGCACCAGCTTTGCGTCCTTCTGAAAACGATTTGTGATATCCAGAATCGGCTGGGGCATGGTAGCGGAAAACAGTGCCGTCTGATGTTCATTCGGAATCTGCCCAAGAATCAGCTCCATATCCTCCCTGAAGCCCATATTCAGCATCTCGTCCGCCTCGTCAAGCACCACCATATTCACATAGTCCAGCTTAATGGTATGGCGGCGCATATGATCCATCACACGCCCGGGAGTTCCGACAATAATCTGTACTCCGCGCAATGCACTAATCTGCTTTCCGATTTCCTGTCCGCCATAGACAGGCAGCACCTTGATGCCGTGCATATACTTTGCTATCCTGCGCAGCTCCTCCGCCGCCTGAATGGCAAGCTCTCTGGTGGGACACAAAATCACCGTCTGCAGCTTTCGCAGCTGCGGGTCAACGCGCTGCAGCGCCGGAATTCCAAAGGCTGCTGTCTTTCCGGTTCCCGTCTGTGCCTGTCCGATAACATCCTCTCCTGCCAGAAGCGGCGGAATTGCCTGCTCCTGAATCGGAGAGAGCGTCTCAAAGCCCATCTCCCGTACTGCACGTACAATGCGCTCATCCAGCATTTCAAAGTCCTCTAATCTTCCCGCACACGACTCCTGCTCTTCCTGCGCTTTCTGCGTTTCCTGCATTCCCTGCGCTTCTTGCATTTCCTTACTTCCTCCCAAAATTTCCACGTCTCTTTCCCTTTCCTGCCCGCACACCGTCTGCGGCTTCTCAATCTCTTCCTGCCCGCACACCGTCCGCGGCTTCTCAATCTCTTCCTGCCCGCACACCGTCTGCGGATTTCCAATCTCTTTTCGTCCTCTGCGCAAAAATAGAGGAATCACCCCAAAGCTGAATGATTCCCCCATTCACTCCATGTTACATTTTTTCCGGTGCCGAAAAGCCCAGAACGTCTATACAGGTCTCAAGCACATCTCTTGTCAGTACCAGCAGTGCAAGCAGCCCCTGCTTCTTCGTCTCATCCTCTTCTCCGAGAATTTTTGTCTCATGGTAAAAATGGTTAAATGCATTTGCCAAATCAAAAATGTACGCACAGACCTTATGCGGCGCTGTCTCCTCCACTGCCGCCTGCATCATGGAATTAAACTGCACCAGCTGCATCATCAGTGCTTTCTCCGATTCATTCTCGGCGCACTGCAGTCGCAATGCCTCCAGACTGCCCCCCTGCTCACGGTATTTTGCGAGAATGGACTTGATTCGTACAATCGTATACAGAATATACGGTCCGGTGTCTCCCTCAAAGGAGGTAAATCTGTCAATATCAAACACATAATCCTTCGATGCCTGATTTGCCAAATCACCGTACTTCAGCGCAGATACCGCCACAAGCTCCGCCACCTCGCGTGCCTGCTCCTCCGGCATTTGTCTGCCCTCTCGTATCTTCTTAAACATCTCATCCCGCGTCTCCCGGATGAGCTCTTCTAAGCGCTTCACGCCGCCGTCTCTCGTCTTAAAGGGTTTTCCGTCACTGCCGTTCATCGTTCCAAAGCCTAAGAATTTCAGCTCCGTATCCTCCGCTACCAGCTTTGTCTTACGGGCACAACGAAAGACCTGTTCAAAATACAAATCCTGCCGTTTGTCCACCACATAAATGATTTCATCCGGCTTGTACAGGCGCATCCGCTCCATGATGGTTGCCAAATCCGTCGTATTATAAAGGGATGCTCCGTCAGACTTCAAAATCATGCAGGGCGGCATCTCCTTAGTGTCCGTCTCTTCCTTGACATCCACTACCAGCGCGCCCTCGCTGATGTAGGCATAGCCGTTATTCTTCATATAGGCAACCATCTCCGGAATCAGATCATGTACGCTGCTTTCACCCTTCCACAAATCAAATTCCACATTCAGACTGCCATAGTTTTTCTTCAAATCGCTGACCGAAACATTCAGAATGTGCTGCCAGAGTGCACGGTATCCCCTGACGCCGCTCTGCAGCTTGTAGGTCGCCTCCATGGCAAGTGCCTTATAAGCCGCATCCTCCTTGGATTTTGCACTGGACGCAGGATAAATCATCTCAAGCTCAGAGATTGTAAAGGGCGCTTCCTTCGGGTATTCTCCCTCGTAGCTTTCATCAAAATAGACTAAATCCGGCTTTCTTTCCTTTAGTCCCATGATGACAAGCCCCATCTGCAGCCCCCAGTCCCCAAGATGCACGTCGCCTATTACCTCGTGACCCGCATAGCGGCAGATGCGTTTGATGCTCTCACCGATATCGGCAGAACGGATATGCCCCACATGGAGCGGCTTTGCCACATTTGCTCCGCCGTAATCCACGATAATTTTCTTAGCTTTTTCCGGTTTTTCCAGTCCAAATTTCGGCTCCTCTGCCATGGTCTGTACCACCTCCAGCAGATATTCCTCCGAAAGCTTTAAATTCAGGAAGCCCGGAGACACCGCTGCCGCCTCGGCAAACACTCTGCTGCCGGAGAGCTTTTCTGCTACCTCGCCGGCAATCACAGCGGGTGCCTTGTGATACCGCTTTGCTCCTGCCATGGCGCCGTTGCACTGATATTCGCACAAATCCGGGCGGTTGGAAAGCGTCACCTTTCCCAGCGTGCTGTCATAGCCTGCCGCCTCAAATGCTTTTCCCATTTCTTCTGACAATAAATCCAAAATCCTTTTCATTCTAATCCCCATTCCGAGAACGTTCTTTTTCGTTCGAGGAAGTGCATGCGCATCAGGGCTAATTGTGACGTTCTCGACACAATTAGCCGTGTGGAAAAATCCCGTTTGCGCGCTGCCCCGCGGCAGGCACTTGAGCTTATTGTACCCTACTTTCTCCAATCCCGCAAGGAAAACTCTTCCGGCACCCCACTTTTACAGCGCCCCGCCCTCTGTCCAGGCTCTTCGCATTCCTCACCGCTTACGCGGACTTCTCCCGTGTTCCGCCCTCTACCGCCTGCTGTACACACAGCCGCAATAGTTCTGCCTGTACAGCCCGTATTCTGCCGACAGCTCGGTGGAGCGCTTGTATCCGTCCTTCTTTTTAAAATCCGACGGCAGCCAGCGCACTCCGTACTCCTTCTCCAGCTTCAGACCGATTTCATTGAGCTTTTGTGCATTTTTCAGCGGGCTGATGGTCAGCGTGGTTGCAAAAAAATCATAGCCGCCCTCCTTCGCTTTCTGCGCAGTCCTGCGCAGGCGCAAATCAAAGCAGCGCAAGCACCGTTCGCCGCCTTCCGGGCAATCCTCGTAGCCCTTTGCCGTCTCAAAGAATACATCCGGCTCATAATCCCCTTCCGTCACAGAGATGAAATTTCCTTTTCGCTTTCTGTTATAGACGTCTATCAGCCGCCTCTGTTCTGCCACCCTCTTACGGTATTCCTCCGAGAAAGATATATTAGGGTTATAGTAGAATACCGTGACAGAAAGGTGCGCACACAAATATTCCAGCACATAGCTGCTGCAGGGAGCGCAGCAGCTGTGCAGGAGAAGAGTCGGAGGAGTACCTCTTCTCTCCGTCTCTTTCAAAATTTTATCCAGTTCTCTCTGGTAATTCACCTGATTCATCGCTCTTTTCACTCTCCCGCCACGCCGATGCCTCCCGTACTCCTGTTTTCGTGCACCGCAGGATTCATTATATCCTACCATGCCCCCTCTTGCAATCCCCTGTGCGGGATGCCTCTCTTGCGCTTACCCTCGTCCGCGCTGGATGCCTCTCCCTCCCCTTCTCCTGTGCGGGATGCCTCTCGCCTTTCGCCTGTGCGGGATGCCTCTCCCGCCTTTCGCCTGTGCATAACGATGCTCCACCCCCATAAAGCATCTGCCCCTGCAGTCCCCGTGCGGTTGATGCTCCCTCCGCATGGAGCGTCTGCTTTTGCAGACTCCGTGCAGAACGCTTCCTCTGTCTGCACAAGTTTTGCACAAAATTTGCCACAAATATTTTAAGAAATGATTGACAATCCAAACTCAAGATGCTAATATATCTCTTGCACAGCGTGCTTGCGGAAGTGTCGGAACTGGCAGACGAGCAAGACTAAGGATCTTGTGGCAGCAATGTCGTGTGGGTTCAAGTCCCATCTTCCGCAGTAGCCTTTTGAGAAAAAGCCTTGAATTTTCAAGGCTTTTTTCATTGCCATTATGAATTCTTTTCGTCATTTTCTAAAGAAATGGAAATCACAACAGTCTCCACCATAACCAAGTGTTTTTGTACGCGTAAAACCTATCTTTTTCAGTCCTCCGTATGTCACATCGTCAACATCACAAAACAAGCGGCATAACTCCGCACAACCATTTTCTACGCATGCCGTATGCCAAAGACACCTGTTAATGGTGATATCATAGTAATCCTTCCCATGATTTTGCACACTTTCCTGCAAATCGGTTGTTCTCATGATTTTAAGAAAGACCTTGCTATAAATCGAATAAAATCCCGGCATCAGTTCCATTTTTGCCGTAGATGAATGCTTTTTTGCCGCAACCTCATTAATCATATACTTTCGCATATGTCTTTCCGCATCCGCTCCCAAAAAATCATCTTCCTCCATCGTCTTATATAATGCGATGCGCGGAAGAATCGTCCGGGCAAGCGTTTTCAGCTGATTCCCTGACTTGTCTGTTGTGTTTTTGATAAGTGCTTTCAGCGTTTTATCCTGTCTGTCAAATAATACACTCCCTTTTTCTTTCCCAAACTCCTCCAGCAGAAATGCTTTTATTTGCTTTTGCTGTTTAATATTCATCCCTATTCCTCCTCTATGACCTATACTTTTATTAATTTTTCACTCTGGGGAAATATGAGTTTTCACCCTTATAACGTTAGTCATCTCTAACCCCGTGCCTTTTGAAAAGCCGCCATACGGCAGCTTTTCGATTGCATCAGCCTTGGAATTAATACCTGTAGTCAATACCTTTCATGTAAGCCTCACGGTCATCAATTTGAATAAATCCGATAAAATCAAGAATCCTAGCCCTCTTCGCTCATGCGGCTTAGCTTCGCCGCCTGGTCGGCTGCGATGCAGGCATCAAGAATTTCACCGATATCCCCGTTCATCACCTTGTCTAGCTTATAGAGCGTGAGTCCTATCCTGTGATCCGTCACGCGTCCCTGCGGAAAGTTATAGGTACGAATCTTCTCCGAACGGTCACCCGTTCCAATCTGGCTTCGTCTCATTTCCGCCTCTGCGTCATGTCGCTGCTGCTGCTCTATATCGTACAGCTTTGCCTTCAGCAATGCAAACGCCTTTGCCTTATTCTGAATCTGAGACTTCTCCGTCTGGCTGTAAACCACAATGCCTGTCGGATAATGCGTCAGTCTGACCGCAGAATCTGTGGTATTGACACACTGTCCTCCGTTACCGGACGCACGCATGACATCTATGCGGATATCCTTATCGTCAATCACGATATCAATATCCTCATCCACCTCCGGCATCACCGCTACACTGATGGTTGAAGTATGGATTCTTCCACCGCTCTCCGTTTCCGGCACACGCTGCACACGGTGCACACCGCTCTCGTATTTCATTTTGGAATAAGCGCCCTGTCCGGTAATCATAAACTGTACCTCTTTCATGCCGCCGATTCCGATTTCATCCGCATTCAGAGTTTCTACACGCCAGCGCTGTCCCTCCGCATAATGCACATACATCCTGTAAATTTCCGCAGCAAAGAGAGCCGCCTCATCGCCGCCTGCTCCGGCACGTATTTCCACGATGACGTTTTTGTCATCGTTGGGGTCCTTGGGCAGCAACAGGATTTTCAGCTCCTGCTCCAGCTCTTCCATGCGCTTCCTGCTTTCATTTAGGGTTTCCTTTATCATGTCGCGCATCTCTTCATCATTCTCTTCCTCCAGCATCACCAGGGAATCGTCGATGTCCTGTCTGCACCTCTTATATTCCGTATAAGCATCCACGATGGGAGTCAGGTCACTCTGCTCCTTCATGAGCTTGCGAAACCTCTCCTGATTGTTCGTAACGGTAGGCTCATGCAGCTCCCCCATAATCTCCTCAAAGCGAATCAATAAATCCTCCAATTTGTCAAACATACTTCTCTCCCATTTCTGCCGCGAAGCTTAATGTTCCCGCCGCGAAGCTTAATGTTCCCGCCACGACCCTGTCGTGACCCGCATAATCCTTTATCACGCGCACCTCCCTGTAGCCCGCCTCACGCATCAGCTCAGAGACTTCCACAGCCTGGTCACAGCCTATCTCAAAAAGCAGCATTCCTCCCCTTTTCAGGTGTCTCTTACTGCCCTCCACTATCCTTTTGTAAAAACAGATGCCATCCTCGGCTCCATCCAATGCCATTCTCGGCTCGTGCTCCCGCACCTCCGGCATCAGTGTTTCCAGCTCCTTCGTTCTGATATACGGCGGATTGGAAACCAGCATATCAAACTGCCCTTCCACATTTTCAAACAAATCGCCCTGCACAAGGGCAATCCCGTCCGCCTTCTCTCTATTCAGCAGACGCCGCACATTTCTCTCGGCAACCCGCAGTGCCTCCCCGGACAAATCCACGCCGACACCTCTGCAATCATTAGAATAGGAAAGCAGACTAATCAGGATGCACCCGGAGCCGGTGCACATATCCAGCACACGCATACCGTCATGAAGCTCCTTAAGCGCTTCCTCCACCAGAATCTCCGTATCCTGCCGCGGAATCAGAACCTGCTCATTCACTTCAAACTCAAGCCCCATGAAATTCTGTGTTCCCGTCAGGTGCTGCAGTGGAATCCTCTCAGCCCGCTTTTCAATTAGGCTGCTAAAGAAGCTCTCCTGAGCTTCGTCCAGCTTTCGGTCTCCGTGCACCAGAAGCGTATTTCTGTCAGTCCCGCACACATACTCCAGAAGCAGCCTGGCATCCAGCCCTGCCTCTTCTACCCCCGCGTCCGTCAGTGCCCGTCTGCCCGCTTCATAGCTCTCCCTGTAAGTCATGATTCCTCCGGGGCTTTGTCCGTCCCCGTTTCGCTCTCTGAGTCATCCACAAGCTCCGCCTCATCGTAAGCAAAGTTTTCACAGAGGTACTTCTTCCAGTCGAAAACAGCCTCCACCGCTGCGATTGCCACCTCTATCATCTCTCTGTCCGGCTCTTTTGTAGTCATCCTCTGTAACAGCATCCCCGGCGCGGAAATCAGGCGAACCAGAACGTTGTCACTTCTTCCCGCCAGCCGTATAATCTCGTAAGAAATCCCCGCAACCACCGGCATCAGCAGGATACGCAGTGCCACCCTCTGCAACGGGCTGTCCACCCGGATAAAAAAGAAAAGAATAATGCTGACAAACAGTACAAAGAAAATAAAGCTGGTTCCGCACCTTCTATGCAGTCTGGAGCTTCTCATCGCGTTATGCACCGTCAGGGGTCTTCCCCTTTCAATACAGTTGATGCATTTGTGTTCCGCACCATGGTAACGGTAAAGACGCCGGATATCACGCATGGCACTGATTCCCCAGACATACAGGACAAAAATTACAATGCGGATAACCCCCTCCAGAATTGCCTTCAGGGATTCGTTTCGTATCGAGCTGCCTAGGAAAGCCGCCAGATAATACGGTAAAACCACAAAAATACCCAGCGCGAGCACGACGGAAAGCACCGTGACCAGTGTGGTCATCAGCTTTTCACCCTTTTTGCCCGCCCCTTCCTTTCTGCTTTCTCCTCCCTCTTTCTCTCCTGCATCCGTCTGCTCCTCTTCCTCATAAAAGGATGCCGAATAATTCAGGCTCTTCATTCCCAAAACCAGTGAATCGATGAAATTAAAGATTCCTCTGACAAAGGGCAGCTCCTTCAGCTTATTTCCATGCAGAAGTCCCTGATGGTTCTCCAGCTCCACCGCAATCTCTCCGTTGGGCTTTCTGACCGCCACCGCGTACTTCTCCTGATTTTTCATCATAACGCCCTCCAGCACAGCCTGACCGCCGATGCCGGAATAGCGGTTTCTTCTCTTTCTCGCCATAATTCTCCTATCCTGAAATGCACAAAAGGTTGAGATACCAGCACCTCAACCTTTCCTTGCGATTCTTATTTAACGCCGTATTTCTTATTGAACTTCTCAATACGTCCATCGGCTCTCGCTGTCTTCTGCTGGCCGGTGTAGAATGAATGGCACTTGGAGCAAACTTCTACGTGAATCTCGGGCTTTGTGGATCCGGTCACAAAAGTGTTGCCACAGTTGCAGGTTACAGTTGCCTGATAGTACTGGGGATGGATTCCTTCTTTCATCTCTTTCACCTCTCTATGATAATTACAGTATATTTTTGTTCTCATCCGCACTGCTTATGGAATCACAAACAGCGGTATTATTGTAACACAAGGATTCTGCTCTTGCAAGCCCCATTTCAATATTTTTCAATTTGGGGGAAATTTCCTGCAAAAATGACCGCCAAGCCGTCATCAGACATATCTGTTCTTCTTTACCACCTGAACAAACTCCGCATTATTTCTCGTTCTTGCAAACAAATCCAGTATGCGATCCGCCGCCTCATCTGCCTTAAGACCGTTCAATGCCTTTCGCATGATATTGATTGCTTCCAGCTCGTCCGGGCTCAGCAGCAGGTCTTCTCTTCTGGTTCCTGACTTTGCCAAATCCATCGCAGGGAAAATTCTCTTCTCCGACAGTCTCCTGTCCAGAATCATTTCCATGTTTCCGGTTCCCTTGAACTCCTCGTAGACCACATCATCCATCTTGCTTCCGGTATCCACCAGTGCCGTGGCAAGAATCGTCAGGCTGCCGCCCTCTCTCATATTTCTCGCCGCGCCAAAAAAGCGCTTAGGCATATGCAGGGCTGCCGGGTCCAGACCTCCTGAAAGGGTACGTCCGCTGGGCGGTACCACAAGATTATATGCTCTTGCCAGACGGGTGATGGAATCCAGCAGAATCACAACATCCTGTTTGTGCTCCACCAGACGCTTTGCTCTCTCAATAGCCATCTCTGACACTCTCTTATGATGCTCAGGAAGCTCATCAAAGGTAGAGTAGACAACCTCCACGTTATCTCCCACAATCGCCTCCTTGATGTCCGTAACCTCCTCCGGGCGCTCGTCTATCAGCAAAATCAGCATATGCATATGCGGATTGGTGCACAGGATTGACTTTGCCACCTCCTTCAGCAGGGTCGTCTTACCCGCCTTAGGGGGAGATACTATCATACCTCTCTGTCCCTTGCCGACCGGGCTTACCAAATCCATCACGCGCATGGCGACACTGCTTCCGGGTGTCTCCATGCGGATGCGCTCATTGGGGAAAATAGGTGTCATATCCTCAAACGCCTTGCGTCTGCATGCCTCCTCCACGGAATATCCGTTGATGGAACGGATAAACAGCAGCGCGCTGAACTTCTCCTGCTGGGTCTTCACCCGCTTGTTTCCCTGTAGGATATCTCCCGTTTTCAGTCCAAACCGCCGAATCTGGCTGGGTGCCACGTAAACATCGTGCTCGCCGGGCAGATAATTCTCGCAGCGGATAAAGCCGTAGCCGTCCGGCATCACCTCCAATATACCGCCCGCAACTTCTCCGCTGTCCAGCTCCTTGGGATAGCTTTTCTCATCATACACCTCGTTCACACGGTTCTGGCGTAAGAGCATTCCCTCCGGGGGCAGCTGTGCGGACTGCTGTATTCCCTGCTGGAGCTGCTGTGTTCCCTGCTGAGGCTGCTGTGTTCCCTGTTGGGGCTGTTGTGTTCCCTGTTGGGGCTGTTGTGTTCCCTGTTGGGGCTGCTGTACTCCCTGTTGGGGCTGTTGTGTTCCCTGCTGAGACTGCTGTACTCCCTGCCGAATCTGCTGCGCTCCGTCCATCCTCTGTCCGTCATTCTGATAGCGTGCGCCGTACACCGTCCTTCTGGTCTGTCCGCGGGAAGCCGCTGTCGATTGTCTCTCCGCATTCATTGCAGGACGACCCGGCCGCGCCGGCATACGTTTTCCCTGCGTCCCTGTCTGTACCGGCGTGCGGCTTTCCTTCTCTCCTGCCTGTACCTGCGTGCGGTTTTCCTTCTCCCCTGCCTGTACCTGCGTGCGGCTTTCCTTCTCCCCTGCCTGTCCCGGCGTGCGGCTTTCCTTCTCTCCTGCCTGTACCGGCGTGCGGTTTTCCTTCTCCCCCGCAGCTTCCGCCGTATGGTTTTCCTGCGCCTGCTTCCTAAGTCTCTCGTCCTCCGCCAGCATCGCTTCAACAACCTCTGCCTTCTTCATTGTAGACGTTCCCTTGAGCCCGCGCACCTTCGCAAGCTCCTTTAGCTGCGACAACGCCAACGATTCATATTTTTCTCTCATACACTCCTCCTGAATAAACTCAGCTTAAAATGGAAAGCTGTTTTGTCTTCCATAGCAAAATAGGGGATACAACAAGACTTGTATTCGACATGCTTCCTCGACTCTATGATGGAGTCCTCATGATTAACGCGTCATTATACGAGTATTATAATACAGATTTCGTAAAATAGAAAGCACTATTTTTTAGGAAACAAAAACCGCTTGCGAACAGGCAGAAACTATTATATGATACAAATGATATTTCTTAATGAGAAGCATACAGTATTCAGAATAGAATGAGGTAGCAGAATGACAACCAACGAAAAAGCTCTTTTGATGCACGAAAAATGGAACGGGAAGCTGGAAACTGTCTCCAAAAGTCCGGTTAAGTCCAGAGAGGATCTTGCCATCGCCTATACTCCCGGTGTCGCCGAGCCCTGCAGGGTAATCGCCAAAGACAGGGAGGCTGCTTACCGATATACGATGAAGGCAAATACGGTAGCCGTTGTTTCCGACGGCAGTGCCGTGCTGGGTCTTGGCAATATCGGTCCTCACGCCGCCATGCCGGTTATGGAGGGAAAAGCCGTCCTGTTTAAAGAGTTCGGCGGTGTCAACGCCGTCCCCATCTGTCTGGACACACAGGACACAGAGGAAATCATCAAGGCTGTTACCTGGCTTGCTCCCGGCTTCGGCGGCATCAATCTGGAGGACATCAGTGCGCCCCGCTGCTTTGAAATCGAAGAGCGTCTGAAAGCGACGCTGGATATCCCCGTTTTTCACGACGACCAGCACGGAACTGCAATTGTCGTTCTCGCCGGAATCATCAACGCCTTAAAGGTTGTCGGCAAGAAGAAGGAGGACTGTCGGGTAGTGGTAAACGGTGCCGGAAGCGCAGGCGTTGCCATCACCCGTCTGCTTTTGACCTACGGCTTTTCCAACATCATTATGTGTGACAGGGTCGGCATTGTCTCTAAGACCACGGAAGGCTTAAACTGGATGCAGCAGAAAATGGCGGAGATTACCAACCCGAATCAGGAAACCGGCTCTCTCGCCGATGCCCTGAAGGGCACAGACATTTTTGTCGGTGTGTCTGCCCCCAATATCGTCACCCCGGAAATGGTCTCCTCCATGAATCACGACTCGATTCTCTTTGCAATGGCGAATCCCGTTCCCGAAATCATGCCGGATGTCGCCAAGGCTGCCGGCGCCCGTGTCGTCGGCACGGGCAGAAGCGACTTCCCGAATCAGGTCAATAACGTGGTTGCCTTCCCGGGCATCTTCCGCGGGGCTCTGGAGGGACGTGCCACCCGGATTACAGAGGAGATGAAGCTTGCTGCCGCGGAAGCCATTGCGGGACTTGTTCCCCCGGAAGAGCTGAATGAGGATAACATCATGCCGGAGGCGTTTAATCCAAAGGTTGCCGGGCTGGTTGCCGAGGCTGTCAAGTCTCACATTCCCCAGGCATGACCGGATACCCTAAACAGGACAGACCCTACTACTCTCTGGATGCCTGGTGCAAAGAAAACTTACATCGCAAATGCTATAAAGTGGCCCTGAATGCCCATATGAGCTGCCCCAACCGGGACGGACGGCTGGGTACTCAGGGCTGTATCTTCTGTAGTGCCGGAGGAAGCGGTGAGTTTGCCGTGGAAACCGTCGGAAAAGACCTTGATGAGCAGCTTGCGCTGGGCATACAGCGGATTGCCCACAAGCTCCCCTCGCTGGAGCAGCCCTGTATCATTGCCTACTTTCAGGCATATACCAACACCTACGCGCCCATTTCCTATCTGCGTGAGGTCTTCACGGCTGCACTTCAGGCTTCTCTTGTCTGCGGCATCTCCATCGCCACCAGGCCGGACTGCCTTCCGGAAGAGGTTCTGGCACTTTTAGTTGAGCTGCGGCATCAGTTCCCCAAAAAGTTTATATGGCTTGAACTGGGTCTGCAGACCATACACGAAAAAACCGCTGCCTTTATCCGGCGCGGTTATGATTTAAGCTGCTTTGAGTCCGCAGCCTCCCGCCTCAGGAAGCTGGAAATCCCCTTTATCGTCCACGTCATTTTAGGACTGCCCGGAGAATCGGACGAGGATATGCTAAAAACCATCCTGTACCTGAATCGGCAGAAGCCCTTCGGTATCAAGCTGCAGCTGCTCCATATTTTAGAAGGTACCGACCTCGCCGCGCATTTTCTGTGCGGAGAATTCGATGCCCTCACCAAAGAACATTACCTGAACCTCTTAATTTCCTGTATTGAACACCTGTCTCCGGAAGTCGTAATACACAGAGTTACCGGGGACGGTCCAAAATCCCTGCTGATAGCTCCTGCCTGGAGCTGCAACAAAAGAGAGGTTTTAAACTCCCTGCACCGCCTGATGCGGGAAAGAAATGCCTTTCAGGGAAAATACCAAAAGGAGTGATAAGCCATGCTGCAAGACCCACTGACCCTATACAAGCTGATAGTCCTCTATATGCTCAACCGAGTCAGCTTCCCCATGACGACCGCTCAGGTCAGCGACTTTATTCTGGAAAAGGATTATACCGGCTTTCTGACCCTTCAGCAGGTTATCAACGAGCTGACGGATGCCGGACTGATTTCCTCTGAAACCATCCGCAACCGCACACATCTCTCCATCACCGCTGAAGGACGGGAAACCCTGCACTATTTCTCCAACCGCATAAACGATGCCATCAAGAGGGATATCGACACCTATTTTCGTGAGAACGAATTTTCTCTGCGCAACGAGGTCTCTGTGCTGGGAGACTATTACAAGTCCACCTCCGGCGAATACGAGGCTCATCTGGTTGCAAAGGACAGAGGCATCAGTCTGGTGGACATCACCATCTCTGTGCCGGATGAGTCCACCGCCGCATCCATCTGTGACAACTGGCAGAAAAAGAACCAGCAGATTTATCAGCACCTGATTCAGGAACTATTCTGAGGCTTCTTCCTTCAGCCGTCTTATATGTTCCCTGATTTTCACCTCGTAGCCGTTTCCGGTCGGCTTGTAAAATTCTTGTCCATTCAGCTCATAAGGCAGATACTGCTGCCGGACATAATGATTGGGATAATCATGAGCATACTTATAGCCCGTCCCATGTCCGAGCTTTGCCGCTCCCCTGTAATGTGCATCCTGCAAATGCGCCGGAATGGGCAGATTTCCCGTCTGCTCCACCACCGCCTTTGCCGCAAAGACGGCTTCGCATGAGGCGTTGCTCTTCGGTGCAC
The DNA here is from genome assembly GCA_964475665.1 of uncultured Acetatifactor sp. Taxonomy (GTDB): domain Bacteria; phylum Bacillota; class Clostridia; order Lachnospirales; family Lachnospiraceae; genus Acetatifactor. Next base: position 187,731 of record CAYZAU010000001.1, on the reverse strand, counting down.
ATGCCACATAGCCTGCCGCCTGAGAGAGTATAATCTGCGCCTCCGGCATACCGATGCGCTCCACTGCCATAGCTGCGCTCGTTGCAACCACAAGTGCCTGCGGGTCAGCATTGCCCACATCCTCCGCCGCACAAATCATGATTCTCCTTGCGATGAAGGCAACGTCCTCCCCAGCCGTCAGCATCCTCGCCAGATAGTATACTGCCGCATCCGGGTCTGAACCGCGCATACTCTTGATAAATGCCGAAATCGTATCATAGTGGTTGTCCCCGGACTTGTCATACCGGATGGCTCTCTTCTGAATGCACTCCTGCGCCACCTCCAGCGTGATATGGATTTTTCCGTCCTCTCCCCGCTCCGTGGTCATCACGCCCAGCTCAATCGCATTCAGCGCATGTCTTGCGTCTCCGCCCGAAACATCTGCAAGAAACGTCACCGCATCCTCATCAATCACGGCTCTGTATGCGCCCATGCCTCGCTCCGTGTCACTGACCGCTTTACGAATCAGCTCCTTTACCGCCTCCAGCGGCAGAGGCTTCAGCTCAAATATAACCGAGCGGGACAATAACGCCCCGTTTACCTCAAAATAAGGATTTTCCGTGGTTGCACCGATAAGAATCAGCGTGCCGTCCTCGACAAAGGGCAACAGATAATCCTGCTGGCTCTTATTAAAGCGGTGAATCTCATCAATGAACAGAATCGTCCGCTTTCCGTACATCCCCTGGGAGTCCTTCGCCTTTGCCACAACCTCCTCCATGTCCTTCTTTCCCGCAACCGTCGCATTAATCTGCACAAACTCCGCGCTGGTTGTATTGGCAATGACACGGGCAAGTGTGGTCTTCCCCGTTCCGGGCGGTCCGTAGAAGATTACAGAGCTGATTTTGTCTGCTTTGATTGCCCGATACAGCAGCTTATCCTTCCCGATGATATGCTCCTGTCCAACGACCTCCTCCAGAGTCCTCGGTCGCATCCTCGCCGCCAGTGGAGACTCCTTCTCCATGTTTGTCGCACGCATATATTCAAACAAATCCATGTATTCTGCCCTTCATCCGTCTTTATCTGTCTTTTTTCATTGATACCTGGTTTTCGTGAACCGTCACCGTCTTCATGCTCCGCAGAAAACTGGAGATACGGCTGAAGCCAAACTGTCTGAAATCCAGCTGCTTGTACTTCTTATGCAGCTCATCGTTCAGGGTTGACAGATTGTCCACTGTTCCGCCGCTCTTCTCTATCATATGGCAAATCTCCTGCTCCAGCTCCTCCTTTGTGAGCGACGAACATCTCTCCACGTAATAAAGGTTATTCTTCTTGAATACCCGCAATTCCGGAATCTCCTGATTCACCATGGTACTCAGCTTTGTATAGCCATAGTTTCTGGAATCAAAATCCGAAAACTTATCATTCAGACGATTTCCCACCCTGGCAAGATCCACAGGCTTTCCGCCATTCTCATTGATGGCTGCCAGAATTGCATGACGCACCTCGGATATCGGAGTTACATTCTGCTCCTCAGCCCCCAGCTCTTCATTTTCCGCATTTGCCAGCTTATTCTGTTCTGCGACCAGATTCAGATGGATGAATTTGTTGCAGGCTCTGGTCAGAGCAAGCGGTGTCTTTGATTCGCCCATACCGAGAACAAACATATTCTCCTCCCGCAGACGCATGGCAAGCCTGGTAAAATCACTGTCACTGGTCACCACGCAAAAGCCCTGTACCTTGTTTTTATAAAGGATGTCCATTGCATCTATCACCATCGCCATATCCGTGGCGTTCTTTCCCGTCGTATAGGAAAACTGCTGTACGGGCATGATGGAATACTCCAGCAAAAGCTCCTCATTCCACCCGTTCCCGCGAGACCAGTTTCCATATATACGGCGATACGTGGACACACCATAGCTCTCCAGCTCCTCAAAAATCGTCGCGACATACTTCGAGCTGACATTATCCGCGTCTATCAGTACCGCGTACTGCATCCTCTCATTTACTACATTTTCACTCATTCTAATCTCCATTCCGCCGCCTTCGGCGGGCGGCACAAATAGCTATAAAAAAGCTTTAGCTTTTTTTCGTGTGAAACTTAGAACTTCTTCACGAAAGAGCCTGTGCTCTGAGTGAAGAGAATTTCCTGAAATTCTCAGAAGTTCTTTTCACACTAATCCCCCATTCTGCCACAGGCGAGTCAATTCATTATGAAAAACGCTGCGCCTCATTTCCTTTCACAGATTCTTTCACAGATTCTCTCACAGTTTCCAGCCATGCTTCCGCAATCAGCCTGTGCCCTGCCGCCGTAGGGTGCACCCCGTCTCGTGTCCAGTGCTCCGCCCCGAAATGCTTCTCCGCTCTGTCAAACTCCCGCTGCAAATCCACGAAAGCTGTCCCGAATTCTTCCGCCAGTTTCCCGGCAATACGGCTTTTCTGCCCCACCTCGCGCTCAAAGGTCTCCCATTCCCCGTCTGTCGCCGTTCCATGGGTTACATAGGCGCCCATCAGCACAATCCTGCAATCCGGCAGCTGCTCCACCGTCTGTCGCAGCAGAAGCCTGTAGACCTCCTCATACAGCTCATCCGATACACCGTTTCCAAAGTCCAGCTCATGCCAGACGTCATTAACTCCAATCAGTATCGTCAGTACATCCGGTCTGACATTCAGGCAGTCCTTCTTCCACCGCGCCAGCAAATCCGTAACCCTGTTTCCGCTGATACCGCCGTTTAAAACCTCCGCCTCGGCATCCGCATAGGTCAGCTCTGCCTCCAGAAGCCTGACATAGCCCTGTCCGGTTTCCCTTAGGTCTTCCCTGTTGCCTCTCCCTGCATCCGTTATCGAATCGCCCTGAAATAAGTACTTCATACCCTCCTCCAGCTTCCTTTTGCTCTCCTGCACCAACAAAAGTATTCTACCATACTTTTCCCATTTGTTCTATCTGCTTTTTCTCTATCTTCACTAATCCGCTTTACTTTCATGCGCCAATGCCGTAAAACATCCGCAAAAAACTCAGCCCCTTGCAAATAAAGGGCTGAGCTTTTTCCTGAAACAGGCAGACTGTTTTGGTCTCCCGCTTTTTAATTGCATTAAATAACACCCTTCTGCAGCATCTCATTGGCATACAATGCGCTTTCCTCCGCACGGCTTATTGTGCAACATTGCAATACACTTCTTAGGATAACAGATTAAATGTCATAACCACAATCCCAAGTATCATCAGTATCACACCCGTTACCCGGTTCAGGGTCTTCGGTGTTGCCTTATTGGCAAATACCGCTGCTATCTGTGCCCAGATTAGGGTAAACACCACACAGAGAATCCAGGCTGTCCAGTCCGGCATGCCACCGATTGCAAAATGTGAGGCAGCTCCGGTAAAGGCAGTAAAGGTCATGATAAACACACTGGTTCCTACTGCGGTTTTCAGCTCATAGCCGAGCACTGAGGTAAGAATCAAAAGCATCATCATTCCGCCACCTGCACCTACAAATCCACAAATAAATCCAATAAACACACCGCAGATTACAGACTGAACAGCACGTTTTCCCGCAGATACCCCCTGCATGGCTTCCTTTGTTGTCATGACCGGCTTTACAATAAACTTAATTCCCAGCAGGAATGTCATAAACACCGAGAAATTTCCCATGGCAGCAGATGGCACAAGACTTGATACATAGCTTCCTACTACTGTAAATGCAAGTACACTCACCATCATAATCAGGCCGTTTTTCACATCCAGATTACCATTTTTCTTATATGTATAAGCAGATACTGCACTTGCCAGCACATCGGAAGAAAGAGCAATTCCTACTGCCATATAAGGTTCCATTCCCAGAAACGTAATCAGCATCGGGCTGATAACTGCAGCTGCACTCATTCCTGCAAAACCGGTTCCCAGCCCGGCTCCCATTCCTGCAAAAAAGGTAACTATAACCGTCAGCAATATTTTCATATCCCGTATTCTCCCTTCACAATTTTTTCTCCATTTTGTTCTATGCTTCTTTTAACATTTCGCAAGACCCGTCTGGTCTCTTCGCCATTACCGCCCTTTATCCTCGCATACCGCATTATCCAAGGCCAGCTCTTTATGTCCGACTTTGACAAATTACCGGTTGTCATATTTTCCCTTTGTGTACAAGAAAGAATGCTGCCCGGAGGGCTTTCTTAATATCATAGGAGCATTACGGAGTGATTTCCTGTGATATTAAAAAAGCCCTGCAAACGCAGGGCTTTTTTGTTTCCCGGTAGCTTATTCACAATGACTATTCTCTTTCCCGTAACTGCCCTTCCACAGAATCGCTGCCCCCATGCCGCTTAGCAGACCGAGGGCGAGGAAGATAGCCGCTTTGTCCGAATCCCCCGTCTTGGGCACCGCATCCAGCTGAGTTGTCGACGCGGCATCGGAACCGTCATCTCCAGAGTCGCCGCCCTCAGAGCCGCCGTTTCCGGACTCACCGCTTCCAGAGCCGCCGTTCCCGGGCTCGCCGTTTCCAGAGCCGCCGTTCCCGGACTCGCCGTTCCCGGACTCGCCGTTTCCAGACTCACCGCTCCCGGACTCACCAGCCCCGGAGCTGCCATTCGGTGTGTCAATATACGCAATGGCATAGGAGGAGAACCTGTCTGTCTGGAAGGAGACCGTACCGGTAGCGGAATCATAGTTGCAGGGAAGGACGGTAATAACGCCACTGTGCAGCCGAATGATCTGATAAGTTCTTGTTACAGACCCGTTGGAATTGATTAGTTCACCTGGCACCTGCAAGGTAATGGTTACAGGACTGTCTGTGTTCTGAATCGGAGTCCATTCATTGCTACCTGTTTTTTTCAGCATCAATGTCACATTGAGATACTTGCCGATTTGCGCATTTCCCTTTGCAGCTTCGGCTTCAATCACTCCCTTGTCAGCATCTGACACATTCCCGTCCACTGTCAAAGCCACCTCAACCGTCAGGGTACCCGCCTCTATCGCTGCTTTCTCATCCGCCGTCAGCAGCTGTTCCATCAGCTGGTTTATGGTGCCGGATAAGGCAGCACCGCAGACATTGTTCTCGGGATCAGTGGAATTGATAAATGCTGTACTGATAAATGATGTATTCTTTTTTGCAAGGTAGATACAGCTGTCGGACGAATTCGTGCTGATCTCATAACCGGCGGAATCATCTGCCGTAAAAAAGGGGGCGCTGTCCTTTCCTGCTGTGGTAATCGCCACGGTATCCGTCGCTTCTGTAGATATGCCGATTTGCGCCTTCCCCGTCAAGACCGTGCTGCTTAAGTTGATGGCATAGGAATTATAATACACACCTATATATAAATTGCTGGCAGCACCGTTACTCCCTGTATTTCCTGTAATTCTGGCCTCTCCTCCCAAGGTGACGCAAGCACCATTATAGGCATATACTCCGGCACCCTTGTCCACGCTTCCGCCACTGCTGACATTACCGGCAATCTCACCTCCTGTCATGTTAAAGGTTCCACTCGGAAGCACCAGAACACCTGCACCATATCCCGCTGTATTCCCGGTAATCCTGCCTCCTGTCATGTTAAAGGTTCCGGAATTATACACTCCTCCGGCTCTTGAGATGGATGCATCATTCTTATTGCCCTCGATGCTTCCCCCCTCCAGATTCAGCGTACATCCTGACTGGACTTGAATGCACCCGCCATTATCACTTTGATTCCAGGCGCCTGTTATCTTTCCTGTCTGCCCAACACTGTTGTCCTGTATGGTTAAATTTGCATTATCATAAAGATTAAATACGCGCCCACTGTATGATGCCTGAGTGAGATGTCTGTCGATAATATGACCATTCAAATCTAAAACGACATTCGTACTCTCCACGAGGATTTCATAATCAGTTTCTCCTGCTGTCACATCAGCATCCAGTCTGATTGCGCCGCCTTTGCTGATAGCTTTTTTCAACTCCTGCCATGTGGTCACTCCCGTTACGTCTTCCGCCCGGACCTCCCCGACGCCGATGCCCATGGACAGGGATGCCGCCAAAGCCAGCGCAAACACAAGACTTAAAATTCCCTTTTTTACTTTTTGACGATGTTTCATATATATTTCTGCTCCTTTACATATAGTATATAGCCCCTTGGCTTAAAAACAGCATATAATACTTCACTAAAATAAAGTAAAGCATCGCGTGAATCGCACCAAAAAATGACATGAATCGACAGTCTCTTCCAAAATAACATAAAAAGCGGCAGCACTGATTATACTTTTATAAGGAAATCCGAAGATGTGAGAAACAGCCCTTACTGTAGCTTAAACTTATTTACCTCGGCATCCAGCTGATCTGCAACATCCTTATTGGAATCTGCCTTTTCCCTGATGTCTCCGACACTCTTTGCCAGAACAAAGGACATTTCCGTAACATTCGTAATTCCCTTTGCGCTCTCCTCTACAGCGATATTAACGGCAGAAATGGATTCTCTGATCTGATCGACGCTTTCCTTAATGGAGCTGCTTTCGTTTGCGAAGTCCTCCATCATCCGGTTCATTTCACCGACATCCTTACGATAGCTCTCGCTGGTTTCACAAAGCTTCTCATAACCACCCATGGCAGTTTCTTCCATAAAGCGAATCATCTGCTCTGCCTTGGCCGCCAGCTCATCAACCGCCTGAATCACGTCTGTGCTGACCTTCTGAATCTGAACGGCTGTTCCTGCAGAATTGGAAGCAAGCTGTCCAATCTCATTTGCAACAACCGCAAAGCCTCTTCCCGCCTCACCTGCCCGCGCTGCCTCAATACTGGCATTCAATGCAAGAAGATTTGTCTGATCCGTAATATTAATGATATTTTCCGTAAGGATGCCAATCTCCTCAACCGCCTTGGACTTCTGAATCTTCTCATCCACTACTGCTGCCATTTCCTGTGCTTCCTGCTTCGCAGCCTTCTGCTCCGCCATCGCCGTTTCATAAATACCGGCTGCCTTTTTCATAATCTCGTCAGAGGATGTCTTTCCTTCATTCGCGCTTTCCGAAATCTTCTGGACATTTTCATAAACATCCTCGGTAGCCTCATTGACCTGTCCTAACGAAGCACTCGTCTCTTCCATGGCTGCACTCATTTCTTCCATGGTAGCCGAGATATCCGTAATGCTCATTCCCGCATCGGCAAGGTTCTTCGCAACCTGATCGGAGGAATCCTTCAGCATTGCGGAATTGGTCTCAATGTTCAGCATAATGGTACGGATATGCTCTAACAGCTTATTTACATTATTTGCAATCAGCTCAAGCTCATCACCTGTCCTGATTTCAAGCTTCTTGGTAAGATCACCGTCACTATGTACCAAATCATAAATCTTACGATTCACCATTCTTAGGTTTCTGGCAATCAGCGTTACGACCATACCAAGAACAATGCACGCAAGTGTCACGCAGAACACTGCAATCAGAATCACTCTCTGCACAATGAAGTTCAGCTTGTCAACAATATTGGTAGCATCATAATCACAGCCCAGACCACCGATTACCTCTCCGGCACTGTTTTTAATCGGCTTATAAATCGAAATGACATCTCCGTAAATGGAATAGTCAATATAATCCTGAACATAATCCTCACCCTGAAAAACTCCCTTCAGCATATCATAGGATTTTTCAAAATCCTTACCGACATATGCCTGTTGATCCGATGTGTCGGTATCCACACCGTAATAAATCTGCTTACCGTCAGTATACAGGGTATACATATATAGGATTCCGTACTCCTGCTGGATTTCACGCATGGAAGCAAGAAGCGTCCGATAATTTTCCGTATCCTCACACCCCGGCTCCAGAAGCTCTACCGCATCACCGTCAATCATACGCGTAGCAATCTTACCTGCCATCTGCGCTTCCTCAACTCCCAGGGAAACCATTCCTTCGTTGATGTTTTTGTATGCAGCCGCCCCCATGACAGCACACACCGCAATAATCAACAGCCCCGTCGGAATCAGTATCTTAGCATTGATACTTAATTTTCTCGTTTTCTCCCTCATACATTTCCCCTCCGTTTCACCTTCACAAATATTACGCAAAAGCTCATACAATAATTTTATCACTCTAAAATTGTTTGTCAATATGGCATTGCCTGCTTGAGTTTCGCAATTTTTTAACCATCCATCTCACGGCTTACTCCTTAAATCCATATTATCCTTTTCTTCCGTATGCATTCCCCGGTGTCTCGTTCCATGGAAAAGGGCACAAAAAAAGCACTTCCTGTGCTTCCTTGCTGTCATCAAACCGTGCTTTTTCGGTTTTTCTTCCCGGTATATTTCCTGATGCGAACGACACAGTCAAGGATAACCCTTCTTGCAGCCACTGTATGCCGTTGATTCCGATATATCAGCAGGAGCATTATATCTCCCTGTAAGCAGTCGGGCGGCTCTGTAATTCTATATCCCGACGGTAGGGTGCCTTGAACATCCGAGCCGTGTACCACAGTCTGCGGCACACGGCCCGTCCTCTACGGGTTTCCCCCTTCAGCTCCGTATTGTCGCTGATTATCTCTGTACACGTCCGGAAGCGTCTCCGCCAGCCAGAGTCTCAACTTCCTTTCTGGAAACCAGATTGAAGTCGCCGGGAATGGTATGCTTCAGAGCGGAAGCAGCCACGCCATACTCAAGGGCAGCCTTGAAGTCCTTGCCGTCCAGCATACCGCAGATAACGCCGCCTGCGAAGGAGTCTCCGCCGCCGACACGGTCAACGATGGGATGAATGCTGTACTCCTTGGAGTGATAGAATTCCTTCGTATCTCTGGAGTAGATACATGCAGACCAGCCGTTGTCAGAAGCGGAATGGCTTACACGCAGGGAAGATACGCAGTACTCAAAGTTGTAATCTGCAACCATCTGCTCGAAGATGGACTTATAGCCTGCCAGCTCCAAATCGCCACTGGTAACATCCGTCTTGCCGGGCTTGTAACCCAGTACCAGCTCTGCATCCTCTTCGTTTCCGATACATACGTCCACATACTGCATCAGGTTCTTCATAACCTTCTGTGCCTTCTCAGAGGACCACAGCTTCTTACGGAAGTTCAGGTCTACGGAAACCTTTACGCCATGCTTCTTTGCAGCCTTTAAAGCCTCTTCGGTCAAAGCCGCAGCACTGTCAGATACAGCAGGAGTAATTCCCGTGAAATGGAACCAGTCAGCGCCCTCAAAGATAGCGTCAAAGTCAAAATCTGCAGCAGTTGCCGTAGAGATTGCGGAATGTGCTCTGTCGTAAACAACCTTGGAGGGTCTCATGGAGGAGCCGCTCTCTAAGAAGTAAATGCCCAGTCTCTCACCGCACTTTGCGATATGCTTTGTTCCTACATTGTACTTTCTCAGTGCTGCCACTGCACACTCACCAATCTCATTATTGGGAACTGCGGTAACAAACTCAGCATCATGTCCATAATTTGCAAGGGACACTGCCACGTTAGCCTCTCCGCCGCCGTAGCATACATCAAACTCGTCAGCCTGAATAAATTTCTCATTGTTTGGGGTGGACAGTCTCAGCATAATCTCACCCATGGTAATTACTTTTGCCATTTTTGTCTCTTCCTTTCTCTTCCTTGTTTTGTCACTTTATTTTCGTCACACCGGTTCCGACCATACATACAGCCGCCCGGCGGGCTTCATCCGGCAGCTTACGCCGTCTGCTCCTCAGCCTTATTTCTGCAAAAGATGAATTGCAAATCCGCCAACCTCTTCCTTCAGATAGATTGCCTTGTACTTGCCCTTATCATCCTTCTTAGGCTCTTCAAACTCAACACCCAAAACGGTGCTCATATAGTTGACTGCCCGCTCAATGTAGTTGGTTCTGATTGCGATATGACCGTTCTTGCCCTTGAAGGGGGTCTTCATAACCTCTACGGCAGCGCCGGAGAAGATGGAGCTGTTGCCAACCTTGACAGGAAGTCCAAACAGGAAGCCGTAACGGTTTGCCACCTTCAGAGCTTCCTCCTCATTCTCTGCATTGATGCCGATGTGTGCCAGCTCAAAGCCCAGCATGGTCTGAACTGCCTCACGGGTCAGCTGCTCAATCTTATCCCACTCTCCTGCGTTAATCAGGTCGCCGGGAACCATCCATGAACCGCCGCACGCAATAATCTTGGGGAAATCCAGATAAGAGGTCAGATTCTTTGCATTGATTCCGCCGGTAGGCATGAACTTCATGTTGACATAGGGAGCTGCCATAGCCTTAATCTTTGCAAGTCCACCGGACTGCTCGGCAGGGAAGAACTTTACTACATCCAGACCCAGCTCGATAGCCTGCTCGATGTCGGAGGGGCTGGAAGTACCGGGAGTCACGGGCACACCCTTCTCGATACAGTATCTTACCGTGTTAGGATTTAAGCCGGGGCTGACGATGAACTTTGCACCGGCGGCCACTGCAGCGTCAACCTGCTCTGCATTCAGCACAGTTCCCGCGCCTACACACATCTCAGGGAAGTTCTCTGTCATAATTTTGATTGCACCGGCTGCCGCACTGGTACGGAAGGTAACCTCTGCACAGGGAAGTCCGCCTGCGCAAAGAGCCTTTGCAAGGGGAAGTGCATCCTCTTCCCTGTCAATCTTTACAACCGGAACGATACCGATTTTGCTGATTTGTTCTAATACTGCGTTCATTTTTTCCTTCTTTCTGTATGTCCGGCACGCCATGCCCCGCATACCGTGTCTCACATACGCTTGCTATTTTGTATTTGTTTCTCTTACAAATCCGTATTTCAGCCCAACACCCCTGAAAGAACCGAAGCACGCCCCGGTTATTAAGAGGCTGCTGTGCTAGGCAAGAATCTCCCTGACTGCCTCCGCAATCTTATCGCACCTGCAGTTTGCGAAAAAATACTCCTTAAACTGCTCGCCGGACAAAGCTCCCTTCACAAGCTCCCTGTCAAGCTTCTGCAGGATGGTAACCATATCCGTATGGGTAACCTCCTTTACCTTGTCCAAAATCTTCTTGTTTCTCTGCTCCGGCACTACTCTCTCGGGGGGATATCCGCCGCCACCCGGAGCGCAGAACAGCTTTTCAAAGGTGTACTGCAGATTCAGTTCTCCACCCCAGCCGAAGTTCTCCGCAAAGGGAAGTGCCACACAGTTGCCGTCATTTACCTGTGAAAAGAGGTACGCATCCAGCGGAGATTCAATATGTCCGCAGAGCACTCTGGGGAAGGAATTGCATGCCAGCATTGCTCCCTCACCGGTACCGCAGCCTGTGATAACGTAGTCTGCCGCTCCCGAATTAATCAGCACAGCAGCCAGAATGCCATTCTGTACATAAGTCAGGGAATTCGGATCCTCCGCACCGCACATTCCGTAGTTAAACACCTCATGTCCCATGGGCTCAACCACCTTTTTCAGGGTTGCGAAAATCATCTCATTCTTAGCCGCCTGACTGTTCTCATTGATTAAAGCGATTTTCATGAAAGTGCCTCCTGTTTGATTTATTGCTGCTTTCCGTACAAAGCATGCTGCTTTCCGTACAAAGCAAACTTTGAAATGCTTCGCATTTCAAAGGCGCTTTGCGCGCCCAATAGCCTGATAGCCAGTTCCCTGTGCAAGCACGGAAACTGGCTTCAGACTGTTGGGCTTTGCTTTGTCCGACTATTCCGGCTGTTTGCCGATGTAGGCAAGGATACCGCCGTCGACGTAAAGGATATGTCCGTTGACTGCGTTGGATGCCTCAGATGCAAGGAATACGGCAGGTCCTGTCAGCTCTTCTGCCTTCAGCCATCTGTTTGCAGGAGTCTTTGAACAGATGAACTGGTCGAATGGATGTCTGCTTCCGTCAGGCTGGATCTCACGGAGAGGTGCAGTCTGGGGAGTCTCAATGTAGCCAGGTCCAAGACCGTTACACTGAATGTTGTACTGACCGTACTCAGAGCAGATATTTCTTGTCAGCATCTTCAGACCGCCCTTAGCTGCCGCGTAAGCAGATACTGTCTCACGTCCAAGCTCGGACATCATGGAGCAGATGTTTATAATCTTTCCGTGACCCTTCTTAATCATGGCAGGAATAACTGCCTTAGATACGATGAAGGGAGCGTTCAGGTCTACATCCACAACCTGTCTGAACTGCTCTGCGGTCATATCGGTCATGGGAATTCTCTTGATGATGCCGGCATTGTTTACCAGAATGTCGATAACACCTACTTCCTTCTCAATCTGGGCTACCATTGCATTAACGGCTTCCTCGTTGGTAACATCACATACATAGCCGTGTGCCTTGATGCCTTTCTCTGCATAAGCAGCCAGACCCTTGTCCACCAGCTCCTGCTTAATGTCATTAAAGCAGATGGTTGCACCCGCCTCAGCGTATGCGGAAGCAATGGCAAAGCCGATACCGTAAGATGCTCCTGTCACCAGTGCAACCTTACCTTCCAGGGAAAAATTGATAAAATCGTTCATGTTTCCTTCTCCTTTTCTTTATATGATAAGTTACATTAAATCCTTCATGGCAACGCCGTCCATGTCGTCGAAGTCCTGATTTTCTCCAACCATACCCCAGATAAAGGTATAGGCTCTGGAGCCGCAGCCGGAATGAATCGACCAGCTGGGAGAGATAACAGCCTCCTCGTTTCTCATCACGATGTGACGGGTCTCATCAGGCTCGCCCATGTAATGCATTACAAAAGCGTCCTCTGGCATCTCGAAGTAAAGATAAACCTCCATGCGTCTGTCATGGGTATGACAAGGCATTGTATTCCAGACGCTGCCGGGCTCAAGCTTCGTCATGCCCATCTCAAGCTGACAGCTCTCTACCTGACCGGGAAGAATGTATTTACAGATAACCCTGTGGTTTGCATCCTCCAGTGAGCCGAGCTCGACCTTGTTCTCAGGCTTTACGATAACGACCCCTTCCTCGGGGACTCCCTCCGGCTTAATCAGTACGGTGGGACAGATTCTGTGTGCCGGAGCGGAATTCAGATAGAATTTAGCCGGGTCGGAAGCATCCTCGCTTGCAAACACAATCTCCTTGGATCCCATGCCGATGTACATTGCCTCTTTAAAGCCGACCCTGTACACCTTGCCGTCAACCGTGATAGTACCGGCGCCTCCGATGTTAATCACTCCGAGCTCTCTTCTCTGGCAGAAGTACTCCGCACGAAGCTCATCTCCCGCAGTCAGCGTGATAGGCTCTACAGGCACTGCCGCTCCCGTGATGATTCTGTCAATGTGACTGTATACCAGCTTGATTTCTCCGGGAACGAAAAGGTTCTGAATCAGAAACTCCTCTCTCAGACGCTCTGTGGTATAATACTTCACATCCTTTGGTGATACTGCTGTTCTAAGTTCCACCTCTACGCCTCTCTTTCTCCAGCACCCGGCTTCGACACCACCTGCGGAAGCTGCGGACACTGATTGATACTACTTTATGAAAGTGCTTACATTATAGCATACAACGCACGGCATTTCCATAAAATTTTCTATTTTTATAAAAACAGTTCCGTTTTGCAGATGGTATGCTTAAACTGTTTTTACTCTGTAAATTCAGTATAATTAAAAAAATTCTCCAAGTCTATTCAAATATTTCTCAAAACCTTGCAAATTTTGAACTCTTCGTTTAAACTGATGGGTAATTATGAAACACCTGTTAAACCGAACAAAAAGGAGTCTGTGAATATGGAAGAAGTAACCTCCTGCAAAATTGCCATCGAAAGCTGCGCCCGCACCAGAACCTTTTCCATCGCCCACCTCTACAAGGAGGAAAAAGCCATGGAAATGCACATACATGACTGCTACGAGCTGTACTATTCCATCTCCGGAGGCAAGCAGTTTCTCATCGACAACCGCTTCTATTCCATTGCTCCGGGAGATTTATTCATTATCAACCAGTACGAGAGCCATAAGCTGACCCAGATTGACAACCAGCTGCATGAGCGTATTGTCCTGTCCGTTCATCCTGACTTTGTAAAGCGGCTCTCCACTCCCGAGACAAATCTGGATCACTGCTTTTCCAACAGAGGAGAGCATTTCCAACACAAGGTCTCCCTTGACAGGCAGCAGCAGAAGCGCTTTCTCTACTATATCAGCAAAATCACCTCCGCCTCCGGCTTTGCGCATGACATCATCGAGCAGGCAGCCTTTATGGAGCTGATGGTGCTGATTAACACCCTGTCCGACAAAAATGCGGCTGCTGTCGCGGAGAACGTCTACAAGTACAGTCATCAGGTGGTCGACATTCTCGCCTATATCAACCAGCATATCGGCCAGCCCATCACCGCCGCCGGACTTGCACAGCACTTTTTCCTGAGCGAGTCCTATATCTGCCGCATCTTTAAGCAGGCGACCGGAACCACCGTCGGCAAGTACATTACCGCCCGACGCATCAGCATTGCAAAAGCGCTCCTCAACGAGGGAGCAGGCGTAAGCGAGGCATTTGAAAAAAGCGGCTTTGGAGACTACAGCAGCTTCTTCAAGGCATTCACAAAGGCCGTAGGCGTATCCCCCAAAAAATACGCCAACCTGAGCGTATCCTGACCCTTTTCTTTTCGCCCGGTTCATGCTACTATGTGCGTAGAAAATCAAGTGACCCGCAGTGACACTTATTTGATTCTTATGATACCAACAGTAAAAGGAGCTTACCCATGAGTGCATATCTTTTTGTTCATTTTAGGGAGAAACGGACTCCCGACGGAGAACAGGTCTATTTCGGAATCAGCCGCGACGGCTTCCACTGGAAATCCGTAAATGACGGCAGCCCCATTCTCTGGAGCTATGAGGGTGACAGAGGCGTACGGGATTTTACCGTCACCAGAACACAGGATGGAAAATTCGTCATCCTCGCCACAGATTTAAGCCTCTCCTACGGGATGCCCTATCAATATCATAACTCCTGGGCTGAGGTTTCCAGAAACGGCAGCAAAGACCTTGTCATGTGGCAGTCTGACGACCTAATTCACTGGGGAAACCAGAAGATGCTGCATCTCGGCGATGAAAATTTCGGTTGTCTTTGGGCGCCCGACATCCTCTTCGACAAAAAGGAGCAGGACTATATCGTGCATTGGTCTTCTTCACACGCCATGAACAATTTCGGTCCGAAGGGAATCTTTTATTCCCGAACAAAGGATTTTGAGAGCTTCTCTGAGCCAAGGCTTCTCTATCGTAAGGAGGACGGCGGTCCCGTCATCGATTCCGCCATGTACGAGGAGGACGGGCGGTACTACTGCTTTTTAAAGAGCGAGGGCGACCCCTCCCACGTTATTCTGGTAGCGTCCGACCATGCAACCGGACCGTTTACCAGAGTAGAGGAATTTGACCGCTGCATGGAAGCTCTTGAGCCCGGTCTCTATGAAGCTCCCACCGCCTTTATCACCGCCGACGGGCGCTGGTGTCTGATGTTAGACTATTACGGCTGCAGCGCCGCCGGGCAGGGATATGTTCCCTTCCTCGCCGACAGCCTTGCCGGAGGACATTTCGTGCGCTCTGACGCTTCCTTTTCCTTCCCCTATGGCTTTAAGCATGGAACCGTGCTCTCCATCACCGATGAAGAATATGACCGTCTGAGCACTTTCCTAAAGTCTCCTGACGAGCGTTAGGCACAGTCTGTCTTTTGACTCTGCACCGGTCGGCGCTGCTTTCTCCTTTTTAGCAGCGTCAGTCCGGCAAAGCTTCCTATGCTCACAGCACTGACGGCAATACCTGCATAAAGTCCCTCCGGCACATAGTGCATCTCTAATCTGTACTCTCCCGGTTCTAAGTCGAACGCCATCAGGCAGCCTCCGAACAGCTCCCCTTCGACCTTTTCACCGTTTATGTGCACCGTCCAGCCATCCTCATATGGGACGGACAATATCAGCCGTCCTTCCCCTTGCAGCTTCAGCTCTCCGCAAATCCTGTCGCTCTCCCACTCGACGTCTTCCATATGCTGCTGCGACAGAAGCTCCAGCGCATTTTCAAGAACCGTCTCATCCATACGGTAAATCTCCGCGTGCACCGCCTTTGACGCATCCTTTCCATCCGTGGCTGTCAGTGTGATGCTCTGCCCCTTCTCCAGATAGCCCAGATACAGAACCGAACCCTTTTTCAGCTCGCTGAAGCTCTCCTCCGAGGTGCTTCCTCCGATACAGGTTACCTTGTCGGTTCCCCCCGCCGTCAGCACGGCATAATACACGCCGCCCTCCCTTGCCGTAAGCTTCACGTCTCCCTCCGTCTCCGTCGCTTTCGCATCCGTAAACAGCTTTCCCTCGACACCCAGCTTTTTCACCAGCTCATTCTGCAGCCTGATTGCCTGTGAGGATTTCGGCAGGTCAAAGCCCACAGGTGCCACATAGCCAAACGGCAGAGTCGCCTCGCAGGCGTACAACCGCACTTCTCCGCTCGTCCCCACAAGCTGATACAGACTGTTCTCATACTCATCCGAATCCCCAAACATATAGCTGACATTCAGCAGTGCCGAGGTAAGCGCCGTCGCTCCGTCAAAGCAGTAATACACCTTGCTGTGTCGCATTCCGAGCCGCTCGTACATATCCATCACATAGGAATTCATGGTGGAGGAAAATACACTCGCGGTCGGATACCCCGCCAGTGTACCGTCATTTTTTGTCCTGCGCGAAAACTTCTCCAGCCTAAAAAACCCCTCCTCCCGCTCACATGCCAGCCCGTAGAGAGCACGATAGTCCTCCTGCTGACTAAGATAAGCCGAACGGCTGGTAGTGGCAATGCTGGTATCCCATGTGTTGATACTGCATTCCGCAACAACCGCCGTGAGTGCCACCACGGCAATGCCCCTTCTTACATCCTTCTCCCCGTGCGTCCGATACAGATAGAGCAGCACCGCATAAAGTGTAATAAACACCAGCGTCAGCAGCTTGACCCCCGACTCAAAATCCTCATGGGAGACAAACTTTTCACAGAAAAGCAGAAAGCCTGCTGCCGCCAGATAACCATAGAGAATCTGCTGCGGCTCCATCTCCTGTACGCGGCTGTATGCCTCATAACACATAACCAGCACCAGAAAGCTGTACAGAAAGGACTGCCTTGCCGGGAGGGAATCCGGGTAATTCAGTCCGTGCCAGATAAAGTCCAGCAGATTCGTGCTGAAGCTAAGCAGCAGAAAGCCTGCCAACGCCATCCTGCAGAACTTCTCGCGGATAGAGATGCTGCGGTTCATCAGGTACATGGGAATCAGCATAATAACCGCACTTCCGCAGTAAATGTTCGGCCAATGCGCAAGTCCCCTCTCCGTGTAGACACAGACACAGTGTCTTGCCAGCATATCCAGCACGGAAAAGTAAGACTCTATTTTCTTCGGAAAATCCATATCGCCAAAATCCGTCTGCAGGAGGGCACACACCTCCGGAATCAGCAGCACCGATGCCATCCCGCCCGCCAGCAGGGAAAATAATGCAAAATATCCGACGCTGCGAAGCCTCTTACCCTTCGTCACCATCAGGAGCAGTACAAAATACAGTACCAGAAAAATGCATATCATGATGGAAATGTAAAAGTTTGTAAAAATGGAAAGTGCCAGCGTCACACAGTACAGGGTGCATTTCCCCTCCTTTACCAGGCGCTCCAGCCCCAAAAGAATCAGTGGAAACAGCACCACACAGTCCAGCCACATGATGTTGTAATTGTATGCCGCCATGAAACCGCAAAAAGCATAAAAGCAGGAAAAGAGCACCGTGGCAAAGTCCTGCGTCTCAAAATGCCTGCGCAGATAGATGCACGCAGTCAGCCCGCACAGCCCCACCTTTATCACTGTCAGATAGCCGATAAACTCTATCAGGTACTCCTTTGGAAAAAGCAGTGCCAGAATATGTGCCGGGCTTGCCAGATAGTAGACAAAAAGTGCCAGAAAGTTAGATCCTATGCCCACATTATACGAAAAGCCAAGCCCCTCTCCCCCTCTTACCTTGCGGAGCAGCTCACTGAAAAAGGGCATGTACTGGTGATATAAATCTCCCGACAGAAAGCTTCTGTCCCCAAAGGGATAAATTCCGTTTATGATAAAAATTGCCAGCATAATCAGAGTCGGCAGCAAAAACGCCGGAAACAGCGACGGTTTTTCCGCATGGAAGCGCTTCCTAATCTGCTTCATTGTATCATTTCTCCTATCTTTCGCGGGGCACGAAAATTCCCGCAGGGATTTGTTTTGATTCCGCGCCATCTGCACCACTATCCTAGAGTATAGCAGGAATTTTCTTTTTTTTACATAGGGAATTGCATGATTTCACAAACTCATAATATATTGACAAAAGAGAATTTCAAGGAAGTCTTTGGAATGAAAATAGCAATCGCCGGAAAAAGGACAGAGACGGAAAATTATGTGAAATACATAGAATCAATAGGAGTCCAGCCGATTGTCACGTTAAGCTGCGGGGAAATTCTGCAATGCGACGGGCTTCTCCTGCCGGGTGGAGGAGACATCACCCCTGCCTTTTTCGGGGAGAAGAATCACGGTTCACGCCATATCGACACAGAGCTTGACATCCTGCAGCTTCAGGCACTGGAGCTCTGCATTCGAAAGCGTCTGCCTGTCCTTGGCATCTGCAAGGGGCTGCAGCTTCTGAACGTGGGACTGGGCGGCTCCCTGATTCAGGAGCTGCCATATGCCGAACGTCACCGCTACGCGGACGGCGACCAGTATCACTCCTCCGTAACCGCAGATGACACCCTTCTGCGTGCGCTTTACGGTGCTGCCCCCCTTATCAACAGCGCACACCATCAGGGCATCGGAGTTCTCGGCAACGGACTGATTGCCGTCCAGTGGTGTCCGGACGATTACTGCATCGAGGCAGTGCTTCACAAAGCCCTCCCGCTCATCGGCGTACAATGGCATCCTGAGCGCATCGACGAGACCAAAGCTAAGTTTTCCGGGAAGCTCCTTTTGGACTACTTTGCTTCTCTTTGCGCGGCAGCTTCTCTTTCCTCTTAAGCCCGGCGAGCTCAAACAGGGATTTCACCGTTTCCTTCAGGATAGCCCTTGTATCCTCGTCAACCTCCTTCAGTGCCGCCACAATCCCATTTATGCTCCGCTTCCATTCTGCGGTAAACTCAATGAGATTGTCGGCCTGGGACGCGGCAATCACCTGATACAGCGTATCGACAAAGGTTTTCAGCTGTGCCTCATCCAACGACAGTATCCACTCATTCAGCGTGTTATCCAGCCGCTTTCTCCCCTCATATATATCATCTGCCCTCTCCAGCGCAGCTCCTGCCACCTGCCAGGAATAAGGATCATGCTGCGCCAGTCCCAGCTTATTGCTCTCCACCACGCAAAAGTGCATATCCTTCTCAAAAAGCATTCCCACAAGTGAGGAGCGCGGCAGAATTTTTATCACCCGCTCACGGATTTTCTCATAGCCGCACCGCTCCAGCACCTCCGGCCGAAAGCCCGGCCCGTCCATACTGTATATTCCGACTATTCTGTCCTGAATCTCCGGCAGACAGTTCATCGCACTGTATACGGCAAGATTTCCGCCCTTGGAATGACCTCCCACATAAAAGGGGCATTTAATTCTGGAGCCTACCGTATTCAGGTATCTGAGACTGTATTCCTGACTTGGAATCGGGTAGAGAAACGCCATGTTAAAGTCCTCCTTCCAGCCCACGATGGTCTCATCCGTACCGCGATATGCCACATATACGGTTCCATCGTCTAAGATGAAGGTAATTGCCGCAAACTGTGTCTCCCACTGCTTTTTGGTCACACTCACATAGCAGTTAAGCTTCAGGCTGCGATACCTCCTTCCCGCCAGCATCGCCGCAATCAGCGCGCGGTTGACCTTTTCATAGCGCACGTCTCCAAACAGCCTGTCAAAATCCTTATGCGCCGCCAGCTCCTCCAGTCTCACGGAAAGGGCGTTTTCCTGCACTCCGGGTACAAGAGAATCAAATTTTAAGTAGGACAGCTGACACAGTATCAGACTGTCCACCTCTGTCATCGACATTTTCCGAAAGGAAATATCTCCGTATTCCTTTAAATAATTGAGAACCGTTGCCATTTTACTCCCCTACACCCTGTTCTCCATTTCCACATATTCCCGCTCCTGCATCACACTCTTATAGGCAGGGCGGATAATCTTATCCATGTTAATCAGCTCCTCAATGCGGTGCGCACTCCAGCCCACAATCCGGGCGATTGCAAAGATTGGCGTATACATTTCCAGCGGAATTTCCAGCATGCTGTACACAAAGCCGCTGTAGAAGTCCACGTTTGCACTGACACCCTTGTAAATATGTGCCTTCTCAGAAATAACCTCCGGCGCAAGACGCTCTATCATGGAGTAAAGCGCAAAATCCTTATCCCGTCCCTTTGCTGCCGCCAGCTGCTGTACAAAGCCCTTAAACACCTGTGCCCTGGGGTCAGAAAGGGAATAAACCGCATGCCCCATACCGTAAATCAGCCCTTTTCCGTCAAAGACCTCCCTGTTCAAAATCCGTCGCAGATAGTCTCTCACGGCATCCTCGTCCTCCCAGTCCTTCACATTCTTCTCAATGTCCCTCATCATCTCCACTACTTTAATGTTTGCGCCGCCGTGCTTGGGTCCCTTCAGGGAGGAAAGTGCCGCAGCGATGACGGAATAGGTATCCGAGCCGGAGGAGCTGACTACCCTTGTGGTAAAGGTTGAATTGTTGCCGCCGCCATGCTCCATGTGCAGCACAAGCGCAATATCCAGCACCTTTGCCTCCAGCTCCGTATACTTCTTGTCGGGACGGAGCATCATCAGCAGATTCTCCGCCGTGGAAAGCTTTCTCGACGGACGGTGAATGTACATGCTTTCGTCATTCTGGTAATGATTATAGGCATGGTAGG
The DNA here is from genome assembly GCA_964475665.1 of uncultured Acetatifactor sp. Taxonomy (GTDB): domain Bacteria; phylum Bacillota; class Clostridia; order Lachnospirales; family Lachnospiraceae; genus Acetatifactor. The sequence goes on along the minus strand of CAYZAU010000001.1, from coordinate 167,024 downwards.
CGTAAACCGACAGCATTGGGAACACGCTTATCAGCCCGATACACTGGCGCAGTACATTCTCGATGGAAGTGTCACAGCAGTTTCTGTCATAGGAAGCCAGTGTCAGAACGCTCTTTGTCAGGGAATTCATAATATCGCTGCTGGGAGCCTTCATGATAACGTCTCTTGTAAAGTTGGTCGGAAGCGTTCTGCTGGATGCAAGAACATGCTGGAAATCCTTCAGCTGGTGCTCCGTGGGAAGCTCTCCAAACAGCAGCAGATATGCCACCTCCTCAAAGCCCGGACGCTTTCCGCGAAAGCCTTTTACCAGCTCAATGCAGTCATAGCCTCTGTACCATAGTCTTCCCTCGCAGGGCGTTTTTACGCCGTCCACCATCCGAAAGGATTCAATTCTGGATATGTTCGTCAGACCTGTCACGACACCGTTTCCATTCTTGTCGCGCAGTCCCCTTTGTACCTCATATCTGCCGAACAGCTCCTGTTCAAGGCTGTCTGCCTGTCTGCAAAGCGACGCGTACTCCTCAAAAAACACTTCATTCTTCAATACAAAAACCTCCTTATACTCACCCAAAAAATCCCGTGCGCCTTTTTTAGTATAGCACACGGGATTTCAAATTGCATTACAAAACTTACATGAGATATATCGGCAGCTCCTCTCCGATGCCATACCTCTTCTCGGCATTCCGCTTCGCAGTTTTCTTCTCTGCCGCCACAGACTTTGCCTTTTTTGCCGGGGCTGCAACTTTTTTTGGTCTGCCCGGTTTCCTTGCGGTCTCCGTCTTCTTGGAGGCTGCCTGCTTTGGAGTTTTCTCCTCCGCCACCGCTTCTTTCTGCTTTACGGCTTTCTCCTCCGCCACTGCTGCTTTCTGCTTTACGGCTTTCTCCTCCGTCACTGCTGCCCCGCCTGCCGTCCTTGCCGCCCTTTTGATGCTACCTGCTCCCACGGACATTTTTATCTACCTCCTTCGCCAGCTCCATGTATTCTCCTGCGCTCCGCGCGTTCCTTTTGTATGCCATAACAGGCTTGGAATTATCCTGTGCCCACTCTATCTCGCTGTCCACCCGAATCACCGTGTCAAAGACGGTTACCTCCTCAAAGTCGCCCAGCACCTCCAGTGTCTGCCGCCCGTAATTCTTCCTTGCATCCAGCTTTGTGATAACCACTCCCAGCAGCTCCAGTCCGGGAGAAAGCTTTTTCACCTTTTCCAAAAACTCAAACATATTTGCAACACCGAATAAGCCCCACGGTGAAGCCTCCACCGGAAGAATACAGTAATCCGACGCACACAGAATGTTCATCACCCAGCCGCCCAGTGTCGGCGGCGCATCTATCAGAATATAATCATACGCACCGCTCTTTTTGATTACCTCCAGTCCTCTCGAGAGAATCAGCTCCCTCTGCCACTTGGCAAACAGTTCATACTCTATACCGCTCATCAGGGTGGAGGAAGGAATCAAATCCAGCTTTTCATAGGGTGTATGCACCACATAATCCTCCAGAGATTCCTCTTGCCTGATGGCGTTGTACAGATTCCTTTCTCCTGCCGCAAAGGCAAGCACCTCGTCCTCCCCAAAGAAAGAAAGGGAGAGATTCAGCTGCATATCACCGTCCACCAGCAGAACCCTCTTTCCCAAAACCGACAGGGCGTACCCCAGATTGGCACAGGTTGTCGTCTTGCCGCTCCCTCCCTTATTATTGGTAAATGCTATTGTCCTCGTTATCCTCTCTGCCATACAGACATTCAATTCCTTTCTCCGCAAAATAGCTCATCCACTCCTCGGAGGGGCGGATATCCGTCACCACCATGTCTATGGCGGGCAGCTCGCATATCTGGGAAAAGGCAACGTTATTGAATTTCGTGTGATCCACCGCCAGAATACGCTGCTTTGCCGCCTTGAGCATCGTCTGCTTTACCTGCGAAAACATTTCATTGGCATCCGTAATTCCCTTTTCCATGCTGATGCCCTTGCAGGAGAGAATCACCTTTTCCGCATGAAAGGAGCTGATACCGTCCATCGCCTTCGGTCCCACCAGTGCCAGATAGCTCTCTCTCAGGGTTCCGCCCGTAGAAATGACATCCCAGCCGCTTACATCCGAAAGCTCCACCAGCACCTCAATGGAGTTTGTGATTACGGTCAGATGCTTCCGGCTTTTCAATGCCTTGACAATGGCAACCGCCGTAGTGCTTGGGTCAACTATAATGTGCTCTCCCTCCTGAATCAGCCCGCTGACTAACTCCGCTATCATCTGTTTCCCGCGCATATTGCGCTTCTTGCGCACATTAAAGGGCATATCCAGGCCTGTATTTTCATTCAGGATGGCTCCGCCGTAGCTCTTGGTAGCAAGCCCGTCCTTATCCAGCTTATCAAGGTCTCTTCTGATGGTTTCCTCTGAGACGTCAAAAAGAGCACTCAGTTCACTGACTACCACCTTTTTTTCGTCCTGTAGCTTCTCCAGAATCAAGTTTCGGCGTTCCACTGCAAGCATAACTACCTCTCACCCGCGCATTTTGCGCTCTCCTTTTTAGAGTATTACAGTATCGACTTTATAATCTGTCCGTCCGGGTGTGCAATCACGGATGCGTCGAGGAACATTCCGCTTTCTGCCACGCTTTCCTTTGCCCTTGCGATTGCCGCCTCGACTGCCGATACCTCTCCGCAGAGATAAACGTAGGATTTTCCGCACATTCCCTTTGCCACGCGAAGCTCAATCAGCTCCACCTCCGCCGTCTTTGCCGCCACATCCGCCGCAACGATGATGGAAGCCGCGTCATAGGTTTCCAGAATTCCCAGAGAGCTTACATGCTCCACCCGGGTTGTTCCATAGATGGCAGGGAAAATTCCCTCGTGAGGATTTCCCAGCACAAAGCTGTCTATCAGCTGCTCCGGGTACTCCTTCTTTGCCACCTCCACAGCCGCATCCACTGCGCTCAAATCTCCGGTAATCAGGGCGATATACTTGCCGGGACACACAACCTGTGCCTCTATCAGCTCCACAGCCGCTGTCTTTACCATCCTGTCAGCCGCCGTGACACCTGCTGACACCGTCTTTAATTCTATCATTCCGATTGCTCTGCTCATACCTGTCCCCATTCCAAGAATTTGTTTCTATGAATCTGCCAGAATTATGTACTCCTTTGTCACTTCCCGTACCACGCCGTCCATGGAAGCGTGTACACCGACGCTGAGTCCGTTCCCCGGTCTGGCAATCTGCTCCCCTGCCCTGACAACGGCTCCCTTCTCCACAACAGGCTGTGCCGCCGCACCGATATGCTGGCTCATCAGTATCCTGACCTTGTGAATCTGTCTGTTCTTCTGCCAGAAGTCATCCGCCTGCAACGGTGCTGCCACATCATACTGCGACACACCAAGCCTTGCAGCCAGGCGCTTCTCCGGCACTCTGCGATACTCCCGTCCTGCATCCACCGGAGCCGTCCTCACGTCTGCAGGAGCCTTCACTCCCGCTTTGCGAAGCCCGCTCTTATACTCCGCAATCAGTGTTCGCGGTGAAAGTCCCTGTGGGCATGAGAAGCTCTCACACAGACCGCAGGAGCTGCAAAACAGCGTATCCATAAACACACTGGTATCCTGAAAGTCCTGATTTGCCGCACTTTTCATGAAACGGTGCGGCTCTATCGGATGCCCCAGCGCATGTCTGGGGCAAAGGCTTGTGCAGGTCTCGCACTGACAGCAGGCAGCTGCTGCCCGCTTCAGGTCGATTGCCGTATTTCTGTTTTTCCGCTGCACCAGTGTATGTGTCCTTTCCAGAACGATGATGGCGTTTGTAGTTCTTGTAACCACCGCGTGCTCATCTGAGAGGCTTCCCATCATGGGACCTCCCATGAGATACACGGGGTCCTTCGCCGTAATCCTTCCGGCGTACGCCACCACGTCCCTCACGAACGCGCCCACGGGCACACGGAGGGTAATCGGGTTCTCCACCTCTCCCACGACACTGACCAGCTTGTCAAGCACCGGGATTGCCTTTTCAACCGCCCTGTAAATATTGTAAACCGTCTCCACATTGAATACGGCTACTCCCTCCTCGATGGGCAGTCCGCCGGGGCGGATGACCCGCCCTGTCGCCTCATATATCAATACCACCTCATCCCCCATGGGATATGCGCTCTCCAGCAGCTGCATCCGCATCCCGGGATAGGCATCTATGTATCTTTCTATGGCAGCTATTGTTGCCTTATATTCCTTTTTAATTCCGATGACCGCCTCTGAGGCACCCACCGTCTGCGCAAGCATGGAAAAGGTTCTCAGAATCTCCTCTGCATGCTGTTCCAGAAGCTGTCTGTGCAGCTTCAGCAGCGGCTCACATTCCGCGCAGTTCATCAGAATGATTTCTGCCCGTTCATCCAGCTTCGCATAGGTGGGAAATCCGGCGCCGCCGGCACCTACCACACCCTCATTCTGCAAAAGCTGCTTTAAACTGCTTATATCCATGTTCCTATCCTGCCTCTCACTGTTGCGGCATCACACTCCGTCCGCTTTCCGCTCCGCCTGCTTTCCGCTCGGTCTGCTCTCCGTCCTGCCCGTTTCCTGTTTAGCCACCCTGCGTCCGGCCGCTTATGCCCGTACTACCTCTCGTCCACAATTCCAACGATTGCCGCATCCACGGGTGCGCTCTCCATCCCAACCCTTGCCGCACTTCCGGTTGCTACCAGCACCGTCTCACCGATGCCCGCACCGATATTGTCAATCGCCACAAAGCGGGAGGCACACGCCGCCATCTCCTCCAGAGGCTCAATAATCATAAACTTGTTTCCTATCAGGTTGTCACATTTGCGTGTGGATACAATGCTCCCCACTACCTTGCCTATTACCATGGTATCTTCTCTCCTATGGTACAGACGGACAGTCCGATTTCTCTCCTGTCCGCCTGTCTGACTTACTTGATGATTGTCACTCTGTCTCCGGTTTTAATTTTGGAGGCATTTGCCTCGTCCGTGTCGATATGCATCTCCAGTGTAAAGCTGTCATGCACACGAATCTTCACCTGTTGGAATACCGTCCCGCGCTCGTTGTCTGCCTTGACAGACACGATGTCACCGTCGTGAACGCCTGCCGCTGCCGCATCCGCCGGGGACATATGGATATGACGCATGGCGATGATGCAGCCTTCCTTCAGGTAGATGGCACCCTTGGGTCCCACCACCGCAATCGGTGCACTGCCTGCTACATCGCCTGACTCCCTGATGGGAGCCGCAATGCCCAGCTTCATTGCATCCGTAGCGGATATTTCCAGCTGGGACGCCTTTCTGACAGGACCAAGCACGCGTACGTTTTCGATGGCTCTGAGCTTCAGCCCCACAATGGTAACCGTCTCATTGCAGGCAAACTGCCCGCCCATCAGCTCCTTTTTCTTCGTCAGCTGATAGCCCTCACCGAAAAGCAGCTCCACATGCTCCTGTGTCAGGTGGATATGCCTTGCAGACACACCCACCGGCACCTGAAAACCGTTCGTCGCAGCTTCCATCTGCCCCAGAGACTGGAGTACCATTTTTGTAATCATTTCAACAGTCTGCTGTTCCATGTCCTAATTCCTCCACACGGTATAGTGCTTTCCCTCTTATTTTACCTTGGGAAGAATCATCTCAACATCTGTGTGAGGGCGGGGAATTACATGGGTAGCTACCAGCTCACCCAGCTTGGATGCGCTTGCAGAGCCTGCCTCTACAGAGGACTTCACTGCTCCTACATCTCCGCGAACCATAACGGTTACCAGTCCTGAACCGATCTTCTCGGTTCCTACCAGAGTTACGTTTGCAGCCTTACACATTGCATCTGCTGCCTCGATTGCTGCTACCAGTCCTCTTGTTTCTACCATTCCCAATGCTTCCTGTGCCATTCTTGTTTCCTCCTGTTTTTTAAGTTTATTGTTCCTGTTTCTTCATAAATCTGCTTGCGCTCAGCTCTACAAGCCGCATAATCTCCTCGTGGGGATTTGCTATCACGCCGCTTGATACGGGCTTTTTGATTGCTTTTTTCACAGCCGTCTCAACAGCCTCCGTGACCGCTGCCACATCGCCCTTAACGACGATTGTGACAAGACGTCCGCCAAGCTTTCTCTCCCAGGTGGCAAGCTCCACGCCGGAGGTCTTGCACATGATATCCAGCGCATCCACCGCAGCGACCACACCTGAAATTTCAACAAAGCCTAATGATGTATTGCCCATTGTCCGGCTCCTTCTAAAAGTAAATTAAACGCGGGGTAAAATCTTTTCAACGTCTGCGTGAGGACGGGGAATTACGTGTGCTGCCACCAGCTCACCCAGTCTGCTTGCTGCTGCGGAACCGCTCTCAACGGATGCCTTCACTGCTCCTACATCTCCGCGAACCATAACGGTTACCAGTCCTGATCCAATCTTCTCGGTTCCTACCAGAGTTACCTCTGCGGACTTGGTCATTGCATCCGCTGCCTCAATCGCTGCTGTCAGACCTCTTGTTTCTACCATTCCTAATGCTTCCTGTGCCATCTTTTTTCTCCTTTCCTATGGGCAGATAGTATGTATTGTTCTGTTTAGTTCTTGTCAAAGGCATTGAGCTTCAACATTTTTTCCGTGTCGGAGGTGGGTCTTGCTATGATATGCTTCTGCACCACACCCGTGAGGGCTCTTGCCTTCTCCTCACCGGCCGCCATGGCAGCCTCCACATCCGCAACGCTTCCACGGAATTTGATTGTCACCAGTAATGGAACCGGCAACGAATCCGCGTTTGCAGGTTTATTTTTGTCGAAGGTTTCCAGTCTGACGTTCGCCGCCTTGCAGCCGGCATCGGCTGCGAGAAAGGCACAGGTCAGTCCGTACACCTCCAAAAGTCCTACCGCTTCTTCCATCGTTTCCTCATTTCTTTCCCGTCGGCCTAGCGATTGATAATCGCAATCTTAAGCCCGGTCATTGCAAGATTGGTCTTCAGGGCTTCGTTTATCTCCTCCAGCGGATATGTGTGCGTAATCAGCTTATCCATGGGCAGCCCCAGCTTCTTTGCGCTCTTTAAGAAATCAAAGGTTGTCGCGTAATCTCTCAGTGTGTATACCCAGCTTCCCACCGTGGTAATCTCCTTGGAGCAGATGTCAAAGTGAGGGTTGATGGTTGCGTCCCCACCGTTGATAAAGAAGCCCAGCTCACAAAGTCCGCCGCCGTTGCGGATGAACTTGTAGATATTGGAATGTCCTGCCGGAGAGCCGGTACACTGGAAGGCAAAGTCTGCCAGATGTCCGTCACACTTCTCGGCAACTGCTGCCGACAGGGCTTCAATTCCCTTGTGCTCCTTAAAGTTCACGGCATCAGATGCACCCAGCTGCTTTGCAAAGTCCAGACGCTTCTGTTCGCCGTCCACTGCAACAATCTTATTGATACCCATTGTACGCAGAATTGCGATACAAATCAAGCCGATGGGACCGCAGCCCTGAACCACCACCCTCGAATTAAAGCGAAGGATTCCGGTGCTCTTAGCCCTCTCCACTGCGTGCACCAGAACCGCACAGGGCTCAATCAGCACGCGGGAATACAAATCAAGGTCGCTTACATTGAATACGGTGGAGCCGCCTCTGATTAAAATGTAATCGGAAAACCAGCCGTTTAAATGGATATCATCATCGGGGAGCAGACCGTATACGTCCGCGCCGCCCACATTCTGCTTGTTTAAGTCAAACATGGTAATATCCGGGTTATCCTTGAAAATCATACAGGTGACAACCTTGTCCCCGAGCTTTAAGTCCTTCCCGGCGCTGTCCTTCTTCACGTTCTTTCCCATCTTCACGATTTCTCCGGTTCCCTCATGTCCGAGAGCCACGGGAATCAGTCCAAACGGGTCGCGCTTAAACTCATGGGCATCCGTGCCGCAGACACCGCAGCCTTCCACCTTCACCAGAATATCATCATCGCCCACCTCAGGCATCGGGAATTCCTTTACCTCGAAGTGCTCCAGGCTTGTCAGCATGGCAACATGGGCTGTCTTAGGGATGCTTCCGGGAGCAGTGCTGCTGCCTGCCGCAGGGCGGCCTGTGCCCGTTGTACCGGACATGCTTGCCAGAACCTGCTTTACTATCTCTTCAATCTGAGCTGTATCAGCCATTCTCTTTTCCTCCTGTTTTACTCTGCCGATGCGTTTGCCCGAAGGCTCTTCTCATCGTATGCAGAGGCTGTCCGCCATAACACAGCGTCTGCTCTTTGTAAAGGACTTGGCACTCGTCAGTCCCTCTCCGGTACGGCTTGCAATGGTAAAGGTGCAATAGCCCTCCCCTCCAAAGCCCAAAGCCGCGTAGGAGGGTGCGTTCTTTACCAGAATCGCCGTGTCAATCTCCCTCGCATACTTTGTAATGTTGTCAATATTCTTGGAGTGGATGTGCGCGGAATGACGGTTTCCATGCTCCAGCCATACCGCCTTCTCAATGGCATCGTCTATATCCTTTGCCCTAACCATTCCCAGAATGGGCATCATCAGCTCCTCCGCAATCAGCGGGTGCTCCTTCTCTCCCTCAAACACAATACAGCGGATGTTGTCGGGAACCGTAACTCCAATCATGCCCAGCAGTGTCTTCGCATCACGTCCCACGCACTTTCTGTTCAGTCCCTTGGGGGTGAGGACGGTTGCCACCAGCTTGTCCTGCTCTTCCTTGGAAATCCTGTAACAGCCCTGCTCCGTAATCATATAGTTCATCAGCTCGTCCGCAATGGCATCCACCGCAACGATTTCCTTCTCTGCAATGCAGGGAAGGTTATTGTCAAAGGTACAGCCGTTTACAATATCCTGTGCCGCCTTTCTGACATCTGCCGTCTCATCCACCACTGCGGGGGGATTTCCCGCGCCGGCACCGATTCCCCTCTTGCCGGAGGAAAGCACTGCCGTCACCACTCCGGGACCGCCGGTTGCCGCAATCAGCGGAATATCCTTATGCTTCATCATGATGCTGCTGGTTTCCAGTGTCGGCTTTTCCACCGTGCATGCCACATTGTCAGGACCTCCCGCCTCAAGGGATGCCTCATTAATCAGGTTGATGGCATACATGGAGGTTTTGATTGCCTGCGGGTGCGGGTTGAATACAACCGTGTTTCCCGCTGCCAGCATTCCTATGGAATTACAAAGCACCGTCTCGCTGGGATTGGTACAGGGAGTAATTGCTCCTATCACACCAAAGGGGCCCATTTCAATCAGGGTCAGCCCTCTGTCCCCGCTCCACGCCGTGGTCTTTAAATCCTCCGTTCCCGGGGTCTTGTCCGCCACAAGGTGATGCTTTAGAATCTTGTGACCCACATTTCCCATTCCCGTCTCATCCACACCCATCCGTGCAAGTGTCTCTGCCTGCTCATGAGTTTTTCTCCGGATGTTTGAAATAATCTGTTCTCTCTGGTCGAGGGACATTCTGCGCACAACAGCCTGTGCTTTCTTTGCCGCCGCTATTGCGTCATTCATATCGCCGAACACACCGTGGTAGTTTGACGCGGGCTCGGAAATATTCAGCTTTGCCACAACCTCCTGTACAATGTCCTGTACCAGGCTTTCATTTACAAGCACGTGATTACCTCCTCAAAAATGGATTTTCCGTAGGCAGCCAGCTTAGTGTCCTGCTCTGCAGTTCCTCCGCTGACGCCCAGCGCTCCGAGTATTACTCCGTTCTGCTTAAGAAGCTCGCCTCCGCCGAAAATTACAATTCTTCCGCCGTTGGTAAACTGAATCCCGTAAAGGCTTTCACCGGGCTGGCTCAGCTGTCCCAGCTGCGCAGTTGACATCTGAAATGCAATCGAAGTATATGTTTTGTTTAATGCCACGTCAAAGCTGCCTATGTATGCGCCGTCCATGCAGTGAACCGCCACCGGTCTGCCGGAGGCATCCGATACCGCCGTCACCACACGCATTCCCTGCTCCGCCGCTCTTTTCTCAACTTGCTCGATAAGCTTTACGGCGAGTGCCAGGGTCATTTTCTTTTCTTCGCTCCGACCGTGAATTACCTTCTTTACTACTTTTTCAATTTCGGCTTCCGTCATGGCTTTACTTCCCAAGCTGCTCCAAGACCTTCTTTGTGATTTCTGCTACCAGCTCCGGCGTTGCGGCACCGCTCTGCTTCCTTCCGTCACAGCTTCCTCCGCAGGTATGGCAGCTGGGCTTGCCCTCTCTCGCATTAGGGCAGAGGTTTGCGGGATGACGTCCCTTCATGCCGAACTGTCTTCTGATTTCATACAAATCCTCTACCTGCTGTGGCGTGAACTCCTTGGGTCCGCCGAGAACTCTCGACTGATACAAAAGCTGCGCATAGAATTCAACGGATTCCATCTTCAGATAAGCGCTGAGCAGGGAATCGGAGTAGGTCAGCGCGCCGTGGTTCTCCAGCAGTACTGCGTCAAAGTGCTGTACATACTCAGAAACCGCATCCGGAATCTCCATGGTGGAAGGTCTTCCGTACTTTGCGATAGGCACGCAGCCCAGTGCGATAACAGCCTCCGGCATAATGGGCTGGGTCAGCGGAATACCTGCAATGGCAAAGCTGGTCGCATACACAGGATGTGCATGCACAACGCTTCTTACGTCAGGTCTCTCCTCGTATACTCTCATATGCATCTTTATCTCGGAAGAGGGCTTGAAGCCTCCGTTTGCCTGGATAACATTTCCCTTTGCGTCTACCTTACAGATGTACTCAGGTGTCATAAAGCCCTTGGACACGCCCGTAGGAGTGCAGAGAAACTCATTGTCATTGAGCTTGACGGAAATGTTGCCGTCATTCGCGGCCACCATGTTGCGGTTGTAGATTCGTCTTCCGATGTCGCAAATCTCTTTTTTGATTTCGTACTCGTTTTGCATTTTGATTCCTCCTGAATGTTTTTTGTTGCTTTTGAGTCCATTATACGTCTATATCCCACACAAGTCAACACACTTGCATTGGTTTTGTGTTGTTTTCAGTTCACTCGCCGGATTTCTGCACGCAAATCGGTGCTTGCACCGGAATTTGTGTGCAAAGTCCGGTGAAGGGAACGCCGTTTCATGAGCAAAGACGCAGCGTATGCTGCGGGGTTCTGCGCAGGCAGAACCAGCTTTGCGAATGGCGTTCGTGAACTGAACGCGCCATGAGTGCAAAGACGCAATGTGCTGCGGGGTTCTGCGCAGGCAGAACCAGCTTTGCGAATGGCGTTCGTGAACTGAACGCGCCATGAGTGCAAAGACGCAGCAGTCTCCCTCCACACCTCACTCCGCCAGGTGGCGGAGTATTTTGTCCACGCCTTCTCCGGTTACGGAGTCCACAAAAAATATGTCCTTACAGCCGGAATTTCGCAGCCACCTTGCGGCGAGTGCCGTGTTGGCGTGCGGGTCATGGATTTTTGTAACGATTCCAATGACCTCACGGTTTACCATACAGGTGATGTTCGGCGGAAAAAGAGTGTAGCTTTCCGTTGCCGCCACCAGCAGACCTACTACATCTGCCTCATAGGCGTACAGGGCAAGTGCGTAGCCCAAATGCTTTGTCTGGGCGTATTCTCCCGGCGTGTCAATCAGGATGTCGTGGTAATGGATATACTGGGTTTTGTCATAATGTACCTTTTCGCCGTTCAACGCCTGCTTCAGAGTGGTTTTCCCGCTTTCACTCCGTCCCATCAGTATCAGCTTTTTCATGGCTAAGTCCTCGTGATGCCGCAGGTGGTATACTGCAATTCCTCTCGCACATAGTCAAGAATTGCCTGCTCGGAGGCTTCTACCTCGGAGACGGTTCCCGTGATAATCAGGGAGCCGCTGAATCTGTCCACAAAGCCTAAGTCGACCGCCGCCGACTTCATCGCCACATCCGCCATGATGATGGCAGTTTCCGCAGGGGACACCGTCATAATGCCGATTGCCGCCCTCGCATAATCCAATGCCGGATTTAAGCCCAGCTTTTCATACAGTATCGGGTCGGGGCTGGCAATGATATGGGCGAGGGTTATCTGCTTCCCGGGCACCAGCTCCTGTACAATTCTCTGCTTATTTTTATCGTTGAGCAAATCCATTCCCTATCCTCCTATTTGGCATCTCAGCCGGGTTTCTGTCTCCACAAGCTTTTTAAGCATCTGCATATGCTCCGGCTCAGGCGGCAGGATATCCGGCATCAGATAAGGTCTGCCGAGTCCCTCATACTTATCCTGTCCCAGTCTGTGATAGGGCAGCAGATAAATGTCCTCCACGCCGGGCAGCTTGTCCGCAAAGGTCGCAATCGCCCTGATTTCCTCCGGCGTATCATTGAAGGTAGGTATTACGGGGACTCGGATGCTCAGCCTCGTCCGCCCGGTTTCCGCCAGCCGTCTGGCATTCTCTAACATCAGCTCGTTGCTCTTTCCCGTAAACTCCCTGTGCTTTGCACCGTTCATATGCTTAATGTCCATCAGATAATGGTCAAGATATGGCAAAAGTGCTTCTATGGTCTCCCAGTCGGCACAGCCCATGCTCTCCATCGCGGTATTGATGCCGCTCTCCTTTGCCGCGCGAAGCAAATCCCGTGCAAATTCCGGCTGGCAGAGGCTCTCTCCGCCGGACAGGGTCAGTCCGCCGCCGGAACGGCTGTAGTAGGCTCTGTCCTTCTCCACCGTCTCCATGACCTCCGCCACCGTCACATCGCGTCCTATCCGCTTTTTTGTCCCCTGCACCGTCATTTCCTGAATGGCGTATTCCTGGGATTCCGGATTGCAGCACCATCTGCACCTTAGAACGCAGCCCTTCAAAAAGCAGATGGTTCGGATGCCGGCACCGTCATGGATGGAATATCGCTGAATATCAAATATTCTGCCCCTTGTATCCAGGTAACTCACACTAATCTCCATTCCGAGAACGCTCCTTTTCGGTCTAAAAGCCCTGTTCCGTTCTTCTGATAATATCATCCTGCAACGACTTGGAAAGTGTCGTAAACAGGGCACTGTAACCGGCAACACGCACCACCAGATGCGCATACTTTTCCGGGTGCTCCTGCGCGTCCAGCAGGGTCTTTCTGTCAACCACGTTAAACTGTACGTGGCTGCCCTTCTGGTCAAAGTAAGACCGAATCAGTGCCACAAAGTTTTCCAGCCCCTGCTGCCCGGAAAGCGCCGTGGGATGAAACTTCTGATTAAACAGCGTTCCGTTGGAGGCTATACCGTGATCCAGCTTTGCCACGGAATTTGCCGCCGCCGTCGGGCCGTTCACATCCCTGCCCGCAGAGGGCGAAACGCCATCCGCCACAGGGGTATGCGCCAGTCTGCCGTCCGGCGTTGCCCCGGTCTGCGCTCCCAGCGGCACGTTTGCCGAGACAGGATAAAGCCCCGCCTGAAACTGTCCGCCTCTGGGATTGCGGTATTTCAACAGCGGTCTTGTATAGGTATACGCCACATCTCTGGCAAAGAGGTCAACCTCCTCGATGTCGTTTCCGTATTTCGGCACCGCGGCAATCATGGCGCGAAGCTCTTCATAGCGCTTCTTCTCCTCCTCGGGCAGCCGTGTCTGCATCACGGTCTGTATCATGGCAGCTATCTGGCTCTCATCTGCACTCATGCCGTTTTTCGCCATTTCCTTCACAATCTGCGTCACAATCTCGGCCGCGCCGATTTCGTCAAAGCCCTGTCCATAGTTCATCGCAAGCGCGCGCTTCCACTCTGCCAGCGTTACCTTCTTTTCATCGAACGCCAGCTTCTTAACCGCATAGAGGGAATCCGCCATATTGGCGATGCCGAAGCCCTGCGGTCCGGTGAAATTATATACCGCGCCGCCCTCCTGTACCGTCTTTCCGCGCCGGATGCAGTCCTCCACCATACAGGAGAGAAAAGGCAGCGGACAGCGGGTTGCATGTGCCACATCAATAGCATTGTCCGCGTTTACCAGCAGGGAGATATTGTACTCCTGCTGCCGCTTATAGGCATCATAAAACTCTTCAAAGGTGGTCATGTCTTCCACCCTTCCGGTTTCAATACTGATTTTCTCGCCCTTGTCCCAGCCGTTGGAAAATACCAGCTCCAGCGGGCGACACATATTAAAGAAGGCTGCGTCATGCCATCCTTCCGTTTTCCCCGCCTTCTGCGGCTCCACACAGCCGATGATATTGTACTCTCTGGCATCCTCCAGTGTCAGCCCTCTGCTTAGCAGAGAGGGAATAATCACCTCATCATTATAGTACGCAGGCAGTCCGATGCCAGTTCTCGTCAGCTCTGCCGCCTTTAAAAGCAGCGCATGGGGCGTCCCGTTCCACACACGGATGGACAGCGACGGCTGCGGCAGGAATACGTGCTTCGAGGCGGTAATGCACATAAAGGACAAATCGTTTGTCACATCGCACCCGTCCTTGTCCTGCCCTCCTACAATCAGATTCTGAAAAAGGCTGTAGCCCGCAAAGCCCTCCGAGCTTGCTGCATCACGACACTTGTTCAAATCATTGAGCTTTACCCAGATACAGTCTAAAAGCTCCTGTGCAAATTCCCGTGTCAGCCTGCCTTCCTTAATATCTTTCCTGTAATAGGGATACATATACTGGTCAAAGCGTCCCGGAGAGATGGAGTGTCCGCTGGATTCCAGCTGCAGCAGCTGCTGTACGAACCAGAAGCTCTGGCATGCCTCATAGAAGCTCCCGGCTCCTCTGGCAGGAACACGGCTGCAGTTTTTGGCAATCTGCAAAAGCTCCTGCTTTCTCTCATCATCCGTACAGGCGTCTGCCTCCTGCTTTGCCAGTTTTGCGTAACGCTGCGCGTAACGGATGACCGCCTTACAGCTGATGATGACAGCCTCCAGGAAGCGGCTCTTTGTGCAGTAGTCCGCATCCCCCGGAAGGCAGCCTGCCAGCTCCTTCTCTGCCTCATCAATAATGCCCTCATAGCCTACTGCCAGTACCTTGTCATACTGCACGGTCACATGTCCCACCCCATTATAAAAGTAGTTGCCCGGAGTAAAAATGTTATGCTCAATCGCCCGCAGGGTTTCCGGTGCCATCAGAGCCGTCGCCAGCTCGCTTGTCGTCTTCCCGTCCCAGTAAGCGTCCGCCTCCCGAAGCTCCTGCTTGGTCTGTTCCGCTATGTAGAAGGGGTCTGCCTTTCTGGTGGAGACCGTATCAAATTCCGCTTCCAGCCACTTATACGAAAACTCAGGGTAGGTCTGGCAGCTTCTGGGCGCGATTGTGGTACTCCCCACAATCAGCTCCCCCGATCGGATTACTATGGGAATATTGTCCAGAATATGTTCAAATGCCAACGCACGGCGCAGGACAATGGGCTTGTCCTCCGTAGCCTTATAGCTTTCCGTCAGCAGCCTTGCCCTTGCCGATTCTATCTCAGGCATCTTCGCAAACAGGTCTGCGACCAGCTTTGGAATTCTGTCTGTCTTAGGGATTTCCAGAGTATTATACTTTTTCACGCTAATCTCTGACTCCTTTCCGTTCCTGCCGTCTGTCAAAACGCCCTGCCGTTTACAGGGCTTACACATTCTATGCTAAGTATATTCTTCCCCCTGATAAATGTCAATGAAACAAACATTCTTTTCTTACTTTTTTGTGGATTCTTTTTGGATTTTGTTGGTTTTATGTGCAGACAGAGCGCTTCTTCTTGACTTTAGCGCTGATGTGCGCGATACTTGAATAAGATACTGTTTATAACAAAAAGAAAGCGTCTCGGAACGAAAATCATATGAAAAACAACACAACGGGCAACTTCCCTCTCCCGCAAACCGCACAGACAATTTATCTGCCTGCTGACCTGCACACGCACACCGTTGCCAGCGGTCACGGCACCACCGACCGAATCACAGACCTGGCAAAGGAGGCTTCCCTGCGCCGCATGAGCGTTCTCGGCATCAGCGACCACGGACCTGCCACCATGGGAAGTGCCGGTCTCTCCTATTTCCGCGGTCTCGTCCTGTGTGAGCGGGTGCGCTTCGGTGTAGAGCTGCGCTTTGGTGTGGAAGCAAATATTCTGGATGCCGACGGAGCCTTGGATGTTCCCGACGAGGTACTCGAAGCACTGGATTATTGTATTGTCAGTATGCACTGCCCAATTTACACCCCCGGCTCTGCCGCTCAGAATACAAGAGCCTACCTTCGCGCCATGCGCCATCCGAAGGTTCGCTTCATCGGTCACTGCGACGACCCCCGTTTCCCCGTGACCTATACGGAGCTGATAAAGGGAGCTGTCTCCTGCAATGTGATGCCGGAGTTAAACAACGTATCCCTGCTGCCCGAGAGCTATCGTCCGGGCTGCCGTCCCAATGCCATCCGCCTGTTGGATACCTGCGTGGCATTTTCCTGCCCTGTCATTCTTGCCAGCGACAGTCACGGCCGTGCTCATGTGGGCGAGGCAGCTGAAGCACTGAAGCTGATAAAGGAGCTGCACTTTCCGGTACAGCTCCTCTCAAACCCGCCGTCTTATCCGAACAGCTCGTCCTCACTCTTATAATTCAGAATTTCCTCGTTCAGCGTCACGCCAAAATCTCTTCCGATGGCACGGAGATTATCATCCGTAATCACCTGTCTGGGCGCTTTGCCTCCCGCTGCGGCAAGTGCTATGGATGCAATCTGCGCCGCCTTTTCTATCGTGTGCATCAGTCCGAATGCCGTGTCAAAATCCGGTCCCGATACAAACAGCCCGTGGAAGGACCAGATTGCCGCATCATACTTCTCCATGAGCACACAGGTAGCCTTTGCAATCTCCGGACCACCGGGCACCATCCAGGGTACCACGCCGACACCGCCGGGAAATACCACGCAGCATTCCGTCGCACTCTTCCAGAGCATTCTGGTAAACACCTCCGCCTTCAGGGGAAGCACATAGGTCAGCGCAATCACATATGGGGTATGCGCATGATAAATTACACGGTTCGCCCCGTTCGTCACACGCTTTCTGACGGAATGGTTCATAAAGTGGGTCGGGAACTCACTGGTCGGCCGTCCGCCGTTTTCAAGTCCCCACACGATACGATAGGAATCGCCCGCCTCGTTAATCTCCACGATACAGATACTGTTCTGCGGCTCAAGCCCGACGTTCTGCAGGAATTTCCCGCTTCCTGTGGAAATAAAATACTCTCCCTTCAGGTTGTCTGCCTGGACGCCGAGCGCAACCCATTCTCCGGGCTTTTCCTTGAAATAGGGACGGCATTCCGCGACCTCCGCTTCCTTCATGCGGTAGGTCAGATTTCCGCCGTTTCTCTCATGCCAGCCCTGTCTCACACCGTCGTGGCACATCCGAATATAATCTTCCATTACCTTCACGCCAAAAATATTGTTCATATCGTCTCCATTCCGAGAACGTCCTCTTTCGGGCGCTCCACACATCTGTTATCGCTTCAGAAGAACCTCATCCTCATACTTCTTCACCTCAGCGAAGAACTCCTTATCGGAAACCACTCCCTGACGCTCGCAATACTCATTCCAGATGTCGCCTAACGGCAGCGTCTTGACAGCCTCCTGCTCCACCATCAGCTCTGTCATTCTTCCCTCATCCTGCAGCGCCTTCAGTGCCCCGTTCGGAGTGCACATCGCAGCGAGCAGAGCCTTCTGCCAGCTTCTAAAGCCCATTGCCCAAGCGGAAACACGGTTGATGCTTGCATCGAAGTAGTCCAGTGCCATGTACACACGGTCAAGCCCGTCGCAGCGCACGATTTCCTTCGCCATCTCCCTTGTCTCATCATCAAAGAGCACTACATGGTCGCTGTCCCAGCGGATAGGTCTTGTAATGTGCAGTGCAATTTCAGGGTAGAAGCACAGCAGCGCAGGAATCTTATCGGAAACCACCTCGGTAGGATGATAATGTCCGTTGTCCATCAGCGGCAGGCAGCCCTCGTGAGTTGCCGCAAAGCTTAAGGTAAACTCTGCACTTCCTGCCGTGTATGCCTCCACGCCGATGCCAAACACCTTAGATTCCACGCAGGGCTTTACCAGTTTTTTGTCAAAGGGCTCAGCAAGAATTGCCTCAATCGACTCCTTATATCTCATTCTGGGTCCCATTCTGTCAGCGGGAACATCCTTAAAGCCGTCGCCCGTCCAGATATTCATTACACAGGGAACTCCCGTCTCCTTTGCAAAGTATTCGGAAATACGGATGCACGCTTTTCCGTGCTCAATCCAGAAGCTTCTGGTCTCAGCGTCCGGGCTGGAAAGGGTCAGTCCGTCCTTTACCTTAGGATGCGAGAAGAAGGTAGGGTTAAAGTCGATTCCCATGTTTCTCTCTTTTGCAAAGGCAACCCATTTTGCAAAGTGCTTAGGCTCCAGCTTATCACGGTCAACAAACTCGCCGGGCTCAAAAATTGCATAGCAGGCATGCAGATTCAGCTTCTTTTTTCCGGGCATCAGGCTCATTGCCTTATCCATGTCAGCCATCAGCTCCTCGGGGGTCTTAGCCTTTCCGGGATAATTTCCCGTGGTCTGGATGCCTCCCGTCAGAGGGCCGTCGTGGTCAAAGCCCGTCACATCATCCCCCTGCCAGCAGTGCAGGGCAACCGGTGCCTCGGCAAGCTTCTTCATCGCTGCCTCCACATCCACCCCGTAGGATGCGTAAATCTCCTTTGCAGATTCAAATCTTGTCATTCTCATTTCCTCTCTTTCTGATTTTGTCATAAATAACCGCAAGCCTCCTGTCACCTCTATCCGCTTAGCCGCGATAGGTTTTGACCTCAAAGGAATCGAACACACAGGCTCTTGCCGCCTTCAGGTTCGTAAGCTCCCCTGCGCTTAGCATCTGTGCCGCCAGATTACCGATGGCAGTTGCCTCCGTGGGACCTGCATACACGGGAACACCCGTCGCCGCCGCAGTCAGTCTGTTCAAATAGTCCGCATTTGCACCGCCACCGACTATGTGAATGCAGTCATAGGTTCGCCCTGTAATCTCCTCCAGCTCCCGTATCGTCTTAGCATAGCATTTTGCCAGGCTGTTGTAGATAACGCATGCCACCTCTGCGATGCCCTTCGGAACCGGCTGACCGGATTCCGCGCAGGCAGCCTGTACCTCCGCCGTCATGTTTGCAGGTGCCAAAAATCTGTCATCATTGCAGTCCACGATGGAGGAAATACTGCATTTGGATGCCCGCTCACATATCTCACCAAAGCTTAAAGCTCCTCCGATTTCCTTTTTCACGGACTGAATCATCCAAAGCCCCATAATGTTTTTCAGATAGCGGAAGCGGTAATCATAACCGCCCTCATTGGTCAGATTATGCTTTCTGCTCTCCGGCGAACAGTCAGCCGCAGGCAGCTCCGTCCCCATCAGTGACCACGTGCCCGAGCTGATATAGATGGCGTTGTCGCTCTGTGTGGGAACCGCAATCACTGCCGAGCCGGTATCATGGGTTGCAGGCACGACAACCTTGCAGTTGTAGCCCACCTCCGCCTGCACCTCCTCCGTCAGGCTGCCAAGCTCCGTCCCCGGTGTCACCAGCTTTCGGAAGATTCCCACGGGATATCCCAGCTTTTCTATCAGCTCTAAATCCCAATCCTTTGTATCAGGACTCACCAGCTGCCCTGTCGTAGCATTTGTGTACTCCGTAGCAGCCACGCCGGACAGAAGATAATGGAAGTAATCAGGCATCATCAGCAAGGTTTCTGCCCTTTTTAGCTGCTCGGGCTTCTTTTTCTTAAGCGCCATCAGCTGATAAATGGTATTAAATATTGCCTTCTGAATACCCGTTCTTGCATACAGCTCCTCCTCCGGAATAATCCTGTACACCTCTTCATCCATTTCCCTTGTGCGGCCGTCGCGGTATGCCACTGCATTTCCGATCCGCTGACCCGCCTCATCCAGCAGAACAAAATCCACCCCCCATGTGTCAATACCGACGCTGACCGGGATTTTTCCTGCCTCTGCGCACTTTTTCATGCCAAGCTTAATCTGTGCGAAAAGCTCATCCACATCCCAGACATTCTCCCCGTCGCGCTCTACCATGCCGTTGGGGAAACGGTGTATTTCCTCCAATACCATCCGCCCGTTTTCCAGATGCGCAAGCATATGACGTCCGCTGGATGCCCCGATATCGATTGCCAGATAATAGGAATTCATATACCTTCTCCTCTCTTTCTCTGTTGTATTCTCAGTCTATCACATTTTCCGGCACAAAAAAAGACACTCTTTTGTTCAAAAAGTGTCCTTATTTGTTAACTTTACGATTGTTTTTCCGCCAGCCTGTATTTTCTGGGTGTCATGCCGTACCTTTTTTGGAATATCCTGTGGAAATAGCTGATATTGTCATAGCCCACGGCAAGCGCCACATCCAACACGCTCATTCCCGTAGCCGTCAGCAGATACGCCGCCTGGCTCAGTCTCTTTGTCTGCACCAGCTCTGTGTAGGTCTTTCCCGTCTGCTTTCGGATTTCCCTCGACAGCCACGACACGTCGTAGTGCATTACTTCCGCGAGCTGCGTCAGCTCACCGTCCCTGTAGTGGTTCTCGATATAGCTAAGCACCGCAAGCACCAGCTTCTCTTCTCCTGCATTCTCATCCGTCACCAGCTTATCCGTGTAATTCATCAGCTGCAGGAACAGTAAACCCATGGTTGCCTGATTCGTCCGTCTCTTATTGGGCTGTCTGTTCCAGATGGTCCAAATCAGGTTTTCCACCAGATTCTGCACCGGAAGCACATCTGCCACCTTGAAATGCAGATACCCCGCCCCCCTGTTTTTTCCCCACAGGCAGTCGATGATAAAGCTTCTCAGCTGATTCTCCTCCGGCTCCATCATATTCAGTCCGTACTGAAAAAACTCCGGCAGGACAATGAAGTTCACCGCGATGTCCTCCTCTCCTGCGGGATAGATTTCCTGTGTGGCGGTCTGGCTCAGAAAAAGAAGCTCGCCCTGCCCGAGAATCACGTCCTCCCCGTTGATGACGTGGTGCGTGCTCCCGGAGCACATATAAATCACCTCTATATAATTATGGGTATGTATTGGAAAATGCACAAACCTGGTGTGGGGGCGTACCTGTATCATCTTTCCCGCTTCCAGAAGCTTCTTCGCATCCACGATGTCCGTTTCCGAGGACATATACAGGGTTTTCTCAATCTCCTGTCTCCCGGCAAGCAGCCGCTCCTCCTCCGGTGTGATTTTTCTCAATTCACTCAACAGCTCCTCCGTCATGGAAGCCTCCTCATGCTCACTTTCTTAACGGTAATCGTAATTTTAATATATCCGCTATGCCGTCAGACCTGCTTTCTTCAGATATTTCAGAAAGTTTCTGATTTCCGCATCCCAAAACCTCCATTCATGCCCCATGCCTTCCGCCTGATGATACTCATAGCGGTAAGCAGGACAATTCAGTTCTGTAAAGCAGTCCCTCACCAGAAGATTCATATCCAGCCACGGGTCAAGGCTTCCGCAGGCATGATAGACGCAGGGCTTGGGTCTGTCTGCCGCGGCAAGCTCCCGTGCCAGCTGCTTAATGCTGAATCTTGTTCCGTGAATGTTTTCCGCACCAAACATCCGCACCTCCGGCTTCATGCTTCCCGGCTTGTGCGCCTTCGGCTTGGAATCCGCCTTATCACCCGCTGAAAAGGCACCGATTGCGCCAAAATGCTCCGGGAAGGTCAGACCCAGCCAGAAGCAGCCATATCCTCCGTTGGAAGACCCGCTGATAAAATTCTCCTCCCTCCTGTCCGAAAGACAGCTAAACATCCTGTGTAAGAGTGCATACAGCTCCTCCCCGATATAGCTTCCGTAATTCATGCCGTTTGGCATATCCACAAAGCAGGAATCATTCGCATTCACCATGATGAACGCCATACGCTCTCCATTCACCAGCTCCGCCACGGTAGAATGGTAGAGCCACTCATTTTCATCCCCGCTTCCACCGTGACACAGCCACAGCACACGCAGCCGCTCACCCTCCTTAATAGCGTCTGGCAACAGCAGTCTGCAATCCGTATTCATTTGAAGCACCTGCGAAAAATGATTTATCTTCATGGAAGTCATAGTCACGCCTCCTCCACAAACCATCGGACAACATCCGTCATACACTCGTTCCAGTAGGCAAAATCATGTCCGCCATCACCGTCACGCCAGCTGACGTCATACTCCTTTTCCACTTCTTTCAGGAATCGCTTATTCATCGCATACAGTTCATCCTGCTTCCCGCAGGCAAGATAAAGCCTCGGTCGCAGCTCCTGCTTCACACGGTGACACCGGCAGAACAAATTGCAGGAAGCAGGGATAGTACCTTTTGAGCTTTCCCCAAAAAGCAGCTCCGTGCGAAGCTGCGGCGCCCACTGCTTCACCCTATCAATCTCCACCACGCTGCTCAAGGCGGCGATGCTGCCGAACCGCTCAGGATGGTTGAGTCCGCAGGCAAGTGCCCCGTATCCTCCCATTGACTCTCCGGCAATCAGCCAGTCTTCTCTTTCCCTTGACACGGGAAACATCGAGCCAAGCCACCCCGGCAGCTCCTCTGTCACATAGTCCATGTAATCATATCCGTTTGCCGTATTGAGAAAGAAGCTGTTTTTTCCCGAGGGCATACAGACTATCACGGGAAGTTCCTGCACCATCTCACCAATACTGCTCTTTATAAGCCATTCCGTCCTGTCACCGTTTAGCCCGTGCAGTAAAATAATCACCCGGTATCTGCCCTTAAAGCCTTCACCGCATTCCTCCGGCTGCGGCACCAGAAGCTCCACCTCCACGGGCATATTGACTGCCGCAGAACGAAACGCAGCACTAATCCACGCCATGTTTTATCTCCTCGCTCCCTATTATCCACATCTGTCCTCCGGCTGTCCCTCTTTCCGGCCTCCGGCTGTCCCTTCCCTTAGAGCATGCCCTCCTTTGTCAGTGCTTTATAGTACAGCGTCAGCGGCAGAAAGCTCTGCGCAAAGCTCTTGGTTCCTCCTCCGCCGCTGAGAACGGTATCCTCCACAATCCTCTTTCCACCGCTGCCTCCGCTGCTTCCCTTAATCGCCATCTCAAAGGTTTTCCTTCCGTATTCCAGATAGCGCCTCTCTCCGGTCAGCTCATAGCCGATTGCCATCGCCTCGAGCAGCAAGGTATTGTTGCCGTTTCTGGCAAGGCTTGGAAGCTCCTTATAATAAAACAGTCCGTTTTCCATCAGACAGTTATCCACCAGATCGTCAATGGCGCTCAGAATCATCTCCCTTACATCCGCCTCGTGAAACACCCGGTAATAGCGCATCAGACTGCCCACCGCCACGGAAATCATAAAGCCCACGCGGATGGAGGTATTATCCGTATAAGGCGCTACCCACTCCCCGTACTCCTCAATCCATTCCTTAAAATGTCCCACAATCCAGCGGCATCTTGCCGTCCATCTCTCATCCCGGGTCTCCACATACAGCGCCGTCAGGGTGCGGAGCGCCCATCCGGTCTCTCTGGCATTACTCTCTCCGCTGACCTGGTACATCGGCGTTTCCAGAAGCCGCAGTATATTTTCTCCTATGCCGATTGCCGTCTCAAGTGCGCGCTCATCTCCCGTAAAGTGGTAACAGTCCAGCAGTCCCTCCACCCATTCATGGCTGCAGACCATAACCCCCGCGCCGCAATGCCCGAAGGTATGCTCCCACTGTCCGCCGATGCGCAGAGGATTTTTGCTGTAATGGCAAACATCCACATCCATCCAGTGCCATGCCGCAACGTTCGCAAAATCCAAAAAGCGTCTGGTTCCCGTTCTCGCATACATCAGATACATGGCATGCGGATAGTCATACTCGTTGTTTGTCCAGACAAGCCGTCCGTTTCCCCTGCCCTGCTCTGTATACCCTGCATCCGGTGCGTCGCCCCAGTTCATCATGCCGTATGCACGCGTATGGTTGTCCGCTCTGGACACAAGAGCAATTTCCGTATCCTGATCCGCCCTGTCACCGTCCACAAAAATATCAGGCATCACGCCCGCCTCCGCAAACACCTCCGGCAGAAGATGCGGCGTGTCCGGCATCTGATAAATCAGACTGCGGTTATCAAGCTCTGCAAGGCTCTCCTGCGCAGAATGGAAATGCAGCTGAATGCGCTGCTCTCTCGCCATTCCCGACGCCATAACCACCCTGCCCGTCTCCTCCGGCACCAGCATCACCCAGATACCGTCTTTGTCCGCGCTCACCGCCTTTGGAAAGTTCTGCTGCGCCTGAAAAACCGTTGCACAGACACCTCCCTCCGCGTCCGTCACATCTGCAAAAAAAGTACCGTAGAATACCTCTGCCATATGCTCATTCGCCTCTCCCTTAAGCAAAATGGCATCTGCCACCTCTGATACCGTCTTACCGTTTTCACCCAGAGTAAAACGTGTCTTATAGTTAGAGCGTCCCACACAGGTGCGCACTCCCTTTAAGTCAAGTCTTGCCTCCAGCTGCGGCAGCTCCTTTACGCCGGTTGTGCGGTACACGCCGTCCTCCCCGCTGCTTTCTTCCATGTCCCCGCAGCCGGTAGAGTCCGCAGTATTTCCTCCCTCTGTCATCACCTTAGGCACAGCCAGAGAGGCTTTAGCCGTTCTGCGGATACCGAAAAGGAAGGATACAATATGCTGCTCCTCTTCTGTGGCATTCACCAGCCGCACCGCCACGTCCGCCCACGGCTTTCCCGCATACAGCGTCAGTCTGCACACAAGCCGCAGGGCTTCCTCCCCCGTTTCCAAAGGAGCATCCGCCTTAAGACAGACTCCTTCCGTCTCCAGGATGGCACAGACCGGGCCTGCCTCCTTTACCCGCCAGCGTTCAAAGGACGCCGCATACTCTCCGTTATCCGTTCTGAGCAGGGGACCTACAAACTGTTCTGCCTGATAAACGCGGTCTCCAGACTCCACACGCTCAAAAAGCTGCCCTGTACCGTTTCGCAGTACCATCCTCAGGCAGCCCGTGTCAGCCATAAAGCCGTCCGGCAGCTCCTTCAGCACCATTCCCTCAAACGCCGGAATGCTTTCTTTCTCCCCGCAGGCGTCCGTCACGCACTCAAGCTCCTTTTTCGAGTTTCCCGGCAAATCCGCCTGAAACCTGGTAAAGAGATAGCGGACGGAGCCGTCCCTGTATCTGGAGGTAACCTTTGTCTGGCTCGGCAGAATGCGCTCTCCATCCTTTATCAGCACACCCTCTGCGTTCCAAAGCTCTCCCTCCTTCATAGGTATCGCAATGCTGCACGGCTCCATTTTTCTTTCATAGCGATATAGCTTATCAAATTTGATTTTCATATGTATCCATCCCCCCGTCAACGCTCGCCGTCTGTCCTGTTAAAATGCGGAAGCCTTGCAACGACCTCCGCATTTTATTTTACTCTGTTTTTTTCTGTTCTGCCACCCTGTATTTCACCGTTTTACGGTTGCCCGCAAGGCTGCTCTGCGGACTCCTTCTCCGCCCGGAATCTTACCTGCAGCTTCGTAGCGCTTCTCTGCCTTTCTCCAGTTAATCAGGGAAAACCAGCTCTCCACATAATCAGCGCGGCGGTTCTGATACTGAAGATAGTAAGCATGTTCCCAGACATCCACCAGAAAAATCGGCGTATACTCCTTCAAATCCGGCACATCCTGATTCGCCGTCTGCACAATGGAAAGCACACCGTCCTTATCTGCCAGAAGCCACGCCCAGCCCGATCCAAACTTCGATACTGCCGCCTGCTTCATCTGTTCCGTCCATTCCCGCAGGGAGCCAAAATCCCGCTCTATTGCTTCCGCCAGTTCGCCGGAGGGAGTCTGCCCTACGGGGCTTTTCATGGAGTCAAAGTACAGCTCGTGGTTATAGACACCGCCTCCGTTATTTCGTACAGCCGTCTGTGCCGCTGCGGGCAGCGAATTCAAGCCGGACAAAAGCTCCTCCAGACTCAGCTTTTGCAGCTCCGGGTAATCCGAAAGCACCCGGTTCAGATTATCCACATAGGTCTTATAATGCTTATCGTGATGAAAATGTAAGGTCTCCTCGTCCAGCACCGGCATCAGCGCATCCTGCGCATAGGGCAGCGGACGAATCACAAAAGGATAGGTTTCTGCTTTCATATTCTCATTTCCTCGCTTTTCGCCGCTCTCGGGCGGCATATATTTTACGGGAATAGAATACGCAAACCCTACCTCAAATATACCATGAGCGCAGAAAATCAGACACCCCTTTTGGGGCATTTGACCTTCTGCGCTCCTTTTTACAGTGTTGCTATGTCAATCAGGTTCAGCTTCTCGTTGCTCTCCTTGTTTTCGAGACTGGACACCAGCGCCCTTGCGGTATCCATTGCCGTAATAACATTGACGCCCGTCTCGATGGAGGTACGGCGAATCAGGAAGCCGTCTCTGGTCTTGTCCCGTCCCTGTGTGGGCGTATCAATCACCAAATCTATCTTGTGACCCAGAATCAAATCCATAACGGTCGGTGACTCCTGCGAAATCTTATTCACCTTTCTCGCCTTCACGCCTGCCTCGTTTAAAGCGGCAGCGGTACTTCTGGTCGCATAGATGGTGTAGCCGAGCTTCTCGAAGCGCCGTCCGATTTCGATAGCCTCACCCTTGTCCGCATCCTTGACCGTCATTATCAGATTCTTGTACTTCGGCAGATTGACGCCCGCTCCAAGGAATGCCTTATAGAGTGCCTCGTTAAAGGTCTTTGCCAGTCCGAGGCATTCACCCGTGGACTTCATCTCCGGTCCGAGGCTGATTTCCGCACCGCGAATCTTTTCGAAGGAGAATACCGGCATCTTAATTGCATAGTACTCTGCCTCAGGCTGCAGTCCGGGCTTATAGCCAAGCTCGCGGATGGTCTTTCCGAGAATAACCTCCGTCGCAAGGTCAACAATGGGAATGCCCGTCACCTTACTGATATAAGGCACCGTTCGGGAGGAACGGGGATTCACCTCAATCACATACACATCCTCCCCGATGGCAATGAACTGGATATTGATGAGTCCCTTTACGTGGAGCGCCTTTGCCAGCCTTCTTGTGTACTCCGCAATCTTGTCCTTCACTATCTTTCCGATGGTATGAGCAGGATATACGGAGATACTGTCTCCCGAATGGACACCGGTTCTTTCAATGTGCTCCATGATGCCGGGAATCAGGATGTCCGTGCCGTCACACACCGCGTCGACCTCGACCTCTTTTCCCTGAAGGTACTTGTCTACCAGAATCGGGTGATCCTGTGCAATACGGTTGATGATTGCCATAAATTCCTCGATTTCCTCATCGGAAATGGCAATCTGCATCCCCTGTCCGCCCAGCACATAGGAGGGGCGTACCAGCACGGGATAGCCGAGACGGTTTGCAACCTCCTTCGCCTCCTCTGCTGTATAGACGGTTCCGCCTGCCGCACGGGGAATCTTAGTCTCCTCCAGAATCTTATCAAACAGCTCTCTGTCCTCTGCCGCATCAACATCCTCTGCCTGAGTTCCAAGAATGGGCACACCCATCTTTATCAGGCTCTCCGTCAGCTTGATTGCCGTCTGTCCGCCAAACTGCACCACTGCTCCGTCCGGATGCTCAATGTTGACGATGGACTCCACGTCCTCAGGGGTCAGCGGCTCAAAATAGAGCTTGTCCGCAATATCAAAATCCGTACTTACCGTCTCCGGATTGTTGTTGATGATGATTGTCTCATATCCTGCCTTGGAGAATGCCCATGTCGCGTGCACGGAGCAATAGTCGAACTCGATACCCTGTCCGATTCGGATGGGACCCGAGCCCAGCACCAGCACCTTCTTGCGCCCCTTTGTCTCCACTGCCTCACACTCGCCGTCATAGACAGAATAGTAGTAGGGCGTTGCAGCGTCTACCTCCGCCGCACAGGTGTCCACCATCTTGTAAGCAGCCCTGATACCGTTTTCGTATCTCATCTGCTTTACCTTTTCCTCCGTCTTTCCGGTCAGTCTTGCAATCACATTGTCAGGAAACTCCAGACGCTTTGCCTCCTTCAAAAGCTCTGGTGTCAGCTCGGCACTCTGCAGCGTCCGCTCCATCTCCACCAGCACTGCCAGCTTGTCAATAAACCAGACATCTATCATGGTCAGGGCGTGAATTTCCTCGTAGCTGATGCCCCTTCGTATTGCCTCCGCAATCACCCAGAGTCTCTGGTCATCCACAACCTTAAGCCTCTCCTTCAGCTCCTCTGCGGAGAGCGCCGAAAAATCGTAGCTCAGCAGGCAGTCCACATGCTGCTCCAGAGAGCGGATTGCCTTCATCAGCGCGCCCTCAAAGCTGCTGCAGATGCTCATAACCTCTCCGGTTGCCTTCATCTGGGTAGTCAGCGTTCTCTTTGCCGTGATAAACTTGTCAAAGGGCAGGCGGGGCAGCTTCACAACACAGTAGTCAACCGTAGGCTCAAAGGATGCGTAGGTTTTCTTTGTGATGGCATTTTCAATTTCATCCAGTGTATAACCCAGTGCAATTCTTGATGCAACCTTGGCAATCGGATAGCCCGTTGCCTTTGAGGCAAGTGCAGACGAACGGCTGACACGGGGGTTTACCTCGATGACACAATATTCAAAGCTGGTAGGATGCAGTGCAAACTGTACATTACATCCGCCCGTAATTTTCAGCTCCTCTATTATCTTTAACGCTGCGGTGCTCAGCATTTTGTATTCCCTGCTGCTTAAGGTCTGGGCAGGGGCAACAACGATGCTGTCACCCGTATGAACACCCACCGGGTCAACATTCTCCATGCTGCACACGGTGATACGGTTTCCCGCACAGTCACGGATAACCTCAAACTCAATCTCCTTCCAGCCTGCAATACAGCGCTCCACAAGCACCTGTCCCACACGTGAAAGACGAAGACCGTTCTCCAGTATCTCCTCCAGCTCCTCCTGATTGTGCACAATGCCGCCGCCGGAGCCGCCCAACGTGTATGCAGGACGAAGCACGACAGGATAACCGATTGTGTTCGTAAACTCAATTCCGTCCTGTACATTCTCCACTACCTTTGATGCCGCACAGGGAATCTCAATGCGCTCCATCAAATCCTTAAATTCCTGACGTCCCTCCGCGTTACGGATGGTCGCCGCCGTGGTTCCTATCAGCTTTACGCCATGCGCCGCCAGAAAGCCCGACTCCTCCAGCTCCATGCCAAGGTTTAATCCTGCCTGTCCGCCCAGTGTGGGAAGAATGCTGTCCGGCTTTTCCTTTTCGATAATCTGTTCCAGAACCTTCACTGTCAGAGGCTCGATGTACACCTTGTCGGCAATGTCCTTATCGGTCATGATGGTAGCAGGATTGGAGTTCACCAGAATAACCTCTATTCCCTCCTGCTTCAGGGTACGGCAGGCCTGTGTGCCCGCATAGTCGAACTCCGCTGCCTGTCCGATTACAATGGGGCCGGAGCCGATAACCATAACTCTTTTGATATTAGGATTCTTAGGCATTGTAGCTCTCTCCTTTCATCATTCCGATAAATCTCTCATACAGGCAGCCTGCATCCTGAGGTCCGTTATCGGTACCCGGATAGAACTGCACCGTCAGAATCTTCTTTTCCTTATATGCGATGCCCTCATTCGTGCCGTCATTTACATTGACAAAGGCAGGAACCGCTACCGCCGGATTCAGGGTGTCCGGATTCACCATATAGCCATGGTTCTGTGCCGTGATATAGACCTTTCCGGTCACCACATCCCTCACCGGATGATTTCCGCCTCTGTTTCCCAGCTTCATCTTACAGGTATCCCCTCCGTTTGCCAGCGCTACAAGCTGATGTCCCAGACCGATTGCAAAAATCGGGATTTCCGTGGCACAGAGCTTCTTGATTTCTTCTACGACAGAGGTGCATTCCTTAGGGTTTCCCGGTCCGTTGCTCACAAGGATGCCGTCCGGCTTTGCCGCAAGCAGCTCCTTAGCCGGAGTGGATGCCGGATAAACCATTACCCTGCAGCCCCGCGCAGTCAGTGCACGTACAATGCTCCTCTTCACACCCAAATCCAATACGGCAACCGTCAGTCCGTTTCCGCTTAAGCTCTTCAGCAGCGTCGGTGCCTGCTCCCTTACTCCGCTCTCGTAGGCATTCTTATCAAACTTCACCGTGCCTGCCAGAGGGCCGTCCTGCGCAATGTCCGTGGCAGGCTCTGCCACATACGCCTCGCGGCAGGTAACCTTTTCCACGCCCCCGCTGACCCGGTACTCCTTCAGGCGCTCCTTAACCTCAGTAATGTCAAAATCTGCATTCGTTGTAATCAGCCCGTTCATAGTGCCCTTATCCCTGAGCATCCTGGTAAGGGCTCTTGTATCAATTCCCGCGATGCCGGGAATCTCATATTCTTCGAGGAATTGCTGAATTGTGCAGTCGTTTCGGAAGTTGCTCGGAATACGGGACAGCTCCCGCACAAGCAATGCGTCCGGCCAGACTCCGGAGGATTCCATGTCATCTCTGCATATGCCATAGTTTCCTATCAGCGGATAGGTCATACAGACAGCCTGTCCTGCGTATGAGGGATCTGTCAGCTCTTCCAGATACCCCACCACGGATGTGTTAAAAACGATTTCACTGATAACCTCTTTTTCTGCACCTATATGAGTTCCCTCAAACACGGTGCCATCCTCCAAAACCAAAAAAGCTTTCATCGCATCCTCCTCTATTTACTTATCTTCATCTGCATATCCGACCTATTATATCACAAAAGAAATAGACGGGCAAGAAAAACCCCGTCTACAAAATCCACAAAATTTAGAACAGTTTTTTATACCAGCTCAGCGCTTTTACATATGCCTCATTCACGGGTGCTGCATCCATTCCCGCGAGAAGCAGCTGTCTGGAAACCTCCTGCCAGTTTGCCGTCTCATAGTGCACCATCAAATCCAGTACGGGTGCCAGTCTTCCTGTTCCCTTAAGGAGCACCTCGCGCACCTCGCCTGCTACCATAACCATCTGTAGTGCCTCTTCCATCGGCTTTTCCAAAATAACATCCAGCACTGAAAACAGCCCCATCAGAAACAATTCATCCGCATGAGCTGCCAGTCCGAATATAGGTGCCAGATACTCCGCAAACTTTGCCCTGAGCAGGGAAAGGCGGGTAATCTCGCTGGGCTTATCCGCATACAGCTTGTTGACAACCGCCGTGTTAATCCACTTTTTCAGCTCCTTCTGCCCCAGCATCGCCGCAGCGTGACGGATTGTAGTGATACCCGAGTTGACCGTCATGCGGTTTACCATTTTCAGCAGGTCAATGGTCAGTGCCGTATCCCTGCCGATGATGTCCGCCGCATCAGACAACTCAAAATTATTGTTGTTGACTACATTCAGCAGCTCGATATAGTTTGCCTTCAGCGGTGCAACCTCATGCTCTCCTCTGGTTACGGGCACACGATAAAAATCCCCCTCATAGAGCTGATAGCCGCCCGTGGCTCTCAGCTTTTCAAAGGTCTCTGTGGTATCAATGCCTCCTGCACAGAGCTTTATCTCCGGATAGAGCTTTCCGAAATAAATCTTCGCCTTTTCAATGGCAACCTTCCTGTTGTTTAGGAATACATAATCTACAAGCTTTAAAATCTCCCGATAGCTCTCGTAGTCCTGCACGGAAAGCTTTCTGATTGCCAGCTTGTATCCCATCTTCTTCAGTTCACGGAGACGGTTGACGTACTCCTCAAGAGGCGGGATTGTGTTATCCATCAGAAACGCAATTCTGTTGTGGGGAGCGCTGCACTGGTTTTCCACATCAGAAAAAATGGAAATATTGCTCACGGGAACGAAAATCTCCTTATCCTCTGAGATTGTCTCTATGCCCATGCGCTCAATCAGCTCCAGCCCCTCTACTGTTCCCGCCCCGTCAAGCTGCCTCGTCCCAAGCATCATCGGGTCGAGGAAGAAATTGTCCTTCTGGGAAAAGATAGAATAGACCTTCACTGCCATTTTTTCGTCAAAGAGCGGTACCAGTGCCATAAACATATCGCTTTCCTCCTATTTGAAATACTCTACACCGGACTCGAAAATTCTGATGTCCTGTCTGCCGTAAATGTTGATTGCCACAGCCGCACCCCGTCTCTCCGAGTGCGCCATCTTACCGAATACCCTTCCGTCCGGGGAAGTGATTCCCTCAATCGCACAATAAGAGCCGTTGATGTTATACTCCTCGTCCATGGAAACATTTCCGTCCTGGTCGCAGTACTGTGTTGCCAGCTGTCCGTTCGCCGCAAGCCGCTCCAGCCATTCCTTCGGTGCCACGAAGCGTCCCTCACCATGTGAGGCGGGATTACAGTAAACTCCGCCCAGCTCTGCTCCCTGCAGCCAGGGTGACTTATTGGAAACCACCTTTGTATAAACCATTCTGGATATATGCCTGTTTATCGTATTAAAGGTCAGGGTCGGCGAATCCTCCTTTTGTCCCACGATTTCACCGTGAGGAACCAGTCCCAGCTTAATCAGTGCCTGAAAACCGTTACAGATGCCCAGTGCAAGACCATCCCTCTCATTCAGCAGCTTCATCACGGCTTCCTTCAGCTTTTCATTCTGGAAAGCCGTCGCAAAGAACTTCGCACTTCCGTCCGGCTCATCTCCTGCGGAGAAGCCGCCGGGGAACATGATAATCTGTGCCTGAGAAATGGCTTTTTCAAACTCTTCCACGGATGCCCGGATATCTTCTGCGCTCAGATTCTTAAACACTCTGGTCACAACCTCCGCGCCCGCCCGCTCAAACGCCTTCGCGCTGTCATACTCGCAGTTCGTTCCCGGGAATACCGGAATGAATACCGACGGCTTTGCCACTCTGTTTTTGCACACGTAAACGCTGTCTGCCCTGTAAAGCCTGCTCTCTACCGGTGTCGTAGCCTTTACCGCCTTTGTGGGGAAGACCTTCTCCAGCCGGGAGGTCCATGCGCTCAGCGCCTCCTCCATGGAGAGCGTCATGCTTCCGCAGACAAACTCAGCCTTCTCTGTTACCGTTCCGATGACAGTATGTCTGTAGGCAGATGCCCTCACAGCCTCAAGGGCTTCCGGCACAAGCTCTACCAGAATGTCACCCAGAGCATTCTCAAACAGCTCATTCTTCGTCACGTCCTCGCAGACCGTCACGCCGAGCCTGTTGCCAAACGCCATCTTGGAGACTGCTGCCGCAGCGCCCTTCGCGTCCAGCGCATAAGCAGACGCCACACTGCCGTCCAGCATCAGCCGATGCAGATAGTCATACAGTGCTGCCACCTCGCCGTAAACGGGTATGTCAAAATCATCCTTCTCTATCTCAAAGCGCACCAGAACATTTCCTGCCTTTTTCAGCTCAGGGGTTATAATATTCTGCTGCTTTGCAATATCGACCGCAAAGGACACCAGTGTGGGCGGCACATCAATATCGTTGAACGTACCGGACATACTGTCCTTTCCTCCGATGGAGGGCAGCCCGAACCCTATCTGGGCATCGTAGGCACCCAGCAGCGCAGCAAAGGGCTGACTCCATCTTGCAGGGTCAGCAGTCATCCTGCGGAAATACTCCTGAAAGGTAAAACGTATCCCCGAAAAGTCTCCGCCTGCCGCCACAATCTTTGCCATGGACTCCACAACCGCATAAATGGCTCCGTGATAGGGACTCCAGCTGGAAAGATAAGGGTCAAAGCCATAGCTCATCATGGTGACGGTATCCGTCTTTCCCTTCAGCACTGGAAGCTTTGCCACCATGGTCTGGGTCTCTGTCAGCTGATATTTTCCGCCGTAGGGCATCAGCACGCTTCCGGCACCGATGGAGGCGTCGAACATCTCCACCAGTCCCTTCTGGGAGCAGACATTCAAATCATTCAGCAGCGCAAGCCATGCCCCTTTCACCTCGTCGTTCTCAAGCTTCTCGCCCACGGCAGGCACTGCCCACTTCTCAAAATAATTTTCCTTTTCATCAGGAATTTCCACCTCGACTGCTGTCTCCTGATGTGCCCCGTTCGTATCGAGGAAGGCTCTCTTTAGGTCTACAATCTTTTTGCCCCGCCAGTTTAATACCAGTCTCGGCTCATCCGTAACGGTAGCCACCGCCACCGCCTCCAGATTTTCCTCCGCCGCATAGCCGAGGAAGGTATCCACATCCTTCGCATCCACCACTACCGCCATGCGCTCCTGAGACTCGGAAATGGCAAGCTCAGTTCCATCCAGACCCGCATATTTCTTAGGTACCTTGTCCAGCTCAACCACCAGACCGTCCGCAAGCTCACCGATGGCTACAGACACTCCGCCCGCGCCAAAGTCGTTACATTTCTTAATGATGCGGCTGACCTCCTCGCGGCGGAACAGCCTCTGAATCTTTCTCTCCGTAGGTGCGTTTCCCTTCTGCACCTCCGCACCGCAGGTCTCGATGGATGCCTCCGTGTGAACCTTGGAGGAGCCTGTCGCGCCTCCGCAGCCGTCGCGACCCGTGCGTCCGCCCAGCAAAATGATAATATCCCCGGGGTCCGAGGTCTCCCTGATGACATTTCGTCTGGGAGCAGCGCCCATAACCGCGCCGATTTCCATTCTCTTTGCCACGTAGGAAGGATGATAGATTTCCTTTACAAAGCCTGTCGCCAGTCCAATCTGATTGCCATAGGAGGAATACCCGCTTGCTGCGCCACGCACCAGCTTCTTCTGGGACAGCTTTCCCTTCAGCGTATCAGCGACGGGGACCGTCGGATCTGCCGCTCCCGTGACACGCATCGCCTGGTACACATACCCCCTTCCCGAAAGGGGATCGCGGATTGCTCCGCCCAGACAGGTTGCAGCACCTCCGAAGGGCTCTATCTCCGTCGGATGGTTGTGAGTCTCATTCTTGAAAAATACCAGCCACTCCTCCGTCTCCTTATGTGTTCCGTAATCCATCTCCACGGGAACAACGACGGAGCAGGCATTGATTTCATCCGACTCCTCCATATCCTTAAGCTTTCCGTCCTTCTTCAGCTTTCGCATCGCCATGAGTGCCAAATCCATCAGGCAGACAAACTTATCCTCCCTGCCCGCAAAAATCTCCTCTCTGGTATCCAGATAGCTCCGATAGGTCATCTCTATGGGAGAACGGTAATAGCCCTCACCGAAGGAAACCGCCTTCAGCTCCGTTGAAAAGGTCGTGTGTCTGCAATGATCAGACCAATAGGTGTCCAGCACGCGTATCTCCGTCATAGAAGGGTCGCGCTTCTCGTCATCCCTGAAATAATTCTGAATATGTAAGAAATCCTTGAAGGTCATTGCAAGAGAAAGTGATTCGTAAAGCTCCCGCAGCTTTTCCTCCCCCATGCCGATAAATCCGTCAAACACTGCCACATCCGCAGGCTCCTCGTACACCGCAATCAGTGTTTCCGGCTTGATGTCTCCCGTCTCTCTGGAGTCTACAGGGTTGATGCAGTAGGACTTGATTCTGGAAAACTCCTCATCCGCAATATCTCCCAGAACCATATAGGTTACGGCAGTGCGGATGATAGGCTCCTCATCCTCTTTAAGGAAGCGAACACACTGCACCGCGGAATCCGCTCTCTGGTCGAACTGACCGGGCAGAAACTCCACGGAAAACACCCTGGCATTTGCGGGGACATTCAGCTGCTCCCTGTAAAGCTCATCGACGGGCGGCTCCGAAAAAACGGTTCGGCACGCCTTCTCAAATACAGCATCGGAAATGTTTTCCACGTCATATCGGATAAATTCCCTGACACCCTCCACATTGATTCCAAGATAATTCTTAATCTCCTCGCGAAGCTCCTGCGCCTTTACTGCAAAGGGCTCCTTCTTTTCCACGTAGATACGTCTGACGTTTCCCATCTCATTCCTCCGGCTGATGTTTCATTTCTATCTGTTTTCTGTCTTATTTTTCTCTTATTTCTGTCTTATACTTCCGGCTCTGCCGCTTTTATCTCTCATGCTTCCGATGCCTCTGCCTTTACTGCCTTTACTGCCTTTACTGCTTTACTGCCTTTACTGCCTTTACTGCCTTTACTGCCTTTACTGCCTTTACTGCCTTTACTGCCTTTACCGCTTTTGCCTCCGGCTGCCTGCCGTACGCTTACGGCTTCTGTTTCGCGCGTCCCGTCGTTTCCGGCACGCTCCGGCGCATCATCCGCCTCCTTCTCCGCACTTCCTCTGCCGGGCATTAGGCATCCGCATCCAGCAGCTTAAGAATATAATAAATTTCCCTGTCCACGGTCTCTGCCGTAATACCGATGGTCTGGGCGGAAATCTTGAGTCCCTCCAGAACAAACATAATGTTTCTCGCTGCCTCCTTGCAGTCCTCACAGTAAAACTCTCCGTTGTCCACGCCGATTTCTATCAGCTTTTCTATCACCTTTGC
Organism: uncultured Acetatifactor sp.; assembly: GCA_964475665.1. GTDB lineage: Bacteria > Bacillota > Clostridia > Lachnospirales > Lachnospiraceae > Acetatifactor. The sequence goes on along the minus strand of CAYZAU010000001.1, from coordinate 130,960 downwards.
CGCAGAATCAAACTGCTTTCTCAGCACATTGTCCCGCTTCTGCGGCTGGTTCTCAAAGTAGAACTCATACGTTGCCTGTGTCAGGGTATCCTTTTTTCTGAGAAGCTCCTTCTTCTGCTCCTGTAAAAAGAGAATCAGGATATCCGCCGCCGTGGCATCCTCCTTGATTCTGTCAGAAAATACATCATCCGCCTCCTCGCTCTCCAGCTTCATCACCTCGGTGAAAATCTGGCTGGTGCTGTCGAAATACAGATAAAGTCCTCCCCGGCTGATATTGCACGCTTCCACAATATCCTTCATGGTAACCTTTTTAAAGCCCTTCTCCACAAAGACCTTTCTGGCAGTCTCCAGTATATACTTTTTCTTTTGTGCCGACTTTTCTCCCATCTCCGGTTCCCTCACTTCATCGTATGTCCATGGGCTTGTCCCAGTATTCGATGATTTCCTTCATTCTCAGCAGCACCAGATAGAAAATATCCTCCTGTACCGCCTCGCTCCAAAGGACACCCTTGGTCATGCCGCCCAGCACATACTTCGACAGAATCCCGCACAAAACATCCCAGCTTTTTAATTCTGCCGCCGCAATCAGCCTTCTCTCATCCTCATGTGTCCGGATATGGTTGCGCGTATAAACATACCTGTAATTGCGCTCCATCAGTGGTGAGCGTGACGCCTCCCTGACAAAGCTCATCAGTGTAGAGTCGTATATCGGAAACGCCATGGTATTCTCGGTAAATTCCTGTCCACGGTAAATCCTGCCGCCCGGCTTTCCCTTATTCTGTTCAAACCAGGGCAGATAGCGAAGAAGAGGCATCGCCGTCTGCTTGTATTCCTGTAGAAGCTGCTGTCTGTACTCCAATTCCTGCTCCATAGAAACCTCCCAACCCCAAAACTGACACATATGTATTTTTATTTTATCATATTTTTTTGAAAAGTACAGTAGAAAATTGTAGTTACTTGGGTGTATACTAATGGTGGCATTTTATTCTTTATATTTGCGAGGGGTATATTATGGCGGGGATTACTTTAGAAAAGGACAGGCAGATTTACAAAAACGGGCAGCCTCTGACCGCGCTGCATCTTATCACAAAGGGTAAGGTTCTGGCAGAATATCCGGGCGGCAGCTACCAGCTGGGCAAGGGAGATGTCATTGGCATCTGTGAGATTTGCTCTGAGGTGCATTTTCTGAGTTATACTGCCGAGGAGGAAACCGTCATCCTTACTTACCCGGTCAACAATCTTGACGCATTGGATGACCTCCTGCAGAAGCATACGGATGTGGCAAGGGTTTTCCTCTTATCCCTGTTCCGGCAGATTAACACACTGTTGGAGCAAAGCACCGTGTCCGAGATGCTCTGCACCGGTCTGCACCGCAATCTTTTAGAGGATTACAGGCGCTATACGGAGCTTTGTGCCCGCTACCGCATCCAGCCCGGCGTGCTGGACGGACTTGAGGACACCAGCATCAGCCTCGGCGAGGAAACCCCTGACATCTGGCTGAACACCTACTACAGCGGACTTCAGCATCTCTATGCCGTGGAGTTCTCCAAATATCTGATTCAGGAGCCCGGGCTTTCCATCGGTATGCTGCGCAAGGGCAGTCTGGACTTTCGCAAAACCTATGCCGTTTTAGAGGAGCAGTTCCAGTACCGCTCCCGGATAGCAGACTTCTATTTCAGCCCGACAGCCGACGATATGTTTGAGCTGTACACGGCGCTTTACTACCGTCTGGGTTCCGGCAGCGGCGACACGGAGCATTTAGTCTCTGCCATCAAGAGGATGCTTCACGACTTTAAAGACACCTCCTCTCTGTCACCGGAGCAGTTTGAAAATCGTATCAGCCGCTTCCGTAACAGCCTGAAAGCGTCCGCCGCTTCCGAAGACAGCTCCGAAAAGCCGGCCGACACTGACCCTAAAATTCTCTCGGAGCTTGCAGGCTCCATGAATACCATTCTGGAATTTTCTGCCTGTGATTCTGATTTTGCATCAGAATTCCGCCAGCTTGTCAACAGCTACAAGGCTCTGGCTGACCGAAATTCCACCGACGATGCCGCCAACCGTCTGAGAAAGCAGCTGACGAAGGCGTTCTACACACTTTACAGCGCAGTCTTTGCTCATTCCGTCGAGGCACACTTTCTCCCCCTGCCCGTCCGTATGTTCCTGCTTTTCGGCTATGTGGATGAGGAGCTTGCCGGCGACCGAAACTGTGTCACTCTCTATCATCTCGCCTGCGGGATGCAGGACACTTCCGACTTCGGTGTATATACCTTCTACGACTGGCTGACCGCCATCTACCACGGGAAAAAGCATCCCAGCCGTAACGAGTTTGACGAGGACTATGCCGACTACATTCACAAGCAGAAGGTCACCGGGAATATTTCTGCCACTCAGGAGACTGCTCTTCTCAAAGACCCCATGAGCCGTGTAAATTACGAGCTGCAGAATCTGTTCCCCTCCGTCAACAAAATGACACACGGACGGATTACCACCTTCTGCCCTCTGTTCACCGCAGATAATGTCATGAAGGATTTGAACGCTGCCTATGTCAGCGTATCGCACATCACGAAAACACTGGAAAGCATCCGCAGCGTGGATTATTCCGCCTTCTATCGGGAAAGTCTGGATTACGACAACACCGACATTATGGGCAAGGAGCTCATTCATCTGGAATATCTTCCTGACGTCATCCTGATGCCGAACGTCGGCATACGCGGCGTTATGTGGCAGGAAATTGAGGGCAAAAAACGCAATAGTCCGGGACGGATGTTCTTCTCCGTCTTTCATATGGAAGACATCAGCACCACCATGGTGCGTCTCACGGGCGAATTCCGCTGGGAGATGTGTAAGCGCATTCAGGGAAACCGCTGGAACGATGTCAGCGAGCGTTCCCTTACCAGTGAGTACTTTGATTACATCCAGTTTTACAGGAAAAATCATGAGCTTGGAAGCGACGCCAAGGAGCGGATTAAGAACAGTCTGCAAAAGGCGAAGAACAGCTTCAAGGAAATGTTTGTCCGGGATTACGTTACCTGGGTGCTCTTTGAGGGCACGGGCTCTCCCCGGCTGAATAAGGTTGCCCGTAAAATCTTTTTCACCTACTGTCCCTTCCCCGCAGCCTTGAATTCCACTCTTGCCCAGAATCCGCTGTTTGCCGAGCTTCTGGAGCATCAGCGGATTGTATGCGGTCAAAAGCTGCACCGCATTGACGTTATGACGCAGAAATTCAAAAACAACGGCATCACCGTTCCTGACACACTCCTTGCAGAACGTGCCTTTATCGAGGGCAATCCCTGATACAGAGCAACACCCTTGCACCGGCTTTTTCCTTTGTTCCGGCAGGCTTCGGATTATCGGGGCGGAATGGGAAAAGGCATCATAAAAGACTCCGCAGCGACTGTTTCCAGTCACTGCGGAGTCTTTTATAACACCTACAATAGCAGGGGAAGAGGGAATCGAACCCCCGTTAACGGTTTTGGAGACCGCCGCACTGCCGCTGTACTATTCCCCTATTTTCTTCGCCAGGCTCACCGACAAAAGTCATTATAGCACAGCTTCCATATCCTTAGCAAGCACTTTTTTATTATTTCTCGTCTGTTTTACGCACAAGAATATTCAATCATTATTTTTAATATATTTATCCATTATAAAGCATATTGCACTGAATACGCCTATAGGCACAATTAGGAATAACACCCTTATCGAAAAGTGTTTGATAAAGCCGCTAGAAATTATCAGCATAATGAATCCAGATATTCTCATGACAGTTGACAGCAATGAAGTAATTGCAGATATGTTTCCTACGTTAACAATTTCATTATACTTTATTTCTGTATAATATGTAGCCAATGTTATAGCGAAAACCGGAACTGTATAAAGAACTAGCTGTGAAATCGGCTGTTCTATAATAAACATTGTTATTGTAGCTACTATTACAATAACCAAAATTGGCACAGAAGTATTCCTAAATAATTTGTTTACAGGAACTTTGTAAGCTGACATAGTAATAAGTTGAAATAAAAGGTAGATAAATATAAACCAATCTGAATTGATTCCATACTCTATGAATAAGCTCTGCCATAACTGATAATGAACTTGTAAAAACATTTGAAACAATGCAAATAGAATCAATATATACTTTAATAGTTTTGTTTCCTTTAGCTCGCTCAAAGAATCTTTTACAATTACAAGTATACTTCGCTCTTTTGATTTATCCACTCTATTCGGAATTCTGTAAAGCACTGCAATTAGTAGCACATTAAAGCACACAATTCCAAGCATTACCCAATAAATATCAGTCTTTATCACCTTATGTAATGCAAATCCTAAACACGCCCCGCCAATAGCTGATACCGAAGAAACCTGATTTATAGTACTAATAAACTTCTTAATCGTATTTGATACATTTTCTTTATCATTGTTCTCTTTAATCCAAATTATAATATCGGAATCAATTGTCCCTGTTTCCATAGCTGTTGAAATGCCATATATAAACCATGTAAAGATAAGAAGCCCCAGATTATCAGTGCTAAGAATCAAAAGGTAACTAGTCATCAGCAACAATGACGAGATTAGATAAATATATTTTTTAGGATATTTGTCTGCCAAAACTCCAGAGGGATATTCAAAAATCACCATGCCAAATGAATAAAATGCCTGTATAATCGCTATTTGAGAATAGCCTATACCTTTATTTAAAAAGATTAACGTCAAAACAGCATGAGGCATCGCAACGGCAACGCTTTTTAGAGTTAAAGCCACATAATAGAGCATTACAGAATTATTCGTATTGTCCGCACATTTTACAACTTTCATTTCTACTTAATTCTACCCTTTCAGCATTAAACTTGAGGTTACCGATTCCAACCCTGCTATTCAGCGAATTTATTCCTTCATAATCCCCAGCAAAATACATCAGAATATCTGTCATGGCCATAGAACTATTTATGGAATTTTGCCTTAGGAATACCCCAATTTCTGCTTCCGTTTTTTTATCTTCCAAAAAGAGAAACAATTTTTCTATTTTCCTATACTCATCCCTGGTATATATATCCTGCATGCTTCTATCAGAATAAGTTTCAAAAGACTATTGCCCACTATTTTAATTTCTGTACGATTGGTATATTCTCCGCTTGAGCTTTCGCCTAGTGCCTGCTACCAGATTTTAGTAAGCTAAATGAGTGAGGTCAATTCATATTGTTTGATTAAGTCAAAATGTTTCCACAATAAAGGGATACATAGCAATCACTGTTATATGTATCCCTTTATCGTTCTTAATACAATCAATTTCTTAAAACACCCATAATATGCATATATAATTTCTCCCTTTTGTTTGAAATCTTTCGCGGTAACGCGCAACTCTTTCATCGCGTTACCTTGCTAAAGGTAACACATATGTTTTATCTTGTCAACGCCAGAATGGCTTGCGCTGCGTCGCCGCTCCCCTCACAGCTCAGCCCGCGCCATTCGCAAAGCCGTGCTTCGCACTTGTCGCAGCTTGCGCTGCGTCTTTGCTCATTTTGTGGCGCTCTTCTCATGAAATGATACGTTCGAAAAATCATGCAAGCATGATTTTTTCTCTCGTTTCATTTCATGGCTGAGCTGTGTTGCATAATTTTTCCAACATAATTCTTTTTTGTGAGGTCATACTAAGAGCAAGATAAGTTGCAGCAGCGCACGTAACTGATACGCTTCAGGATAAGTGCCGCAGCACTTATCTTGAAGATAGAGACAATCAAAAAGTATGGAGGTGAAAAAAAATGTCCGGTAACAGAACGAATAGAGTTGAGGTTCCTGAGGCAAAGGCAGCTATGGATCGTTTTAAGACTGAGGTTGCAAGCGAGCTTGGCGTAAACCTGAAGGAGGGCTACAACGGAGACCTGACTTCCCGTGAGGCAGGTTCCATCGGCGGCGAGATGGTTCGTCGTATGATTAAGAAGCAGGAAGAGCAGATGAAGTAAAATCCGTCAATACCTGTAAGTGACTGGATTCGCAGTCAGAAGCAAAAAAGCGCTGCGGTGTTGCCCCAAGGGACACCGCAGCGCTTTCCTTTTCTGCCGTTACTCTCCAAACACAGCCTTGTAGTCAGCCTGAAACTTAGCGATTCCTGCATCAGTCAGCGGATGCTTTGTCATCTGCTCGATGACTGCATAGGGAACCGTTGCAATATCAGCTCCTGCCAGTGCACAATCCGTTACATGAATCGGATTGCGGACGCTTGCCGCGATAATCTGTGTATCCAAATCCGTCACTGCAAAAATATCAGAAATCTCGCGAATCAGGTCTACGCCTCTCTGGCTTATGTCGTCCAGACGTCCCAGAAAAGGAGAAACATATGTAGCACCGGCACGTGCAGCCAGCAAAGCCTGATTGGCACTGAAAATCAGGGTGACGTTCGTCTTGATTCCCTCGGAGGAAAGAACCTTACATGCCTTCAGCCCCTCTACCGTCATGGGAATCTTTACCACCATGTTGGGGTGGATTTTCGCAATCTCTCTGCCTTCCTTAATCATGCCCTCTGCATCTACAGTGGTTGCCTTTACCTCTCCGCTGATAGGTCCATCCACAACGGATGCAATTTCAGCAATTACTTCCTCAAACACTCTTCCCTCTTTTGCAATCAGAGAAGGGTTTGTGGTCACACCACAGATAACTCCCATATCGTTTGCCTTCTTGATATCCTCTACCTTTGCGGTATCAATAAAAAAACGCATAACATACTCTCCTTTTCTGTTGGTTTTTTGTACGCACACTCTGCGAAATGCGCCATGTGCTCGTGCACACTGCAATTACATTTCTAGTATACTCGGTTGCTGCACAAACATCAAGAGTTTTTATGACTGCTTTCCCAAATATTTTTCCGCACCCGCAGGCGTCCCTTGAGTATCTCCTCTTCCCAGTCTCCCCGCCTCCCCGGCTTTCCTTCTGCTGTCTGCGAGAGCACGCGTATCACACTTCGCATTTCTCCATGCCTTACCTGCGGGTCTTCCTCCGTGCAGGAGGCAATCAGTCTCCGAAGCCGTCTGGCTGCGTTCCGGCTTCCCTTACTGCTTTCTCTCAATGTCACTTCCATCAGCTTCCCCAGCCCGTAGACATCACAGGCGGCTGTCAGACGAGCGCCTGATAGCTGCTCCGGTGCTGCAAATCCCGGTGTCCCGGCTCTTGTATGCGGAGTCTCCTCCATTTTCCACGCACAGCCCAGGTCCACAAGCCGCGCCTTGCCGTCCTGTCCCAGTATGACATTAGCGGGCTTTATGTCCCTGTATACCAGTCCCATTTCCTCATGAAGGTAAAGCAGTCCGCAGGAAAGCTCCAGCCCCAGCTGCAGCGTCCTTCTCACAGAGAAGCCCTTTCTTCTTTGCAGATGCTCCTCCAGACTTTGTCCCGCCACATATTCCATCACCAGATACCCTGCCTGTCCCTGCCAGTATTCCCTGTATTTCGGGAAGAGCGAATGCTTCAGTTTCTTCAAAACCTCAGCCTCCTCTTTAAGCAAATCAAGTCTCCGGCTGACCTTACAGGCATAATGTGCCCCCGACACACTCCTCACCAGATAAACCTCAGAAAAGCTTCCCTGCCCCAGCCGTCTCTCTATCCGATAGCCGTGCTCCTCCAGTGCCGCACTTTCCTGCACGCTTTCCGTTTCCCGCCACGGCTGCATCGTCGCAGTCCTTCCGCACTCTACCTTTTGCAATGTGCTTCCTTTGCAAATGCTTCCACCGTCCGGCATATACGCTCCATGCTCTTCTCTGCTGCGCAGCAGCACTGCCGCAGTCCTTCCACACTCCGTCTCCTGCAATGTGCTTCTTTTGCAAATGCTTCCACCGCCCGGCATACACACTCCGGACTCTTCTCTGCTGCGCAGCAGCACTGCCGCCATGTTTCTGCCCCCGGCCCGCTCTCCCGCGCTTCCAAGCTCCCACAGATGCTTTGAAGTCCGCTCCTCCGTCCGCAGTGTCTCCACAGACAGGCACTCCGCCATGCTCTCCTCCGTCACCGCCCGCAGCATCGAGCCCGTCACAAGAAGCACTCCTACCTCCGGCTCTATGCTTCCCCTCAGCACACGGAAGCTCCCCGTCTTTTTCCATTTCCTTTCACCATTCTCTTCGCGCGGAAAAAGTCTGCTGATTTGCGTTTTCCCCATCTGACGATTCAAAACCCTGACAGTGGCATCGCCTCCGCAAAAGCTCAAAAATTCCCCGTCAAGGCAAAAGAATCCCGCACACCCTGTGTCAGTCATCTTCAGCCTCCGGCGAAGCACCCGCTCCAGCTCCCTCATCTGCCCGTCCATAAATTCTTCCGGCATCCTGACTGCCCGAACCAGCCGCAATCCGCGAAACCATGCAAACAGCAGCTCCGCCAGCATTTCTGCATTTTCCCCCACATTTTCTTCCTCTTTTTTCTCCGCGGTCTCCTCAGCCTTTTCATCCAAAGCCTTGTCACTGCAGACGCAGGCAAAAAGGATTTCTCTCCCTGCACAGCAGCACTGCTGGAGAACCAGCGAGGTATTCTCCCCCTGCTGTCTGTAATATGAAGTCAGAAATTTCATGTTTCCTCCCCTTATTCCGGCTTCTGCTTTACCGTCTCAGCTTCATTGTCTGTCCGGATTTCGCTGTCCGTCCCAATTTCACTGTCTGTCCGGATTTCACTGTCCGTCCGGATTTCACTGTCCGTCCCAATTTCACTGTCCGTTTCTAGTCTTACTGAGTACCTGTGATGTAAATATGCCCGAGCTGCCGGAATCCGGCGGGGAAAGCACCGCTTTCCCCGGGCAGAGATTTGTAAAGATTTTCTTAGATTTTCACAAGAGAACTACTTGATAAAAATATTTGCCAAATCATTAAAAAAGACAAAAACCATCAATATCATAAAGAACACAAGTCCGATAAAGTGAACAATTCCCTCTTTGTCCGGTGGAACGGGTTTTCCCCGTACCACCTCAATCAGCATAAATATCAGCCTTCCTCCGTCCAGAGCCGGAATCGGCAGAAGATTCAGTATTCCGAGATTCACCGAAAGCATCAGGACAATGTTCAGCATATTTAACAGGACATTCTGCCAGCCATAATCCTTCGTCTCCTCATAGGTCTTTCCGACCACATTCACGGCAATTCCCACAGGGCCTGCCACATCCTCTCTGGATACCTGTCCTCTCACCAGCATACCGAGACTCTTATAGGTTGCCTTGACCGAATAGCGCATTTCATACCACGCATATTCCAGAGTTTCAAACCCTTCAGGCTCCCTGAAATCCATATTGGCAATTCCCAACAGATACCCTCCCGTCTCTTCATCATACAGAGGTGTCAGCTGCGTGCTGTACTGCTGTCCGTCGCGCTCATACACCACCTCAATCTCCCCGCCGCGATAGGAGGTCTGCATAAACAGGGAAATTTCCTGAAACAGCTTCACCCTTTCCCCGTCCAGAGATACAACCTTATCTCCGGCAACCATCCCCGCTGCCGCCGCTCCGGTTCCCTCCGGTACCTGCGATGCAATGGGGTCACGGACAACCATCATATTTACCATGATGAAAGCCACCACAAACGCCAGCAGGAAATTGAAGAACGGTCCTGCCACCACCGTAGCAATCCTCGACCAGACCTTTGCCTTCAGGAAGGAGCTTTCCTCCGGCTCTTCTCCCTCCTTCATGCCAAGCCCGTCCTCTCCCTCAAACATGCAGGCTCCCCCTATGGGCAGGAGCTTCAGGGAATACTTCGTGCCGCCCTTCTTAAAGGAAAGAAGATTCGGCCCCATTCCCACCGCAAACTCTACCACATGGATACCGTTTACCTTGGCAATCAGAAAATGCCCGAATTCATGGGCAATAACCACCACCCCGAATATCACCAAAAAAAGAATCAGAGTCATTCCTTAAATCCTTCCTGTTATATATTCATAGGTCTCTGCCTCAGTCCGCAGAATCTCCTCCACGGACGGATTTGCAATGACCCTGTGCTGTTCCATTGCTTCTCCTATCAGTCCGGTTATCTGTAAATACCCGATTTTTCCGCTCAGGAAAAGTGCAACCGCCTTTTCGTTTGCCGCATTATAGACCGTAGGCATACTTCCGCCTGCCGCTGCCGCCCGATAAGCCAGCGACAGACCCTCAAAGGTTTCCGTATCAGGCTCCTCGAAGGTCATCTGCCCCAGCTCAAAGAAGTTGACTCTTCTTCCGTCCATCGGTCTCCTGTCCGGGTAAAACAGTGCATACTGAATCGGCAGCTTCATATCAGGTGTACCAAGCTGCCCGATAATTGCTCCGTCCACATACTGTACTGCCGAATGAAGAATACTCTGCGGATGTACCAGCACCTGTATCTGCTCCAGCTCCACGCCGAACAGCCATTTTGCCTCCATTACCTCCAGCCCCTTATTGACCAGAGTGGAGGAGTCTATCGTGATTTTCCTTCCCATGGACCAGTTGGGATGCTTCAGGGCATCCTCCACACGCACCCCCGCAAGCTGCTCTCTTGTTCTTCCCCTGAAGGGTCCTCCGGATGCCGTCAGCAAAATCTTTTCAATCCTGCCCGCAGGCTCTCCGTTCAGAGACTGGAAGATGGCGCTGTGCTCACTGTCCACCGGCAGAATCGCCACACCATGCTCCTTAGCCAGCGGCATAATGATATGCCCTGCCGTCACAAGCGTTTCCTTGTTTGCAAGGGCTATATTTTTTCCGGCTTCAATGGCTGCGATGGTCGGTCTGATACCAATCATTCCCACAATCGCCGTAACCAATACCTCGCTCTCGGGCATAACCGCCATTTCCAGCAGTCCCTCCATGCCGGAAAGCACCCGTACATTCAAATCTGCCACCTTAAGTCGCAGCTCTGCCGCGGCATTTTCCGTCCACACCACCGCCACCGACGGTCGGAACTCCCGAATCTGTTCCTCTAGCTTATCCACACTGCTTCCCGCGGCAAGAGCCACCACCTGCAGCTCGGGATTGCTGCGCACCACCTCAAGCGTCTGGGTGCCGATAGAGCCTGTCGAACCCATAATTGCCAGTCTTTTCATACTAATCTCCTATGTCGCCGCAGGCGACTCAAATAGTAATGAAAAACGCCGCACTTGCGTTTTTCGTGTGTGAAACATAGAACTTCTCCACGAAAGAGCCATTGCTCTGAGTGAAGAGAATTTCCTGAAATTCTTAGAAGCTCTTTTCACACTAATCTCCATTCCCATGACCTAAAGCAAAAACCGCGAAAGAAAATACACTAACGGTGCCGTGACAATCACACTGTCAAAGCGGTCCATGATGCCGCCGTGTCCCGGAATCAGCTTCCCGTAATCCTTAATTCCCTTATTTCTTTTAATGGCAGATGCCGCCAGGTCACCCACCATGCTGACCACAGCTCCCAGTGCACAGATTAGCGCAATCAGCACAAGCTCACCGGCATCCTTTGTCAGCGCAAACCACCCATAAATCCCTGCAATCAGCGCAGCCCCCAGGCAGCCGCCGATGCAGCCCTCCAGAGACTTCTTGGGACTCAGAACCGGAAATATTCTTCTTTTTCCAACAATCTTCCCGACACAATAAGCACAGGTATCACAGCCCCAGGAGCAAATCAGCACCAGCCATACCAGGAAAATTCCTCTCTCCTCCATACGGATTAACGCTATAAAGGAAAGCATCACCGGTGCGTAAAGGAAAGCAAACACCGAATGCGCAATCTGCTCCGCCTGATATTTGGGAAAGGTCAGTACATATACAAACAGCTCTGCCAGAAAGAATGCGACAGCACACGCCGCCAGCCACAAAGCTCCGTTATCCGCCCATTCCATTCCCACTGCAATCACCGCCAGATAATAGGCTGTAATCCCCACATAGCCCACAGCCTCAGGCGCAGTACATTTTCTCCTCTGTGTCCCGCTCTGGTTTTCAAGTGCTCCCACCAGCTCCCTATACCCGACAACCGATACGGACAGAAGCACTGCCGGGAGCAGAGGCGTCCCTCCCCAGAAGGAAAGAAAGAAAATGACAATTAAAACAAATCCGCTCAAAAGTCTGGTTCTAAACATCTGCTCACTCTCCCTTCAGTCCGCCGTATCTTCTGTCCCTACGATTATATGCCTCCACGGCTTTTCTCAATTCGTCCTTTGTAAAATCCGGCCATGGGACAGGTGTAAAGTAAAACTCCGTATACGCCAGCTGCCACAGCAGGAAGTTGGAAATTCTCTGCTCATTGCAGGTTCTGATTAACAAATCCGGATCAGGAATCCCCGCCGTATCCAGGCAGTCTGCAAGCAGCTCCTCAGTCACCGCATCAGCTCTTCGTTCGCCACTCTCAACGCTTTTCGCCAGCTTCCGCACAGCTCTCACAATTTCATCCCTGCCGCCATAATTGATTGCAATCTGAAAGTGAAGACCGTCATTATCCTTCGTTGCTTCCTCCAGCTCGGCAATCCTGTTACGGATATCCTCATCCAGTCCTGACTTTTCTCCGAGCACCCTGACGCACATCCTGTTCTTTTTTGCCGTCTGGAGACAGGTTTTCATGTAATTGCGCAAAAGCTTCATCAAGGCGTCAACCTCTTCCTGCGGACGATTCCAGTTCTCTGTAGAAAAGGCATAAACTGTCAGATAATCAATTCCCATCTTATAGGCCTCCTCACAGATGACCTCTACCGTTTTTGCCCCTTGGACATGACCGTAATTTCTGGGCATTCCCTTTGCCTTTGCCCATCTGCCGTTACCGTCTAAGATGATTGCCACATGCCGCGGCATCTTCAATTCTTCACCCATCACTGCATCTCCCGTCAGAATTGTGCATACAGCAGAGGGGACGGATTAGCCTGCCGTCCCCCCGCTGCTCTCTGCTGTTGTACTGCCTATACCGTCATAATCTCCTTGGTCTTTGCCTCCATCATGACATCAATGTCCTTGATGAATTTATCCGTCAGCTTCTGCAGCTGTTCCTCGAGCTGCTTAATCTCGTCCTCTGAAACCTCTGTTTTTGCCAGCTTCTTAAAGGCATCATTTCCGTCCCTGCGGATGTTGCGCACTGCGACCTTGCCATCCTCAGCCTTCTTCTTAACTTCCTTTGCCAGATCCTTTCTTCGCTCCTCCGTCAGCTCAGGGAATACAAGGCGAATCACGCTCCCGTCATTCGTCGGATTGATTCCGAGGTCCGAAGTCTGAATTGCCTTTTCAATCTCTTTTAACAGAGACTTCTCCCACGGAGCTATCTGGATGATACGCGCCTCGGGAACAGTCACATTTCCCACCTGCTGGATGGGAGTCGGCGTTCCGTAATAATTCACACGCAGCTTATCCAGTACATGAGGGTTCGCCCTCCCTGCACGGATTCCCGCATAATCTGCCTCCAAAAACTCCAGCGCCTTTTTCATTTTATCTTCATACTGCTGTAATCTTGCATCCATCTTTTCTACCTCTCTATCTGCTTTTACGCTTGTCCGGCTTCCCGTCCACCGTTTCCGCCGCCTATGTCCGTTTTCCCTCTTACTCTTCCGTCCGGCTTTCACGCCCGCTGCTTTCGCCGCCTACGTCGCCTTCTCAGCCTTTCGCTCACACAGTGACCCTTGTTCCGTCAAACTGTCCGCGCATGGTATTCACAATGCTGTTTTCCCTGTTCAGCCCGAATACCCACATGGGCATCTTGTTGTCTCTTGCAAGGATGGATGCCGTCATATCCACCACCTGCAGATTCTTTCGGATAACCTCGTCTATCGTCACCTCGCTGTACTTCCTTGCGTCGGGATTTTTGCCCGGGTCATCATCATATACTCCGTCAATCGCCTTTGCAAGCAGAATCACCTCTGCCTCCACCTCTATCGCCCGAAGCACAACGCCCGTGTCCGTGGAGAAATACGGATGTCCCGTTCCTCCCGCAAAAAACACCACCTGCCCCTGTGCAAAGCACTGGTTCGCCCTGTCCTTGGAAAACAGCTCCGTGAACGCGCCGCACTGAAAAGGCGTAAGGATGGCAGTCTGCATCCCGACAGAGCGGAAAATCTCCGAAACATAAATACAGTTCATGACAGTGGCAAGCATACCTATCTGATCTGCCTTTGTTCTGTCTATATTCTCGCTGGTTCTTCCGCGCCAGAAGTTACCGCCGCCGATGACAATTCCCACCTGAATTCCATCCTCGATAAGCTCCCTTACCTGCAGTGCAACGCCTCTGACCGTCGGCTCGTCAAAGCCTGTTTTCTTCTCACCGGCAAGTGCTTCGCCGCTCAGCTTTAATAAGATTCTCCGCATATCTGCCTATGCCTCCTACTTTACCCTTGCCTTGCGCATCTCAGGCTTGTACTCCTCAAAGAAGGAGGTCGGGCTGACATCCGCATAGCACTGAGAGCACATACCCTCAATCACGGCACCGTTGTTAATCTGCACGGACTTAGACTTAATATTTCCCATAACAATCGCGGAGGTATCCAGAATCACAGGTCCCTTCACGTCAATATCTCCTTTGACCGCGCCGGCAATCGCTGCACTCGCTGCGGTAATATTTCCGATGATAACCGCACTGGCGCCAATCTTTACCGCGCCCTCGCTGACTACCTCACCGTTAATCTTTGCGCTCTCCGCATAAATCTCTGCCGCCTTGGAATTTCCCACAATGCGCCCCGTGATGTTCAGCTTTCCCAAAGCATCCACGTTGCCGTTTATGGTACCGATTACATCAATGGAGCCCTCCGTGGAAATATCGCCCGTAATCACCATACCCGCCGTAATAACTGCCGTTTCATCCGCTACCTCTCTGACTGTATCCATCTCCATGCCTCCCTCTGTATCCTTAATTTCATTCCTTTGCGTATCAGCTGCGGTCGCCTTCTCCTCTGCCTCCGGGCTCTGTTCCAGAATCTCCTCCAGCATCCGCCTCATCTCCTGCTCGTCTACCTCCTTCGGAATCTCTCCGTCGGGCCAAAGTTCCGTAGCGGGTCGCGGCCAGTCTGATTCACCATCCGCATTCGGCTGCTCCCAGGCTGCCTCGCCATCCGCCTCCGGCTGCTCCCAGGCTGCCTTGTCATCCTCCTCCGGCTGCTCCCAGACTGCCTCGCCATCTGCCTCCGGCTGCTTTCCGTCTGCCTTGTCATCCTCCTCCGGCTGTTTTTCGTCTGCCTTGTCATCCGCATCCGGCTGTCCGCTTAACTCCTGCGGCAATTCAACATCCTCAATATTCTCCAGCATTTCATCAATAGAAATTTCCTGCTCGCCGCCTGCTCTAATCTGTTCCTCCTCCGGCATCAGTTCGCTGACTGCCTGAGCCAAATCCTCTTTTAAATCCGAGAAAAACCCCATAGCAAATGCTTCCTCCATTCGTCTTTAGTTCGGCAGGACTTTCTCCTCTGCCTGTCTGGTAATATGTTGAACCGGCACGGTGTCCTCTGTAATCGGCAATATCACAGTGTCCTCCATGGCCAAAATGTTCTCTATGATAATGGGCAGTGCCTCCACTGTTGTCCGCTTGTCTGCTGAATCGTGCAGAAGTATGACAGAGGTCGTATTTTCAGCAATACCTGCTGTCGCATTCTTTACCAGCGTTTCCACCGGGCAGAGAACGCTTCCTCCGTCTCCCGAGGAAATATTCCAGTCAAAGAAGGTCACGTCACGGCTGTCCAGATAATCAGCAAATTCTCCCATGTTCAGACTGCTGACTGTGTTGGAGCTTCCTCCCGGGAAACGGTAAACAGTGCTTCGCACCCCTGTAACCTCCTCCAGATAATCCTGAAGCCTTACAAAGTCCTCCGAGAACGCCTCTACCGACGCATATAGCTCAGAATATTTGTGGCTATAGGAATGCATTCCCAGCGTATGTCCCCTGTTTACAATCTCTCGCAGAGCCTCCTTCGCCGAGTCCGTCTCCTTCCCTACCACAAAAAATGTCGCCTTCACCTCATATCTGTCCAGTATATCCAGAATATCCTCCGTATAGCTGCTGGGACCGTCATCAAAGGTCAGATAGACCCGGTGCGCTGCCTCCTGCCCGTCCTGTGCTTCCTCCGACACAGCCGTCTCCAGTCTCTGCCCCGTAAGCTCCCTGCCTGCCCCGCCATCCTGCGGGCTGCCCTGTCCGAAGCTTTTCCATTCCCCTGTCAGCTCCGCCAGCTGCTCCTGCTGTGCTGCCACAGTGCTTCCCAGCGCGCCCAGCTGCACTGAAAGCTGCTCTATCGTTCCATTCATGCTCTGCAGCCTGATCATCAGAGCCACGCACAATACAACCGGCACGGTAACAGCCATCAGCAGCATCCAAACGATGCACTTTTTCAGTCGCTGCACCCGCCGCCTTCTGCAGGCTGCCGCCTGCGCATTCTCCTGCAACATAGCCTCTCCCAACTGCTTTGTTTGTTCTCAGGGTTCAGTATAGCATAATCTTCCCTCCTCGGAAAGATAAAATTGAACATTTTCACAAAATTGAAACATTTTCACAATTTTTCAGTTTCCTTCACAAAAATTCTTGCGACTGATAGCATGAAAGGGAAATATCTGAACGGGAGACGCATGATGACATCTTGGATGGTTCATCTGCGCGTGCGCAGGGCATTTACGAAAAACTGAAGCCGGAGCAGAAAACGGAATTAAGGATGTTCATGAGGCTATCTCGGTTATCTGGTTCATCTGCTGACGGACAGGCTGTGGGTAAATGAGATTGTATATGCGGCAAAGAATAAAATTTCCGACTTCGAGGCGTTTCTGATTTATAAAAGCGTCAGAGAATTTCCGAACCGCTACCTTGATTTCTTTGCAAAGAACGCCTTCATACAGCGCAAAATCGATATTGTTTCCTTCTACCGCGCATCCGCAGAAGCAGCACGGAAGCGGAAAACCCGCATTTCTCCCGGGGAGCTGAATCATTTTGTGGAATATGCCGTGAATACGATTGCGGAAATCCTCAGGGATAAATTTTAGGAGCAGTTCCAAACGTCCTGCTCCTAACTTTCCATGCCGCTGAGTTCCTTTCTCCATTCCCGTCTGCCCGGACTTTCCTCCTGCTTACTGTTTCTCCTTCCGGGCTGATGTCGTCGTACAGCTGCAGCAGCTGCCCGTGCAGCCCGGACATCCTCCGCTGCACTGTCCCCTGCTCAGCTTCTTTAGCTCACTGCGCACAATAAAAAACACCGCAACCGCAATAATCGTTATCACAATCACATTCGCCATATCCGTCGCACCCTTTCTTTGAGAATCATTCTCAATTACAATATATAACGTACTTTTCCTTTTGTCAAGCTGTGCTTGCAGTATTTTTTTTCTTATACTATACTATGTTTTGGCACGGCAGATGTGCACGACCGTTTCCAGAACGTTTTCAAAGTCGGTAATTGCAGGGCTTCTGCAGTTATTCGGTCATTTCAAAAGAAGGAAGGGTATTATCATATGAGTTTTGAATTTGTAAAGAAGCTTCCCACCCCGGCGGAAATCCGTGAGACTCACCCGCTCCCTCAGGAGCTTGCCAAAATCAAGGCGGCCCGCGACGCTGAAATCCGGGAGGTTCTCATCGGTAACAGCAATAAATTCCTCGTCATCATCGGCCCCTGTTCCGCAGACAACGAGGACTCGGTCTGTGATTATGTCAGCCGTCTCGCCAGGGTAAACGAAAAGGTAAAGGATAAGCTGATTCTGATTCCCAGAATCTACACCAATAAGCCCAGAACTACCGGAGAAGGCTATAAGGGCATTGTTCATCAGCCGGACCCTGAGAAGAAGCCGGATTTTCTCGCCGGACTGATTGCCATGAGAAAAATGCACATCCGCGCCATTGCGGAAACCGGGCTCACCGCCGCCGACGAGATGCTCTACCCCGAGAACTGGGGATATGTCTCTGACATTCTCTCCTATGTCGCCATCGGTGCCCGTTCCGTCGAGGACCAGCAGCACCGCATCACCGTCAGTGGCTTCGATGTTGCCGCAGGCATGAAAAACCCCACCAGCGGTGATCTTTCCGTTATGCTGAACTCCGTGTACGCGGCACAGCATCCTCACTCCTTCATCTACAGAGGCTATGAGGTAAACACCACCGGAAATGACTTGGCACACACGATTCTCAGAGGTGCTGTCAACAAGCACGGCAACAACATCCCCAACTATCATTATGAGGATTTGAATTTTCTTCTGGAAATGTACGGGAAAATGAACTTAAAGCATCCCGCCTGCGTCATTGATGCCAACCACTCCAACTCCGGCAAGCAGTTTGCGCAGCAAATCCGCATTGCGAAGGAGGTTATGCACAGCCGTAAGCTAAATCCCGACATCCACAGGCTTGTCAAGGGAGTTATGATAGAAAGCTATATTGAGGAGGGCTGTCAGAAGGTCGGCGGCGGTGTCTACGGCAAGTCCATCACCGACCCCTGCCTTGGCTGGGAAGCCTCCGAGCGCCTGATTTACGACATTGCAGACTATGAATAAGCTGGTGTACAAAGAAGCACTGTGGGACACACTCAGAATATCTTCAAATATCCCAGCAGTAAATATGGATTTACATAGCCCTCCAGCAGGCAGCCCAGACATACCAGTCCCACAATCAGAAGCAGCTGTGCGGCTTTGATACGGGCGAAGCCCTTTTCCCCCGCGTCAAAGCCTGCCCCTCTGGCATAGATGCAGTGGTAGAGATGCTCTGCCCACCGCAAAAAGAGCAAAAACGCCGGCACATACAGGAGATATTGCGGAAATATTCCTACCAGAGTGAGCAAAATTCCCTTCACGCCGTAGCGCAGCATCAGCGCCGTCAGAAACGCTCCCGCAGACAGCCCGTACCAGAATATCGCTCCCCTGTATACCACCCTTCCCAGATAGGTCGTGGCCGCAACTGCAAGAAACAGGAGGCAGCAGAGCCGCTTTCGGAGAATATAACAAAAAAGAGCACTGCTGTCCACGGTCATGTACTTCATCCGATACAGAGTTTCCTCATCGAACAAGCCCTTGTCTGTCAGCAAAATGCCCTTTCCCATATTGGTTATCAGAAAGCCTGCCAGCATTCCCGAAAGAAAAATCAGTGCCGTCGTATTTTCCCCTGCAGCCCGCAGCCGCATTCTCAGACCCTGCATCCGTTTTCACCCGCCCACAAAAGTACTCCTTTACTTGTATGCGGCATCTGCCGCGGATATACCGTTTTCTTCTCTGCCGGAGGTCTTCAGTTTTCCCTGCCCTGCTTTGCAGCATAGGTCATGATTCCGCAGATGGTCTTTGAATCCTGTATTTTACATTCAAATATCATCTGCTGCAGCTCCTCAACACTGTATGCTTCCACATCAATAAACTCATCCTCATCCAGATGCTGACCCGAAAGCTGCTTCAAATTCCTTGCCAGATAAATATCAATCTTTTCGTTGCAAAAGGCAACCGTCGTGTAGATGGAGTTTAACAGCTCCAGACTTTCACAGGTATAGCCTGTCTCCTCCTCCAGCTCCCGCTTTGCCGCAGCTAAGGTCGGCTCCTGTCTGCCATTCAGTCCCCCCGCAGGAATTTCCAGTGTTTCTCTGCCCAGCGCGTAGCGATACTGACGCACCATCAGCAGCTTTCCATCCTCCCGTACCGCAACAACGGCAGCTGCTCCCTTATGGTCAATAATATCCCATTGTGCGATATTTCCGTTGGGAATCAGAACGCTGTCCCTGTAATAGTCTATAAGAGTGCCCTTTGCCACCAGCTCACGTTTTACACATTTGAATTCTTTCATCTTATTATTCTCACCTTTCCAGAAGCTTCTCGACACTGACAAGCTTTACGCAAAGCACAAACAAATCCGTCGCCTGCTCCATCTCCTCAGGCGTAGGGAAGGAGGGCGCAATCCTGATATTGCTGTCCTTAGGGTCTACTCCATAGGGGTAGGTCGCTCCTGCGCCCGTAAGAACCACACCCGCCTCCCTGCATTTTGCCACGATTTTCTTTGCGCAGCCCTCCATGGCATCAAAGGAGATAAAGTAGCCTCCCCTAGGCTCTGTCCATGAGCCTATCTCTGTTCCTGTAAGCTCCCTTTCCAGTGTGGAAAGCACTGCCTCAAATTTCGGTCGCAGCAGCGCCGCCTGCTTCCGCATCTGTTCCTTGATACCGTCAAAATTCTTAAAATAACGCACATGGCGAAGCTGATTGATCTTGTCGTATCCGATGGTCTGAATCGTCATGGATTTCCTGATATCCTTTAAATTTTCTTCAGAAGCTGCCACTGCCGCAATTCCCGCTCCTGCAAAGCTGACCTTGGAGGTGGAGGCAAACTCATATACCATATCAGGATTTCCCGCCTTCGCACACTCACCCAGAATATCCAAAAGCTCATCCTGCTCTTTCTCATAAAGATGATGCACCGCATAGGCATTATCCCAGAAAATTCTGAAATCCGCTGCCGCAGGCTTCAGTGACGCAAACCGTCTCACCGTCTCGTCGGAATAGGTGTAGCCCTGAGGATTGGAATACTTCGGCACACACCAGATGCCCTTGACGCTTTCATCCTCCGCCACCAGCTTCTCCACCATATCCATGTCGGGACCCTGTGGTGTCATGGGAATCGTTATCATCTCAATTCCAAAATGCTGTGTAATGGCAAAATGCCGGTCATAGCCGGGAGCCGGACAGAGAAACTTCACCTTCTCCAGTCTGCACCAGGGAGCACCGCCCATAACCCCATGTGTCATCAGGCGGGACACTGTGTCATACATAATCGGCAGGCTGGCATTGCCGCAGACAATCACATTCTTTGCAGACACGCCCATAATGTCTGCCATCATCTGCTTCGCTTCTGCCAGTCCGTCCAGCACACCGTAGTTGCGGACATCTGTCCCCTCCATGCTCTTCATATCACTCTCGGAATCTAAAGCATCCAAAAGTCCCATACTCATATCAAGCTGCGCCGCTGCGGGCTTTCCGCGGGACATATCCAGCTTCAGTCCCTTTCCCTTAGCGTCCTCAAACTCTTTCTCCAGCTGTGCCCTCAGCGCCAACAGTTCCTCTCTGCTCATCTTCCGATATGATTTCATGGCAATCCTCTTTTCTATGTATTTACTTCCACGTATGTTCCACGTTATCTCTCCCGCCGTCAGGCACTTTAAGACACTTCAGGGCGCTTGAATACGCTTCTTGACTCTTGCGTCCTCTTCGTCCACAGCTTCTTACAGCCTCATTGGATAATCGTATACAATCATACACTCGTCTTATGATACTATAACTTCCACATTTCTACAAGAGGTAATTTAAAAAAAGAGCCGCCATACCCTTCGGTATGACGGCTCTCCTGTTTGTTCTGTTCTCAAGTCTGAAACTGTTGTAATGGCTTACTTCGCGTAATCTATTACGCGGCTCTCGCGGATTACATTTACCTTAATCTGTCCCGGATACTCCATTTCAGCCTCAATCTTCTTGGAAATATCACGGGCAAGCAATACCATATCGGCATCCGTAATCTGCTCCGGAACTACCATTACACGAACCTCACGACCCGCCTGAATAGCAAAAGATTTATCTACACCTTTGAAATTGTTTGTTATTTCTTCTAACTGTTTAAGTCTGCTAGTATAGGTTTCCAGTGTTTCCCTTCTAGCACCCGGTCTTGCAGCAGATATTGTATCAGCAGCTTGTACAATACATGCAATCAGGGAAGTAGCTTCCACGTCTCCGTGGTGAGACTCCACAGCGTTAATAACCACTGCATTCTCCTTGTATTTTCTACAAAGCTCTACACCCAGCTGTATATGGGATCCTTCCATCTCATGGTCTATGGATTTACCGATATCATGTAACAGACCTGCCCGCTTCGCAAGTCTCACATCCAAGCCCATCTCCGCGGCAAGCAGCCCTGAGAGCTGTGCCACCTCAATAGAATGCTTCAATGCGTTCTGACCATAGCTGGTTCTGAACTTCATCTTACCCAGTAACCTGACGAGTTCGGGATGAATGCCGTGCACACCGACTTCCAGTGTGGCAGCCTCGCCCTCCTCCTTCATCATTACCTCTACTTCCTTCTGCGCCTTCTCTACCATCTCTTCGATTCTGGCGGGATGGATACGACCATCTACAATCAGCTTCTCCAGCGCAATTCTTGCCACCTCACGACGGATAGGGTCAAAGCCGGACAGAATGACTGCCTCCGGCGTATCGTCGATAATCAAATCGACACCGGTCATAGTCTCCAGAGTACGGATATTACGTCCCTCTCGACCTATGATTCTTCCCTTCATCTCGTCGTTTGGAAGCTGTACGACGGAAATGGTGGTCTCAGAGACATGATCTGCTGCGCATCTCTGAATTGCCGACACAACATATTCCTTCGCCTTTTTGTCTGCTTCCTCTTTGGCCCGACTTTCCATTTCCTTAATCATCAGAGCCGTCTCATGCTTGACTTCATCTTCAACAATTTTCAATAAGTAATCTTTTGCCTGTTCAGTGGTTAATCCTGAAATTCTTTCCAGTTCCTGTACTCGCTGCTCGTTCAGCTTGGAAACTTCCTCCTTCATCTTCGTGAGGGATTCTTCCTTTGCCGCGAGACTTGCTTCGCGCTTTTCAATCGCATCTGCCTTTTTGTCGATGTTCTCTTCCTTCTGCTGAACCCTGCGCTCATAACGCTGCGCTTCTGCCCTGCGCTCCTTAATCTCCTTGTCAAGCTCATTCTTGGTGCGAATGGACTCCTCCTTGATTTCGAGCATGGACTCACGCTTCTTGGTTTCTGCAGTCTTCAGAGCATCATCAATGATTTCCCTTGCCTTATCCTGCGCATTTCCGATTGTTGAAGCAGCTGACTTTTTCTGAAAATAGGATACTAACAGAGCAGTTACCAGCGCTGTGACAACAACGGCTGCCACCAGAATAATGACCTGTACGAATGTCGGCATCTACAGGAACACCTCCTTATGAAATTTTCATTGTACCTTTAACCCTATGACGTTTCACCGTCATCTGACAAGCAATTTACAACACTTAAATATTAAACTGAATTTTGTGTTATGTCAAGTATAAGTCTTATTATCTTCCAAAAGCATTTTCTGTTTCAGAGGCTTTTTTGTGCAAAATGGTGAATCGCGCTCCGTATCTGTTCACCCGAAAAACCTTTTCGCAGTAAAAATCCATAGAGTCTCCGAAGCTCCCTCTCATCCGTATTCTCCGGGTCAAAGCCCCGTTTCCGAAGCAGCTTCTGAAGCATCGCCTCCTCATCAAGGCTGCCTCCCTGCTCCTCCCATTTCTGCCATGCCTCCTCCAGAGCTTCCCTGCTGATTCCCTTCCCGAGCAAATCCTGCTCTATTCTGCGCCTGCTTCTCGTACTCTCATATGCCGTTATGTACTCCACGGCATACCGCAAATCATCCGTGTAGTGGTACTCCGCCACATAGGCAAGTGCCAGCTCTATGACATCCTCCGGATAATCTCCCATTTTCAGCTTGTCATGCAGCTGCTTTGTCGTATATGCGCGGCTCTTTAACAGATTCATGGCGCGCAGCTTTGCCCGCTTGGGCAATACCTCATTTCTGATTGTGTCAAAGTCCCTCTGTGAAAGCTCTTCACCCACTCGGACATGATACAGGCGCAATTCGCCTTTGTATAGCACAAAGGCGAATTCCTCATCAAGAAACACTCTGCTGCGGGACCTGGATATTTCTTCTATCCCCGTTACTATCATTTTTTCTCTGTCCCGGCTTTCTCCGCCTCAGTCCCTGCGCCATCGAACCCGTAGTGGTCGCGCACCTTCTGGGATACAACCTCACACATCTCCGGGTGCTCCCTCAGATACTGCTTTGCATTCTCACGCCCCTGTCCGATTTTATTTCCCTCGTAGGCATACCATGCCCCTGACTTCACAATAATGTTCTGTTCTGCAGCCAAATCCAGAATATCTCCCTCTCTGGAAATCCCGGTGCCAAACATAATATCAAACTCCGCCTCCTTAAACGGCGGGGCAATCTTATTCTTTACCACCTTTACGCGGGTTCTGTTTCCGATTACCTCCCCGCCCTGCTTCAGTGCCTCAATACGGCGGACATCAAGACGCACGGAGGAATAGAACTTTAACGCACGTCCGCCTGTCGTCGTCTCGGGATTCCCGTACATCACACCCACCTTCTCTCGGAGCTGGTTAATGAAAATCACCGTACAGTTTGACTTACTGATTACCGCCGTCAGCTTGCGCAGTGCCTGAGACATCAGCCGCGCCTGCAGTCCCACATGGCTGTCTCCCATCTCACCGTCTATCTCCGCCTTGGGAACCAGTGCCGCCACAGAGTCCACCACCACAATATCAATCGCGCCGGAGCGAACCATCGTCTCCGTTATTTCCAGTGCCTGCTCTCCGTTGTCCGGCTGGGAAATGTAAAGGTTATCAATATCCACGCCGATATTTTTCGCATAGACAGGGTCGAGTGCGTGCTCCGCGTCGATAAAGCCTGCTATACCGCCTCTCTTCTGCACCTCTGCTATCATATGAAGCGTGACCGTCGTCTTACCGCTGGACTCCGGACCGTATATCTCCACGATTCTCCCCTTAGGGATTCCTCCCAGTCCGAGCGCTATATCCAGACTCAAAGAGCCTGTTGGAATCGTCTCCACATTCATCTGCGCGGAAGGGTCTCCCAGCTTCATCACCGCTCCCTTGCCGTACTGCTTCTCAATATGGCTTATCGCCGCATCCAATGCTTTCAGCTTTTCATCTTTTTCCATTTGATTTCTCCTTCTTGTCAGGAACAAATGTTCTCTGTGTTTAGAATAAAACATTTGTTCTGTTTTGTCAATTCCTAATTATCATAAACTTTTTTGTGTACTATAAAACTCCCTTAAAGGCATTCCCTCCCTTCCCGTTTTCTATTTGTCCTGAAACCTGTGGCGAAAATGCCGGAACACATGAAAGATTTGTGCATAACATATTTAGAAGTATCAGACATAAAAAGTCTAACACGACAGTCTGCATTTCGCAAGCCATAATTATTTTCTCTTAATCAGCTGACAAAAGCCTTACTCTATAACCTTCTCTTATCAGACAACATTTTCACGATATGGCAATCAGACTGCAGCCGCTGCTTTTATCAGTACATTCCTTCCTCTTTACGGACTGCCGATAACAATCGTTCCGTCCTTAAGCTCCAGCTTCACCTTATTATCCTCCAGCTGCAGCGCTGCCAGCAGCTCTCCCGGAAGCTGTACCCGTCCTGCCTTGTCAACCACGGCATACTCCTCCTGAGTATCCTCCGTTCTCCAGTCAACAGACACCTCCTGCAGCCGCTGGGCATACTTTTCCTTCAGTATCCTCTCGCTGCTGATTTTCCCGTCCCTGATTGCCACCACACGCCTTACCCGCTTAGAGAGTGCCACATCATGGGTGACAATCAGTATTGTCTGACCTCCCCTGTTCAGCTCGGTAAAAACATCAAAAATATAGTTCGCCGTCTTCGGGTCAACGCTTCCGGTCGGCTCATCCGCCAGAAGCAGTCTCGGGGAATTTGCCAGCGCAATGGCAATGGCGATTCTCTGCTGCTCGCCCCCCGACAGGGCATTGAGCCTGCTGTGCCGCTTTGCAGCCATTCCCACCAGCTCCAGAAGCTCCAGTGCCTTATCCTTCCTTTTCCTGACATCTGACAGATGCATGGGCAGCATGACGTTCTCGAGCGCCGACAGATAAGGCAGGAGATTTCTCGCATTATTCTGCCAGACAAAGCCTACCGTATCCCTCTTGTAAAGCACCAGCTCCTTCTCGGTCAGGGTAAACAGATTCCTGCCGCCCACTACCAGCTTTCCCGCGCTTGGACGATCCAGTCCGCCTATCATGTTTAGGAAGGTAGATTTACCGCTCCCGCTGTTGCCTATCAGAGCGGTAAGCTCCCCCTCCTCCACAGTCAGGTCAAGCCCCTGAAGCGCGAGCACCTCCGTCTCCCTTGTCTTATATATCTTCACCAGTCCCTCTGCCTGAATCATTGTCTCCGGCATTTTCGTCTCTCTCCTTACCTTATCTCAGGCTTTCTCCGGCTTCGTGCAGCTGCACACCGTTCTCCAGCTCTATCACCATGCTTCCTGCATCCATCAGTCCCACATCGTGGGTTGTCATGATAATTGTGATGTTTTCCTTCCTTATCATCTCCTGAAACAGCCTTGTCACCTCCGCTGCCATGGCGCTGTCCAGCTCTGCCGTTGGCTCGTCCGCCAGAAGAATCCGGGGGCGGTGGGCGAAAGCCCTCGCTATGGCAACCCGCTGCTGTTCGCC
The DNA here is from genome assembly GCA_964475665.1 of uncultured Acetatifactor sp. GTDB lineage: Bacteria > Bacillota > Clostridia > Lachnospirales > Lachnospiraceae > Acetatifactor. Next base: position 104,831 of record CAYZAU010000001.1, on the reverse strand, counting down.
GCCCGACATCTCCGCCGGCATATGTGTCATGCGGTTGCCCAGCCCCACCATCCTCAGACATTCCTCCACTCTCTTTTCCCGCCCCTGCTTCACGCCTGCAAGACGCAGGGAAAACTCCACGTTCTGAAAAGCATTCATGGTGGGAATCAGAGAAACCGACTGGAACACAAAGCCCACCTGAGTTCGCCTGATTTTCTCCCGCTCCCTCTCGGAAAGCCTGCCGATATCCCTGCCGTAAAGAAACACGCTTCCCGAGGTCGGCATATCCAGTGCCCCTATCATGTTCAGCAGGGTTGTCTTGCCCGAGCCGGAGCGCCCCTTTAAGATGGTTAAGCTACCCTCCGGTATCTCTGCGCAGATATTATCCAACGCCCGAAGCTCCTGCGTTCCTGCGGTAAAAATACGGCTCACATGACTGATGACTATTGCATTTTCCTTCTCCATACTTTTCACACTACTCCTCACCCAGCTTTAATGCCTTGGAAACATTCATGTGGAACACCAGTGCAATCAGCACTGCCAGACAGACCGCCATCGCGCCAAGGATAACTCCGTAAAGTCTCACCATATCTGCACTGTCCGTAATCAGCTGCATGGGCAGCACCTGATTGGATGCCGCATACGCCGTCTGCAATATCGGCACAAACAGCTTCGAGGTGATTTTTCCGATGCCGATTCCCGCGAGAACGGAAAAAACTCCCGAAAGCAGCTGTTCATTCAGCAGCATATGAAACAGCTCTCCCCTGTACATACCGCAGGCTCTGAGCACACCGAACATCATCTCCCGGGAGCGGATGGACATCACCCAGTAAATCATATATCCCACAGCGCACAAAAGCACCATTACCATAAAGCCCATGGTCAGCACACCGTTTGTTCCCTGTAAAAGCGGGTCCTCCATCACCCTGTCCAGCTTATCCTGCCTGTTCACATACTTGAGCAGATGGGTATCCGTTTCCTGTATCCATTGGTAGACGGCATCCGCATCCGTTTCCCCCTTCACGGACAGCCATACCTCATAGGGCATCGTTCCCCACTTTTGCTGCAGCTCCTGATAGTGCGCAATTATCATACAGTTGTCCTTTGTTCCGACGCTTCCGTCCGCATTCAGAACCGTCTGCGTAGGCTCATATCCCGGCCAGTAATCCACAAAGTCAACAATCTTTCCCAGGCTGTAGTGACTATAGCTGTCATAAAAGGTAATGTAATCTCCCACCCCGTAGCCGTAGAGGGTCTGGAAATTTCTTGTGACAAGCACGCCTCCCGGCACCACTGCCAGCTCATTCAGATATTCATAAAAGTGCTTTTCCTGCAGTCCCTCAGGCATATGGGCATTCTCGCCGTACTCCTTCGTGTGAATTCCCATCAGCGTCACTGAAATACGCGCATTTTTCTTCTGAGTAATATAAGCGCCGTCATCATACAGCACTCTGGTGTAGGAAGTCACATTTTCCAGCAGACCGTACTTAAAATAATCCGGCTCATAAAACTCTATCCTTCCCCTGCCCCCGGTATCCTCTGCCTCCGTATTGCTCTGCCAGACATCCTTCATAATCAAATCCGCCCCGTTTAAGTACCCCTCATTATCCAGAGCGTTTTGCAGGATGGTGCGTGCCACCGTGGCATGATACATCCCCAGCGAAATCGTGAGAATCAGGAACAGCATGATAAACTGCTGCTTTCTTCCGTTTTTAATGTTTTCCATGAAGGAAGCATAGCTCGCGGGACCCCATTTCCTTTTGCCTGCCAGATAAATCAGTCTCACTAAAAGCGGCTGCAGGCGCAGAAACAGCAGCCCTGCCCCAACGATAAACAAAGAGGAGCAGAGGTATAAAAGCGGATCTAAGCTCTCTCCCGTCAGCACATTGTCCGTCATGGTTTTTTCGTTGACTGAAAAGCTATAATAGCCGTATATACCGATTGCCAGACAGATAATGTCCGCAAAGCACTTTTCCCACAGTGGCTTCTTGGTAACAGTCCGCTGCTGTTTCAGCCTGATAATCGTCAGTCTGCTGTGCCTGATGGCTGGCAGGGTCATAATCAGGACAGACGCTGCAGCGGCAGCCAGCGCATACAGAATAACATCTCCTCCGTAGGTAATATCCAGCCGTCTCGTAATGTCAAATTCCAGAAAATTGCGCGCCGAGCCCAAAATCCTGCCAAAGACAGCCCCTAAAAGCAGTCCCGGTATCTCACCCGTCAGCGTAAGAAAAACACTCTGATAAAGATAGAGCCTGAATATCTGTCCTCCCGAAGCGCCCCGGCTCTTCATCACGGAAATCTCATTCCGCTCCATCTCATACATCTGCGCCGAAATCATAAACAAAAAGGCACAAAGAAGCACCAGTACGGGCACCTGCAGAATAAACAGGGTCGCCTCAATACGGGTTTTCTTGCCCTCAAAGCTCTCCAGCGCCTCCATGTAGCTGGCACGCCGGAAAACAACCGGGTCAGAGTACTCCTCTGCCAGCTTTTTTGTCTCCGAAAGGAGCCCCGGCTCCCCGGAGGCTTTTACCTTACTGTATTCAAACATGGCAAAAAGACTGCACGTAATGGAATACTTCCCCGCATTTTCTCCCGTGAACTTCTCGCGGAAGACCTTCTCATTCATCAGACAGACATTTGTCATCTCCTCCGGCGTGATATGCCAGTAGAAATCATCCCCCAGCCGTTTTCCGTACACTCCCACAATCCGAATACGGATATGGTTTCCTTCCGTGTCAGACAAAGTTTCAAACTCCAGCGTCTCCCCCAGCAGAAGGGAGGAGCTGACCATGCACTCCTGACTGATGACCACCTCAATACTGCCGTCCTCCGCCAGACCATCCTCCGAATACATTTCTCCCGCCAGAAGCTGTGCATGCTCCGGCAAATCCGACATCATGGCAAGCCTCAGCTGCAAGGTGCCAAGATCCTCCCTCTGCATCAGGGAGGATGCTCTTTCCCTCTGTATGCTGTAGTGAAGCACCGTGTTCTTTTCTGTCACTCCAAAGCGCCGGTAAAGCCCCCGTACTTCGTCCTCCAGCCCCTGCATCTTCCTGCCGCCCACGTCATACTGGACGTTCTGCACCATCTCCACCAGTCCCGGCCATTCTCCATCCTCTGTCAGCACCTGGTCAAACTCATCCTGCAGCATTCGGTCAAAGGCTGCCGTCCTGTACATCGGAAAGCTTGTGACCGTGGCAGTCAATAGTATGCTTCCGATGAGCAGACACACGACCATCCACTTTTTATGCCATAGCTTCTGTAACATTACTCCGAGCATAGCTTCATTCCTTCCGTCAGACCCTCAATCACCCAATAATACCCGTTACCGCAACCTCCCGCCAGAAAGCTGCGCGCCGTCACCTTTCCGTCTTCTCCTATCTCATGCACATAGGTGCGCCCGCTGACCTCCGTCACCGCTTCCTCCGGCACCAGCAGTACCCCCGGCATCTCCACAGCCTCTGCCGTTATCCCATACAGGCTCTGCCTCCATTGACCTCCCCTGCCCTGATTCGCCTCTGTCAGCGCACTGCCCGCCCCGACAGGCAGACGGATATAGGTATAACCGCTCTGCAGGCTGTCCGCCAAATCCGGCTCCTCCATACTGACTACGACACCCGCGACACTGTACTCCTGCTTTTTCGCATCCTTATAGGTGACTGTCACCTCCTGTCCGTAGGAAAGCGACGCATCGGGAATCAGCACACAGCACGCTTCCTCATCCGCAATCCGCGCTATCAGGCAGTCAGCGTCCAGCGCCTTTTGCGTCGTAAGCTGCTCCAGATACACCACTATACCGCTTTGAGGCGCAGTGACAGCCGTCGTCAAAGCATCCTTGTGCATCCCTGCCAGCTCCTCCTCCAAATCGGCAATCTCCTTCTGCTTTTCTGCGATGGTATCCTCATTTTTCTCCGGCTCGTTTTCGTCCAACACATCCTGCAGCCGTTCCTGCAGCCGTTGCAGCTTCAGCTGCTTTTCCTGCATCGCCAGGGCATCCGGCTGCACCGTCACGGTCACAAGCACGTCCCCCTTCTCCACGCGTTCAAAGAGCTCCACCTGCGTCTCCACATAGTAGCAGCTCCCGTATTCAACTGGATTTCTGACCTCCAAGAAGCTGGGATAGTACGCAAAGCCCTGTCCGGCAAAGCTGCTCGTGTAATCTCCGGTTTGAAGCCGTATCTCGCCCCCGCTGTAGGGAAGACTCTCCTCCACCTTTACCAGCTCTCCCGCCTCCAGCCCGGAGAGAATCTCCGTGTACACCCCGTCCGACATTCCCGTCTGAACACTGCGCCGTATGCTTTCTCCATCCTTTAGCACATACACATAGGGCATACCGTCCCCTAAGGCGACGGCGGATTCCGGCACTGCAAGCACTCCCTCCCGCTTCCTTGAAAGCAGCACAAGCACTGCGCCGTCTCCCACCTGAAGCTCTCCGCTATCATCAAGTATCTCAAAGCTGCTGTAAACCGTCTCCCCGCTGCTTCTTCGCCTGATATACTCCCCTGAGTCCATAGGCTGATACTCCAGCGCATACCGCTTGCCGCCAATCACGGCATAAACCTCCTCCGCCCTGTCCACGACATTCTTGCTGACATACTCGCACTTCAATACCAGCCGGCTCATATCACCCACCGCAATCACAGCCTCCCCGGCATCTGCCCGGTACGTGCCGTACTCCGTCCTGCCGACTGCCATCACCACGCCCTCCGTTTCCGCGCGCAGCATACTCTCCTCCCGCTCTGTCCTCAGGGCATCCAGATTTTCCTGATAATAGCTATACTCCAGCTCATAGAGCTCCTGCTTCTGTCGCAGTGATGTCTCCTCTATCCGGTTTGCATCCAGCTGCGCCTGACATTTCCAGCGATAATCATTATATTCCTTCTGCCATTTGGCATAGGCGGCATTCTCCTGCCGGATACCGGAGGCATCCGTGATGTACTCCGCAGGTTCATCCTCCTCCAGATTTTCCACGATATCCGAAAGCTGCTCTGCCTGTGCCTGAAGCTCTGCCAGCTTTCTTTCAGCCTTCCTTCTGCTGATAAGATACTCCTCCTGCAGACCGGCAAGCTTCTCCTCCAGCTGCTCTATCTGCCTGTCAAGCTTTCCCGTGTCAGCGCTCACCAGTATCTGTCCCTTCTGTACACGCTCTCCGGGAAGCGCCCTGATGTCCGTTATCTGCACTGCCTCCTCAAAGGCATACTCCTCCATCCGGGGCATGACCGTCGTCTGATAAATTGTCGCGTTGTACAGATTCCTGTAGGCTGCCTCTTCGGAGGTTACATTTGCATTGACCGGCTCCAGCAGCACGATTTCCTCCGGGACGGCATCTGCCGCCTCTTTGCAGCCGGCCAGCCCCACAAGGAGGCACAGCAGGATAGCCATTGCCTGCATCTTTTTCATCATTTTAATCCCCATTCCGAGAGCGTTCTTTCACACTATGACCTTCTCTCCCACAGTCAGTCCCGACAGTATCTCCACCTCGGTATCTCCGTAAAGTCCCGTCTCAATCCACTTTACTTCCCTTGTATTTCCCTCGCCTGCCACATAGACATAGCTTCTGCCGTCAGCCACATGGACAGCCTCCGAAGGGATTTTTGTCACCTGCTCCCTGCTGTCCGTCACGAGCTCTATGCTGCCGCTGTCTCCGATTTCGAGAGCTGTCGTATCGGCTGCCTCTGAGAAGGTAAACATAAGCTCCTCGCCCCACTCCTCCTGTTTATAAGGAATCACCCGGTAGGTCTGTGCATTCTTCCCACGTCCGACCACTACGTCCGCCTGTATGTTCCCGTCAAAATAATCCCGATACTCCGTATTCTCCGTGACAAATACGCACTCTGTCGCATCCACGAGCGTCATCACCCTCTCGCCCGCCTTGGAGAGCGTGCCCTCCAGATTTGGCCTGACATAAAACACAGTCCCGTCCATTCCCGCGTAGAGGTAGCGCTGTGCCGTCTCCTGCGCTATCCGCTCCAGCTCCAGAGTATCTATCGCAATCGCATCCTCATAGTCCTCTCGGGCGTAGGTATTCTTCTGCTGCAGGGCTGCGATATCTGCCTCCAGCTTATCCCGCTTTTCCTCGGAATCAGCGCCGCCCGCGTAATACTTCGTCCAGAGATACGCGATTTCATTTTCTTCATTCTCCTGCAGATGGCTGATGAGCAGTCTGTTCCTCGCAATCCTGTACTCCAGCGTCCGTATTCGCTCCTCCGCAGCCTCCGCAGCCTCCAGCTCCGCCAGAAGCTGCCCCTTTTTCACTTCTTCCCCTGCCTGTACATAGACCCTGCTTATCTTCCTGTCACTGACCTCAAAGCAGACCTCCATATCCTTCAGCTGACGATACTTACACTTAAGCTCTGCAGTCCTGACCACATCGCCCACAGTCACCTCTGCCATGCTGTATTCCACGCCCTTCGGCTCCTGCTCCACGATAATCAGCTGCTCCTCCGTCTCCTGCCCCGCTCCGCAGCCGGACAACAGAAGTGCGGACGCCAACACGGCGCACAAAAGCCCTCTTCTTTTCCTCTTCAAGCCGTTCTTCTCCCATCCTGTATCCCGCAGGGCAGCCTTCAATGAGCATTCAAAGCCTCACAGGCAAAGCAAAACCCTGAATGTTTATATTTTATAATGTATTTTCATCCTTGTAAAGCCTCGTTTCCGAGGTGCAGCCTGCTTCGCAGGCTGCATAAGAAGCATGAGCCGCAAAAAGGAGCACAAAAACATACACCGCCGGGCGCACCACGCCAAAAGGGAGCTGCCTCAGAGCCGGCAGCTCCCTTCTTTCAAAGACCCGTGACCATTCAGAACCTCATCCGCAAAATTGCTGCTTCGCAACCTTTTTGTTCATGCGGTTACTTCGCCATATAAATCTGCGAATCGTTCTATAAATAATTGTGTGTCGCATAGTACAGCTCGTTGACATGATCCGAGTGCAGCAGCTCATGCGCCTTTCTGCCCAGAGGCTTTCCAAGGAATTCCCCGTATGCCTTCTGAACCTCCGGATTTTCATGTGAGAAGCGCAGACTGCGCTCACTGTCAAGCTGATAAAGTTTCCCTCCGCGCTCCGCCGCCAGCTCACAGCCGTCATGGACAGGCTGTCCGCCACCGCCGACACAGCCGCCGGGGCACGCCATCACCTCCACAAAGTCGTATGAGGCTTTTCCTTCTATAATATCCTGCATCAGCTTTTCCGCATTTCCCAGTCCACTGACAATACAGGTATGTAAGGTCTTTCCGCCGATGACAAAGTCAGCCTCACGCCTGCCTTCCTTTCCGCGCACCGCGCTGAAGGCATCCGGCCTCGGATTTTGCCCCTCCACCACTGCATAAGCCGTCCTTAAGGCTGCCTCCATCACACCGCCCGTCGCACCGAAAATCACGCCTGCGCCGGTACTCTCTCCCAGAGGCGAATCAAACTGCTGCTCCTTTAAGAATCTTGGATTGATGTGCTCTGCGCGCAGCATCCTGACAAATTCCCTCGTCGTCAGCACAATATCCACATCCTGTCCGGCACCCGCGCTCCTCATATAGGAAAGAGACGCTTCTCTCTTCTTGGAAACACAGGGCATAATGGAAATGCAGCATATGTTGTGCGGGTCAATCCCCATTTTCTCCGCAAAATAGGTCTTCGTCATAGCACCGAACATCTGCTGGGGCGACTTTGCCGTGGAGAGATTTCTTAAATACTTCGGATAACGCTTGGAGACAAAGCTGACCCAGCCGGGACAGCAGGAAGTAAACATCGGCCATGCAAACTTACCGGGATTGGAAAGCCTCTCCAGCAGCTCACTGCCCTCCTCCATAATCGTCAAATCCGCCGCAAAGTTGGTGTCAAACACATAGTCAAAGCCGATTCGCTTCAGGGCGGCGACCATCTTTCCCTCGCTGCAATCCTCGGGGGAAAGTCCCAGCTCCTCGCCCCATGCGGTGCGCACCGCGGGAGCCACCTGAACCACCGTCACCCGTTCTGTATCTGCCAGTGCTTCATAAACCTTCGGAATATCATTTCTTTCCCTGAGCGCGCCGGTAGGGCAATGTGTAATACACTGTCCGCACAGGGTACAGTCCGAGGCATCAATCGTCTTATTACACGCCACATCCACCGTTGTGCGGGAGCCTGTATTCTGCACATCCCAGATATGCATATCCTGCACCTTATCGCAAATCTGTACACAGCGCATACACTTGATGCACTTCTTGGAGTCCCTTATCAGCGGGAAGCTGTGATCCCACGGCGTATCAGGAATCTCCTCCTGATACGGAACCTCCAGAATGCCCAAATCATTTGAAATCTTCTGCAGATTACAGTTGCCGCTTCTGACACAGGTCGCACAGTGACAGTCATGCTGGGACAGAATCAGCTCCACGTTGCTCCTTCTCACGCGTCTTACCTTAGGAGAGTTGGTAAAAATCACCATTCCTTCCTCCACCGGACTGTTGCAGGCTGTAATCAGCTTTTCCTTTCCCTGCATCTCAACCACGCAGACCTTGCAGGCACTGATTTCGTTGATTCCCTCCAAAAAGCAGAGATGAGGGATTTCAATTCCAAGCTCCTTCGCCGCCTTCATCACCGTTGTTCCCTCGCAAACGGAAACTTCCAGACCGTCTATCGTAAGCTTTACCATATTGCTGCCCTCCCCCCTTTCAGGCTTCCATAGCCGTATTTATCACACCGCAGGCATCTGCCTGCCTCCTGGCATGCCTCCTGCCTTGTCATTCCGCACTCAAAGGCATCAAAGCTCTTCTTTCTCTCCCCTGCCTCCTTCTCCGAAAGCTGAATCCTTCCGCAGGGCTCCTTATCCTCGTAGGATACGGGCGGGATTTCCACATCACACGGAATCACATGGTGGAAACCGAGATATTCGTCAATATTTGCTGCTGCCACCTTACCTGATGCAATCGCCCTGATGACGGTGGCAGGTCCTGTCACACAGTCGCCTCCCGCAAACACGCCGGGAACATCCTTCACCTCACTGTCACTCATGGCTGTGATGGTTCCCCTCTTTACGGAAAGTCCTGCCTCCTCAAAGTGACGAACCTCTATTCCCTGACCGATTGCCACCACGACAATATCACAGGGAATCCGCATGAGAGGCAGCTCTGCGCGAATGGGGCGGGCTCTTCCCCACGCATCAATGGGTCCGATAATCTGCGGTTCAATCCAGAGTGCCGCCACGTTGCCGTTTTCATCCGCTTCTATCTTATGCGGTGCTTTCAGGCTGTAGAGCTCCGCACCTTCCGCGATTGCACCCTCCACCTCCTCCGGGAGTGCTGTCATATCGTCCTGCCGCCTTCTGTAGGCAATCCCCACCTTCCTTGCTCCGAGACGGATTGCCGAGCGCGTACAGTCCATAGCCACGTTGCCGCCGCCGACAACGACAACTGTCTTATCCTTAAAGTCAGGCATATTGTCATCACCAATGCTGCGAAGCATCTCCACCGCCGACATTACGCCGTTCAAATCCTCTCCCTCGATGCCGATTTTCTTATCCGTATGCGCTCCGATTGCCACATGTACCGCGTCAAATTCCTTCCGCAGCTGCTCAAACGGAATCTCCCCCTCGCCGTTGCCGATTCTGGTGTTTAGCCGCACCTCAACGCCCGTGGACAAAATCGCATCAATATCCTCCTGCAGACGTTCTCTCGGGAAACGATAGCTGGGAATTCCATACCGCAGCATACCGCCCAGCTTTCCCTTCTCCTCGAACACCACCGCATGATGTCCCATGAGCTCCAGATAATACGCGGCAGAAAGTCCGCCCGGGCCGCCGCCCACAATGGCAATCCGCTTTCCGGTGCTCTCCGCCTTTTCGGGAACAGGCACCTTATCCGCTCTCGCATTGTCCACCGCCATACGCTTTAAGCCGCGGATATTCACAGAGCTGTCTATCATGTTTCTGCGGCATCTCGCCTCACAGGGATGCTCGCAAATCAGGGCACACGCCGTCGGGAAGGGATTATCCTTTCTTATCAGCTTCACGGCATCCTCATACCGCTCCTCCTTCACAAGGGCAATATAGCCGGGAATATCCACACCCGCCGGGCACAATGCCACACAGGGCACCGGCTGTGTAATGTGGCAGGAGCATTTACCGTGTTCGATGTGATGTCTGTAGTCCTCCATAAAACCGTCCATGCCCGCAAGCACCATGTGTGCCGCCTCATAGCCGATGGCACAGTCCGCGGAATCCATAATATTGGACGCCGTCTCGCGAATCAAATCCAGAGTCTTAAGGCTGGCTTTCCCCTCCAGCACGTCCTCCAGCAGATTTTGCAGCTGACCCAGTCCGATTCGGCAGGGGGAACATTTTCCGCAGGTTTGGGCATGACAGAGCTTCAAAAAAGACAGCTGCAAATCCACCGGGCAGAGTCCGGGGGGACTGGCTATGATACGGCGCTCCAAATCCTTGTACAACCGTTCCACCGTCAGCTGCGCTGTATTCGGCGTGGCAATTCTCAAACGACTCATGGCAACCTCCCTTATGTAAGTACTTACATTTATTGTTCTGACCTTCATTGTATCGCAAAATGTGAAAAGTATCAATAGTTGAGCCTAAAAATAATTCTCCTCACACTATCTTTATCAAAAAGAAATCAGGAGTGCAGCCCTGTGTCTCCTGATTTCTCTGTAAGCCCTTACATTTTCATCTTCAGCCCCGAAAGGCTCGATGTCTCTTCCTATTTCTCCGCTGCACGGACGCATGTTTCTGATACTCAGTCCTCGTACCGGAAGAAATCGAAATCCGCCGCCTTTCTGCTGCCGCAGCCGCCGTTGTTGGCATAAATTCCCACCAGCGTACCCGTATGGCGCTTTCGATCCTCCGGGACACCCTCGTCACAAAGGTAAATACAGTTTTCCAGCGTTCCGACCTTCTCCCAATGCTCACCGTCGTAGCCGTACCAGAAGGTTCTTGTCAGATGCTCCGTCTCCAGCTTCAGGTAAACCGGCTTCTCCCTGATGTCAGCAATCTCTGCCACCAGCTCCTCTCCCCGATTGCGATTGATAACCAGCTGCAGCTTCCTTCCGCCCTCGCAGCATACTGCACATCTTGCGTAGGTCGCCGTACTGTAATAGCAGGTCATTCCCGCCTGCTCACCGTCCCTGTCCGGGTAAAACTCCACCTTTGTCTCCGCCGTATAGCACAGCTCCTGTTCCCTTCTAAGCAGCGTGTTCTTCGCACGGATTTCATTCAGCCTGCCGTCTCTGGTCCAGATGCGGAAATGCCCCGGACGCTCGGTCAGCGACCATGAGCCATTGTCAGGATTTCTGACAAACTCCCATTCCGGACTCAGCTTCTCCCCGTCAAAGTCATCCGTCAGATTGCGTGCAAAGCTACACTCCGGCAGGTCAGGCGCCTCCTGCTCGAGACTGGGACCCTTTCCCGCATTTACCGTAAACCAGCCATCCTTCGTCCACTCCACCGGGTCAAGGGCTGTCTCACGTCCCACGGTGGTGTAATTTCCCCCGTTCGTTCTTCCGCAGAGATAGTAGCACCACCATCTGCCGTTCCCGTCCTGCACCAGCTTTCCGTGGCCCGCTCTCTGTATCGGGGCATCCGGCTTCTGCTGCCGCATGACCGGATTGTAGGGCGAATTTTCATACTCTCCGTATAGCTCCCTGCTGCGTGCCACGTTGATACCATGACCGTAGCCCGTTCCGCCCTCTGCCACCATGGCATAATAGTAACCGTCCTTTTTGAATATATGCGGCCCCTCCGGGCAGCGCTCTCCCGTGCCGTTCCATGCCATCCTCCCGCCGCCTGCCAGATGCAGGGAATCCTCCGAGAGCGGCCAGACCGTCGCCGCACCGGCAGTAACCATGTACCTTTTGCCGTCCCCGTCCACAAAGTGGGACGGGTCAATCGCATCTGCCTCCAGGCACACCGGTTTGCTGTAGGGGCCCTCCGGTCTGTCGGATACCATCACCAGCTGCCGCCGCAGGACATTGTTTCCCCGCTCGCCGTCTCCGTTTAAGCGAAGCGGGGCAAAAATATAAAACTTTCCGTCCACATAGGAAATGTCCGGCGCCCAGATGCCGTGTGAATCCTTGATGTCACTGATATCCAGCCATTCAGGATTGGTTATGGCGTGCCCGATGATATGCCAGTGCACCATATCCTTAGAATGCGAAATGGGGATTGCCGGGAAATACTGAAAGCTGGAATTTACCATGTAGTAGTCATCCCCTACCCGGACGACCGACGGATCAGGGAAAAATCCTCTCTGAACCGGATTGTGATAGACTCTTTTCTCACTCATAGTTGTTCTCCGTTCCGGCAGAATAGGCCTGCCTTTTCTCCAGCTTACGAAACTTTTTCCCCGATGTCGTGTCACATTCTTATTGTTTTGTGCCACTTTTTGCCGACTGCCTGCGGCTGTTTATGGACTGCCTGCCGGCTGTAACCGGCTGCTCCCCTAGATATACTGCACTCTCAGCTCTCCGAAGGATACGTCGCCGCCTATATACAGCGTGTTCTCTCCCTCTGCGCAGCCCTTTCCCTTGATGGTCGCACTGCCAAAGGCAGTATCCACATTCATCACAATCTTCCAGTCCGCGGGAACATACAGGATTGCACTGCCAAAGGAAACCTCTGCTTGCACCTGTGCCCTGTTATCCTTCAGCTCGGCATCCGTAAAATACAGCTGTATCTGCCCGAAGCTTGTCTCAACGCTTACCGCCTCTACCTCACCCGTGAGGTACTTAACGCTCTCTCCGAAGGCATTTTCATAGCGGATAGTGCCGCCCTCCCTGCTCTCCTCAGAGACATTCTTGCGGCCGTGTCCTTTTCCGCCGAAGCAGCCGCTGTTTTCAAATTTGGGAAACAGCATGCGAAGACCTATGCTTCCAAGCAGTGCCGCTCCCAGCACCGGCCAGGGTGTGATTGCCTCCAGCCCCAGCAGCTCGTCATTCACAATCACCAGAAACGCCAGCGAAAACAGTATCTGTCCAAAGTTCTTCTTAAACAGTCCCTCTGCCAGAATGACTGCCAGCAGTACCGAAAAGCAGATATTTCTGACACCTATCTCCACAAATATTCCAACCTCCAGCTTATTCAGCAAAAGTGCCGCCGCGCCTAAAAGTAACAAGACGCCCCAAAAGATATCCTTTTTCTTCCTTCTTCCCTTAGCCTGCCAGCTCTGCTCATTTCTCTCCATATGTATATCGACATCCTCTCTTATTGTTTCCGTCCGGCTCTCCGCCGGCGCCATGCTCTGCTCTCTCTCCTGCTCCTGCATTCCTAACCTCTTTCTCCGGGTTTGCCCGGTATCTGTATTTTGTTTTCTGATTTCCATTGTGCCTTTGACCGTCGGCACAGGCTGTCATGAAAAGCGCCGCTTTTCACACTAAGCTTCTTACCTTCCCAGGCGTCTTGCGTTCAGCCTCTCCACCAGCAGCTTGTAATAGCCTCTGGATACCAGTGCCTGCTTCTTGCTGTGAGCAAACTCCACAACGCTGGATGCTGTCAGATTCCGAGTGATGGAATAAATAACATCCAGATTCACTATGGTGGATTTCGACACCCGCATAAAGTTCCCCGGAAGCATTTCCTCCAGCTCATAGAGCTTATAGCCGCAGGTAAATATCTTTCCGGCAGTATGCGCACGAAGCTCTCTTCCTTCTGTCTCAAAGAAATAGATTTCTTCCATGGGAATGTAAAATTCCGTCTCGCCACTCGTCAGTGGCAGGCACCGTTTCCCGTGATTCTGTTTTGATATGTAATTTTGCAGGCTGATTACGGAATCATTCAGTTCTCCGCATCGGATTATCACCTCTTCCTCCGTCAGCTCCTCTACCATTTCAATCTTAACCTTCATGGGATTTCCTCTTCTGCCGCAGCGGTTTATCTCTTTCCTGTGTGCCTATGGTTACAGTATACAGCGAATCGGCAGATTGTAAACAATGTCTGCGCAAGCGGTCATTTTTCATGCCTGACAGGTAAAAAAAGCACCGGAATGATACTCATTCCGGCGTCGTCCTCTTCACATAGCGGACTATTTCGCAGTCGCTCTCTCTGCTGCGCTCCAGCATACACTGATAGACCCTGTCCCGCAGCTGTTGCTGCTTTTCTTTATCCGGCAGCCCCTCCTGCGGGTAAAAGGGACCGTCAATATAGGTGACAATGTCCACCTTCCCGGGTCTGCCCCTTCTTGCGTGATAGGTGTTCGTCAGCGCATAGACCGGGCAGCCCAGCTTCACCGGATACCGGAAGGAAACCGCCTTAAAGGGTCTGATACCCGTATAATACGGCCAGATGTGCGCCTCAGGATAAATAGTCACGGAATAGCCCTTTTCTATCTTTTCCTCCACGGCTCTGACAAAATTCTTCATGCCTCCCATGTCACAGGGAATCGGTATCGCCCCCAGCATCTCCACCAGCGTCTGCATCCCCGGCATGGAGACATTCTCCGGATTTACGATAAAAAAATTCCTCTTCGGGTAGTTTGCCACGCTCGGAATAAAGGTGTCCGCAAAGGGCTGGGTATGATTTCCATAGATAAAATACCCTCTGTCCTTGCACTCCTTCAGCTTCTCCCTGCCCTCATAGCGCAGATGAAATTTCAGCTTCTGATACAGCAGCTTTACCGGCATGCTTAAGACATTCTGTATCAACAGGGAGCAGCCGTTCCACACACCTGAATGGAAATAGCAAAAGCCGGAATCTATCACCCGCGGAGTAATTTGCGCCTCGGAAAACTCATCATTCAGCTCATCCGTATAGTAGATGACCTTCTGCTCTTCCTTCATATCCTATTCCTGCCGCCCCTCCGTTTCATATTCCAGCGGGATTCCGTAAAATTCCTCGTAAATCCGTTTCCAGACCGCATAATTTTCGTTTCGCATTGCTGCCACCTGCTCTCTGTCAGGCAGCTCCCGCCTCGGATAGATGGGTCTGTCGATAAAAACGGTATACTCCTGCTTAGGGAAACCGTCCTCCCCTATTTCGCTGCCGTCCTCCATCGTAATAAAGATAGGCAGCACGGGGACATTGTTTTTCACGGCAAATTTGAACGCACCGTTCTTTAAGGGCTTCGGCTTCCGATAATTCCACCACAGGCTCTGCTCCGGATATACCAGCAGCAAGTCACCCCGGCGCAGCACGGTATCCACCGCCTGCAAAAAATTGTACATTGTGCGCTTATTCTGGCTCAGCGGCAGCGTGTTGCAGTTTTTGAACAAAAATCCGTAGAAGCCGGGGAAATTAGTGTAATTTCCCTCCCTTATCACCTTAAAGAGCTGTTTCTTTCCTTTATGTACGGAGGTGCGGAACAGGTGCTCTACCGTGAAGCAGTCAAAGGGGTTAAAATGATTGCAGGTCAAAATCGCGCCGGACTCCAGCCCGTTTAAGTGCTCCATCCCGTGAATCTCCTTTAGCACCAGCCTTCCGTCCTTCAAAAGTCTGTCCACAAACCTGTTTGCGACGGCATACGCCGCCTTCACCTTGAGTCTGCTGGAGGGCTTCTCACGAAGGTAATCAATGTCCTCCGGCATCAGAGGCAGCGTCGGCGGATCCTCCTCCGCGTCCACATCAAAGCGTCCCTCCTTCTCCAGCTGCTTAATTCTCTCCAGAACAGCAAGCCTGTCGGGTGCTTTCTCCGGCTTTGGGGTCTCCGATTCCGTTCCTGCGCTTTCTGGTTTTGTGCTTTCTGGTTCTACGTTTTCGGTTTTTTCGTTTTTCACATTACTCTCCATTCCGGGAAGCTTCTCTTCCTGGCACTCTCCTCTCAAAGCTCTTCCCTGAGCATTCCTTCCTTGGCATTCCTTCCTTGGCACTCTCTCCTCAAAGCTTTTCCCTGAGCAGCCCTTTCCGTTCACGCCCTTAAAGTCCTGTTATCTTCGTTCCCGTCTGTCGTCTCCCACGCAGTCTGATTCCCTTTTGGCAAGCTTAATCAGCTTCGCGTGGCTCTGCTCTCCCCTGATGCGGTCCTCCTCCGTGAAGTTCTCCTTAATCTGCTGGATGACATCAAAGTATTCTGTCTCATGTGCATACATCCAGAAAAATTCCTTGTAGAGAATATCTTCAAAGTGCCATGGCTTAAAGGCAAGATTGTAATGCACGAGCTTCACATCCTCCGTTTTGATTTTCGCGTCCGGAATCGGCATCCTGTTCCATGTTTTCGGGACAAGCTTCACCCGCCCCTTGCACAGACGGTTCAGATAATCCTGATCCTGTGCCACGCTGAACCTTACCCTGTCCAGCAGATACATAAACTTTTCCTGAAACCTGAATTTGCGAAGCTCATGCAGATTCATCACAAGAATCCCCGCGTTAAAGTATTTTCTGTAATCTGCCACGCCGACCACCTTCTCCGCATAATCAGAGAAAACCTGAGAGGTCTGTATGACATCATCCGGAGCCGCCGCCACCAGATTATCACCAATGTCCGTGTTATAGAGATTCGCTATATCATCCAGAATGACAATATCACTGTCCAGATACAGCACCTTGTCATACTGCGGATAGAGGTTTGGCAAAAACAGGCGGAAATAGGTTGTCTCCGAATAATAGTCCCTTGTATAGAGCTTATTCCTTACCTTCTCAATATAGTAATTGAGATTCACAAACTCTATATCGACGTTTTCGCGCTCATACTTCAGTATTTTCTTCTTATTCTCCTCGCTGATATCCGTGTTCAAAACCTTAATCAGGTACTGATTCTCCGGCGATGAATTGTCGATGAGAGACTGAATCGCCACCGCCAGAAAGGGGCAATATCCGTCGTCCACTGCAAAAAATATGGGAATTTCCCTTGTCACCGTTTTTTCCATTTCTTCTCTTCCTCCGCCCTTATTCCGGCTTAAACGCAGGCTCCCTGCTCATATGCTTCCTGCTTTCGTGCAAGATACTCCTCCAAATCCGCGTCAAAGGTATGGCAGTGCAGATATCTGTGAATCTCCTCAACCTGCCACTGCTTATAATTCTCCGTATGCGGATAGGGAAGAAGCATCAGGCGCTTGCAAAAATGACACACTACGGTGTCGTCGCGGTCAAATTTCGACTGTTCATTGTAAATTCTGGGTATCAGCTTCTTTTTCCTTGTGGACAGAAAAAGAGCCGACTGGTCCGCAAACAACAGCTTTTTTGTCCGGATTTTATCTCTCGCCGCGGCAAGAAGCCCTGTCTGCCGGATGCGCTCCATATTCAAAAGCAGCATACCCGCATTGATATAATCCGGTCTTATCAGCCAGCAGCCGTATTTTTCCTTTACTGCGGCATACTCGTATTCTGATACATCGACATCCCAGAGCTGCCTTACATCTCCGGCAAGCATTATATCAATATCCAGATACAGCAGCTTATCCGGGATACCAGGAACCAAATCTGCCAGAAGTCTTAAAAGCGTATAGGGCGTACAGTATGCCGTCTCATTGACACAGCCACCGAATTCCCTCGCATAAAGCCCCGTCACATCCAGCCTCTCCACACGGCTTCCCGGACTCTTTTCATCAATCACTCTCTCAAGAAAGGCTGCCTGCTCCTCCGTGATGGGAAGGAAATCCTCGCGCACTCCACTCAGGTTCATAGTCATAAGATATACGTGCAGCAGCGCCCGACTCCTGTTCGTCATGGAAATCAGCTGTGTCAGTGCCCCGTCAAAAACCCCACGGTTTCCGCACAGCAAAATGGATATCACCTGCCTGTCCATCTCCTCTTATTCTCCGTCCTTTCCTCTTTCCCTGCGCACGCCGTCAAACATTGCCGCTTGCGCATATGCCGCATCTGCCCTTTTGCGCGCTCTGTCGTAAGTTCCCTCCGCGCGTCAGTGTCCAAGGAACACATTACATGGTTTTGATAACTATGTCAAGTGGTTTTTGGCACACCCTTTCTCTCCTTATGAAGTGCAAATGCCGCGAAGCTCACCGGACCGTTTCCGTGAAATCTGAAATACAGCGCCTGCACTCCGTCCGGCACGGTAATGTCCTCACGGTAATCCTTCCACTCATTCGTCTTGCTCACGGGAATAGTACCGATAACCTCCCCATCCCATGCCGTCATCAGCTGCAGCTCTCCCATGCCGCCTCTTGTCCTGACGGTAACGGAGCAGACACCCTCACACGCAAAGTACTTGAAGCCAGCCGTCGCTCCTTCCCTCAGGTTGGCAATGTAGCCCGGATTTTCGTCCCCGTCCCTTCCGTCCTGCGTCAGCTTCGGGAAACGGCAGTCCATCCAGTCGCCCGGATTTGCCGTGTAAGCCTCCTCCACCTCGCCAAACAGATTACAGGCAATGTAGGCAGGATACTCTCCCTCTCCGCGAAGCGGTCCGCCGTTAGAGCCACAGGAGGTCATCTCCACCTGTGGGATGGAGCCATCCTCCAGAATCTGAATCGGCTCCATGCACCCCTGTCTGCTGAAATTGGTTCCGTTGGTATGGCGGTGATAAAACACATACCACTGCCCGTTGATTTCCACAATGCTTCCATGGTTGTTTGCACCGTAGAGCATAGGCTTTTCTGCCGGTTTATAGCTATCGACGTATCTGTCGTTGTTGGTGATAATCACGCCGCCGTAGGTAAAACCCTCCACGGGGCTTTTGCTCGTCGCATAGCACAGCGGAGTACATTCCGCAGAAGAATACACAAAATAATAGGTATCCCCGATTTTGCGGATGGAGGATGCCTCAAAAAACGGCTGACTCTCAAAGCTTGTTCCCTTACTGGTGCAGCGCGCAGGTATCAGCACCCTCGGGCGCTCCCTCACCGTCAGCATATCTGCCTCCAGCACAGTCACCTGAGAGCCGGGATTTCCCTCTGCCTTTCTTGAGCAAAAGCCGGTATAGAGGTAAACCACGCCGTTTTCCGCCAGCACCCCCGGGTCAAACTGATGCATATCTCCCTCTCTCTCCCCGAGCAGCGCTCCGTCCGGATGCTGTACATATCCCAAAAACTCATACTGCCCTGCCGGAGTGTCACAGACCGACACAGAGACCACAGGCTGCAAATCCAGCACATAGTACAGATAAAATCGTCCGTCATACCCCTGCACCACATCCGGCGCATAAAGGCACATATCTCCGTCTGCATTCCTAGGGTCCTGCGTCTTTCGGTAAATCACCCCTTCGTAGCGCCACTCTCTCAGATCATCCGCCGGTGCCGACCAGCACACATAATCATTCAGACAATAGGCATATCCGTTAAACCTGTCATGGGAGCCATAAACATAAACCCTGTCACCAAACACATATGGCTCTCCGTCAGGAATATATTCCCATGAGGGCAGATAAGGATTGAAGCCCTGCTTCTTCTGCCGTTCTTGCGTCTCCTGCTGTTTTTGCATCCTTTGCTGCTCCTTCCTCTCCTGCTGTTCCTGCATCCGTTGCTGCTCCTTCCTCTCCTGCACAATGCCTGCTTTCCTATTATAAACCATCTGCCGGTGCAGAAAAAGAACTTTCTTTTTGAATTTTAGCGTGCTATGATTTAACAGACAATACACCATGGTTTCAGATTCGAAAATTGTGGCAATATAATAATACGATAAAGGAGAATTGGCGAGAAATGGAAACCTTACTTTTTGCGCTCAATGCGATTCTGCCGCTCATTCTGCTGATTTTTTTCGGCTATTTTCTAAAAAGGAGGGGCTTTCTGGCAGAGAGCTGGTTTAAACAGGGAAACAAGCTGATTTTCAGGGTTTGCCTTCCCTGTCTGCTGTTTGTAAACGTATACAACATTGAGTCCTTCACCTCCATCAACTGGTCCGCAGTCATTTACTCGGAGCTTATTATTTTGTCACTGTTTCTTCTGGGTCTGCTTCTCGTAAAGCTGACTGTCCCGGACGACAGGCAAAAGGGGGTAGTGCTGCAATGCGTTTTCCGCTCCAATTTTGCCATCATCGGTCTGCCGCTGGCAGAATCCCTCGGCGGCGTGGAGGGACGTGGCATCGCGGCTGTCCTGAGTGCATTTTCCATCCCTACCTTTAATATTCTCGCCGTTATCGCCCTGACCGTATTCCAGAGGGGAGAAGGCGGACAGAAGGCAAACTTCCGCGAGGTTCTGTACAAAATTGCCAGAAATCCTCTGATTATCGGCGTTTTGTGCGGTCTCGCCGCCCTCGGTGTCCGCGCCGCGCTTCCGGTGACGGCAGAAGGCGCTCCGGTATTCACCCTCTCCGGAAGCCTCTCCTTCCTCTTTTCGGCAGTCAGCAGTCTCTCAAAAATCAGCTCTCCCCTGGCACTGATTATCCTTGGCGGGCTGTTTGACTTTTCCGCCGTAAAGGGCATGAAAAAACCTATTATCATCGGCACTCTCTCCCGCGTTGTTGCCGCACCCCTTCTGGCAATCAGCGTGGCGGTTCTGCTCTCTGCACACACACATCTCCTAAGCTTCGATGCCACCGTATATCCAGCGCTGGTTGCCCTGTTCGGCTCTCCCGTCGCCGTTTCCAGCGCCATCATGGCTCAGGAGATGGACAACGACGGGGTCCTTGCCGGACAGCTGGTGGTCTGGACCTCCATTCTTTCGATTCCCGCCCTCTTTCTCTCCATCCTGCTGTTGAGGAGTATAGGGCTGCTGTAGAGAAGGAAAGACTTCCGAAAAGGTAGAAAATATGCGGCGAAAAATGCAGCACGGAAAATGTTACGCCTTGCGCAAAGAATTTTGTGGCATATTTTCCGTATCAATGTTATAATGACTTCGGTCGGGCAGTCAGACAGGCTTAATTTGCTGCACGGTCTAAAACAGAAAGGAGTTCTTTGCGTTTTATGGACATATCATTTTCTGCTTTCTGGAATGGTATGGCAGGCAATCCGATACTGATGATTACTCTGCTGCTGACTCTGGGAGTAATTTTCGTCAACGGCTGGACCGATGCTCCCAACGCCATCGCCACCTGCGTAACCACCAGATGTATGGGCGTCCGCCCTGCCATTATGATGAGCGCCGTTTTCAACTTTCTCGGCGTGCTTATCATGACTCAGATTAACAGCTCTGTCGCATCCACCATCAGTAACATGGTTGACTTTGGTGATAACACGGCAGATGCATCCATTGCACTTTGTGCCGCCCTGCTCTCCATCGTGGTTTACAGTGTGACAGCCTCTTACTTCGGTATTCCCACCAGCGAGAGCCACAGCCTGATTGCCGGTCTTTCCGGCGCAGCCATCGCCATTCAGCACGGCGTTGGAGGCATCAATTTTGACGAGTGGAAAAAGGTTCTCTACGGTTTGGTGCTGAGCCTGATTCTCGGCTTTGCAACCGGCTGGATTATCTGTAAGGTGCTGACCCTTCTCTGCCGCAGTCTGGAGCGTAGAAGAGCCGGTCGCTTTTTTGCGGGAGCACAGATTATCGGTGCCGCTGCCATGAGCTTCATGCACGGCGCACAGGATGGTCAGAAATTTATCGGTGTGCTGTTTCTGGGACTTGCCTTTTCCAAGGGACAGAACTCCGTCAACGGTCTCAACATTCCCGTATGGCTCATGCTTCTGTGCAGTATCGTAATGGCTCTCGGTACGAGTGTAGGAGGCGAAAAGATTATAAAGTCCGTGGGTATGGATATGGTAAAGCTGGAGCGCTATCAGGGCTTTTCCGCTGATCTGGCAGGTGCCGCCTGCCTTCTTCTCTCCAGCCTGTTTGGTATTCCGGTATCCACGACACACACCAAGACGAGTGCCATCATGGGTGTCGGCGCTGTCAAGCGTCTCTCCGCCATTAATTTCGGGGTTGTGAAGGATATGGTTCTGACTTGGATTTTTACCTTCCCCGGCTGTGGTATTATCAGCTTTTTAGTGGCAAAACTGTTCATGTACCTGTTGTAAGCGCAATGATTTAAAAAGGAGATATACCAATGTCAAAAAAACAAGACGCTTTCTACTTTGATAACTTTGTTGCCTGTGCAGAGTTTTCCTGTCAGGCATCCAATCTGCTGAAGGAGATTCTGACAAACTTCAACCCCGATACCGTTGAGGCACAGCTGGATGTCATGCACGAGATTGAGCACAATGCCGACCAGAAAAAGCATGAGCTCACCGACAGGCTTGCCAAGGCCTTCATCACTCCCGTAGAG
Source organism: uncultured Acetatifactor sp. (assembly GCA_964475665.1). Lineage (GTDB taxonomy): Bacteria > Bacillota > Clostridia > Lachnospirales > Lachnospiraceae > Acetatifactor. Next base: position 82,854 of record CAYZAU010000001.1, on the reverse strand, counting down.
CGTGAGGATTTGGCGGATTTGAGCCACTACATTGACGAGCTCACCGACAAAATCGAAGAGGTTCTAATTCGCATCTACATCAACAATGTCAAGTCCATCCGACCTGAGGCTATCAGTATGTTAGACATTGTCATCAAATGCTGCGAAGAGGTTTGCGTCCTGCTGAGAGAGTTCGCCGATTTCAGGCACTCCAAAAAGCTGAAGGATGCCATTATCAATATCAACTCTCTGGAGGAGGATGCCGATAAGCTGTTTATCTCCAACATGAGAGGTATCCACACCGAGAACTGTGATGTCTTTCAGGTTATTGCCTGGCGCGAGGTTTATACCTACCTTGAGCAGTGCGCTGATGCCTGTGAGCATATTGCAGACACCGTAGAAAATGTTGTCATGAACAATTCATAAATCGGCATCCGTAAAAAATGCCCTGACAGTCATATCTGTCAGGGCATTTTCACATCCTTCAACCGTTGATTCTTCACGCCATCAGACATTTTCCGAAAGCTGTGATTTCTTCTCGAAGGTCTCAGGCATTGCCCGAAAGCCTTACTGCTGCACCGCAGATGTCCGCCGCAAACAGAAGCACCAGCCCTCCGGTTACCCACGCCGCCCTGCGGTCGTATTTCTGATAAAGCCGGACAAAAGCCGGATGCAGCACATACTGCAAAAGCAATGCCGAAGCGCCGAAAAACAGAACGGAACGCAGGCACACATAGCCGCCGATGTTCAGCCAGTTCCATATCTCCACATTATAATCCCAGAGACGGATTTGCAGGCCGTGAAACAGCACATACCCTGTTACAAGCTCCAAAAGTCCCGCCACCGCTGCCGCCACCAAAAACAAAAGAATCGGTTTCCGGCGCAGTCGTTCTGTCGCCAGCACAATCAGCACCGCGCCAAAGCCGTAAATAGGTATCCATGGTCCAAGCGTACTGCCACGCTTTACAAAATACCCCAGGTCAATCCGATAGAATAATTCCTCATACACAAATCCAAAGATTCCGCCGCACACAAATACCATCAGCAGCGGAATCACCGCTTTCCGCATCGTCCGTCTCATCCTTTAGTCCCCCACACGTTTTTCTTTCTGTACCTCTTTCTGCTGCACATTCCCGAATCCGCCCGCTCTCGTCCTTTTCGTCTTCCGTGCATTCACATTTTCCAAGCCTTCACGGCTTCTTTGCCTTCGCATTTCTTAAGTCTTCACGGCTTCACTGCTCCCAGCTCTCATATGCCTGCTTCACCATGTCATATGCCAGCTTCGGTCTCCTGTACTCATCCAGAATGCCTTTGTTGTTATGGCATCGCGCTCTTGTGGCAAACCAGCCACCCTCCTCAGTCACGCGGCAGTCTGCAAACTGCCAGATAAAGACTCCTGTAAGGCGTTCGTCGCCCCGATAGACTTCAAAATTCTCTCTGAGGATATCTGCCTGACGCTCCTCGCTCCATTTACAATGTCCCCTGTCCCTGCAGCCATAAAGTGCAGCCGCTCCAAACTCACTGACAATGACCGGCTTCCCTTCTCCGCCGGACGTGCCAATCCAGTCCATCTCCTCCTCGTGCCGCTCCTTCACGGGTACATCCTTATACCAGCCGGAATACATATTAAACGAGACAATATCCGGCAAATCCAGACAAATATCGCGCATATGACGGCATGTAGCAGAAGTGGTCGGGCGGGTCACATCCAGACTGCGTATCTGCTCATACTGCTTTCTGTAAATTTCCCTGCCCTCTACAGTCTCACTGGCACATTCGTTCAATATTCCCCAGATGACAATGGAAGGATGATTATAGTGGTTATAAATCATCTCCTCAATGCAGTCCGCGCACTGGCGCTCAAAATTGGGATTCTGCATTGCCTCGAGCCCAAAGCCTCTCGCATGGTTCTCTTCCCAGACCAGTATGCCCCGTTCATCGCACAAATCCAGAAAGCGCTCATCATTGGGATAATGGCAGGTTCTTACCGCATTCGCTCCCATATCCCGCATCAGCTCCACATCCTGCGCCATAAGCTGCGGCGGAATGGCACAGCCGATATCCCCGTAATCCTCATGGCGGTTAAAGCCCTTCAAAAAGACAGGCTTTCCATTAATGCAAAGCTTCCGCCCTGCCAGCTCCACCGTGCGAAAGCCGACCCTGTCCCTGTAATCGTCCTCTTTCACTCCCTGTCTTCCCAGCTCCAGCTGTAACATATAAAGCATCGGATTTTCCGGATTCCACTCGCATACCGTCGAAAATTCAAGCTCCCAGCGCACTCTTTGCTTCTCTGCCGGTGTCAGCCGGAGAGTCTGACCGGGTATCACGTTTTCTCCCAGCCGCCCGGAAATTTCCAGCTCCTGCTCCCTGTCGCTTAAGCTGCAGACCTCCGCCGTGATTTCTGCCCGCCAGCTCTCCCCTTCCTTCCATGGTCTGAAATGCACCACTTCTATGTATGCCTCGCCAAGCTGCTCCAATGCAACGGGTCTTGTGATGCCGCCATAGGTGTAATAATCGTTGGGCGTATGCAATGCCGAATGCTCGCCAAAGCTGTTATCCACTTCAACCCGGATGATATGCTCTCCCGGCTTCACATTCCGTACAGTACCCGCAAAGGGCGTGAACGCATTATAATGATGTGCCACAAAGGCATCATCAAACCATACATCCGCCGTATGGCTTACCCCTTTAAAAACAAGGCGGACATTACAGGGCTCAGGGATAAGCACCTTTTTGGAAAAGCTGCCTCTTCCCCGATAGTTTTCCAGCTCCGGATGCTGCTCCCAACAGCCGGGAACCGGCAGGGAATACAGCTTCCCGTCCTCTCTCTCAAATTTCCAGAAGCCCTCCAGCTCCTGCTGCTTTCTTACAATGTGTTCATCAAACAGCCGTATCATATCTTCTGCCTCTCCTGCCTGTTTTCCTGCCTGTGTAAATGCCGCCTGTATAAGCGGCGCTTAGAAGTGTCAGTCAAAGAGTATCTCCTCCACCGTCACAAAGCTGTAGCCCTTCTTTTGCAGCTCGTCAACCGCCTTTAGTGCCGCCGTGACCGAAGTATCGTAGTAATCGTGCATCAGGATAATGTCATTCTCCTTCGCCTTGCTCACAATCTTTTCCGTAATGCACGCAGCGTTGCCGGAGCACCAGTCGAGCGGGTCAACATCCCAAAGCACCGGAAACATATTCAGCTCCTTTTCAAAGCTCTTATCCCAAGAGCCGTAGGGCGGGCGGACATACTGTACTTCCTCACCCGTAATTTCCATGATGATTTCATTCGTCTGTATCAGTTCTTTCTTAAAAGCATCTCGATTCTGTGAGGTCAGCTGCAGATGGCTGTAAGTGTGATTTCCAATCAGATGCCCCTCCTCATACATCCGTCTGATAATCTCAGGATACATCCCGGCGTGCTCCCCTGTCACAAAGAAGGTCGCATGCACTCCCCGCTCCTTCAGCCCGTCCAGCAGCTGCTCTGTATAGGACGGATGCGGACCATCATCAAAGGTAATTGCAATTTTTCTGGTCTCCGCACTGCCACTGTCCGCGTTCTCCGCAGCTGCACCCGACACAGCCGTGTACATTTTCTCGCTGCCTTCTCCGGAACTTTCCGCTGCCTGTGCGCCCCGCAGTCTGTTTCCTTCGCACACCCCTAAAAGCAGCAGCCCCGTCATCAGGTCAAACACCAGGATTGCCGTCCAAATTTTTCTCATAATTCTCAGTCCGGCCTCACACTGTTTTCATTCCATCCTATGTACCGGCTGATAGCTTCATGCCTTCGCTCCTTAAAAGTCTCCTCAGCTTGCCGTCCGCAGCTGTATAGAAAAGCCGGGCAGCGCATAACCGCACTGCCCGATTTTTGTTTTTCCTTCTGCTCAATATCTTAAATCTTGAACACGGAAATCTCTGACTTCAGTCCGTCCATGTTCTCGCCGAGAGATTCTGCCGTCCGATTCAGTCCCTCTACGTTCTCCATCAGCTTTTCAACTGCATCCCGCACATTCATGGCGCTGTTTGCCGTCTCCTCAATGCTGTTGGAAATCTGTCTGATTGCCGTCACGGTGTCAACCCGCTCCGCATCAGCCTTCTCCGTGCTCATGACAATGGCATTCAGTCCGTCTACCAGCTTCCGCATGCGCTCCTCAATTTCATTGAATACGCTGACTGCCTGCTCCACTGCCTCCGTCTGGGAGGATACCATAGCCTGCGCTTCCTTTGCGCTCTGCACGCTGTTCATGGTCTGGGTCGAAATCACTGATACATTGTTCCTGATTTCTCCCGCCGCCACAGCCGAATCATCCGCCAGCTTACGTATTTCCTCTGCCACTACCGCAAAGCCTCTTCCTGCATCTCCCGCTCTTGCCGCCTCGATGGACGCATTCAGGGAAAGCAGATTTGTCTGCTCGGATATATCCGTAATGGTTCCGACAAAGCCGTTAATCGTCTCAGATTCTCTGCGCAGGGAGTCAATGCTGTTTCCTACCTTCTCTGTAATCTCCGTGGTCTGTCGTGCCTTTTCACCCAGAAGCCGGACAATCTCCATACCCTGACCGATAATGTCCTCCGTCTCGGCTACCAGCTTCTCAACCTGCTCTACCACACGGCTGACCTCCTGCATCTCCTCCGACAGGATATCCGTCTTCGCAACACATTCCTGCACATTTGCCGTCTGCTGCGTCATCGTCTCACTGATTCCGTTAATCTCCTGTGTAATCTCCTCCGAATGGCTGTTGATGACATCGGAAACCTGAGTCACATCCTTCGCCGATGCCTCCAGCTGAACCGTTGCCGCATTCACCTTATTTACCAGCTTCTTTGTGTTCACAATCATATCATTTGCCGAGCCGGCAAGATTCTTGAACTCATCATGTCCCTTTGCCCTTGCCCTGACTGTCAGGTCTCCGCCTGCAACCTCTTCCAGTGCTCCCGCGATGCGCTTCATGTTCTTCTGGATACCGATTACAATCAGAATACCGATTGTCACAACAACGATACATGCCACAATCACCAGTGCAACGGTAATGCTCTTAATTGCCTCTGCCTGCCCGATGATAATCTCCGTGGGTACCAGTGCGCATATCGTGCAGCCGCTCGCCTCACTTCTGCCGTAGAAGAACATATACTGTTCTCCGTTGTAGTCAACCTCCATGCTTCCGCTCAGCTCTTCCGCATCCGCCGCCGGGAAAAAGCTCTGGTTAAAGAACAGGCTTTCCTGCACCGCCCCCTCCTTGCTGTTTTCCGCATCCTCACCTGCATTTCTGCAGACAAGCTCCCTGCCGTTCTTGGTAACCAGACCGACGATGCTTCCCTCTCCAAGATTGATGCCCTCAATAAACTCTCCTATCGCCTCTGCCTTGATATCAATTACCACGCAGGCATTTCCCGAGCCGGAAAGGGTCTCATAGGACATAATATACTTTTCCTTCTTCATGCTAAACTGCTCATCCAGCATATCATGGCTGTCAATCCATCTCTCAATGCCTCTCTTGCCGGATGCCACCGTCTCGGAATACTCCGCAAAAATACCGTCATTATTCGTGGTGGCTGCGGTAGACATCATCAGAACGCCTGACTTCGTTACAATATGTATGTTGTTGATGAAGTCATTGGAGGTCTGAGACGCAATGATGTTTGCCTTCACAGAGGTCATCAGATTCATCTTGCCGAGCGCGTCATCCTCATACAGCCCCGCAAAATATTTGCTCAAATCCGTGTCATAGGCATACTTCAGGCCTTCCGATTCTATAAAATTACAGATAACATCCACATACTCCACCGCCGTGTCTATCGTCTGTGAGGTGGACTCACTGTACTTCGCGCTCATTCCCTCAGCCGCCCGCTGATAGGAGGTTGCGCCTATCGCAATCATGAACGCCACGGGAATCAGGAAGCAGACCATAATCTTGTTCCGTATGCTGAAAAGCATCCACTTCTTCCCCGCTGTTGCGGCGGTTTCCTCTTCCTTTTCGCTTCTGGCTGCCCTCTGCTGCTTCACTGCCTTCACCAGTCTGGCACTCCACGCAGCCCTGCCGTCTCCGTTCTTCTCGCCCGGCTGCTTTACGGCAGAGTTCTTTTCCTTTCGGTTCTTTCCGCTTCCGATTTTCTTCAGTGCTGACTGTAGCTTCGGTATGTTGGTTTTGAGCTTACCCATAGCCATCCTCCTGTTTTCCTGAATCCATTGCCTTCATTATACACTATTTTTTTGTAATTTTAAATAGCAAAAGACAAAATCCGTCACAAAATTTCTGCTTATTTTACATATTTTCCCCACATATGACCTGCGCCGCTCCCTGTGCTGCCGTCTCCGGCTGCGGCATCGGCTTTAAATCCAGCAGGCGGATATACTTTTCTTTAAAGCCTGCCTCCTCCGCCAGAGTGAAGCTCTCCGTTTCAGCGGCTGACTTTTCCTGCTCCCCCGCGGCCTCCGCAAGCCCTTTCCCGCACAGCAGCTCCCTGCCAAGCCGCAGCCCGCCGGAGAGCGCCGTATTCCCTCCGCTTACGGTCTTCTCGACAAGAGGCGGCGGAAGAAGTCCGATTTGTGCGGCTGCCTGAGGCTTCAGATAATATCCGAAGCCTCCCGCCAGCACCACTCTGTCAATCTGAGAGGGTGTGACTTTGTACTTTTCCATCAGGATTTCCACACCTGCTGCGATTGCCGCCTTTGCCAGCTGTACGCTTCGAACCGCCTCCTTTGTCACCAGCACGTTGCCTATGCGGACTCCCCGCTCAAAAAAGGGCTCTGCCAGAAGCCCCGTTTCATCAAGAAATCCTTTTTGTCTCAGCGTCGCCAGCAGGCTTATCATGTCAGCTCCCCAGATTCCTCCCGTCGCGCCTCCCTCAAAGGCAGGACCTGCTGCCGTCGCGCAGGCAATCCTTCTCCTGCTGTTGCCCAGCACCAGCTCTCCGTTTGTTCCCAAATCCACAAGCAGGGTTATCTCCTCTTTTTGTGCCATTTTACAGGCATACATACCGGATACAATATCTCCCCCCACAAAGGCTGAGACTCCCGGAAACACAAAGCAGGGCACTCCGCCCAGCCGCGTCGTGAGAGCCTGCAGATGCTCCGCCCTAAAGGGCGCACGCCCCAGCTCCTCCGGATTCCACCCCATCAGCAGATACGTCATGGTCGTATTTGCCGCCAAAATCAGAAAAAGCTCCTCATTCGGAGCTATTCTCCCCGCAAAGCGCTCCAGCCCAGAAAGCAGCACCTTCCGAATCAGACGCCGCATATCCTCCGCGGCAGAGGGCTCCTGTGCAGCCCGTATTCTGGAAATCACATCTGCCCCGTAGCTTCTCTGCGGATTCGGTGTCACATAGCGCTCCGCCACACTCCCGTCCCTCTCATAAAGCAGCATGGCAACCGTTGTAGTACCCACATCCGCGACTGCCAGTCTCCTCTTATCCCCCGCGAGTGCCTTCCCGCCGGAAAACACATCCTCCAAAAGCACATGAAGATTCCCGGAATCACCGTTTTTGCGTGCAATCCCGGGACATAAGCCGCAGCCGGTACAGACATGACAGCGCATGCCTCCTTCTTTTCTTCCGTCCTCAGACAAACCTGTTGCTTCCTTCCTCATAATGATAATTGATTCCCGCCAGCCGCTCTTCAAGCTCTGCCCTGTCCAGCTCCATATCCTCACACAGCTCATCCAGGCTTCCGTAAAAATCCCTCAGCTTCAAATTCAGAAAGCTCAATAGCATCACCGGATCCTTTGGTATCATTTTTCTTCCTCCCCTAAAAATTGTCGTCGGAAACCGTTGAAAAAACCAGCTCCATCGCACCGTCAAGCTCCGCCTTCCCGTAGCCCGACGGCAAAAGCAGATGTGTTCCCTTTGCAAGAGGCTTTCCGTCCAGCGTACCCTCGCCCGCCAGCACGCTCACAATCAGGAAGGGATACTCCTGCTGCAGGATGTAGCGCCCCTTAAGCTCAAGTCTCCAGACCCTGTACGCCTCACTCTCTCCCAGAAGGCACAGCTCATTTTCCTGCTTTCTGCCCCCGCTTCGGATAAACCCCTCCGCATCGCCCGGAATCCTCGTCACCTCTATTGCCTGTTCGATATGCAGCTGTCTGGGCTTTCCCTCAAAGCGCCGGTCATAATCATACAGCCGGTAGGTAATATCACTGTTCTGCTGGATTTCCAGAATCAGCATCCCGCTTTTTATAGCGTGTATCGTTCCAGGGGGTATCCGTAAAAAATCTCCCCTTTTCACGGGGATTTCCTGCAGCAGCTCCTGAAAGCGCCCCTTAGCAATCAGTCGCTCCAGCTCCTTCCTTGTCTTTGCGTGATGTCCGGCAATCAGACTGGCATTTTCAGGGCAATCCATCACATACCAGCACTCTGTCTTTCCATAGGGATACCCCTCATGGCTTCTTGCATAAGCCGTATCAGGATGCACCTGAACACTCAAATCCTCTCTTGCATCAATAATTTTTACCAACAAAGGAAAGCTATCCGGCGTTATCCCGCCGAACAGCTCCCTCTTCTCCGCATACAGCCCGGAAAGCGTCATTCCCGCATAAGTGCCCTCACGGATTACACAATCCCCGTCAGGATGCGCGCTGACCGCCCAGCACTCGCCGATATGCTCTCCCGCCGACCGATAGGGGAATTCCGTCACCAGCCGTCTTCCTCCCCAGATGCGCTCCTTTAAAACCGGTTCAAAAAAAATGATTTCCCGCATGGCTCCGCTTATCTTCTTCCCGCCTCAGTATCGCTTTCGCTTAATCTGCTGTGCTCCTTAATGTAGGAAATCACTTCCTCCACTCTGGTAAAAGCCACTCCCACATAAGAATCCGCCGCACCGTAATAAATCGCAATCCTGCCTGTTTCGGCATCCTGTATGGTCGCACAGGGGAAGGTGACATTGGGCACAAAGCCCCTCTCCTCGTACCACTCCTCCGGTGTCAGCAGGAAGTTTTCACAGCGATACTTCACCACGGAAGGATTGTCAATGTCTAAGATGGCACCACCTATGCTGTATACATAGCCGCTGCAGGTTCCCGATACACCATGGTAGAAAATCAGCCATCCCTCCGTCGTCTCGATGGGTGCGGCACCCCCGCCGATTTTTAAATTCTCCCACCAGTTTGAGCTTCTGCTCATCACGTGGCGATGCCTTCCCCAATACTGCATATCCGGGCTCTCCGAGAGAAAGATGTCACCAAAGGGGGTATGCCCGCTGTCGCTTGGTCTGGACAGCATCAGATAATTTCCGTTCACTCTTCTCGGGAACAGCACTGCATTCCTGTTAAAGGGTAAAAACGGATTCTCAATTCTTGTAAAGGTCTTAAAATCCTTTGTCTTTGCCATGCCGATGGCGGCTCCGTAAAAATCCTGGCACCATATAATGTAATAGGTATCCTCCACCTTCACCAGTCTGGGGTCATAGGCATACAGCGGCATAAACTCCTCGCCGTTCTCATCCACAAAATGAATCTTCTCTTCCTCAAACTCCCAATGAATGCCGTCCCTGCTTCTCCCAAAATAGATAAAGGAGACGCCGTTTGTCTGTTCGCCGCGGAAGACTCCCACATACGCGTCCTCATACGGCATCACCGCACTGTTAAAGATGCGCGCAACCCCCTTCACCGGGTTTCGCCCGATGATTGGGTTCTCAGAGTAGCGCCACACCGGCGAATCCGAATTTGTCTCCTTTGTTCTCTCCTGCCATGGCATTTCCGGCACAGCCGGTCCGATGATTTTTACCTCGCTCATAGCTTTCCCTTTCCCTTCTCTTTTTGCAGTGTCCCCCGCTTCCTTCACCTCAGGCAAAAGCAACTATTCAGAGCCGTAGCCGTGTGTCTGTCCATGCAAGCATGGCAGCCTCATATTCACAGATTTGCATGGCTCTGAATAGTTACATTGTAATTCATTTTCAGCGCGGTATCAACCACAAAAGTGAATGGGTTTTTATGATGCCGTCAGCTCACCGTTCTCGACCGATATACGGATGGTACTTCCCGCCTCTACACCATCGGAGAGAATCAGCTTTGCCGCCAGCGTTTCCACGTACTTCTGGATATATCTCTTTAAGGGACGCGCCCCGTATACAGGGTCATAGCCGTTATCCGCGATATATTTCTTTGCCTCCGGCGTCAGCTCCAGCTTCAGCTCCTTATCCTCGAGGCGGCGGTTTAAATCCGCCACAATCAGCTCCACGATGCCGCCGATGTTTTCCCGCGTCAGTGGTTTAAACAGGATGGTCTCGTCGAGACGGTTCAAAAACTCCGGTCTGAAGTGTCCGCGCAGCTCGCCCATTACCAGCTCCTCCGCCTGTGCGCTGATGCTTCCGTCCGGCTGGATTCCTTCCAGAAGGTAGTTCGCGCCGATATTGGAGGTCATAATCAGAATCGTATTCTTAAAGTCCACCGTCCGCCCCTGTGAATCCGTGATACGTCCGTCGTCCAGCACCTGAAGCAGCACGTTGAATACATCGGGGTGCGCCTTCTCTATCTCATCAAAAAGGACAACGCTGTAGGGCTTTCTGCGCACCGCCTCCGTCAGCTGTCCGCCCTCCTCATATCCCACATATCCGGGAGGCGCTCCAATCAGCCGGGACACGGAGTACTTTTCCATATACTCGCTCATATCAATACGAACCATATTGTTTTCATCATCAAACAGGGCGGCTGCCAGGGATTTTGCCAGCTCGGTCTTTCCCACGCCGGTCGGTCCTAAGAAAAGGAATGAGCCAATCGGCTTTGAAGGATCCTTGATACCTGCCTTAGAGCGGATGATTGCCTCTGTCACCTTCGTGACGCCCTCCTCCTGTCCGATGACCCGCTTATGAAGCTCCTCATCCAGGTGCAGGGTCTTGTTTCTCTCGCTTTCCGTCAGCTTCGCCACGGGGATGCCTGTCCAGCGCGAGACAATCCGCGCAATCTCCTCGTCCGACACCTTTTCGTGAACCAGTGAAAGCTCCCCGGCTCCTACCGCTGCCTCCTCCTGCTCCAGACGCTTTTTGAGCTCAGGCAGCCTGCCGTAGCTTAGCTCCGCCGCCTTCTCCAGATTTCCCTCCCGCTGGGCAATCTGAATTTCGCTGTTGACGGCATCAATGTCCTCCCTCAGTTTGGAGAGCTTATCCACGGAAGCCTTCTCGTTATCCCACTGTGCCTTTTTCCCGGCGAATTCCTCCTTCAGCTCCGCCAGCTCTCTCTGCAGCTGTGCAAGACGCTCCGTGCTCAGCCTGTCGTCCTCCTTCTTCAGGGCTGCCTCCTCAATCTCCATCTGCATAATTCTTCTCTGAAGCTCATCCAGCTCTGTAGGCATGGAATCCAGCTCCGTTTTAATCAGGGCACACGCCTCATCCACCAGGTCGATTGCCTTATCCGGCAGAAAGCGGTCTGAGATATAGCGGTTGGACAAGGCTGCCGCGCTGACCAGTGCATTGTCCATGATTTTCACTCCATGATAGACCTCATAGCGCTCCTTAAGTCCCCTCAGGATGGAGATGGTATCCTCCACCGTTGGCTCCTCCACCATAACAGGCTGGAAACGCCGCTCCAGCGCGGCATCCTTCTCTATATACTGCCTGTATTCATCGAGTGTGGTTGCACCGATACAGTGCAGCTCTCCTCTCGCCAGCATGGGCTTTAGCATATTTCCCGCATCCATGGCGCCGTCCGTCTTTCCCGCGCCCACTATCGTGTGCAGCTCATCTATGAACAGAATAATCTGTCCGTCGCTGCTCTTGACATCCTCCAGCACCGCCTTGAGACGTTCCTCAAATTCTCCCCGGTACTTTGCCCCCGCCACAAGTGCTCCCATATCCAGGGCAAAAATCTTTTTATCCTTCAGTCCCTGCGGCACGTCTCCGCGGACGATACGCTGCGCAAGCCCCTCGACAACCGCAGTCTTTCCCACGCCCGGCTCACCGATAAGCACGGGATTATTCTTGGTCTTTCGGGACAAAATCCGTATCACGTTCCTGATTTCGCTGTCCCTGCCAATCACAGGATCCAGCTTCTGGTTTCTCGCTTTTTCCACCAGCTCCTGTCCATACTTTTCCAGCGTGTCATAGGTTGCCTCCGGGTTATCGCTTGTCACCCGCTGATTCCCCCTTACCGTGGAAAGTGCCTGCAGAAAGCGCTCTCTTGTGATGCCGTACTCTTTCCAGATTTGTGCTATTTCGCGGTTGGGATGCTTCAGCATCGCAAGAAAGAGATGCTCTACCGATACATACTCATCCCCCAGCTGTTTTGCCTCATCCTCGGCGTTTACCAGCACCCTGTTCAAATCCTGCCCCACATAGAGCTGCCCGCCCTGAACCTTGGTTCTCTTGCTCAAAGCCTGCGCTGCCCTGTTCAGAAAATGCTCCTTCTGAATCTCCATCTTCTCAACGAGCTTCAGAATCAGGCTGTCCTCCAGCGTCAAAAGGCTGTAGAGCAAATGCTCCTGTTCGATTTCCTGATTTCCATATTCGTAGGCCAGTCGTTCACATTCCTTGACCGCCTGCATGGACTTTTGCGTAAATTTCTGAATGTTCATACTCTGCCTCCCTCCGCAGGCATGAGGTCTGCCTGCTCACCCTCTTGTTTGTTCTATAACCAATATAACACTCTTTGGCAATAAATCAATAAAGAAAGTATAAACTTTTCAGAAAAAGAATCAACCCTCTATTCCGGTCACTTCGTATCCGGCCTCCGTCACAGCCGCTGTCAGCTGTTCGTTGCAAACCTCTCCCTCAAGCTCCACCAATGCCGTCTTTTCCTCCAGGCTCATGGTTACACTGCCGACTCCCGCTATCGCCTCCAAGGCCTTCTGTACTCTGCCTGTGCAGTGTCCGCACATCATTCCCTCAATTTTCATTTTCTTTGTCATTTTCTTTCTTTCTCCTTCCTGCTCTTTTTCTGTTTTTCTTATCTTGTCCTGCGCGGTACACGCTGCGCAGGATGTCTTCTCTGTCTCTTCCCGTACGCTGCACTCTGCGCACGGTGCTTTTTCCGTCTCTTCCTGTACTCCGCACTCTGTGCACGGTGCTTTCTCTGCCGCCCGCACTGCAACGGCTCTGCCGTCTCCCGTAAAATCATCGCGAAAGCCTTTTAACCTCAGGGCGTTCCCCACCACAAAGATGCTGCTTAAGCTCATCGCAGCCGCGCCGAACATCGGGCTTAAACGGATGCCGAGAAGAGGATACCATACTCCTGCCGCCAGCGGAATTCCTATCGCGTTATAAAAAAATGCCCAAAAGAGATTCTGCTTTATATTGCGGATAACACGTCTGCTCAACCGCACTGCCGTCACCGCATCCCTCAGGTCGCTCTTCATCAGCACAATGTCTGCGCTCTCCATCGCCACGTCCGTTCCCGCACCGATTGCCATACCTACATCCGCCGCGGTCAGTGCGGGTGCGTCATTGATGCCGTCGCCTATCATGGCGACCTTCCTTCCCTCCTCCTTCAGCTCCCGAATCTTTTTTTCCTTATCCTGCGGCAGGACCTCCGCAATCACTTCCTCGATGCCGATTTGTCTGCACACCGCCTCTGCCGTTCTCCTGTTGTCTCCCGTCAGCATTACCACGCGGATACCCATTTTCCGAAACCGCTGTATCGCCTGTACAGAGCTTGGACGTACCGTGTCCGCCACATCCAGCGTTCCGAGAAGGCGTCCTGCTTTTTCTGAAAGCTCTGCCACCAAAAGAGGCGTCCTTCCCTCCTCCGCTGCTTCGTCCAGCCCCTCCTGCACCGAATCACTGATTTCAATTCCCCTCTCACGCATAAAAGCGGCATTCCCCACTATCAGGCGGGTGCCTGCCCTGATGCCTGCATCCGTTTTTGACGCAGACTCACGCTCCTTCTCACTCTTCCCCCTCTTTCCTGCAACAAACACCGCAATCGGTCCGTCACCTTCCGTGATAAAGGGCGCAGGCAGAATTTCCTCTGCCAGGGTTCCCTCGATGCCCCTGCCGAAAACTGCCTTGAATTCACTAATCTGCGGGATGGCAAGATGTTTGCTCTCCGCGTATTCCACCACAGCCTCCGCCAGAGGATGCTCACTCTTTTTTTCTAACGCTGCTGCAATCCGTACCAGCGTATCCACCGATACATCCTGTGTAAAGCAGCCTGCTCCCATTACCCGCAGTCTGCCTGAGGTAACTGTCCCCGTCTTGTCCAGCACTACCGTATCAATCTCTCTGGCCAACTGCAGTGCCTCTCCCGACTTAATGAGAATACCGTGGTTTGCACCGACTCCCGTTCCCACCATGACTGCCACAGGCGTGGCAAGCCCCAGCGCACAGGGACAGGAAATCACAAGCACCGCTATTGCCGATGAGACGGCAAACTCCGCATCTGCTCCCGTAGCGAGCCACACAAGCAGCGTCACCGCCGCAATCGCCATAACAACCGGCACAAACACGCCCGCCACCTTATCCGCCAGCTGCGCCATGGGTGCCTTGCTGGCGCTCGCCTCCTCCACTAACCGTATAATCTGGGACAGGGTGGTATCCTCACCCACTCTGTCCGCACGACATTTTAGGAAGCCTGCTTTATTGACCGTTGCCGATATCACCCTGTCACCCGCCCGCTTCTCCACGGGAAGGCTCTCGCCCGTAATTGCCGCCTCGTCGATGCTGGAGCTACCCTCCAGCACCGTTGCATCAACAGGGATAAGGCTTCCCGGCTTTACCAAAAAGATGTCTCCCTGCCGCACCGCCTCCGTGGGCACCTCGCGCTCCGTGCCGTCCTCTGTAAGCAGAATCGCGCTCCGCGGCGAAAGATCCATCAGTCTGGTAATCGCCTCGCCTGTTTTTCCCTTGGAGCGGCTCTCCAGATATTTTCCCACCGTAACCAGTGTCAGAATCATGCCTGCGGACTCAAAGTACAAATCATGGGAATACTGCTCCACCAGAGCCATGTCTCCATGCCCCAGTCCATAGCTGATGCGATACATGGCAAAGATGCCGTAGCCCGTGGCTGCCGCAGCCCCCATGGCAATCAGACTGTCCATGTTTGGTGACAGATGAAGCAGTGTCCGAAAGCCCACGGAAAAGAACTTCCTGTTCTTGTAAAGAATGGGCAGCAGAAGCAGCAGCTGTGTCAATGCAAATGTCATGGCGTTTTCGCTGCCATACAGACAACGGTACACAGCCTTCGGCATGGGCAGTCCAAGCCGCACTCCGTACATCGGGTACATCGCCACATACATAAGCGGCACCAGGAAGCCGATGGAAATCCCAAGGCGCAGCCTCATGGCTTTTGCTTCCTCACGCGTCTTTTCGCGGATGCCGTCGCGCCTTTCCGCAGCCCGGCTTTGTCCGCCCATGTAAGGTGCTGCGGCAGCCTGCCCCTTTTGGGGAGTCTTCTCCATAAGGCTTGCTCCGTAGCCCGCCCTCTGTACTGCCGCCTCGATTTCCTCCCGCCCGAGCTTTTCCTCCTCGTATTCGATTTCCATGGTTTCCGTCAGAAGATTCACGGAAACCCGCTTTACTCCGTCAAGCCTCCCCGCCGCCTTCTCCACATGGGAGGAGCACGCGGAGCAGGTCATGCCAAAAATGTGATAACGCTCCTTCATCTCTGTCTCCTGTCCGTGATTTCATTTTAACTTTTTCACCAGCTCTACCGCCTCTTCCACCACCCCGGTGTTTCCTTTTCGGATTTCCTCCACCACACAGGTCTCCATGTGCTCCTGCAGTATCAGGTAGCCAAATGCCTGCAGCGCGCTCTCCACCGCAGCCACCTGAGTCAGAATCTCTCCGCAATACCGGTTCTCATCCAGCATCCTCGCGATGCCGTTTAGCTGCCCGGTCATGCGGCTCAACCGGTTTTGCAGCTGCTTTCTTTCCTTTTCGCCTCTCGGCGTTGCCTTTTGGCGGCAGCAGCATATCTGCTGTCCGCAGGCATCACTCTTATCATTTCCCATCCTTGCCTTCCTATCCTCTCCGCCTGTCATGTTCTGCGATTTTTAGATGCCGCTGCCACACCTTTGCCGCGGCATACGCCTCATTCAAAAATACCCCGCAGGGGTATCCCGAGTTCATTCTCAGAATATACCCCCACAGGGTATTTGTCAAGACAATGCTTATTCAGAAAGCGGCTCAAACGCAAAGTACTCCGCCGAGACACTGCCACCCACGCTGTGGCTCTCGTTGATGGCAAACAGCCCCACCTTTACACCGACCCAGCGTCCGGGCGTTGTCTGTGTCAGGCGTCCGATGCCGGAAAGGGTCTGCTCGGTGCTGCCTGCCTCAAACAGAATGTCTTCCGAGTGCTCCACCCGCATACGGATACAAAGGGTATCTCCCTCCACTGTGCCAAGCTCCTCGATGACCTCATCGTCCTTCTCCCAGTTTCCCGTTCTCTGCTGTAATATAAGCCTGCCGTTCCTTTTCTGTACTGCCAGTGCCGTATAGCAGCCGCCCAGAGAGACCATGCCTGCCACATCTCCCTCTTCCATTTTCTCCAGATGCAGGCAGGTTGTAAGCTTAAACTCCGGTGCCGGCCATTTCTGAATCAGCAGATTGCTGACATCGCACAGCTGGGTGCCTTCAGCAACGGGCTGTGCATACAGGGTCAGGCGGTTTTTGCCGACCTTATACCATTCCTCTTTATAATTGGCATTCCACTGCCACTGCAGTCCCAGCCTCTCCTCCTCAAAGAAGTCACTCTCCTCCGGTGCGTCGACAGGATATACCCCGCCCACATCAGGCTTCCGATGGCACAGCACCGGCTCGCCGCAGCCACCCTCATCATTGATGCCAATCACGGGCCAGTCATTCTCCCAGCGCATGGGCTGAAGATGGATAATGCGTCCCGCATTTCCCACATCCTGAAAATGAATAAACCAGTTTTCTCCGCTCGGAGTATCCACCCACGCGCCCTGATGCGGTCCATTCACGGGAGAGTTTCCCTGATGCAGTACGATTTTTTCCTCATAAGGGCCGTAAATATTCCGGGAACGCAGCACCGTCTGCCAGCCGGGCTTCACCCCGCCTGCCGGTGCGAAAATGTAATAATAGCCGTTTCGCTTATAGAGCTTGGGCCCCTCAATGGTCGGCTGAGTGGCATGACCGTCATAAATGAACTGACCGTCATCAAGCACCCCTGAGCAGTCCGGCTCAATCGGGGACATATACAGCAGGCTCTTAAAGCCGATACGGCTTCTTGCAAAGGCATTTACCATATAAGCCTTCCCGTCATCGTCCCAGAAGGGGCAGGGGTCAATCCAGCCTACAACCTTCCTCACATAGGACGGCTCACTCCACTTTCCCCATGGGTCTGTCGTCTTACACATCATGATGCCCTCATCCGGCATCGGCACAAAGACATAGTAAACGCCCTCGTGAAACCGAATGGAAGGCGCCCACGTACCGCAGCCGTGCATCGGCTTCTCATAATAATCAAAGGGAAGTCTGTCAATCACATAGTTAATCACCTTCCAGTTGACCAAGTCCTTAGAGTGCAGGAGGGGTACTGCCGGTGTATTGCAGAAGCTGGAGGCAATCATAAAGTAGTCCCTGTCCACACGGATGACATCGGGGTCGGAATAGTCCGTGTAAAGAATGGGATTTTGATACGTGCCGTCTCCCCGGTCGGCAATCCACATTTTCTGAATCCTTGTCTTGTCCATAAGTCCACCCTTTCACATTTTTTCTGGTACGGATAAACGCCAGACTGCCGTTTTTTAATTCCTGCGTTTCGCAATCGACCCTGCCTGACAGCTTGAGCGTATCACATTTCAGGTTTCTATACGTGTCATATTTGCTTTCTTTTGTGACATTTCTTGCAATCTGTGTTAAAATAGGGATAACGTCGGACATTCAGGAGGAAAGCATGAGTGTATTTTATCAGAGCAGGGCGGAGCACATATGGCTTCACGCCTCGGAAAATCATAGCTTTGAGCCGCATCTGCACAGACAGGTTGAGCTTCTTATCGTCCTGGAGGGAAGCCTGAGCGCCACTGTGGATCACAGGGAATATACGGTAGCTGCCGGTGAGGGGCTTCTTGTGTTTCCCAACCGCCTGCACAGCTTCAGTACCCCCGAAAGCAGCCGCACCCTGATCTGCATTTTTGACAGCAGCTTTTGTCATGACTTCCGTAGGTTTTTTCAAAGCAATGCGCCGGATACGCCCCACTTTTCGCTGCAGGGCTTTTCTGCCCACAGCCGTCTTGCCCTCAGGGAGCTCCTAAGCCTCACCTCGCAGTTTGACTTAAGTCTGCGGATACCGGAGGCTGCCGCCTCTTACGCACGCGCCTATCTCACACTCCTGCTGACCGACTTTTTCAACAAAATTCCCGTCGTATCCGAGACGAAATACAGCGATCCGCAGCTGGAGCAGCAGCTTCTTCTCTACATAGACAGCCACTATACGGAAAATCTCAGTCTGGAGCAGCTGGCACGGGAATTCGGGGTCAGCCCCTTTCGCGTGTCCCGGATTTTTTCCTCCAAGCTGCACTCCTCCTTTCCGCTGTATGTAAACTCCAGACGTCTGGAGTATGCAAAGGAGCTTCTTACAAACTCCTCTCTGTCCGTCACGCGCATCGCGCTGGATACCGGCTTCGGGAGTACGCGCACCTTCTTTCGGGAATTTAGGCGCACCTTCCATGTCAGCCCCGGAGAGTTTCGCCGCTTGAGTCACGCTCCCGAAGCTGCAAAATCTCCTCTCCCGTCCTGACGCTTTCCCCCGCCGTCGTCCGCACGCTGCTTCCGTAGGCACTTCCCCTTAGGTGCACAGACACCTGCACGGGACACCCTTCCGCCTCCAGCCCGTTTCTGTCAAACTCAAGGAGCAGTCTCCCCTTCGGCACAATCTCATTCTGGACGATTTTGGGGCGGAAATATCTCCCCAGCAGCTCGTCTCCCGTATCTCCCGCCTGAATCAGCAGCTCTGCGCCAAATTCAGTGGAAAAAATCAGCTCATTGCCCATCGGAAACAGACGGGTAATCTTTCCCCCCGCCGGCGCATAGAGTCTGTCCTCCGAAGGTGTAATCACCACGGCGGCATCTTCTCCCTCCCGCAGATTTTCCACTCTTCCGGAGATAGGACTGCCAACAGACCAGCAGACCGACGGCTCCGTCTCCTGTTTTTTTAAGACATCCTTCCTGCTTCCTTTTCCTCTCCCGTATCCGCACCAAAAAGCTGCCGCAAGCACGGCGGCTGTCACAAAAAAGCTCCCTGTCATCTCATGCACATCCTCCTGTCGCCCTCTAGCTTTTCCGCATATGACAGCCTTTATTCCCACAGCCGCTCTTCTGTTTTAAGTCCCTTCCTTAAGCCTCTGCACGCTTTGCCCGCAGGGCGATGAAATTCGTCACCCAGTACTTTGTATACTCGTAAAGGTCAGCGAGCGTTTTTACGGAATAACCCCTGCAATATTTTACATACTCGCAAAGCAGGCCCTCCAGAAAAATCTCCAAATCCAGCTCAATATGTGTCCTGTCCTTGATGCGGCTGTCATTGTGGCACAGCTCCAGCAGCTTGCCGGAGGCAATCGCCGTCAGCTTCTTTGCCGCAAACAGAAAATCATTTGACTTACACAGCAGGCGGTAGTTTTCATTGTTTTCCCCGATAAACTCAAAGATGGAATCAATAAAGTGCATGATGTCCTGAGATTCCAGCAGACGTGCACTGTCAAAAAAGGTATCAATCATCTCGTTCTCATAATCTTCCGCCACACCGTAAATATCGTCATAGTGTGAGTAGAAGGAGCCCCTGCTGATATCAGCGCGCTGACACAGCTCGCTGACCGATATTTTCCCCAGCTCCCTTTTCTCGGAAAGCATTTCTGCAAATACCTTCTTAATCAGTCTTCTTGTTTTTCTGGAGGAATTATTCAAATTTTGTGCTTTCACATCCTTGTCCCCGGAAAATATACACATTTATAAACATTGTTTATATTTAAACACTGATTACCCTCTGTGTTCTTCCGCTCCCTTCTGAAAATACTATAATTCAACACAGTTTAAATGTCAACACTGTTAATGTTTTGAAAGGAGCTATGTACGATATGAAAAAGCAAACAATCTCCTGCACCGATACCGGACACATCATCGAAACCTCCTCTCTGACAAAGGACTACGGCTTCGGGCGCGGGATATTTGATGTCAGCATTCATGTTGACAGGGGAGAGGTCTTCGGCTTCTTAGGCCCCAACGGTGCCGGAAAATCAACCACCATCCGGCATCTGATGGGATTTTCCAGACCGGGCTCCGGCAGCTCGAGGATTCTCGGACTGGAGACCTTCCGCAACTATGACAGGATACTGAGTCATGTAGGCTATATTCCCGGAGAAATTGCCCTTCCCGCCGGACTGACAGGCTGGGAATTTATCCGGATGATGCAGAGTATGCAGAAGGTTCACAACCGTCAGAAGCTTGACGAAATGCTGAGTCTCTTTGAGCTGGAGGACAACGTTCTGCGCGGCGAGACCAAGAGGATGAGTCTCGGTGTCAAGCGAAAGCTCGCCATTGTCACCGCCTTTATGTCAAATCCGGAGGTGCTGATTCTGGATGAGCCTACCAGCGGTCTTGACCCCGTCATGCAGGAAAATTTTATTCAGTTTATTCACAGGGAGAAGGCACGCGGAAAAACAATTCTGCTCTCCAGTCACATTTTTTCGGAAATTGATTCTACCTGCGATCGCATTGCCATTATCAAGGACGGTCGAATCGTATCCGAATTTGTGGCAGATGACCTAAAGCATGCCTCCCGCAAGTACTATACGGTGGTGTTTGAAAACGAACGGGAAGTGCAGCGGTTTAAGGTAGAGAGTCAAGGTCTTGACTCCTGTATCACGGACGGTGAAAAACATAACACGCTCCGGCTCTCCATTGAGGACAGCGACTTAAACGGTCTGATTGAGCTTCTTTCCTCCCTTGGCGTGCGTTCCTTTAGCAATCGGAAAGAAACTCTGGAGGACTACTTTATGAAATTCTACAAGGAAGACAAAGACTTCGGAGGTGCATTGCAATGAATATCATCGAGTTAGACCGCCTCACCAAGGATTACGGAAACGGACGCGGCATATTTGACCTGTCACTTTCAATAGAAACAGGAGAAATGGTCGGATATGTCGGCACAAACGGCAGTGGAAAGACCACCACCATCCGTCATATTATGGGCTTTCTTAAGCCCACCGCGGGAAGTGCTGTCGTAAACGGATTATCTGCCTGGGAGCATTCCAGCGAAATTGTACGGCAGATTGGTTATGTCCCCGGCGAGATTGCTTTCCCCGACTTAAAGACCGGCACTGATTTTCTGCGGTGTCAGGCAGACTTTCTTGGGCTGCGTGATATGTCCTATGCCAATGAGCTGATTGAACGCCTGCAGCTGGACCCGAGCGCCAGTCTCAAGCGGATGAGTAAGGGGATGAAGCAGAAAACCGCTCTGGTGGCTGCCCTGATGAACGATTCCCCGATTATCATTCTGGACGAGCCCACAACCGGTCTCGACCCGCTGATGCGCGCGACCTTCCTCGACATCATCAGCAAGGAGCATCAAAAGGGAAAAACCATCTTTATGAGCAGCCACAGCTTTGACGAGTTGGAAAAAACCTGCGATAAAGTAGCTCTAATCAGCGACGGTCATATTGTGGATTTATGCGACATGAAACAAATCAGGAACCGCCCCATTAAGGATTTCAAGATTGAATTTCACACTGCGGATGACTATCGGCGTTTTCTCGGCGAAGCGTATGAGCTTATCCGTCTTCAGGAGCAGTACAATCAGGTATCCATCCGCATCCCGACAGACGAAACCGCCGCACTCTTAAGGGTTTTGAAGGCCTATCGGGTAAAATTTATCTCAGAGCTTCCCTACACGCTTGAGATGCACTTTAAAAATATGCTGTCAGTCAATCAGAAGAAAGGTTAAAATGGTGAAAACATATGTTCAGCAAAGCTCTATTAAAACAGTCCTGCAAGGCAAACGGAACCATGTGGGGCATTATAACCTTCGCCGTCTGCTTTATGCTTGCCTGCGTTATGCTGATTTCAGGAAACGGCAATATCGGTGAGGTCAAAAATGCAATTCAGGATACCATCATCACAAAGGAAATAGATGCCCAGATGGAAAAGCGTGCTCTCTCCTATTACGCCGATGCCGAGGACGGGCTTGTGCAGTTCGATTCGCTCTTTGCGGCTGACGCACAGGACACCCTCTCCTATCTTATCTGGTGTTCCCAAATGCCCGTCAGTACGGAGTTCAGCGACGTTTCCGTGTATGCTGCCGCAATGCAGCAATGGCAGGACGCCTCTCCCCGGATGAAAACCAAAATAGGAAATACTTATGCCGCTCTCGTGACAGCATGGATGGAGGAAATGCCCGCGCAGGATGCTTTTTCTTCCATGGATGAATATCTCTCCGCAGTGCAGACCTGGAAGGCTGACTCTCCCGCGACACAGGAAAACGCGGTCACTGCCGCTTATTCCTCTGCCTGTGAGGAGCTTCAGGAATACCATGCTCAAAAGGCAGCTGCTGCCGGGTATACCGAGGATTCCTCCGAAGCTCAGGAAATCCTCGGCAGCACCATGTATACGCTGAATCCGAACGGACTCTTTGATGACTTCTATGTGGAGAACGGAGAAGCCGTCCCGGCGGACTATGATTTTATGTCACTGCTTGCCCATATTGACAGTGGGGATATAGCTGCCTATCTTACCTCCGAAGAACGCAGTGATTACCGTCAGGCAAGGGCAGCAGACGGCGCAGCCGTCTTCCTTGCAGGGAACATGACAAAGGCTGAGAACATTGATGCCCTCATGAATGCTCTCTCCGGCTATGGTGTCAGCAGGGAAAAATTCGATTCTTTCGACTACACCTACGCCTCCATGAAGCACATGGCAGCAACTGCCATCGTAACCTATCAGGGCAGGCTGGGATATGAGCTTGATTTGCTTGACACGCAGTATGTGGAAAATACCTCTGACGGAAATGTAGCTTACACGGATGCCGTTGCCGCTAAAAAGGAAAGTCTTGCCGCAGACATTTCCACCAGCTTTCTCTCCACTCTGCCGTCGGAGGTTTCCGATGCTCTTGAGGAAATCGGTCAGGCTGACCTCTACACCCTGATTGTCGGCTCCATCTTCTATAAGCTCGCCGGGCTGCTTCTGCCTATCATCTATATGATTATGGCATCCAACAACCTGATTTCCGGGCAGGTGGACAGCGGCTCCATGGCATATGTTTTGTCGACCTCTACCAAAAGAAGCACCGTGGTATTCACACAGGGCTTATATCTCATCGGCTCCCTGCTTGCCATGTTTGCCTTAACGACGGCAACGGGCTGTATCTGCCTCTCTCTTGTCACGGAGGAGGTTGAGCTGACCTACACTAACCTGTTTCTGTTGAATCTGGGTGCCTTCCTTGTATTGTTTGCTCTCTCAGGGCTTTGCTTTTTCACCTCCTGCGTATTTGACCGCAGCAAGCGTTCCATGGCAATCGGCGGAGGACTATCCATCTTCGCACTCGTCGCCGCCATGCTCGGTCTCTTCGGCAGCCCCGTGATTCCGTCCGTTGTCCGGCTGGATGCCCTGAATCACTTTAACTACGCAACCATCATTTCCCTCTTTGATGTCATTTCCATCATCGACGGGACAAACACATTTCTTTGGAAATTCGTCATTCTCGGCGCAGCGGGCATATTGGGATATGTTGCAGGCTCCCTGCACTTTACAAAAAAGGATTTGCCCTTATAAAGGGAGACATTTGCCGGGAGAAAAAAACGCGGTATTCTGCATCTTTGCAGGATACCGCTCCAGCCTTCACTTCTCCTTCCTTCCCTGCTTTTCAACAATCTAAGGTGTTTAAAAATATTTGAAAATCACGCAAAATAATAGTTGACATTCGGCAAATATCGGTGCTATACTGCAAGAGTATTCTAAATGAAAGTCATTGAACTCACATATTTATGTAAGTCATTGCTACTTTGATGATGGTTTACACAAATATGTGATTTTTTTGTCCTAGTTTTAGAATCACTATTTTTATGAAGGAGGTACCAAAATGAACAACGGTACAGTTAAATGGTTCAATGCACAGAAGGGCTATGGTTTCATCACCAACGATGCAACCGGAGAGGAAGTATTCGTACATTTCTCTGCCATCAATGCTGAGGGCTTCAAGTCCCTTGAGGAAGGTCAGAAGGTATCCTTCGATACTGAGACTGATCCCCAGAACAGCAGCAAGGTTCGTGCAACCAACGTTACTGTAGTGGCTTAATTGCTTCTGAACGATAACGAACACCAAAGAGGGCATCGGCAGATTCCGATGCTCTCTTTCTTTTTGTATTGACAAATTTTCTCAATTAGCTTACAATGGGGAAACATAGATTAATCCTGTGAGGGAGTAGTTGGCAGCTTCGGCTGTGGTAATGTCAACATAATGGATTTTTCCTGGCGTTACCGAAGCAATCAGATTGCGATGATGAGACTCACGGACAGTTTGTGCGTTTTCGCACGATTGTCTGTGGGTTTTTCTTTTTGCCGGAAAGCCTGCCGTGCTCCCGCGGATAAAACGAAGGAGAATATCAATCATGAGTCTGCTTACCCTGTTTGTCACTGCTGTCGGTCTTTCCATGGACGCCTTTGCCGTCGCTGTCTGTAAAGGACTTGCCATGAAAAAGCTTTCCGTGAAGAAATCACTGATTATCGCTCTCTGGTTCGGCGGTTTTCAGGCTTTGATGCCGACCCTCGGCTATCTTCTGGGCACAGGCTTTGAGAGCTATGTCACGGCAATTGACCACTGGATTGCCTTTGTACTTCTGGGACTGATTGGCGCAAACATGATAAAAGAAGCGCTCTCCAAGGAAGAGGAAAACGCTTCTGATGCCGTAGATGTAAAGACTATGTTTCTGCTCGCCGTAGCCACCAGTATTGATGCCCTTGCGGTCGGTGTCACCTATGCCTTCCTGCAGGTTCAGATTGTACCCGCCGTTGCCTTCATCGGTGTCATCACCTTTGTACTTTCCCTCGTCGGTGTCAAGATCGGAAATGCCTTCGGCTTGAAATTCAAGGCAAAGGCTGAAATCGCCGGCGGTGTCATCCTCATTCTCATGGGAATCAAAATTCTGCTGGAGCATCTGGACATCCTCGCTTAGAGGATGTCCTCTCTCCCGGTGTATGCCGGGAATCTGACCGCCGTTTACGCTTCTGCGTCCGGCAGTCTTCTCAGCTCCGTGTACGCCAGAAGCAGAGGTCCTACTCCCTTTGCATCATTCTCCACAATCGGCTCAGACATATAGTACTCAAAGGTACCGTCACGCCTTCTGTCATGCTCCGGACCCAATCCTGCCACAAGGCAGATTCCTCCCAGATTCAGCCCATCCTCTGTCTCTCTGAGGTATCTGTCACAGATTCCGCTAAACGCCTTCAGACCGGGCTTTTTATAGCTTTCCGAAAGAAAGCCGAGGCGCACACCCTTCAACAGGGAATATGCCATAATTGCGCTTCCGCTGGTCTCCAGATAGTTTGGCTCTCTGCCGCCAAGCGCCGGCAGCTGATACCACATACCGCTCTCATCCTGAAGCTTCAGCATATCATCCATCAGCCGTACAAACGCTGTCTTGAGCATCTCATACTCTGATTTGTATTCTTCCCCCGGCTCGCACTTATCCAGTGTGTCCAAAAGCGCCATCGCATACCAGCCGATTGCCCTGAGCCAGAAATTCTGCGAGAGTCCCGTTTCCTTATCACACCAGAACGCCTCCCTTGAGGCATCATAGGCATGATAATAAAGACCTGTCCTTTCGTCGCGCAGGTGCTTAATCACGTTTGCAAACTGTCCGAAAATGTCCCCGTAATTCTTCTTATTGTTAAACCTCGTCTCATACTCCATGTAAAAGGGCTGTCCCATATAAAGCCCATCCAGCCACACCTGATTCGGATATATCTTTTTATGCCAGAAGTTATTTTCCGAAGTTCTGGGATGCGTCTGCAGCTGGCTGTAAATCAGTTCAATCGCCTTCCTGTATTTTTCTTTGCCGTTCATCTCATACAGGGCAAACAGGGTCTTTCCGGCATTCACGCTGTCGATGTTGTACTCATCCACGCGATAGCCCCTGATGCTTCCGTCCTCTTCTACCCGGTAATCAATAAAGGCATCGGCAAACTCGTAATACTGCTTCTCGCCTGTTGCCCGGTAAATCTCCAGCATGGCGAGAATCATACACCCGTCCACATAATTCCAGCCTGCCCCTTTTCCATTCCCGCGCGCTTTTTCAATGTTCCACGCCGGCACCTCTATGGTGCTCCTTTCAATCAGTTCTGCGATATACTTCTCAAAAACCGGCATTTTCATGAATTGCTTCCTCCTCTTTTTCCCTTATTTCGGGAAATGTAAGCACTTACAATAATTGTAACCTTAAATCTGCATTTCGTCAACGGTGAAGGATTGAATTTTTATGTAAAAGGTGTTACACTCTTAGAGTACCTGTATCTCAGGAACTCAAATCAGAGCTTAGCATACGAAATCATGCGGTACTGAAAACCACATACCACCGGATATGTGCGCCCGCCTTCCTGAATACCTGTTGTTTGTGCAGAGAACGTCACAGACACGCTCACGCGACAGCCAAATCGCCTTCGCGGATTTCGGTTCGCGATACCGCGAGGAAAGAACGTTCTCGGAATGGAGATTAAAAGGATGAAATATGTAATCAGCTGCTGTTCCACTGCCGATTTATCCGTGGAGCATTTTAAACAAAGAGACATCTCATACATTTGCTTTCACTATGAGCTGGACGGAGTTGCCTACTCTGACGACCTCGGTCAGTCCATGGATTTCGAGGAGTTTTATCGGCGCATGGCGGACGGTGCCGACACAAAGACCTCCCAGATTAATGCGGATGAATTTGAAAAATATTTCAGAGGCTTTCTGGAAAAGGGCTATGACATTCTCCATGTCTCCCTTTCCTCGGGCATCTCCGGCGTTCTGAATTCCGCCATCCTCGCCAAAAACAGCCTGCAGGAGGAGTTTCCGGACAGGAAAATATATGTTGTGGATTCCCTTGCGGCATCCTCCGGCTATGGTCTGCTTATGGATAAGCTCGCTGATATGCGGGACGAGGGAAAGAGTCTGGACGAGCTGCATGCCTTTTTAGAGGAAAATAAGCTACGGCTTCACCACTGGTTCTTCACATCAGACCTTACCTTCTTCATCAAGGGCGGGCGTGTTTCAAAAACGTCCGGTGCCATCGGGACGATACTGGGCATCTGCCCCCTGCTGAATATGGACTATCTGGGGCGTCTGATACCGAGATACAAAATCCGCACCAAGCGCAAGGTAATCAACGCCATCGTAGAGCAGATGAAGGAGCACGCAGAGGACGGACTCGATTATTCCGGCAAGTGCTACATCTCCCATTCTGCCTGCCGTGAGGACGCAGAGGCGGTTGCCAGGCTGGTGGAGGAGGTCTTCCCGAAGCTAAACGGCAAGGTTGAGATATACTATGTCGGTACCACCATCGGCAGCCACACGGGTCCCGGCACGGTTGCCCTGTTCTTCTGGGGGGATAAGAGGACTGACTGATTTCATACAGCCATAGACACCATTCCCCGCGGCATTCTGATATGCTCAGAGTACCGCGGGGATTTTTGATTTCTGTGAATTGAATTTGCCTGTCTTAAAATGCCGACATCCATCCGAGTCCCATGACGGCTGCTATCAGCCAGAGGAGCAACAGATGCACAGGATAGAAGGCATAGAAGAAATATTTCATCTTAAGTCCTCTCTTACCGTTATAGAGCGCAACAGGAATCAGAGCAAAGAATGCCGTAATCTCGTTCAGGCCCATCAGTGCAAGGACGATGCAGCCCGCCAGCATGGAAATGACACGCCTTTTGCGGAACAGATACATAACGACAATAGTCAGCACACCCATTCCCGCATAATCTGTCTGCAGCACATCGGCAAGAAACATCGCTGCAAAGGTAATTGCCATAACGGCAGCACATTTGTGCATAAAGGACATACCCTTTTTGAGTCCTGCAAGCAGCAGGAAAATCAAAACCGCCAGCACGGCTCCTCCACCCAGCAGCCACACCTCCCGCACAAGATGTTCCCTGCGCATCCACAGCAGGTAACCCGACAGGGAAAAAATCCCGGCCACGGTCAGCCCCCAGCGTATCACCGCAGAAAGCTCGTGCTTTGCAATCCGGTCAATGGCACAGAGTGCCAGAATCCCCAAAAACAGGGTGAAATAGACATTCTGATATTCAAATTCAAGCACCCTTCCCCTGCATGCCAGGTCAAAGGGTATCTCGGAAATCAGGGCAAAAATCCCCAAGCGCGTCACATACTTCTTTAGGTTCCCCGTCTTCTGGAAGCCTTCTACCAGCAGAAAGCAGAAAATGGGAAAGCCCAGACGCCCTATCAGCCGCATATAGCTCACGGTATAGTACAAAGCCCAATTCTCCGAAAGCCACGCCAGCACCTCATCCATATCGCCGGAAAGGCTAATCTCAAGAAGCCCCCGCTCCATAAGCATTCTTGTCAGCACGACCGCTGCCACATGGTCAATCAGCATCGCCGCCACTGCGATTATTTTAACGGTGCTTCCGCTGATACCTCTTCTTGCTGCCCGTACGGGTTTTCCCGCTACCGGTGTCTCCAGCTGTTCAGAATTCATTTTTTCACTCCCGCTTCATTTTGGTAAGAACAAATCATCGGATACAAGTATATAAAACAAAGCCGCCGCTGTCAACCCGTACAATGTCTCCTAGCTTACCATGTAGCCGTTTCCCCATACCGCCTTTAAGTATCTCGGCTCTCCGGGGTCTTTCTCTATCTTCTCCCTGATGTGCCTGACGTGAACGGCAACCGTGTTGTCTGCACCGATTGCCTGCATATTCCAGATGCTTTCATAAATCTGCCTGTTGGACAGAACCGTCCCCCTACGCTGTACCAGTAGCCGCAGTATTTTATATTCTATCGGGGTCAGACGCACATTCCTGCCGTCCACCGTGACCCTTCTCTGAATATCATCTATCACCAGTCCGTCTGCGCGATAGGTGCGGTTAAGGGTGGTGCAGAGCTGCATCAGCTGTTCATATCTGCGTATCTGAGCCTTTATCCGTGCCAGCAGCACCAGCAGATTGCAGTCTGCCGTCACATAGTCGTCCGCTCCCGCCTCCAGCGCCATGATTTTAGCCGTCTCTGCCGACTGCGAGGACACTACAATCAGCGGGATACTGCTTTCCCGGCGCAGTGACGCAATCAGCTCTATTCCCTTGTCCCAGCCCTTATCCTTCAGCTCCACATCCACCAGCATCAGGCAAATACCCTTTGCTTCCAGCAGCCGCTCCAGCTCCCTAAGGTCGGCGGCCACCGACATTTTCATGCCTTCTCCCACGAACAGAGGTTCCATCCTCTCCGCAATCTTCGTCCTGTTATTGTAAACCAGAATTCTTTTATCCATATCCGTCCCCGTTCCCGTTTCTAAAACACACCGTCCCTGCCTCCGCAGAGGCTTCTGTCACTCTATGCCACACATTATATTTTTTCATTGTATCAAATGTGCATCATTCCGGCTTCGTTTTTGCACAAAAAAGAGGAGGCAGCCTTCACTGCATCCCCTCGTTTCCGCTTTTTCTATTCTTCCTATTCCGTTTTCCGGCTTCCCTTTCACGAAGCTCCCGTTCCCGCTGCTCCTCTACCCTTCGGGCAGTCTCCCGACTTCGCATCCTCATCTCGTCCACCTCAAACATATCCTCCTTGCCAAGCCTTCGGAAACGGTTGATTCCCGCCACAAGAATCAGTACACTGTTCTTTGTTGTCTCGAAAACGCCCTCCTTGTAGAAGCTGTACACCAGCAGCCCCAGCGGAACCGCTATAATCATGCCGATAACACCGCTCAGCTTGTAGCCTACATATAGCAGAAACAGAGTGGGAAGCGGCGGTACTCCCATGGAGTCTCCTACTATCTTTGGCTGAATCATCTGACGCGCCAGCTGTCCCACTCCCCAGATAATCAGAAGTCCGATTGCCACCTGATAATCTGCGGTCAGCAGCCGGATAATTGCCCACGGAACCAGTATGGTACCCGTTCCAAAGAAGGGCAGAAAGTCCATAAATGCAACACCGAGCGCTATCAGCGCATAGTAGTCAACATCCAGCACAAAGAAGCCTATCAGCAGCAGCAGATACATCCAGATTTCTATTTTCAGCTGCGCCTTGAAATAACCGCCCACCGACCGTAGCAGGCTTTTCTGAATCATCTGATAGCGCAGCTGTATGGTAGCAGGCATATGTCTGCGACACCACTCATTAATCTGCGCGCGCTCCGCCACAAAGAAATAGGAGGAAAGCAATGCCATAATCAGACCTATGAAGATGGCAGGCAGCTGCTTTGCAAGGTTTCCTGCCGCGGCAATGGTCGGCGTGCTGATACGCCCCAGCAAATCTCCTACATAGCTGCCGATGGTGTTCACAAAATCATTCAGATTCTTACTGATGCCTTCAGGCAGCTTCTCTATAATCACGCTCAGATTCTTCCCGATATTGTTCAAATCCTGCTCCATTCCCGCCCACATATCCGGCAGGGAATTAATCAGTCCAACCGCCTGCTCCACCAGTCTCGCACCTATGAAGTAAATCAGGAATACCACCAGGGCAATCACCGCAACAATAACGAATACGCTTCCCACCTTCCGTTTGATCTTTACCTTTTCCTCGAAAAAGCGAACCAGTGGAGCTGCTATCAGCGCAATAATCCAGCCTGCTACAAAGGGAGAAAAGAACACCAGCGCTCTGGGCAACAGCCAGACAACCATCAGAAGTATCCCTGCCGCCACAACCAGATTGACTACCGCCTTGCTGTACTTTCTCATGCATTTACCTCCAGAATTTCATCCAGAATCTCATAGATTTCTTCTCTTCCCTGCTTTGTCTCGGCAGAAAAAGGAATCATCACCGTTCCCTCCTCCACCTTCAGCGCCGTGCGTATCAGCTTTAGCTGCTTCTGCACCTGACTGCGGTTAATCTTATCCAGCTTTGTCGCAATGATAACGGGGTGATAGCCATTCCGCACAATCCAGTCGTACATGATTTTATCGTTTTCCGATGGCTCATGCCGGATATCAATCAGCAAAAAGACCCTTTTTAGCTGTCTGGATTTGTGGAGATAGTCCTCTATCATCTTTCCCCACTGTGCCTTGACCTTCTCGTTCGCCCTTGCATAGCCGTATCCGGGCAAATCCACAAAGTACAGGGCATCATTTACATTGTAATAGTTAATCGTCTGGGTTTTTCCGGGCTGTGCACTGGTACGGGCAAGCGCCTTCCGATTCATCAGCGCATTAATCAGCGATGACTTTCCCACGTTGCTCTTGCCCGCAAAAGCAACCTCCGGCCTGTCGTTCTCCGGCAGTCTGCTCGTCACACCGCATACTGTCTCCAGTCCTACCTTCCTGATAATCATTGTCCGGCTTTCCTCCGTATCCGTGTCATTGTGTCCCTCTGCTTCACTGACGCACAGGGCACCGTCCTTCGCAAACGGTGCCCCTGTCGTCAAATGGCTGTCCCGAGCCTTGCTCTGTCCTCACCCTTATGGAGAACAAGAGGCTTATCTGTTCCCTCTACAGCCTCTTTTGTGATAATACACTCCTCGATGGTTTCATCGGAGGGAATGTTATACATGGTGTCCATCATGACACTCTCCATGATAGAGCGGAGACCTCTCGCCCCCGTCTTTCTCTCAAATGCTTTGTCTGCAATGGCTGCCACTGCATCCTCCTCAAAGGACAGCTCCACGTCATCCATTCCAAAAAGCTTGCGGTACTGCTTAATCAGTGCATTCTTCGGCTCCTTCATAATCCGCACCAGAGCCTCCCTGTCCAGTCCCTTCAGGGCGACGCAGACCGGAACACGCCCTACAAACTCCGGAATCAGACCAAACTTCACCAAATCCTGAGGCGTTACCTCCTGCAGCAGGTCATCCATCTCCTTGGTTGATTTCTGCGAAACCTCCGTGTTAAAGCCGATTGCCTTTTTATCCAGACGTGCCTCAATAATCTTATCCAGACCGTCAAAGGCGCCTCCGCAGATAAATAGAATATTGGAAGTATCGATGCTAATCAGCTCCTGATGCGGATGCTTTCTTCCTCCCTGAGGCGGAACACTGGCAACAGTTCCCTCCACAATCTTCAAAAGCGCCTGTTGCACTCCCTCACCCGACACATCGCGGGTAATGGAGACATTCTCGCCCTTCTTGGTAATCTTATCAATCTCATCAATGTAGACAATGCCATACTGCGCACGCTCCACATCATAGTCCGCCGCCTGAATCAGCTTCAGCAGAATATTCTCCACATCCTCGCCTACATAGCCCGCCTCCGTCAGCGTTGTCGCATCCGCAATCGCAAAGGGAACATTGATAATCTTTGCAAGCGTCTGCGCGAGATAGGTCTTGCCTGAGCCGGTAGGTCCCACCATGATAATATTGCTCTTCTGCAGCTCCACATCGTCCAAGTCCTTGGGTGCGGTCACTCTCTTATAGTGGTTATAGACAGAGACAGCCAGAACCTTCTTCGCCTCCTCCTGTCCCACAACATACTCATCCAGAAACTTCTTAATCTGCATGGGCTTTAGAAGGTTAAGCTCCGGGCGCGCAGTCTCCTCAAGCTCCTCGTCCTCAAGCTCCTCCTCCAGAATATCTGCACAGATGTCAATACATTCATCACAGATATATACTCCCGCAGGACCTGCAATCAGCTTGCGCACCTGCCCCTGCGTCTTGTTGCAAAAGGAACATCTGATATCGTTTCCATTCATTTTGGTTGCCATTCTTTATACTCTGCTCCTAATTATTCTCGTGGGAAGAAATCACCATATCAATAAGACCATAGTCCATTGCCTCCTGTGCACTCATCCAGTTGTCACGCTCCGTATCGGCACAGATTGTCTCATAGTCCTTGCCGGTGTTGGCTGCCAGCATATGGTTGAGCTTCTCCCTTGTCTTTAAAATATGTCTTGCCGCAATGTCTATCTCCGTTGCCTGACCCTGGCTGCCGCCTGAGGGCTGATGAATCATAATCTCCGCGTTGGGAAGTGCGAATCTCTTTCCCTTCGTTCCGCCGGAAAGCAGGAAAGAGCCCATGCTTGCCGCCATCCCGATGCAGACGGTTGAGACATCACACTTGATATAATTCATGGTGTCATAGATTGCCATTCCTGCCGTGATAACGCCTCCCGGGCTGTTGATGTACAGATGAATATCCTTCTCCGGGTCCTCAGCCTCCAGAAACAGCAGCTGCGCAACCACGATGCTGGCAGAGGTATCATTGACCTCCTCTCCCAAGAAAATAATTCTATCCTTCAAAAGACGGGAATAAATATCATAAGACCGCTCTCCCTTGCTGGTCTGCTCAATGACATAAGGCACTAAACTCATTGCAAATCCTCCATTTCACGTTTCCTTATTTACATCCAAACGTATCATACCCTACTTGGTAAGGTTTTTCAACTCGAAATGCTTTTTTTTATAAAAAATTAAAGGTCGCGCATCGTTGATGCGGCGACCTTTTTCCTCTCGTAAGGTAACAGGCACTATGCCTCTTCGTTTGTCTCCTCTGCAGCCTCTTCCTTTGCCTTCTTAGTGGTCTTCTTCGCTGTACCCTTCTTTGCTGCCGCCTTCTCTTCTTTTGCGTTTGCTACAACAAACTCTACAGCCTTCTTTACGCAAAGGTCTTCCATTACCTGCTTCCTGCCGTTTTCTCCTAACAGCTCCTTCACCTTGTCGGCATCCATCTGGTATGCCTCGCCCATAACCTTAACCTCTTCCTCGAACTCCTCCTCGGTCGCGGTCAGATTCTCAGCTGCGGCAACAGCCTCCAGAACCAGTCTGGACTGAATTCTCTTCATTGCCTGAGGCTTTACCTGCTCCAGAAGTGTCTGCATCGTCATCCCGGTAAACTGCATATACTGCTCCATGGAAATGCCCTGTGACTGCAGTCTCTGTGCATAGTCCTGAAGCATCTGTCTCTGCTGGGTCTCTACCATTGCATCAGGGATGTCCATCTTTGCATCAGCGATTACTGCCTCGACAGCCGCATCCTCCTTTGCATTCTTTGCAGCAGCCGCCTTCTTATCAGCAAGCTTCTTACGGATTTCCTCCTTATACTGCTCTACGGTATCGCTCTCCTCGGAAACCTCACCCACGAAGTCCTCGTCCAGCTCGGGAAGCTGCTTTTCCTGAAGCTTCTTCACGGTGCACTTAAACACTGCTGCCTTGCCTGCAAGCTCTGCTGCCTGATAATCCTCCGGGAAGGTAACGTTTACCTCTGTCTCCTCACCGGTCTTAGCGCCTACCAGAGCCTCCTCAAAGCCGGGGATAAATGCACCGGAGCCGATGGTAAGAGGATAGTCCGTACCCTTTCCGCCCTCAAATGCCACACCGTCTACAAAGCCCTCGAAATCAATCGTGGCAATATCCCCGTTCTTCACTGCCCTGTCGGTCACGTCAACGGTTCTGGAATTCTTCTCGCGCTCTCCGTCAATCTCTGCGGCAATCTCCTCGTCAGTGACCTCCACATCAGCCTTATCCACCTTGACACCCTTATACTTTCCGAGAGTAACCTCCGGCTTGAGGGCTACTTCCGCGGTAAAGATAAAAGGCTTTCCTGCTTCCAGCTGAACCACGTCTACCTTGGGAGAGGATACGATTTCCTCCGTGCACTCCTCCAGCGCCTTGTCGTATGCGTCAGGAATCAAATCATTGGCAGCGTCCTCATAAAACACCTCTTTGCCGTACATCTGCTCAATCATCTTACGGGGTGCCTTACCCTTACGGAAGCCGGGAATGCTGATCTTGTTCTTGTTCTTACGATACGCTCCCTCAATAGCCTTCTCCAGCTCCTCGGCAGAAACCTCGATGGTCAGCTTCGCCATATTTTTCTCCAGCTTTTCAACCTGTAAACTCATTGCTCCTGTTTCCTCCTTCAAAATACTGTGTCTCTCTGCTTTATCCTATCCGTTCCGCTCTCATGGGACACAGTCTCAGTCATTCTGGAATTATAGCACAACAGGGGCAAAAACACAAATGTTTTTTTGCCCGTCTCATGTGACTCATGTGACTTTACTTTTGACTTTGCTTTTGACTTTGCTTCTGCTACCTCCCGTACAGGCAGCGGCTGCTGACTCCGGGAATCATTCCCAGCTTACCTGACAGGGCGTTTATGACCTCCTGCGGTGCGTCCAGCACGACACTGATAATATTCATTTTCTTCTCCCTGTACGGGATGCCCATTCTTCCGATTATGCAATCGCCGTATTCGTGAAGCAGTCCGTTGATGCGAGCTGCCGCCTCCCTGTCCTCCACGATGATTCCCACCAGAGCCACTCTGGTTTCCCTCTTTGCCGCCGTCTTTTCCAGCTCCTCCATACGCTCCTCCTGTGTCCGCGCTGTTCCCGTCATGTCAGACCCCTCCTCTATATGTGGGTTGCTATGATGAGTATCCGTCCACGCCTGCTTTTATGTATATAGGTCTCTGCCCTCGCACGGGTCTTGGCATCCATCCCCGTAAAGGGTTCATCCAAAAACACTGCCCCGGAATCCGCCTCCATTGCGCGCGCAAGCGCCACCCTCCGCTTCATTCCGCCGCTTAAATGCTCACAGGGTCTCTCTATGGCATCACTCTCCAGAAGCTCCTCCAGCGCCGCCCTTGCCCGCTCCTTATCCCGGCAGACCAGCTCCACATTCTTTACCGCGCTGTACGCCTCGCAGAGTCTGTCCTCCTGAAACATCATGCTTACCCGGCACGGCACGGCCATATCCCCGCTGTCAGGCTGCAGCAGTCCCGCCAGCAGCTTTAAAAGGGTCGTCTTGCCGCTTCCGGAGGGCTGACGCAGATAATAGATTTCTCCCGGCCGGTAAACGGCGTCCACTCCCTCCAGCACCCGCTTTCCGTCAAAGCTCTTACACAGCCCTTTAACGGCAATCCCTGCTGCGCTCTCTTCCGGCTTTCCTCGGGCTTCGTCCGCCTCCTGCGGTGCGCCGCTCTGATTCCTTCCCGCACCGTCGCTCCTTAAGCTTCTCCTCCCCCCGCAGTCCGGCTGCCAGGCAAAAAAGGCAGCAGCCGCCTTCAAGACAAGCCTTTCAAACAGGGCACTCAGCCCGATAACCACCGCAGTCCACGCCAGTACTCCCGCCGTGTTCAGATATACCTTCGACAGATACAGCTGACCGCCGATGGAAAAATCCGGAGTTCCGATAACCTCCGCCGCCACACCCGATTTCCAGCACATCCCCAGAGAAAGTCTCAAGCCGCTGTCAAGAAAGGGCTTGAGGGCAGGACGGTATATGTAAAAAAATCTGCTGCCTGCGGAAAGGTGAAAGACCTCTGCCATTTCCAGCAGCTTCCCGTCCGCATTTTTCAGTCCCTCCAGCGTATTGATATAGATATTGGGCAAAACCACCAGAAAGCTCACCGCGACCGCCAGAAAGGAAGAGCCCCACCAGATGAGCAGCAGCACCACAAAGGAAGCCACCGGAGCTGACTTTAGGAGCTTTATCACCGGTGCCAGCACTTCCTCCGCCAAGGGAAAACGCTTTGCCGTAACCGCCAGCAGCACCGCCGCCACAAAGCCGGTCAGAAATCCGGTACCGATACGAAGCAGACTTCCGGCTGCCGTAGCATAAAAGCTCCGCCTGCCAAGCAGTCCCAAAAGCTCCGCCGCCGTCTGAACGGGTGTTGCCAGCAGAACGGAATTATCCGTCCACTGCGCCAGCAGGCTCCATGCACCCAGCCAGAAAACCACTATTATTCCCCGTTTCCAGAGTTTTCCTCTCATCCCCTGCTCCTTTTTGTTCCTTCATCTGTCTCCTGCACCGTCAAGCCTTCCCGTATCAGCCCTCAGTGCCCGTCGTATGGGGCACATAATAGAAATCCTCTCCGGGCAGTCCGCCGCCTATAAGCTCCGGCTGAAAATCCATCAGCACTCCCAGATATGCGGACAAATCTGCCTTCATAGCCTCCCCCGTCACACAGACAATGTTGCACTCAGGTATTGCCGCCTTTGCCACCGGCTCTTTTGCCACGATGCCTGCCTCCACCGCCAGCACGGCTCCTGCTGCCGCATCCTCATTGATTGCCTGCACGCTGGCTGCATGCTCCTCCAAAAAGCTCTCCACCGCCTCCCGGTGCTCTTCCAGAAAGCTCCTTCTTACAATCGTGACTCCCGTTACCATGCCGTTGCTCATGCCATCCTTCAGGCTGTTCTCCGCACGCATCCATTCCTCGTTCAAATCCAGAACCACCTTAAGTGTCTCGTTCTGCATCTGTGCCGCCGTCACAAAGGGCTGAGGGAGGAGACCAATCGCATCCGGTTTTCCCGCAAGCACGGCTGCCACCTCTGCCGCCTCAGACTTAAACTCCAGCGTATAGTCCGCCTCCGTCAGTCCGCCGGCAGCCAAAAGATACCTAAGCGCCGCCTCGGGCGTTGTTCCCTTTCCCGTCAGATAAATGGTTTTTCCCCTTAAATCCGAAATTTCATTCACGTCAGCAGTTCCCGTCACCACATACAGCACTCCCAGCGTATTTACGTCAATGACACAGACACCGCCCCCGGTTTTCTGATAAAGCACTGCCGCCACGTTGGCAGGAACCAGCGCAATGTCCAGCTCTCCCTTCACCATCAGCGGCAAAAGCTCATCCGCTCCCGTCGCCATCTGAAAGCTGTAGTCATCCGCCGTTTCACCGCTTTTTGCCTTATCCTGCAAAAAAAGAATTCCCATGGAGGTAGGTCCCTTCAGGGAGCCGATGCGCACCTTAACAGTCTCTCTCGGCGTTTCGGCTTTTTCTCCGTTCTCCGCCATGCCCTCCTGCTGTCCGGGCTGTACAGATACGCCTTCCTGCCCTGCCGACTGCACGGCTTCACTCTCTGCGGTATTCGGCAGCTCTTTGCCGCCGCAGCCCGCAAGCCCGCCAAGCAGCATACACATACCGATTCCAAACACTGCCAGTCTTCGCTTTACGCTCCGTCCGTCCGTCAGCCTTTTCCCTTTTTCTGCCGTCTTTCCTGTCCTTTTTACTTGTCTCATTCTCTTTTCCTTTCTGCCCGCAGCACGGGCTCAAGCAATAAAAGCCTTTGTTTCTCACGCAGATTTGGGCATAAAAAGGAAGCCCTTCCCTCCAGAACAAATCTTGAAGGCTCAGAATCTGCCGTGCGATTCCGGTCAGCTGTCCGCTTTCCGGTCTCGCCTTTATTGTCAATGGCAAAGCACCATCAGAGCAATCCTGCAATCGCATCCTGCACCGACTTCACGCCGATGACCTCTATATTACGGTTCTTTTTACAGTCCTCCGCACAGACCATCGGCACCACACAGGTTGTAAAGCCCAGCCTCTGCGCCTCAGCCACTCGCTGTCTCGC
This sequence comes from uncultured Acetatifactor sp., assembly GCA_964475665.1. GTDB lineage: Bacteria > Bacillota > Clostridia > Lachnospirales > Lachnospiraceae > Acetatifactor. The sequence goes on along the minus strand of CAYZAU010000001.1, from coordinate 44,578 downwards.
CTGGCTGACCGCCCTGACCTCACCGCTTAAGCCCACCTCCCCGAATGCCATCAGCCCCTGGGGGAGTACACGGTTCTTAAAGCTGGAGACCACTGCCAGCACAATCCCCAAATCCACGGCAGGCTCCTGCACCTTCATGCCTCCCGTAATGTTCACATAGGCATCGCAGTTTGCCAGCGGCAGTCCGGAGCGCTTTTCCAGCACCGCCATCAGCAGATTGACACGGTTAAAGTCCGTTCCTATGGTCTGCCTTCTGGGGATGCCGAAATTGCTGTGGCAGACCAATGCCTGAATCTCCACCAAAAGTGGTCTTGTTCCTTCCATGGTACACGCCACCACAGAGCCGCTTGCATTCTCCGGCCTTCCGCTTAGCATATACTCCGAGGCGTTCTCAACCTCTGCAAGGCCCTGCTCCCGCATCTCAAAGACGCCGATTTCATTCGTGGAGCCGAACCTGTTTTTCACACCCCGCAGTACCCGGTAGGACGCATGTCTGTCACCCTCGAAATAGAGCACGGTATCCACCATGTGCTCCAGCACTCTGGGCCCCGCCACCGTTCCCTCCTTTGTCACGTGCCCCACAATCATCACGGACACATTCAGACCCTTCGCAAGCTGCATCAGCACGTTGGTAGCCTCCCGCACCTGCGAGACGCTTCCCGGCGCTGAGGAGACCTCCTCGTTGTACATGGTCTGGATGGAGTCAATGACCACCGCCTCCGGTCTGCGGCTTCTGATAACCTCCGCTATCTCTCCCAGATTGGTCTCGCACAACAGCAGCAGCTCATCGGAAAATTCGCCGATGCGGTCCGCCCGCAGCTTAATCTGTGACAGGGATTCCTCCCCCGATATGTACAGCACCTTATGTCCCGCTCCGGCAAGGCTGCGGCAGACCTGTAAAAGCAGGGTGGATTTCCCGATGCCGGGGTCTCCCCCCACCAGTGTGAGGGAGCCGCGCACAATACCGCCTCCCAGCACTCTGTCCAGCTCAGTCATTCCGGTTTTTAGCCTGTCCTCCTCCCGCACGGATATTGCAGACAGCACGCTGGGCTCGGTTTTCCCACGCTTTCTGTCACTCCCCGCCGCCTGATAGGAAGCCTTCTGTACCGTCTCCTCCACAAAGCTGTTCCATTCCCTGCAGCCGGGACACTGTCCCATCCACTTCGAGGATTCATATCCGCAATTCTGACAGAAAAATACCGTCGCCGTCCTTCCCTTTGCCATCGCTTCCTCCCTGAAAAATCACGGCGCGGGGAAGCCTCTGCCGCCCCGCGCATACTGCCGTCATACTCTCTCTATTCTCACGGGAATCTCCCCTGCCGACTCAAGCCCCACACTTAAGGAAAGTTTTCCGCCAAGCCCGGTCTTCATGATTCCGGTGCTTTCGCCATTCACAAACACCTCATATTCCGTATCGTCTGTCAGACCGACGGTAAGCTGGGCATCCTCATCTCCCTCCACGGAAAATTCCACTCCGCTTTCCTTTTCGGCAAAGTTCAGTACGCTGGTGCCCGGCACGGACTCATAGAGAAACATACCGTTTTTCTCCAGCTTGGTCATGGCATGATAGGTCTTGACCTTCAAAAGGTCTCCCGCGTGCTCAAAATTCTCCACCTTTGCCTTTTCTGCCAGCTTATGATTTCCAAAGCTGACTGCTCCGTCTGCCTCAGCCCGAAGCAGCTCTTCCACAACTGCCATCTGTATATCCTCCTGTTCTTTCGTAGGTTATCGCATAAAATGTGGCAAGCTCATTATAGTATAAATTCGGTCATGTTTCCACCTGTTTTTACAACTGTTTTGAGTCATGCGGATTCTCCTGTCCGCTTCACCGTAAACACAACCCTGCCGCCCTTGAAGCCGGCGGATACCCTGTCGCCCGGCTGAATCTTCTTCTCCAGAAGCTCCTCCGCAAGTGCATCCTCCACCACCGACTGAATCGCGCGCTTTAAGGGTCTTGCTCCCATCTTCGCATCTGCATACTTCTCCACAAGATGCTCTTTTAGGGCCGCAGTCATGGTAAGCCGGATATCCAGCTGTTCCTCGCACCTGCGGTAGAGACCTGCTGCCAGAAGATTTACTATCTCCTTCATGTCCTCAGTACCGAGCTGATGGAACACGATAATGTCATCAATGCGGTTGATAAATTCCGGCTTAAAGCTCTTTTTCACCTCTTCCATCACACCGGACTTCATCCGCTCATAATCCTTCCTCGCATCACTTGTCGCGGCAAAGCCGAGATTCTTAGGGTCGACAATCCGCTGTGCCCCGGCGTTGGAGGTCATAATCAGTATGGTGTTCTTAAAGCTCACCTTTCTTCCCTTTGAATCGGTGATGTGACCGTCATCCAGCACCTGAAGCAGCACATTGAACACATCCGGGTGTGCCTTCTCTATCTCGTCAAAGAGTACCACGGAATAAGGGTTCCTGCGCACCTTTTCACTGAGCTGTCCTCCCTCCTCGAAGCCCACATAGCCGGGCGGCGAGCCAATCATCTTAGAGACCGAGTGCCCCTCCATATACTCCGACATATCCACACGGATGATGGCATCCTCCGAGCCGAACATAGCCTCCGCCAGTGCCTTGGAAAGCTCCGTCTTCCCCACACCCGTAGGTCCCAGAAAGAGGAAGGAGCCGATGGGTCTGCGCGGGTCCTTCAGTCCTACCCTTCCGCGGCGCATTGCCTTTGCCACCGCAGTCACAGCCTCCTCCTGCCCTATCACGCGCTTATGCAGGATTCCCTCCAGCTTCAAAAGCCTCTCGCTTTCCTTCTGCGCCAGCTTCTGTACCGGAATCTTTGTCCACATGGCAACCACCTCCGCGATTTCCTCCTCGCCGATGGTATAATGCTTCTTTGCCTCCCGCTTCTCGTCGCGTTTGCGCTGCCTTTCATATTTACGAATCAGCTCATCCTGGCTTTTACGGATTTCCGTTGCCTGCGAAAATGCCTCCATGCGGATGGCACGCTCCATCTGCTGATCCATCTTCTTTATCTGCTCCTGCAGCTCGCGGTATCTGTCCGTATTGTCCGCAACCCGCAGCCTTGCGCTCGCCGCAGCCTCGTCAATCAGGTCGATTGCCTTATCGGGCAGATTTCTGTCGTTGATATACCGTGCGGAAAGCCGGACAGCCGCCTCCACTGCAGCAGAGGAGATTTCCACCTGATGATGCTCCTCATACCGTCCCTTAACACCCTCTAAGATGCGGATTGCCTCCTCCTCTGTCGGCTCCTCCACATTCACGGGCTGAAAACGCCTCTCTAAGGCGGCATCCTTCTCGATATATTTGCGGTATTCCGCAATAGTTGTTGCGCCAATCAGCTGCAGCTCGCCTCTCGCCAGCGAAGGTTTTAAAATATTGGAGGCATCAATCGCTCCCTCCGCGCCTCCTGCGCCGATAATGGTATGCAGCTCGTCCATGAAAAGAATCACATTGCCGTCCTGTATCACTTCCCTTATCAGGCGCTTTATTCTCTCCTCAAATTCACCCCGGTATTTGCTGCCTGCGACCATGCCGGACAAATCCAGCGTCAGAACCCTTTTATCCTTCACCGTAAAGGGCACCTTTCCCTCCACAATGCGCTGGGCAAGCCCCTCTACTACGGCTGTTTTTCCCACACCGGGCTCTCCTATCAGACAGGGATTGTTTTTGGTTCGCCTGCTCAGTATCTGAACCAGACGGTGAATTTCTTCCTCCCTGCCGACAACGGGGTCGAGTCTGCCCTCAGCCGCCAGTGCCGTCAGGTCGCGCGCATACTGCTCCAGCATGGAAGGCTTTCCCTTTCCCTGTTGCTTTCTGCCTAAGTCCTCCTTATACAGGTTTGGATCCTGACCGATGGCAGCCAGCGTATCCGCATAAACCTTCTGGGTATTGACGCCAAGTGTATTTAGGAGACGGACGGCAACATTCTCACCCTCCTTAATCAGCGCCAGAAGGATGTGCTCCGTCCCGGTCTCCTTCTGCTTAAAACGCGCTGCCTGTCTGTGTGCTTCCTCCAGCACCCGCTGTGCTCTGGGAGAAAAGCCCTCGCGCTCCTTCAGCCCCACGCCGTTATCAAAGGCAATCAGCTCCTGAATCATCCTCATGACCTCCGAAAGCTCCACGCCGTTATCCGAAAGAACCCTGTGTGCCACTCCCGCTTCTTCCTTCAAAAGTCCTGCCAGAATATGCTCCGTCCCCACATATCCCTGCTTCAGACCTGCGGCACACTTAGACGCCAGTTTCAGTGCCTCCCTGGCTCTGTCCGTAAATTCCAACTGCATTCCTACCTCACATTCTGCCGCCTTTCGCGGCTTTTCCTATCTATTGATAATCATTGTAGATTTCTTCTATCAGCTCATGAACCTCCTGCTTTGAGATGTTTCTACAGCTGCTCTTTGCCAAAGTCACCCGAAGCTCCCGCTTAAGCTCCTCCATACTCCTCATTTTGTCTGCATCGACGGCAATCACCGCACCCCTTCTGCGGTCTACCTTCACATAGCCCTCCTGCTTTAAAACAGTGTATGCCTTATTCACCGTGTGCATGTTAATTCCCACCGTGTCTGCCAGCTGCCGCACACTGGGAAGGGAATCCCCCTCCTGAAGCCGCGAGGTTGCAATCCCCATGATAATCTGATTCCGAAGCTGCAGATACAGCGCTTCGTCACTGTTAAAATCAATCTCTATATACACGAAGAGCCTCCTCTTACTGTCTTCTGTGCTGTCCGCCGTGCTATATACATCATAGCACAGCGGTGTCACATGTCAACCTCGAAAAATACCTCTTTCTTCTCCCCATGCCGCTATCGCAGCCAGGGCAGCACCTCAAAAATTTCCGGGTGGAAGCAGTGCTCTCCCTCCCGCACATCGTGAAACAGCAGCTTTCTCTTCCCATACAGCTCATACGCCGCTCCGACAACATCCAGCTGCTCGTACACATTACAAAGTCCCCTGCTGCCGTTTAAATGGTCATCCCTGCAGGACTGCACTGCCAGCGGTCTGGGTGCAATCATGGCTGCAATGTCTCCCATGTCCACGTGCTCCCAGAGATGAGGCACATAGTTGCAGCTACAGTTACCGTTTAACACCAGTAAGGAATCCCGATAGCCGTAGAGGTAGCCGCTGATAACCGCCCGCCTGACCCTCTCGTCCAGCGCGGTAAGCCACAGCGTCTGCATTCCTCCCCCGGAGAAGCCGATGCAGCCCAATTCGCTCAAATCCCATTCTGCCCTCTCGCAGAGATAATCAATCAGCCGCATAAAGTCCCAGACGCACATACCGATTACCGTCTGTCCCAGCGGCTCCGCCATATGTGCCAGATGAAAGCAGGTGCTGTTCATAAACTGCTCCTCCTCATCCCCCTGTCTTGCTTCATCGCGCCTTTCCCCAAAGCCTCTGCAGTCAGGACAGAGCGTCACATAGCCGCGCCTTGCCAGCTGCAGCCCGTAATCGTAATGGAAACGTTCAATACTCCTTTTCACCGCCGGGATTTCACTGCAGCCCGCCACGCTGTACTTTCCCGCTCCCATATGCCCCGGAAGTGCCAGAAATACCCCCTTCTGTTCTCCCTGCGGAATCAGGATATAGACGGGCATCCATGTATCCGGCTCTACCTGCAGCAGCACCTTTTCCCTCAGAATTCCCGGCTCTGCCGTCACGCGCTCCTGCACCCTCGGTGCAAGCGGGCAGCTCTCCATGTTTGACAGCCCAAGAAGCTCCCGGAGCTTCTCCCTCTCCTCTTTCTTCCAAGCCTCAAATTCCTGCGCACTGCTTCCCTTGAAGCGGTCGGCGCAAGCCTTTGCCTCATACCTTCTCAGCATTCCTCCGAGGCTTCCGTAATATTTTTCAATCGTAACCGTATCCTTCATTTTTTCTCCATTCTAAAGCTTTTATCTCATAAAGCTTAGCCTGTAATCGAAAAAGGATACTCCAAAGGAGTATCCCTTCCACCCATGTTCAGGAAAATTCTACCCGAAATTCCTTACTTTGTCAATGCCTCATAGAAGCGGCTGTACTGGTTCTGCTTAACCGTCAGTACCTCATTTAGCTTCAGGGCATTTAAGTCAGTGATATAGGCATCAAAATTGTCGAGGCTCTTCGTCCCGGTGATGAATGCCGTTGCGTTCTCATTGACATAGGTCTCAATGTCCACCATACATGCGTTGATTACCTCGGATTCCTCTACCGTGGAGTAAATGAAGGGCCAGGGGTCAACCACGAACTGATACTGCCATGCGTTGCACTCAGCGTGCCAGTCAGCCACCAGTGCATCCGTGGAAACAACGGACTGCTGTGCGGGGAATACGAAGGAAGGATTGATACCCAGCTGCTGCAGCCAGCCATTGTCGCTTGCCTGCTCTGTATAAGACTTGTTGCCGGATGCGTCCACCGTATAGCTTTCGCCCTCAATACCCCACTGATACATCGTCTGGCAGGATTCACTCATCGCATAATCAAGGAACTTACATGCCAGCTCTATATTCTTGGAGGAAGCATTGACACCAAACATATTGCCCAGCTCCACACGGCCTACATAAAAGCCCTCATGGGTTCCGGAAAGAGGTGCCGCGCCGACAAAGGCTGTTGCTGCCGTTCCGTCATAGTAGGGAAGCACATTGCTGAACATCATGGACATTGCCCAGCTGAAATCAAAGGAAACGCCGGTCAGGTCGTTGGAAATACGCTCAATAATCTGGTCTCTGTCCAGAGAGGTATACTCTACCTCCAGAAGCCCCTCGTTGTACAGTCCGTTCAGGAACTCAAGGTATGCCTTAAAGTTCTCCGAATCAGCATAAGCATAGGTTACATTTCCCTTGTCATCTGCCTGGAAGCCGCTTACAAGGTCAAGCCCGAAGGCCGGTCCAAACATATAGGGCAGGAAGTCCGCCGTAACACTCATGGGAATCTCGTCTGTCTTGTCGCCGTTTCCATTCATGTCGTTTTCCTTAAAATAGCGCAGCATATCCACAAATTCATCCAGTGTCTCGGGAGCCTTCATGCCTGCTGCGTCCAACCACTTCTGGTTATACATCAGAACCGGCTGGTAATCCTTGCCCACGTTGGTGCCGGGCACATAGTAGATATGTCCGTCCTCAGCCGTAATCTCCGCCTTTATGACAGGGTTCTCCTCCAGCCACCTGGAGAAATTCGGCATCGCCGCAAAATACTCATCCAGTGCCACAAACATACCGGACTTAATGTAGGTCTGATTGGTATCCTGGTCAGGAAGCAGTACAATGTCTGCATCCACTGTTCCGGTCGTCAGCATGGGACCCACGGAATCTGCATAGTTATTGTAGTCAACCAGCTGCCATTCCACTTTAGCACCGGAATTTGCCACAACCGTCTCTACGATTTCCGCGCTGGCAATGTCGACGTTCGTGTAGTTAGAGGTCTGTGCCAGAATCTTCAGGCTTGCGCCCTCCTCCTTGGTAATTGGAGCTTCTCCCGTATAGGTGTATCCGCTCTTGTCTGCTCCACCTGCCTCGACCGGTGCACCGGATGCCTGCCCTCCCTTATCAGAGCCGCATCCTGCCAGCATTCCTGCCGTCATTGCCGTCACTAAGGACAGCGCAATAAGTTTGTTCTTCTTCATACTTTCCTCCATTCTTCCGTTTATACGGTTTCGTTGATAAAGAAATACCTTTATTAAAATTGCAGGCGTCCCCGCATTTTAATCTTTATTTTGTCGCATCAGGGCTCATCCGTGACTGTCTTCTCAGCCCTTTACTGCTCCAAGCATGGTTCCCTCCACCAGATACTTCTGCACAAAGGGAACTATCAGCATGATGGGCACGACGGAAACTACAATACACACATAGCGCACCTGAATGGATGACTGGCTTGCCGCCGCCATGGTAACGCTCGACATCTGCATAATCTCCGCACTCGCCTCCAGAAGTATTCTCCTTAAGAAAAGCTGCAGCGGCTCCATCTCCTTCTTGCTGATATAGAGCATGGCATTAAAGAAGTCATTGTAGCGTGCCACGGCATAGTAGAGCGTCAGCACTGCCAGCGTCGGCTTGATGAGCGGCACCGCTATACGGGTCATAATCGTAAAGTCATTCGCGCCCTCAAGCGCCGCCTCCTCAAAGAGCTCCTCCGAGATGGATTCAAAGGCAGAGCGGCAAATCATAACGTTGTAGGCGCTGACTAAAACCGGAAGAATCATCGCCCATCTGGTATTGTACAGTCCAAGCCCCGTCACCACAATGTAAATGGGAATCAGTCCGCCCGAAAAGTACATGGTAAACGCCAGCAGGAAATTCATCTGCTTTCTGATGCAAAAGTGCTTTCTGGACAGCGGATAAGCCGCCAGGCAGGTAAAAACTATATTAAAGAGCGTTCCCACAACTGTATAGTAGAAAGTATTTCCATAGGACGTCCACAGCTGCTTATAATTGAGAACCCGCTTCAGCGCATCAAAATTCAAATCTACGGGCAGCAGAACCACCAGTCCCTTGTTCACCGCATCTCCCGAGCTGATGGAAACACTTACCACATACAGAAACGGGTAAACACAGACTACAACCGCAAAAACCAAAAACACTGCCACAATCACATCAAAAACCGTATCCCCAAATGTCTGCTTTCTTCTTACTCTTCTCATGACGCCTCCTACCAGATTGCCGTATCCGTCAGTTTTCTGCTCAGCTTGTTTGCCACAAACACTATGGTAAAGTTCACCATGGAATTAAACAGACCGACCGCCGCCGCATAGCTGTAGTTATTGCTCTGGATACCCTGTCTGTACACATAGGTCTGAATGACATCCGCCGTCTCATACACTGCCGTATTATAGAGAAGATATACCTTCTCAAAGCCGACACTCATCATGCTTCCCAGTGTCATAATCAGTAACAGGATAATGGTCGGCTTGATGCTTGGCAGCACCAGATGCCAGATAACCTGTCGCTTATTTGCCCCATCCACCTTCATGGCTTCGTACAGGTCAGGGGAAATTCCCATGATTGCCGCCACAAAGATAATGGAGTTAAAGCCAAAGGACTGCCACGAGCCGGAAATGACATAAATCGGTCGGAACCACTCCGGCAGGCTCATAAAGTTGATGCTGTCCATCCCCAGCTTATTTAGCAGCTGATTCACGATGCCGCTGGAGGGAGAAAGGAAATTGTTAATCATACCGCAGACAACCACCGTAGAAATGAAATACGGAAGATAGGTTGCCACCTGAATGGTCTTCTGCAGCCGCTTTCCATGTATCTGGGTCACCGCCACCGCGAAGAGAATCGGAATCGGGAACCCGAATATCAGAGAATAAAAGGAGAGAAGAAAGGTATTTCTCACCAGCCGCCATGCGTATATGGAACCAAAAAACTGCTTAAACCATTTTAGTCCCACAAACTCACTGTTGAAAATTCCCGCCAGCCCAGAGCCCATCCGATACTGCGTGAACGCCATATATAATCCCGTCATGGGAAAATAGCAGAATATCAGATAATAGATGACCACCGGGAGAATCATAATCAGTAGATACCTGTCACGCTTTAAATTCTTTTTCCATCTGCGTTTTGTCTCAGCCTTCATGTCTTACCCCTTCGCTTGCCGTGTGGTTATTTTGTTTGCATTCGCTTTTCTCAAAGCTCCTTCAGCATACATTTTTTCCCGTTTTTTGTACAGAATCAAAAAAGGAATGGTGGTTTTGCACAAACAAAGAGCGGAAGAAAATGATTCTTCTGTCCAGAATGCATCATTTTCTTCCGCCCATTCCCTTTTTGAAGCCGTTCCCTTTTTGATTCTTTACCCGCGCTTATTCGTAATCACTGGGGTTAATTCCGAGGATGCTCTTGAAATTCCTGCGAAAGGTCAGCTGATTGGTGTAGCCGCACATGGAAGCCACCTCGGAGAGCGTGTGCTTCTTTTCTGCAAGAAGCTCCGCCGCCCTGTGGATTCTCCTGTTCTGAATGTATTGCAGGTAGGTTACGCCGAAGCGCTTTTTGCACAGCAGGGAAAGATATTTGCTGCTGACCTTAAAGTGCTCCGAGATGCTCTGCAGGGAAAGCTCTGAATCATAACAGTTCTCGTCTATGTACCGGATAATTTCATCCTCCAGTCGGGAGTCTGCCTCCGCCTGTGTTTCCTGCTCATGGAGGGAGTCCGCGATGGAGCAAAGTGCCGCATCGTAATAATCAAACACCTCCTGCAGGGTGGCAAGACCGCGGTACTTTTCAATATTGATATGGGTTGTGTTCAGCCCCGTTATCTCCCGCAGGGTCTTGATAACCGCAAGATGCAGCTCATCTATCAGCGCCCTGTACATCTCAGGTGCTCCCGCCATATCCCAGTTTTTCCTGTAAATCTCTGCCAGCATTGCCTGCAGCTCTTCCTTCCTGTCCTTCTCCAGATACTTCTTCAGTCTCTCCCGAAAGCTTGCCGGAAAATAGTAGTCCATGGGCTTTGTGCCCCGCTCCTCCAGAAAGTAGACCTCTCCCCTGCCATCGGTCAGAATGCCGTCCAGTGCAGTCATCGCTCCCTCGCACGCCTCCTGCAGCTCATTGATGTCCTCCCTGAGAATATCAACTCCCATCGTCACCATACAGCTTTCCTTCTCCATTGCCGTGCACAGATATTTATGTATCTGATAGAACAAATCATCCATAGGCACTTCATTCTCAAAGTTGACGATAAAGAACACATGATAAATATCCCTGAAGTAGTAAACGATATGTACCTCGTCCGTGGAATAGGTCTCCGCCATCACCTGAAACAGCTCCTTCAGCTCCTGCCTGTGCTTCTCTCCATCCGTCTGCCGTCCGTTCATATAGGAAAGATTAACCACGCCCACAATAAAATAGGGCTTAATCAAATCCAGATAGCTCTCCTCCGAGAGAATCCGTATGTTCTCCTTCTCCATGTTTCCCGTTATCATGGAATGCAGCACACCCGTCCTCGCATAGGGAGTAATGGTCATCATCCTCTCCCGATAGCCGTTCTTTTCACCTATCAGGCTGCGGATGCCGTCTATGATGCCGTCCATCTCATCGTCACTGCCCTTCCGCTTATCGGAGGCAGTCTCTTCCTGCGGCGTGCCCTCGCCCCTGACTATCTGCTCCAGATGGTCAATCGGCATATAGTATTTGCGGCTCTCTCTGTATGCCAGCCAGACAAAGCCTACGGAAATCACAACCATGCCGCACAAAAGCACGTAGAATACGACGTTGCCCTCCACGGGAACCCTGCCGGACGCATAGACCTGATAAACCAGTCCCGGACAGTGCGCAGCTTCCGCTGAATAAGCCTTCCCCTCCTGCTCGCCCACCGAGAAAAATTCCTCTTCCCTGTAAAAGATGGCAGCTCCGTATCCCTCTCTGATTACGCTCTCTAACTCCGTCTCCAGATTTTTGAGGTCAAAAAGCACGCAGATGGTTCCTATCTCGCTGCCATTCTGATAGGTATACGCATCACAGTAGAGAAGGCACTGCTTCTGAAAGGAATAGCGCTTACTGTCAAAGCCGAACGCATCGTTCAGGGTACTCACCCGCAGATACGGATACTCCACATTTTCCAGTTCAAACTCCGTGTTCAGCTTAATGACGCCGCTGCTGGAATACGCCCTGTCACTGCCGTCCAGAAAGATAATCGTCTTATAGACGGACAGTCCTCCTGATGCCATGGTATTCTTTAACTCACTCTGAATCATAAACAGCGTATAGGAATCCAGTGCCGTCCCCAGCCGGCTGTTTAGATACAGCTGCTTCAGAGTCGTGGAATAGCTCAGATTCTGCACAATGTTCTGTGCATTCATAAAGCGCTGGTCCAGAATACTTCCCACTTCATCCAGCTGTATCTCACTCTTTCGCTCTATCTGGAAGCTGTTCATCTGATGGTTCTCGTAGATAATAAAGGCCGTATACACGGTAAGACAGGTGAAAATAACTAAAATGTAAGTAGAAAACAGGCGTCTGAACAGCCTGCTCTGGAATAGCTCTCTCAATATCAATCCCCCACAAAATCCGTAACGAGCAGCTCGCCTTGCGGACTGCCCGTTACTCTGATGCCTATGCCCTCTTACTCTTCCTCGTCACCGTCACAGTTGAGAAATTCAAACTCAAACTCGTCATCATCCTCAGCCATAAAATTCTTTGACTGCCAGCCCTGCCTTGCATTTCCGGAATTCGCCGCCTGCTTTGAAGCTACAGGGGGCTTTCCTCCTTCACCGGGTCTTGCTCCCGCCTGAGACGCTCCCGCAGGTCTTGCTCCCGCCTGGGGCGCTCCCGCAGGTCTTGCTCCCGCCTGGGGCGCTCCCGCAGGTCTTGCTCCCGCCTGGGACGCTCCCGCAGGTCTTGCTCCCGCCTGGGGCGCTCCCGCAGGTCTTGCTCCCGCCTGGGGCGCTCCCGCAGGTCTTGCTCCCCCTGCCGGTCTTGTGCCTCCTGCAGGCCTTGCGCCGCTCTGGGAAGCCCCTACCGTATGCATTACCTTCTGCCCGCTCTTTTTTGCCGGCTCTCTTCTCCGCAGGGTTTCCTTCTCCACCGCGCTGAAGTATCTTGCATCCTCCATATCCTTCATGCGGAAGAAGAGGAAGGTTGCACCGCCGACCGCTCCTATCAGCAAAATCACCAGAATGATGACAACCACCTTATCCGTCTTTACCTTCTTCTCAAGTCTTGCGTACTCTTCCGCATTGCTTGTCATTTTGTCAAAGATATCCTGAATCGCATAGCCCTGATTGGTCTCTGTGACTACCAGATACCATTCACCGTTCTGTTCAACCGTCTCATAGGGCCTTTTTTCCACCGTGTCCGCGGGTGTCTCAGGCTCTGCCGGCGTCTCATCAGGCGTATCCGTAGTTGCAGGCTCCTCTGTATACGGTGTCAGTGCCTCGGAAAGATTGACATAATCAGAGCGGATAAATCCCTCTACCGCTGCTGCGTTTGACGTAAAGCTGACCTGATACCAGACTTTTCCGTCTGAGCCCGTAGCCTGTCCTGTTACCGTCAGCACCAGACCACTGGCTGCCGTAGTCACAATCTGGCTGGTTGTGGACGCATTGCTTCGGATTCTCACAGACTGACCGCCCGTCACTGTCGCGCTGACAGGATTCACCCTTTCTACCTCTGCCGGTGTTTCATTTGTGGTTGTGGGGGCTGTGGCAGTTCCTTCGCCAACCTTCTGAACCAAATCGGAGCGGATATAACCGTTCACGTTGTCCACCGTAACCTGATACCAGGTGTAGCCGTCGCTTCCCTGCACGGAGCCGTTGATGGTAATCTCCTTATCCTTGGCAGCACTGCCGACCATTTCACTGGAGCTTGCAGCTTCTGCCCGCACCTTTGCTCCGCTTGCCGCCGTCACCTTCCCCTGCTCTGCCGCACAGCTGACAATGGAAAATCCATTGACAAGCAACCCCGTCAGCACCGCAAGCACCAGCGCCATCGCGCCGGTCAGCAGCCAATCTTTTCCCTGTAACGCTTTTGTTCTTCTCATATGCCTTCCTTTCCCCGCCTTCCTGCAAAGCCTTTCAGCCACGCCTGAAGCGTCTCTGCCCCTCTTCTGCCATCTGTCCCGGCCCAAAGCCCTGTACATTCTTATGCCCCTGCATTCGCTGCTCTGCCTCCAGAGTACGGTGCACCTTTATTTCGCACTCCGGGCAGTAGGTTCCCGACCTGATGGGCTTTCTGCAAAGCTCACAGAACAGAAATGCCTTGGAATCTGCCGTCACCTCAATCCTTCCGTCCTTCAGCAGCTGCCTGATGGTTCGCTGCGAGACGCCGATTGCATCCTCTATCTGCGCAGCCGTCGCTCCCCTGTGCTCCTCTATGTAAAGTCTGACCTTTCCATAATCGTCATACGCGACCTCTCCGCAGTCCTCACAATGGTATTCGCCTACTCCCTTAAAGACCATGACCCCGCCGCATTTCTCGCATGTGCGGGGAATATTGTAGTCGGTTTTGAAAAGTGCCCTTTCCATAGACACCCCCTTATACTTCGTCAATTGCCTTTCCTATGTCATGTCTCATATATTTATTTTCAAAGCTTACCCATTCTGCAGCCTCATACGCCTTGGCACGAGCCTCCTTTAAGGTCGCCCCCTTCGCGGTTACTCCGAGAACCCGTCCGCCGTTGGTAACGATTCTTCCCTCGGCATCAAGCTTACTTCCGGCATGAAAACAGTAATAATCCTCTTTTCCCTCAAAATTATCCAGCCCCTCAATCACAAAGCCCTTTTCGTATGCCACCGGATAGCCGTCCGACGCCAAAACCACGCAGACTGCCGCATTGTCCTCAAACTCCAGCTCCACCTGCTCCAGTGTGCCGTCGATACAGGCATCGATGACATCCATTATATCATTCTTCATCCTGCACAGCACCACCTGCGTCTCCGGGTCGCCAAACCGCGCGTTGTACTCCAGCACCCTGGGTCCTCCCGGCGTCAGCATCAGTCCGAAAAAGATAACTCCCTTGAACACCCTTCCTTCCGCCGCCATGGCATCCACCGTTGGCTGGTAAATATACTTACGGCAGAAGGCATCTACCTCCTCCGTATAGAAGGGGCTTGGAGAAAAATTCCCCATACCGCCCGTGTTAAGTCCCTCGTCTCCGTCCTTCGCCCGCTTATGATCCTGTGCGGAGGTCATGGTCTTAATTGTCTTCCCATCCACAAACGCCAGCACGGAAACCTCCCGTCCTGTCATAAACTCCTCGATAACCATTCTGTTTCCGGCGTTTCCGAAATGCTTGTCCTGCATAATTTCCTTTACCCCGGCTCTCGCCTCCTCCAGGGTATTGCAGATGAGGACACCCTTTCCCAAAGCCAGCCCGTCCGCCTTAAGTACGATGGGCAGCTTTGCCGTCTCAAGATATTCCAGTGCCTTTTGGGGGTTGTCAAAGGTCTCGTATTCCGCTGTAGGAATCCCATACTTTTTCATCAAATCCTTGGAAAATGCCTTGCTGCCCTCCAGAATTGCCGCCTCCGCCCTGGGACCGAACACACGGAAGCCTTCTGCTTCCAGCACATTCACAAGGCCACCCACCAGCGGGTCATCCGGTGCCACAAACACCAAATCCACCTGCTTCTCCTTCGCGTAGCGGATAATTTTGTCAAACTCCATGACGCCGATATCGGGGGCACATTCCGCAATCTGTGCTATGCCGGCATTCCCGGGTACACAGTAGAGTGCTTCCACTCTTGCGCTCTTTTTCATGCTGACTGCAATCGCATGCTCGCGTCCACCGCCGCCTACAATCAAAACCTTCATGTCCCTACCTCATTCCGTCTCTTATTTTCGTCTCACTTTATTGTCCGCCACAGCAATTCTGCCGTTTGCAATATCATCAATCGCCTGTGGCAGAAGCAGCCACTCCGCCTGCTCCATCACTCGGCGCTGCAGCAGCTGCGGGGTGTCATCCTCCTCCACCGCTACC
This sequence comes from uncultured Acetatifactor sp., assembly GCA_964475665.1. Classification (GTDB taxonomy): domain Bacteria; phylum Bacillota; class Clostridia; order Lachnospirales; family Lachnospiraceae; genus Acetatifactor. The sequence continues at coordinate 29,221 of CAYZAU010000001.1, read as the reverse complement.
GCCTTCTGTGCGATAATCGGACCCTCGTCCATTCCCTCATTGACAAAGTGCACGGTAGCGCCCGTTATCTTCGCTCCTCTCTCCAGCACCTTTTCATGTACCTTCAGTCCGTAATAGCCCACTCCGCAGAACGCCGGAATGAGAGAGGGATGAATGTTGACAATACGATTGGAAAAGCGTGCTACCATCTCCTTCGGAATTCTCACCAGAAATCCCGCCAGAACAATCAAATCCGGTGACAGCTCACACATTTTCTCCGTAAAGACTCTGTTGAATACCTCCCGGTCACTAAATTCCTTCGGGCTCATCACCATCCCGGGAATCCCTCTTCCCGCTGCCCGCTCAAGCGCCTTTGCGCCTGCATTGTTGCTGATGACCGCCACAATCCTTGTGTTTGTAATCTTTCCCTCATCCAGCGCATCAAGAATCGCCTGCAGATTTGTTCCTCCGCCGGAGACACATACCACTACCTTCAGCATAAGGTCACTCCCTTGTCGCCCGCCTCACAGTGCCCTACCACATACGGGGTCTCTCCGGCAGCCCTGACGGCAGCCATGGTTTTGTCCACATCCTCGGGAGCTACCGCAAGAACCATACCAAGACCCATGTTATAGGTATTGTACATCATCTGCTCCTCTATGCCGCCTTTTTTCTGAAGCAGCTTAAAGATTGCCGGAACCTCGTAGCTGTCCTTCTCCACTACCGCACGGATGCCCTCCGGCAGCATTCTGGGAATATTCTCGTAAAAGCCGCCACCGGTAATATGGCTGCAGCCCTTGACGGTAACCGATGCCTCTCTGACGGATTTTAACGCCTTCACATAAATTCTGGTGGGTACAAGCAGTGCCTCCCCCAGCGTAGTGCCAAGCTCTTCATAATATGTATCCAGATTCTCTCTTGTCATCTCAAAGACCTTACGAACCAGCGAAAAGCCATTGGAATGTACTCCGGAAGAAGCAATGCCGATTAGCACGTCCCCCGGTCTGATATTCTCTCCGGTAATCAAATCCTTTTCGTCTGCCACGCCCACTGCAAAGCCTGCCAAATCGTATTCATCCTCCGGCATCAGCCCGGGATGCTCTGCGGTCTCACCTCCTATCAGCGCAGCTCCTGCCTGCCTGCAGCCCTCTGCCACACCTTTTACGATTGCTGCAATCTTCTCGGGATAATTCTTTCCGCAGGCAATGTAATCAAGGAAAAACAAAGGCTCTCCACCCGCACATGCCACATCATTGATGCACATTGCAACGCAGTCAATTCCCACGGTGTCATGCTTATCCATGAGAAACGCCAGCTTAATTTTCGTTCCCACTCCGTCCGTTCCGGACAAAAGCACGGGCTTCTCCATTCCCTTGAAGGCTTCCATGGAAAAGGCACCGGAAAAGCCGCCAAGACCGCCCAGCACCTCAGGGCGCATGGTCTCCTTCACATGCTGCTTCATCAGCTCCACCGACCGGTATCCTGCCTCAATATCTACTCCTGCGTTCTTATAATCCATCTTTCTCCTCATTTCTGCCGCAAGCGGCTCTGTCTTTTTTCCATGTCCGGTCGCGTCCCGCACGGCTTTCTTTATTCCGCCCCCCGCACGGCGTATCCACGCGCCATTTTTACACGGTGCTTCTGCCCACATATCCTGCGTGGCAGGTGTTATGCGTTCAGATACGCCCTGTAGCCGATTTCCTGCAGCTTCTCGTCCTTTGCGACCACCTGCTCCTTCAGCTTCCCGCTGTAGGCCTTGAGCTTTTCCAAAAGCTCCTTATCCGAGGTGGCAAGGATTTTTGCCGCCAGCAGTCCCGCGTTGGCTCCCCCGTTGATTGCCACGGTGGCAACCGGAATACCGGAGGGCATCTGCACTATGGAATACAGGGAATCCCGCCCCCCGAGAGAGGTGGTGTGCATGGGAATACCGATGACCGGAAGGGGAAAAATTGCTGCACACATACCGGGCAGATGCGCCGCCATGCCAGCACCTGCTATGATAACCTGAAAGCCCTTCTCCTCTGCACTCCTTGCGTATTCAAAGAAGACATCCGGCTCTCTGTGGGCGCTGATAATCTTCATTTCATATGAAACGCCCAGCTCCTCTAAAACATCCGCCGCCTTCGCCATCACCGGCATATCCGAATCACTGCCCATTACAATGCCAACCTTAGCCATGGTAGGTATCCTCCTCGTCTGCTCACTCATTTACTACAAGTTTACTAAACTTGCCGCCCTTATGCAATACTATTTTTCTTCAAGAGCTTCGTTGAGCGGCTCCGTTCCGGGCAGTACAAACCTCCCCTTTAGAATTATGGGAATTCTGCTTCCGTCCTTTCGGACTGCCGTCAGCTCCTCCAGCTCATCATAGGGAATGGTAATATCCGTATGGCAGTTAAAATACGCCTCCGAAAGATTCGTGTTTCGCAGGGCGGATTTTTCGTTCTCCTTCGCCACAATCCTCTTGCCGTCAGGATTATGAACCTCCTCGTCCTCCGAATGTGCGTAACAGGTATCTCCAACCGCAAAATGCGGTCCCGTCTTTTCCGCAATCAGAATGGGAAGCTTTGCCTCCACGCCCAGCCTCCGTGCCACCTTATAGGCGACGGTGTTCGTGCCTATGGCGAACTCGCCAATCGGCAGTGTCTCCCTGCGCCACAGGATATTCTCCTTGACAAACGCCCGGTTCTCCTCCTCCGTGTCAAAATTATCACAGGTGTAATCTGCAATCATACCGTTTTCAAAGGTGATTGTAAGATTCTTGTACTCCAGACCGTTTAGAAATACCTTTGTCACATGGAGCACACCGTTCGTTCCCTCTAAAACCGGAGAAGTAAATACCTCTCCGACAGGGATGTTGACATCCGCCACGCAGTTCTCAAAGATAGTCTCCTCCTTCGGATTCTCCAGCTTCCAGAGATTCACCCGCAAATCCGTGCGGTTTTCACCGCTTCCCTTCACCTCGCAATAATCCGCCTCATCCAGCGCATCAATCAGCTTCTGCTGTACATCCCGGTACAGCATATAATCCAGCGTGTTGATACGGATGGTCTCATCGAACAGCTCTTTGAAAACCGGACCTATCTCCGGAACAGGGAAGGCGATAATGGTAAAGCTCCGCTCCTCCTCCCTGATGTACTGCATCTGCATCGCCATGTACTGACTTCTGTAATCTACCCACAGCTTATTCTGCTCATCCGTCATCCTGACTGCCTCAGGCTTGTTTACGGGATTGAAATCCGCCTCACCAAAGGTTTCAACCACAGCCGGACCCGCGTAGCCCGCTGCTTCCTGCCTGTGATGCTCAAACGCCGTCCGTCCTGCCTCCAGCAGTCTGTTGACATAATTCTTGTCCAAAAACAGTGCTCTGTCGTCCTTATGGTCATACCCGTACTGTCTGTTTACCGTTCCGCCGAAAAATACACTGCTGTCCACCCTGCGAATCGCAGGCTTCAGTCCGATAGCTGCGAAATTTTCGATAGCGCGCCGAATCATCCGCTCAAAGCCCATGTGAAACCATATATCCGCCGTGGTCTTTTTCGACAAATCAATCCCCGCCGCCACGAAGCCCATGCGGTATCCCTCCGTGTAGGTGTCCGCCATGGTCGCGATGGTCTCCTCCGGCAAGGCTGCCAGATATCTTGCCGTCTCCAGCTCATTCTCACCGACATACTCCCCGTAGGCATAAAGATAGCGGGTATCATTCAGGTCACTGTTCTCAAGAACCCTTGCAATGTAGCATTCCTCTGCACCCACCAGCTCACCGACTGAATGCTCCGCAAAAAGCTCCGAGTAATCACAGGAATACCAGTACAGAATCCCTTTTATTTCTTCCTTTTCCGGCAGAGTCTTATTTTCCTCCCACGCATAGGTAAAAGCGGTATATACCTCCGCAAAAAGCTCCATGCGGATGACAGCCTCCTCCATGCGCTTCTCGTAAAGACCCGAAAGCTGCATTTCATAAAGATTCGGAATTATCTTTCGCAGCTCTCTGTACAGACAGGAAAGCTCCTGTCCGTATTCCCCCAGACATTTTGCTGCATAAGCCGGGTTTCCGTAGCTTGTCTCATAATTCTCGGGAAGCAAATCCGCATACAGCTCCCGGTTTCGTCTCTGCAGCTCCTCCATGGGCGCCGTTTTCAGTCCTCCCGCCGCCAGAAACTCCCTCGTTTCATCCAGCGTAAGAAGAAAAGCCGCCATTTTATCAAAATAGTCCTTCAGCCCGGGGTTTTCAAAGTGTTCCCCGGCAATCTCCCTAATTCTCTCCGCCACAAGCCGATAGCGCTCCTCCAGCATTTCCACCGCATTCAGTTCCTTCTGTTCCATTCTGCACATTCCCTTCCTTCTACCAATTTGCACCCGCATACAGAATCAGGCTCACGCCCGCAAGCGCCGCCAGATTTAAGAGAATACCCATGACGGGAAACAGCCTGTAATAGCCCTTATCACTCGCCGTCACAGCTCCCAGCACCAGCCCAATCAGTGAAAACACAGTTGCCAGCGCACCCGTAAAGCCGTACCCCGCAAGTGCTTCGCCGCCGCTTCTGTACGCCTTAAAAATTACAATTCCCAGAGCCGCCAGGCTGATTGTGCCCAGTATGACTGCCATGATGGCTCTCTCGGAATGCCTTTTGTTTGTAAAAATATAGCCTTTTCTTTTCTTCATAAAAACTCTAAAGGGCATCTCCGCAAGCGATATCCATCTCTTGGGAAATGCCCGAAGCCACTCCTGAATTCATTAAAATAATATCTTTGATTTCTTCTTCAACAGCCCTGCTCCCGTTATTATCAGCAGAATCCCCGTCACAGCTCCGACTGTCAGTGTGATTACTCCCACTGCAATATTGGTAGCTCCGGCTCTCTTCATTGCCTTATATACCTTCTGTTCCATCGCACTGCTCCCCTCCCGTCTCTTTTCTCCGGTCATCAGAATATCATTCTCTTCACTCATTTTTTCACTCAGCACCATATGTTTCATAATATTTGTCAATCGCCGCCTTTAATGTATCATCAATGCAAATTTCTCCCCGGTAGGGTCTGTTGTGCAGATGCTCCACAACCTCCTGCATTGTCACTATCGCGTGGGCATCAAAGCCGTACTTTTCCTTAATCTCCTCAAGAGCGCTCTTTTCGCCGCCCGTTCCCTTCTCCATGCGGTTTAGGGAAACCATCAGACCCTTTATCTCAACCCTTGCTGCGCCGCGCACCTTCGGAACCGTCTCCTCCATGGATTTGCCGGAGGTCGTCACATCCTCAATCATAATAACCCTGTCGCCGTCCTGCAGGCTGCTGCCGAGAAAGCCTCCCTTATCCGCTCCGTGGTCCTTTTCCTCCTTGCGGTCAGAGCAGTAACGAACCTCTTTTCCGTACAGCTCACTGTAAGCAACCGCCGTCACTACACTGATGGGGATTCCCTTGTAGGCAGGTCCAAAGAGTACATCAAAGTCATCACCATAGTTCTCGTGAATGGCTCTGGCATAGTATTCGCCCAGCTTCCTCAGCTGAGAACCCGTCACATACGCTCCCGCATTCATAAAAAAGGGAGATTTCCGTCCGCTCTTTAAGGTGAAATCGCCAAACCTCAGTGCCCGGCAGTCCACCATGAATTCAATAAACTCCTGCTTGTAGCCCTCCATGTACCAAAACCTCCCGTATTTTCATTAAGCAGCATTCCGTTTTCAATCGCTCCGGTTAGAAAAATACGCCGCATGACGTACATACAGCATATGGCAGAAGCCACCAGTTCTCTTGATTCTAGCACATACACACTCAATTTTCAATTAGTTTCATTGCTATTTAAGCTATTTTAAGTCATTTTTCTTCCGAGCACTTCATCAAAGCGCCCGAATAGCAGGGATTTCTGACAATGTCATAAACTCCTGTGGTACATAGCGTATCTGATTCAATATACTTATCTGTTGCCTTACTGCCGAATGCGGCTGCTTTCCATGCAGGAAAGAATCCTGCCCGAAGGGCTTTTTGCATCATAAGAACATTGTGGAGTAATTTCCCATGATGCACAAAAGCCCATGCATCCGCAGGCACATGGGCTTCCACACCTTTTCAACTTAGAAACCGAATTCTTCGGCAATTTGGCTTTCCTTCTTACTTACAGGCAGCATCTGCTTTCCGTACCCTTACAGCTCGAATCTGCCAATAATCTCCTTCAGGCGACCGATGCTCTCCTTGCTCTCACGAAGCAGCTCATAGCCGCGTGTCGTGTTGGTGGCAGCCTCCGCTGATTTCTCCGCGATAACATTGACGCCCTCAGCAGACTGTCCTATCGTTTCATTGACATTGACAATCGCCTCTGCAATCTGGCTGATTTTTTCATCAAGCCCCGTTATCTCGCTGTAGATCCGATTCATGGAAGCTGCAAAGGTGCTGGCATCCGTCTCATAGTCCTCTCCAATCTTTCGGAAGGAATCATAATCTGCAACCACTGTATTCTCCAAAAAGTCCATGATGGTTGCGATACATTCCGTCATATTGGAAACTGCACCGTTTACCTCCGTTACCATTTCATTGATGCCGCCTACGGTCTGGAAGGTCTGATTTGCCAGGCTGCCAATCTCCGTGGCAACCACCGCGAAGCCTCTTCCCGCTTCTCCCGCACGTGCCGCCTCAATATTTGCATTTAGCGCAAGAAGATTTGTCTGCTCGGAAATCTTTTTGATATCCTCCGTCAAATCATTGATGTGCTCTACCGCTTTGAGCTGCTCTATCGCCGCTTCCGTTCTTTCCTTCATGGTGCCGTAAATGCCCATCGCCTTGTCACTGGAGGTCTCCGTGGTACTGCGCAGCTGTTCTGCCCTGCCCTTTACCTCATCGGAGGTCTTCTGCCCCTCACTGGTCAGGGAGCGGATGTCCTGTGCGCTGTTCTTAATCAAATCGATTTCTTCCATAATCACGGTTGCACTTGCCGTGGTCTCCTCCATTCCCGCCGCCATCTGCTGTGTGGTAGCCGAGTTGTCCTCTGCCATCTCACTGGTCTCCCGCATGATGGCATCCATCTTTTCCATATCGGCAAGAAGGATATTTTCTGCATTTTCCATGTCGCCAATCAGTCCGCGGAATACATTTCTCATGTCATTTACCGCACCTGCCATCACGCCGGTCTCATCCTTGCGCTTTGCCAGGCCTTCGCCCGTTCCCGTCTTCTTAAAGTTCAGCTTTGCCGTCTGGCGCACGATATTCGTAATCTTGGAAATTGGCGCTGCAATGCTAAAGCTCAAAATTACGCCAAGCACTACACATACAACAAGGCAGCCTGCACAGAAAGTAAGCAGCGTTGTCGAAAGTCTCGTCGCCGAGGCATTAATCTCGCTGTCAGGTGCCGTCAGCCCCAGATACATACCGTTCCCCAGCTGATGGAACACAACACTCCTTGAGACGCCGTTATAGGAATAACTGCAAATCTCTCCCTCGTTCTCCCTGTTGCAGAGGAAGCTCTTTACGGACTCGTCAAAGCCTGCCGCCGTCATGTCCGTTCCGCTCTCATAACCCGCATGGGACATAAGCTTGCCCTCTGCGTTATAGAGGAACGCATACCCCGTGTCAAAAGCAGTGATTCCCTCTACCATCTCCGTAATCTGGGAGAAGTCAATATCCATACCGATGATACCTACAGACTCATCATTTATGTAAACCGGCACCACATAAGAAATCATATAAATGTTCACGTTGCCGTTTAAGTACGGCTCCATCCAGATGGGCGCTCCGTTCTCCACCGGAATGTAATACCAGCCAACGTGCTCCAAATCCGTCTTATCGTATATGCTAAAGTCGGTGGGTGTAGAGCTGGTAAACGGCTCCGTCGTATTATTCCGGGTCAGGAAAATACCCGAGGTCGGATTCGTAAAGTCCGGATTATAGCGCACATAGGTGCAGACAGTACCGTCCGTATGCTCACTGAACTTCAGCACATCACTCATCAGCTCATTCGTGTATCGCGACACATAGCTGTCATTGTTCTTAAATTTAGAATAATCCAGCCTGTCAACGGCGATGCTGCTGAGCGTATCGACCGACTGCTCAATACGGGAAATCAGTGCATCCACATCGCTGCCCCCGCTCTTACAGATGAGTGTCAGCTCCTCCGTGGCAGCCTGATTGGACATCTGATACACCCTGAACACACTGAGAAGTCCGATGGAAACGGAAGAGAGCAGGGTACATACAACAATACTTACGATAATCTTTGTTTTTATGGATTTCATGACTGTCTCCTTTCAGATGCTCCTTTATGCGTCCTATTATATCACTTTCCAACGGTATCCTCAATCATTTTGATGTCGTTTTATCTGTTTTTTTAATATGTTTTTTGCCTTTTTCTGTCTTCTTTTCCCCGTATTAATTATAGCGCCTGCTTAATTGCCGCAAGCAGCTCCCCGTAGGAGTCAAACGCCGGAATCTGCGGGTTATCCTGCTTGATTTTATCAGTGCTCTTAAACAAAAATCCCGCCTTCCCCGCCTGAATCATGGCAAGGTCATTATAGCTGTCGCCCGCAGCGATGGTCTCATAGCCGATGGACTGCAGCGCCCTGACCGTGCTCAGTTTGGAATTTTCTATCCGCATCTTAAAGCCCGTGATTTCCCCGCCATCTGCCACTTCAAGGGAATTGCAGAAAATGGTTGGCCAGTTCAGCTTCTTCATTAACGGTGTGGCAAACTGTGTGAAGGTATCGCTGATGATAATTACCTGCGTAATGCTTCTTAGCTCCTCCAAAAATTCCTTTGCTCCGGGCAGCGGCCCAATCGTCGCAATGGTATCCTGAATCTCCTTCAGTCCCAGTCCGTGCTCCTTCAGGATACCGATGCGCCATTTCATCAGCTTATCGTAATCCGGCTCGTCCCGGGTAGTCCTGCGCAGCTCCGGGATACCGCTTGCCTCTGCAAAGGCAATCCAGATTTCCGGCACCAATACTCCTTCCAAATCCAGACATACAATGTTCATACCTGTTCCTCCCATTTTCTTTCTGCTCTTTCTGTCTGCTTTTTCCTTCTGCTCTTTCTGTCTGCTCTTTCTGTCTGCTTTTTCCTTCTGCTCTTTCCTTCTGCTCTTTCTGTCTGCTCTTTCTGTCTGCTCTTTCTGTCTTAAGCAGCTGCAAAGCTTATGGCATTCCCACATGGTAAAGTATACACAATTTTCCTCTCACGGTCAACGTCTCAGACCTCCCTCGGCGCAATGGTAATCACCCGTCCCTTCTGCAGCTTTTCATGAATTCTGTGCGAGATTGAAATAACCGTCCTTCCCTCCGAAGCCCGTTTCAGCACATCCAGTATCCTGCTTTCCGTCACGCTGTCAAGGTTCGCCGTAATCTCGTCTAACAGCATGATTTTAGGTTCTGCGATGACCGCTCTTGCTATGGAGAGCAGCTGCAGCTCTCCCTGCGAGAAGTCTGCCCGTTCCATAAGCGTATCGTAGCCGTGCTCAAATGCCGTTATCTTGTCATGCAGTCCGACCATTCTGGCGGTTTTCACCACAGCCTCCCTGTCAAACGCAGGGTCAAAGAGCGTAATCTGCTCCTCCACCGTTCCCATCACGGGACGAAACTGCTGTTCCACATAGCCTATGAAGTACCTTCGCGCATCCTCCGGAATCTCTCCGGCGTCCACACCGCCGACGCTCACCCTTCCCGCATCCGGCTCATACAGTCCCAGAAGCAGTCGAAACACCGTACTCTTTCCGGCTCCGGTTCTTCCCACAAGAGTTACATTTTCTCCCTCTTCCACCGTGAAGCTCAAATCCGTAAGCACCGGACGTGCAGGGTCATATGCAAAGCTCACATACTCGAAGCGCACCTCGGTGCCCTGCGGTGTCCGGCTCACGCCGGGGGCGTTCTCCTCTTCCTCCAGAAAGTCATCAATTCTCTTTACTCCGGCGATTGCCGACTGGATATTCTGAATCTCCATGCCGATGCTCTCCAACGGACTGAACACCTTTCCCACATAGGCAATAATCGCCACCGCACTGCCCACGGAAATACCGAAGAACTGCTGCACGGCACTTCCCATGGATGAGCCGACCATCATAACCGCTATCACGAAGGAGCTGATGCAGACTATCACGGGAGAATAGACGGAATCATACAGATTCGTCTTTTCCAGCGCCCGGTAGCACTCATCAATATAGGAGTCGTATTTTTCTTCCATATATTTTTGGATGGAAAGGGTTCGGATGCTGCGCATATTCCGGATGGTCTCCGGCACATGGTTATTAACCTTGCCGATTGCCGTCCGATTTGCCATCTGTGCCTTCAGCATCCTTTTCTGCATATATCGCGTAGCGGCAAAAAAGAACGGTGTGATGCACAGAAGCAGAATGCCAAGCCCCGGACTCTTAAAAAATATCACCACCAGAATGCTGACCACCTTGCAGGCATCCGCAAACATCCCGACAATCCCGTCGGTAAAGAGCGTGTCCACAGCATCCACATCATTCACAAATCTCGATGTAATTTTTCCCGTCTCACTCCGCGTAAAATAGCCCGCCGGAAGTCTTGTCAGCTTCGCGCACATCTCGCTGCGCACGCCGTGCATCAGTCTTTGTCCCAGCACGGTAAACATAATGTTCTGCAGCGCCTCCAAAAGTCCAGACACCGCCAGCATTCCTAAATAGGCAAGCGCCGTGCCCATGGCTACCATTTCATTTCCCGTCAGACGATTGACAATTTCCTCCAGTATCAGCGGCGGAAAAAGTGTCATCACCACGCACGCCACCACTACCAGAAGCGTCATCACCGCCGCACTGCCGGAGCGCTTCACCATCCGTCCCACAACCGCAAACAGACTGCTATGCATTTTCGGTGCCTCCTTTCTGCTGTATCTGATAAAGGGAAGCATACTCCCTGCTTTCCCTCATCAGCTGCTCATGGCTTCCGAAGCTTCCGGTTGCGTCATGCAGAAACAGCACTCCGTCCAACTCCGGAAACAGCGCCAGCCTGTGTGAAAACAAAAGTACTATCTGATTCTTAGAGCGGCGCTTCAGCTCCTCAAATATCTCCCTCTCGGTTCTCTTATCCACTGCCGAAAAGGGGTCGTCCAGCACCATAATACTCCTGCCGTGGCAGAGAGTGCGCGCCATGGAAATCCTTGCCTGCTGCCCGCCTGAAAGCTGCTGCCCGCCATTTCCCACATAGGTCTCCTCCCCCTTCGGCATCTGCCTGATTTCCTCGTCCATATGCACGGTTTTGAGAAGTCCCTCCGTTTCCCCCTGTCCGCCCAAAAGTATGTTTTCCCGGATGGTATCGCTCATAAGCTGCGGCTCATGTCCCATAAAGGCAATCAGTCCGCTCTTCTCCACGTCATCCATGTCCGAAAGCTCCCTGTCATCCAGACGGATGCTGCCCCCATATACCGTGTCCCCGATAAAGGTCTTTGCCAGAGCCGTCTTGCCGCATGCCACCGCTCCCGTCACGCCGATAATCTGCCCTCTTCGTGCCTCCATGGTAAGCCCTCCGAGAATCGGCTCTGCCCCCGGATAAGCCACCGACACATTCTCCATGCAAAGCTGCTTTGTCACGATGCCCTCCGGCGGCTTAGGAAGCTCGACATACTCCTGAAACAGCGGCTTAATGCGCTGCCACGACACCTCTGCGCGCTGCACGGAATTGAACAGCTTTGCCGCCTTTGACGCCTTCTGTGCCAGCTTGGTAAAGCAGGAGACGTAAGTGGCAAACACACCGACATCCCAAGCCGTCCACCCGTTTCCGAGCACGTTTTTCCCGCCAAACCAGATGATAAACAGAATGCCGCTCATGGACACGATTCTGTATATGGGAATCAGCGCACTTCCCCACAGATTCGCATATACCGCATTCCGCTCATACTCGGAAAGAATCTTTTCATAGGAGGCATCCCTGTTTTTCTCCCTTCCGTAAACCCTGTAGGTCACGGCGTTGCTGACGCGGTCTAAGGTCTCCTGATTCAGTCTCCCCGCCGTCGCCTTGTATGCCTCGTTTGTCTTGGTCACCGGCTTCTTCAGCGCCCCCGCAATAATATAGGACAGCGGAATAAAGCAACAGGATAGCAGAGTCAGCTTCCAGTCATAGGCAAAGAGCATCCCGAAATAGGAGAGCAGCAAAACTCCCGTATCAAAGATTTCCGTCGTCACCTTCTGCATACCGTCCGCGCAGGCATCCACGTCCGAAACTGCCTTCGTCATAATGGCGCCGGTGCTCTCCCGCTCCACCTCTTCCCTGCTCATATGTACAATCCCGTTGTAGAGCATATGACGCATATTCCGGCTGATATTGTTTTTCAGCCTCCGCCCTCCAAAGCGCTTCAGGCCTCGCATCGCCTGCACAAAGCAGACCACGGAGAGGTAAAGTGCGACAAGGCGCAGCATATCCGAGCTGTCGGCACGCCCCTGGATACACTCGTACAGACACTGTGCCAGCCTTCCTTCAAAGTACGGGTTTGCAACCATTCCCCCGTTGAAGAGAAGCCCGGAAAATGCTATCAGCACCAGCACCGGCTTCTCCGGGCGAAAATACGACCAGATTCTGTCGGGGTGCTCTATTTTTTTGATTCCCGTGCCCCTGCTTCCTGCTTTGTGCCCTGTTTTCGTCTCAGTCTCCTGTTTTCGCTTTTGTTTTATTCCCGCATCTGTCTCTGTCATTCTTTTTCCTCTGCCATCCCTTTCTTTTCATCCGTCTGTCCCTTTTATCCGAACACTTTTCCCTCTGTCATCCCCTTCCTTCCGTCAGCTCCTTCCTTCCGCTCGGCTGTTCTTATATCCGGGAGCTTTTGCCCTGCGTTTCCTGCCTCCATCTTTCAGGCGGTATCACCGGGCTTGTCACAAGGCATTCCGGGTCCGGTGCAAGCACCCGCCGCGTCACCTCAAATACTCCCTGCGCATCGCACAGGATACAGTCAGCCGCTCCGAATTTCCCCTGCCCTGCCACCCCGCAGTCATAGAAGGCACGCTCCAGCTTTACGAAGTCCTCCGATATGTGCGGCTGCAGCGCATTATAATGTCGGCGCATATATACCGGCTTTCTGCTGCCGTCAGGCATCACCACAAAGAAGAGCACCGGCTTGTCCGTCAGGCGGTTCGGTACATTTAAGACCTCCTCAACGCTGTGAATGAAGGTATTTCTTTCATGTCCCACTCCCACCAGCAGTATTTTCCCCTTTACCTGACGCAGTCTGTCATAGCAGCCGCCCGGCGTGCAGGGTGTATTACAGTTTTCCTCCCCCGCAAGGTATTCCGCCCCCTTTAAGCCATATGCCGCCATGCTGTGTGTCGGATGCAAGGATCTGACTACCCCTTCCCGCTTTCTGAAAAGGTTTGTAAGTAACCCCACACAGGATTCCTCCGCTACAGGGTCAAACACATTGTGCTCCGGACTCATCTGCCTCCAGGTATGCGTCGGCAAAAGCAGCAGTCCCTCCTTAAAAAACTCCATCCATGCGTCCAGAACCGTGTCCGCACCGCCCTCCACCTCGCCGATTGCCTTCATGGAGGAATGTACCAGCACCGTATCCCCGCCACGCAGTCCCAGCTCTGTAAGCTGCTCCCTGAGTATCTCCTTTGTATATTTCATGTCATTCTCCATTCAAAATTCTTTTTAAACGGCAACAGACAGGGCAGGCAATACGGCATGCCTGCCCGTCTGAAAATCCGCTGTTCTCTTATCTTCCCGCAAGTGCCTGTGCGATATCCTCACGCATGGCAAGCACTGCTGCTCTTGCTGCGTCCGCATAGCCCGCCTCTCCGAAGCGGGCATACTGCTCCTGCTGGTAAGCTGCAATAATTCCTCTGGAGGAATTGATGATGGCTCCCAGTCCGTCCTCCTGAAAGAAGTGAACCAAATCCGCTCCCCTTCCCCCCTGCGCCCCGTAGCCGGGTACCAGAATCAGTGTATGCGGCATCACCTTTCTCAAAAGTCTTCCCTGCTCCGGATAGGTTGCGCCTACCACCGCCCCCACATAGCTGTAATCTCCGCTCTCCGGCATACACTCCGCGCCCCAGGCGGCAACCTGCTCTCCCACATACTCATACAGCGGCTTTCCGTCAATCAGCCTGTCCTGAAACTCGCCGCTGCTGGGGTTTGAGGTCTTAACCAGAACGAAGATTCCCTTTTTCTCCTCCGCACAGACCTTTAGAAACGGCTTCACGCCGTCAGAGCCAAGGTAGGGGTTCACCGTGGCAAAATCCTCGTCAAAGCCATAATGAGTACTGCTTCCCACCTGCACCTTTCCCAGATGACCTACCGCGTATGCCTCCGAGGTTGAGCCGATGTCGCCGCGCTTGATATCACCGATGACTACAAGCCCCTTCTCCTTACAGTAGTTCACCGTCCTCTGAAAGGCAACAAGCCCCGGAATCCCAAACTGCTCATACATGGCTATCTGAGGCTTTACCGCCGGAATCAGGTCACAGACTGCATCCACAATTCCCTTGTTGTACTGCCATACCGCCTCCGCAGCCCCCTCCAGCGTCTCGCCATACTCCGCATACACCCTTTGTCTGATTGCCTGCGGAACGAACCGAAGCATCGGGTCCAGCCCCACGACAATAGGCGCTCCTGTCTTTTTAATCTTCTCATTCAATCTGTTAATCATAGATTTCTCCCATCCTGCATTCCTTACCGTACTTCTCCTCCACTAGTGTACCAGAACCTCCCGCAGCCGGTCAACGTACTTTTTAATATTGGAAGCATTCACATACCTTTTCTGTGTATCTGCCTCCTCCACCACAAGGGTCGGTGCCTGCATCACACCGTAGCGCCCGGCAAGCTCCGGATTTTCCTCCGCGTCAATCGGCACATAGCTGACTTCTTTTAAATATTCCTTTGCCAGTTTACAGTTCGGACAGGTTTTCGTGGTAAACAGGTAACGAACCATGGCGGGTGTTTCCACCTCCACCTGACCGTCCTTCTCATAATTGCTTAAGGTCACCACGCTTCCGGCAGGACGCTTCAGCACGGAATGCTCCACGTCGTACTCCTTACGGTTTGCATACTCCTGCAGCTTGCCGTCATTCCAGTTCTGCACCGGTCTGTAATAGCCCGTAATACGGCTGTAAACCTCTGTCGCCGCCCCGCAGTGAGGACACTTTTTCACCTCTCCCGCCAGATAGCCGTGCGTTTTACAGATGGAATAGGTCGGTGAAAGCGTGTAATAGGGCAGCTTATAATTATCTGCAATCGTACGCACCAGCGACGCAGCCGCCTTCCAGTCCGGCAGCTTCTCCCCCAGGAAGGCGTGAAATACCGTTCCTGAGGTATACAGGGTCTGAAGCTCGTCCTGAATATCCAGCGCATCGAAAATGTCCGCGGTATAATCCACCGGCAGATGGGAGGAGTTGGTATAGTACGGTGTGTCCCCCGGCTTTCCTGCTGTCCTGATGGCAGGCCATCTCTTCCTATCGTGCTTCGCCAGACGGTAGGTCGTGCTCTCCGCAGGAGTTGCCTCCAGATTGTAGAGGTCGCCGTAAAGCTCCTGATAATCGGAAAGTCGGTTTCTCATATGCTGCAGCACCTCTTTTGCAAATGCCTGCGTTTTCTCGTCCGTCATATCAGCGCGCAGCCAGTTGGCGTTTAAGCCCACCTCATTCATGCCGATAAGACCTATGGTGGAAAAATGATTCTCAAAGGTTCCCAGATACCGTTTCGTATAGGGATAAAGCCCCTCCTCCAGCAGTCTGGTTATCACGCCCCTCTTAATCTTTAAGGAGCGTGCCGCTATATCCATCATGTGGTTTAATCTGCTGAAAAACTCGTCCTTCCCGGAGGACAGATACGCAATTCTCGGCAGATTGATGGTAACCACACCCACGCTTCCCGTGCTCTCGCCCGAGCCGAAGAAGCCTCCCGTTTTCTTTCTAAGCTCCCTCAAATCCAGCCGCAGACGGCAGCACATGCTTCTCACGTCACTAGGCTGCATATCAGAATTGATATAATTGGAAAAATACGGTGTTCCGTACTTCGCCGTCATTTCAAACAAAAGCCTGTTATTCTCCGTATCCGACCAGTCAAAATCCTTCGTGATGGAATAGGTTGGAATCGGATACTGGAAACCCCTGCCGTTCGCGTCTCCCTCTATCATGGTCTCGATGAACGCCTTATTTACCATGTCCATCTCCCGCTTACAGTCCTTATACTTAAAATCCATCTCCTCCCCGCCGACAATCGCCGGAAGCTCTGCCAAATCCTCCGGCACGGTCCAGTCCAGGGTAATATTGGAGAAGGGTGCCTGCGTTCCCCAGCGGCTGGGGGTATTGACGCCGTAAATAAATGCCTCGATGCACTTCTTGACCTCCGCGTAGCTTAGGTTGTCCGCCTTGACAAAGGGCGCAAGATAGGTGTCGAAGGAGGAAAATGCCTGTGCTCCTGCCCACTCGTTCTGCATAATGCCGAGAAAATTCACCATCTGATTACAAAGGACGGAAAGGTGCTTTGCTGGGGCGGACGTAATCTTCCCCGTAATGCCGCCAAGCCCCTCCTTTATCAGCTGCTTTAGTGACCAGCCCGCACAGTATCCCGTCAGCATGGAAAGGTCATGGATGTGGATATCGGCATTGCGATGGGCTGCGGCTATCTCCTCATCATAGATTTCAGAGAGCCAATAGTTCGCGGTGACGGCTCCGGAATTGCTCAGAATCAGTCCGCCGACAGAATAGGTGACGGTGGAATTCTCCTTCACACGCCAGTCCTCCACCTTGACATAGCTGTTCACCACCTCCCTGTAATCCAGAATCGTGGAGGTCATTGCCCGCATCTTCTCCCGCTGCTTGCGGTACAGGATGTAAGCCTTTGCCACCTCCTCGTAGCCCGCCTGTCCCAGCACACGCTCCACACTGTCCTGGATTGCCTCCACGTGCACGGCATCCTCCTTCACCTTATCCTGAAAATCCGCCGTGACGCGCAGTGCCAGCAGGTCAATAATATCGTTTGTATAGCTCATCTGCGTGGCATTAAACGCCTTCATAATCGCATCATTGATTTTTGTCAGCGTGAAATCCGCTCTCTCCCCGTTTCTCTTGATAACCTGCATCCCAAAATCTCCCCCTTATATTCGTTTAGCTGCCCCGCGTCGTGCACACGGGCTTTGTGCCCGCAAACACTTTTATCTTATCATTGCACTCTTTAAAAGTCAACGAATCTCCACAATATCTGGGGGCCCGGATTTTCAAATTTACAGATATTGTGTTTGTCAAAGGCTTGCCCTGTCACTTTTTCTGAGACCTTTCCTAATGCTCTTTTCGATGCCTTCACCGATGCTTTCCATGCTGCCTCTCCAATATTCTTTATAGCCTGCGTCCCGCGGCAGCCGCGATTTTATGAAAGCTAAAATTCTTCTCTCGGTTTTACTATTTTTATTGACTTTCAAAAATGGGATTTTACAGAAAACAGAATAAGAAGGACAAAGTTCACCAAAACTAAATTTTGATGCCCTGAGGGCAAAAAGCACAAAAAGGAGGGAATGGTATGCAAAACACCACCGGGCAGATTCTCGCAAAGCTGCGCAAGGAAAACGGGCTGGCACAAAAAGAGCTTGCCTCACTGCTCAATCTCTCCATCGGCACTATTTCTAACTATGAGAACGGTGTTCACTCTCCCGACTTAAACACTCTCTGCAGACTCGCTGAGTTTTACCACGTCACCACGGACTATCTGCTGGGCAGAACGGAATACCGCTTTGACCCGCTCTCCTTAAACCGCCGTGTCTTTGAGAATTATACCGTTTTGGACATCGTGGACACCGTACTCGCCTGCGAGCAGACTGGCAGTGTGAATGCCCTCTTGGAATACGCCCGTTTTCTGGGCGGCAAAAGCTCTTAGGTGTCCTTAGTCTCAGACGCCTTTATCTTGTGGAAAGAAAGTCCCTCTCCCGCTGTGCCTGCTCATCATCCGGATAATTCTCCAGATATTTTGTCAGAAGGGCATACGCCTGCTCATACTCTCCCAGATACTCATAAGCCACTGCCTCATTAAAGGAAAGAGACTGCATCAGCGCGCCGTCACCGAGCTTCATGCCCGCCTGAAACGCCTCCAGCGCCTTCCGGTATTCCCCCCGTGCCATCTCACAGATTCCCAGCTGATTATAAATCTCCGCATTCGTTGTATCCCTGCCAAGATAGCTGTTATAGACATTTGCCGCGTAATTATAATCCCCTGTCGCCTCATAGGCACGTCCCAGATAAAGATAGCTCTCGGCACCCCCCTTTTCCTTTGCATCCTCCAGCGCCAGATATGCCTTCTGATACTCGCCCAGATAAAAGTAAATACGCCCGATGACATAGTTGTCCATCCGGCTGCTTTCAGATGCAAGCGCCGTCTGCAGATATTCCCTGCCGACCTCCCTGTATCCGTAAAAGTCGAGCACCTCATAAATCTCAATCAGTCTGTCATAGTTCTTGGGGTTCATGGAGATTACCCTGTCGAAATCCTCCTTTGCCGCCTCAAAGCTTCCGAGACTCATCCGCACATTTCCGCGCAGGAAGATTGCGTCCTCCTCCTGCGGTCTCAGTGCCAGAATGGCATCGTAAATCTCCTCCGCTTCAGCGTACTCTCCAAGCTTTACATGCGCCGCCGCAAGATAATAATTCAGGTCGAAATCAACATCCTCTACCCTGCCGTCGCTTAAGCCCAGTGCAGTCTCAAACGCCGTGACAGCCTGCTCATAGTCCGTCAGACCCATATAGGCAATCCCGCGGGAGCGGTTAATCAGCCGCTCATTTTCTCCCGCCTTCTCTGCCTCCTCCAGCACCTCCAGTGCTCCCCTATAATCCAGCTGCTGTAGCATTTCCGTTGCGTCTGCCGTTTTCTGCTCCGCCCCGCCGCAGCCTGCAAGAAGCACCGACAGTCCCAGAACCGCCACAATACAAATTCCTTTTCCGCAAATTCCTCTTCCCGTCACTTCCGCTCTCCATTCTCCGCCATGTCCGCACACTGCCGCCCGGTTGCGCAAGCCCTGCCCGCGCTTCCTTACTCTGCCTTTTCCGGCTCCTGCTGTAAAAGCTGTGACGTGCAGTGAGGACAACGGGTTGCATCCTTTGCAATCTCGCTTTTGCAGAAGGGACACTTCTTTGTCGTCGGTGCCGGCTTCTCCGGCTTTTTCCATGTCAGCTTGTCATTCAGCTTATTGATTGCCCTGACCAGACAGAAGATAACTAAAGCCGTAATCAGGAAGTTGATGACTGCCGTCAGAAAGCTTCCGTAGGCAAGGACGGGGGCACCCTCTCCGCTGCCGAGGACAAGATAAAGATTTGAGAAATCAAGCCCGCCGAAAATCCCCAGAACGGGGGTCAAAATATCCTGATTCAGTGAAGTCACGATAGAGGTAAACGCTCCTCCGACAATGACACCCACTGCCATATCCATCACGTTGCCCCGTGTGATAAATTTCTTAAACTCCTCAAAAAATCCCTTGTCCTGCTTCTTACCCATAGCTCCCAGTCTCCATTTCCAGAATGTTCTTTTGTTTTTCTCCAACGGCCTATTTGTGATGTTCCCGCACAGACAGCCATCGGCTTCTTTCTGCATTTTAGTGTATCACAACCGAAAGCAGCCTACAAGCTCTTCCTGTCCGAAAATCTTGCCCCGCAACACAAATTGCGTTATACTGATAGCAATATTCAAAGGAAACGAGGTATCTGCATGACAAAACAGGAAATTTCCGAAATCAAAAAGCTCCTCACACAGAAAAACTGCTCCATCACCCGCATCTGCGGCTGCTATGTGGACGGTGAGAAAAACAAAAAGACGGAATTTAAGCAGGCTTTTCTTGCCCTCCCGGAAGAAGAAATGTTTAAATATTTTGAGATTCTGCGCAAGACACTTTCCGGAAGCCCCGGCAAGAATCTGCTGACTCTGGAATTTCCGCTCTCCAGCGAGGAATCCGGCGGAACACAGGAATTTATGCTGCGGCTGCGGGACAGCAGACTAAAGGACGACACACTTCTCGAGGAGTACTACGACCGGATTATTGCCGGCTATGAGTATGTGGGCAACTATCTGATTCTTGTAGTACACGATGTATATGACGTCCCCGGCAAAGCCTCCGACGGCATCGAGATGGAGGATGCCTCCGATGAGGTTTATGAATATCTTTTAACCTGTATCTGCCCCGTCGAGCTTTCCAAGCCGGGACTGTCCTATAACGCGGAGGAAAATACCTTCCGGAACCGCATCCGCGACTGGGTGGTTTCACTGCCGGAGACAGGCTTCCTCTTTCCCGCCTTCAACGACCGCAGCAGTGATATTCACAGTGTCCTTTATTACTCCAAGGATTCGGAGGAGCTTAAGGCAGGATTCGTGGACGGGCTTTTAGGCTGCCCTCTCCCCCTCTCGGCGGGAGACCAGAAGGAGACCTTTCACGCCTTAATAGAAGAAGCACTCGGCGAAGACTGCGACATCGAGGTTGTAAAAAACATTCACGACAGGCTTACCGAGCTTGCCGAGGCACATAAGGAGGAGCCGGAGCCTCTTGTCTTAGAAAAGACACAGGTTAAAACCCTGCTTGCGGACAGCGGTGTCTCCAACACCAGACTGACGGAATTTGAACGGCATTACGACGAAACAGCAGGCGAAAACACTTCCCTTCTCGCCAGCAATGTCATGAGCACGAAAACCTTCGAGGTCAAAACCCCTGACGTTGTCATCCGGGTAAATCCGGAGCGCACCGACCTGATTGAAACCAAAAGCATTAACGGCAGGGAATGCCTTGTTATCGAGCTGGGCGGCAATGTCGTCGTAAACGGAATTACCGTGCGCACCTCCCATGCGGATGACGAGGAGGCTTAATGCCTTCCATGCAGAATGCAGGGCAGCCGTAAACGGAAGCGGCTGCAGACAGAAGCGGGCGCAAACAGAAGCGCTTGCAGGATAAAGGCAGGATAAAGCTTTGAAAGGGCTTGCAATCACCGGGCAGGCATGCTATATTATTCGGGAATTGAATCAGAACAGCAGGTGTCAGATACTTCTTCATGAGAGGATTCTCCATGAGAAAATTCTCTGTGAAAAACTCTCTATGAGAAGGGGATCTGGTGAAAAGGGAAACAGGTGAAATTCCTGTACGAACTCGTCACTGTAATTAGGGAGCCTCTGCCAAGATGTCACTGGGAGACCGGGAAGGCGGCAGTTGCGTTGAGCTATGAGCCAGGAGACCTGCCTGCTGTTGTACGGGAACTGCGGTTCCGGCCCACGAGTAACTGGGCGTACGAGACTTTCGGCATAAATCAATCCTTTATGCCCTTGTTTTTGTACCTCTTTTGCTCCTTCGGAGTCGGAAGAGGTTTTTTTTGCCACTCCGGGTTTTGTGCCGCGTCACGGATTCGCAAGGGGAGCTGTTCCCGCAATTCAAATATCACACGGTGAAACACCAAAAGGAGAAAGAAAAAATGAAAAAGAACAAGCTGCTCATTTCTGTCGGCATAGCCGCACTCACCGTCCTCATCGGACTTTTTGCCCTGATTTATCATTTCAACGCGCAAAAGGCGCAGGAAGGCGTCAAAGCACTGACAATCGAGGTGGTGGACGATGCGCAGAACACAGCCTCATATGAGGTTCTCACGGATGCACAGTGTCTGCGTCAGGCTCTGGAGGAAGCCGAAGGGCTCAGCATCGAGGGAGAAGAAACCGCATACGGCTTTTCGGTTCTTACCGTAAACGGTCTGACGGCAGACTTTAACACCGGCAACGCTTACTGGGCTTTCTATGTAGACGGCAGCTACTGCAACTATGGTGTGGATGAACAGCCCGTCAAGGACGGTGAGGTTTACAGCATCGTATACACCGTCTACTAGGTAATATCCGTCGTCTGCAAAGCACAAAAAAGGAGACCCTCCCATGAAGAAACGACCCGTTCTGTCCGTCAAAAGCATCGCCCTGATAGGCATGATGACCGCAACAATCGAGGTGGCAAAATGCGCCCTCGCCTTTCTTCCGAATGTGGAGCTGGTCTCCTTTTTAATAATTCTCTATACGCTTTTCTTCGGGAAGCTGATTTTCTTTGTCATTCCCGTGTTTATCCTGCTGGAGGGCACAATCTACGGCTTTGGTCTCTGGTGGATTATGTATCTCTATGTGTGGCCCATTCTTGCCCTGCTGACCCTTTTCTTCCGCAGGCAAACATCACCGTTCTTCTGGAGTATGCTCTCAGGGCTGTTCGGACTCTTCTTCGGTGCCCTGTGCGCCATTCCCTATCTGTTTCTGTCGGGTATTCACGGTGCCTTCGCGTGGTGGATTGCAGGGATTCCCTTTGACATTCTTCACTGTATCTCCAACTTTACCGTTTGCCTGATACTGTTTGTTCCCATGCGCAGGCTGCTGGAGCAGCTGCGGCGCTTTCTATAACATTCTATAACACTTTCTGCGCTCCTTGCTCACCCCTCTCTGCGGGGCTGTTTCCACAGCCGGCGTCTGACCAGAAGTCCTTCTCAGTGCGCTCCCTTTACGCTTCCTGCATCAGCTCCTCCGTCAGCTCACAGATTTCGTCAATCATGGAGCCGATGGTCTCTATGGTATCTGCCAGCGGTGCCTCCGTCGTAATATCAATGCCTGCCAGCGCCGCAAGCTCAACGGGTGTTTTTGTGCTGCCGGCTGCCAACACCCTCTTCCAGTCCTCCACGGCTGCCGCTCCTTCCGACTCAATCCGCTTGCAGACCTGCGTTGCAACCGTAAGCCCTGCGCTGTAGGTATAAGAGTAGAGCCCCATATAGTAATGCGGCTGCCGCATCCATGTAAGCTCCGCACCGTCGTTTATTTCCACCGCGTCTCCCCAGAATTTCTGCAGGGTATCCCGCATGATGCCGCTTAAGACTTCCGCCTGCAGGCTGCCTCCCGCATCCACCTGTCTGTACACCTCTCTCTGGTATGCAGCCTCCAGAAGATGCGTCACAAAATTGTGATAATAGGTGTTTCCAATCATACATGAGAGCACCCAGCGGCGGAAACGCTTATCCGAAGAGGTTTTTAAGAGGTAATGTCCCATCAGCAGCTCATTCATGGTAGAAGGAGCCTCCACAAAATAGGTGGACACATCTGTATCGAAAATGGACTGTGCCGCATTGCACGCCTTAAAATGTCCGGCATGTCCAAGCTCATGTGCCAGTGTGAACACATCCGACATCCTGTTGTTCCAGCTCATCAGGATATAGGAATTTCTGCCGTAGGGGCTGGCACAGAAGCCGCCCGTGGACTTTCCCTTATTCTGGGCAAAATCCACCCATCTCTCCTCGTACGCAGCCCGAACCATTTCAACGTACTCACCGCCTAAGATGGAAAGTCCCTTCTCAATATATTCCCTTGAGCCCTCGATAGTCACCTCGGGCGAATACTCCGGGTCTACCGGGAGCTTTAGGTCCGCAAAGGTCATCCTGTCCAGCTTGTGCACCTTCTTCAAAAGTCCTGCATACTTCTGCATATGCGGTGCCAGCTTCTCCAT
The DNA here is from genome assembly GCA_964475665.1 of uncultured Acetatifactor sp. Lineage (GTDB taxonomy): Bacteria > Bacillota > Clostridia > Lachnospirales > Lachnospiraceae > Acetatifactor. Next base: position 5,845 of record CAYZAU010000001.1, on the reverse strand, counting down.
AATCATGTCTATCTGCCGCCCGTACAGCTCCTTTGGCACCTTCTGTTCAAACAGCAGATAGTCAAAGACCGAATCAAAGCCGCGCAGCTTTGAGAGCGTTTTCTCCGTCTGCACCTGTATATTGTACGCTGTAGCCGTCACGTTTTCATATTCCCGGATTTTCTCCGAAAATGCCCTAAAGGCTGCCCTGCGTATTTCCGTGTCCTGCTCATACTCGTAATCGTCCTCGAAAAGTGCGTAGCCGAGCGGATGCTCCTGCCCCTTTGCCGAAAATGCCGCAAACTTCATGTCCGCCAGCTTGGCATTATTGTAGACCTCGTAGGGTGCGTCATAAACCGTCTGACGCAGTGCGGAGAGCACCCGCTCTGCCTCCGGGTGCAGCCTGTGCTCCTTCTCGCGAAGCACGTCCTTAAGGTAGCCCTGATTGCCGTTTCCAAGCTTTATCGTCTCTGTGAGAATCTCTTCCTTTTGCTCCATCAGCTCGCTTTTAATAAAGCTCAAATCGCTCTGAAGCTCCGAGACAAGACGACCGATTTTTCCCATACGCTCCTGATTATGGCTGTCGTAATAATCCACGGATACCGCGAGTTCACAGTAATTCCCCACCAGCGTCATCACTTCCGTAAACGCTCTGTATTCCGCAAGGCACGCATCTATCCTCTCCGGCGTGTCCAGACAGCCCTTCCACTCTCCGACGATATGCTCTGCCAGCTTCTTCATTCGGTTCGCATCCCGATACATTTCCTCCTCCGTGGCATACAGCCTGGTCAAATCCCAGGTCAGCGCCTCCGGCACCTCACCCCTGCTTCTTAATTCCTCTGCCATCCTTTCTTTCCTCCCGTCTCACTTCTTTCTGCCCCATTGTCACTTACGATGTCTCTGACTACTGTCAGCATTTTAGCATACACAGGAAGGATTTTCCACTTATTTTGCCACGGCACTGCAGCTCCGGAAATAATTTCCTCCGGCGGACAGCTCAAAGACTTCCGACACCTCTCCTGCCGCCTGTGACATTGCTCCCGCGGGCATTTCAGGCGCTGCTCCCGCAGCCATTCCGCCCTCAGGCATCTCAGGGCGCTCACCCGCTGCCATTCCGCCCTCAGGCATCTCAGGACGCTCACCCGCTGCCATTCCGCCCTCAGGCATCTCAGGCGCCGCTCCCGCTGCCATTCCGCCCTCAGGCATCTCAGGGCGCTCACCCGCTGCCATTCCGCCCTCAGGCATCTCAGGACGCTCACCCGCTGCCATTCCGGGCATTCCGCCCGGCATACCCATCATCGCCATGCCGCCCTCTGAGGCGGCCCCTGCCAGCTGTGTCTCACCCTGCCACAGGGTATAGCTTCCCTCCGCCAGAGCATCCCCCGCAAAAATCAGGTAGGTAAAGTCGTTCTCCGCATTTACCTCCATCACCGTCTCACCTGTCTCCGACTTAATGGAATAGGTTTCTCCGCCCTTCTGTCTTTCCGCAAAGGCAAACACCGCATAATTTCGTTCGCTTTCATTGATTTCATCCAGCATATTTCCGGTTGCCGCCACGCTGCCGCCGTTGATGTGGATTCCCAAATCAGAATCAATCCCTGAATCTGCACTTGTGCTGCACGCCAGTGCCACAACACTGCCCCCGTTAATTACCAGCCAGCCGTTGGAATCGATTCCGTCGCCCTCGCCCGTGCTGCCTTCCACGCGGATATACAGGCTTCCCCCGTTGATGGTGGTAACGGAAACGTTGTCCTCATTAGTGTTGATGCCGTCATTTCCCGCCACAATCGAAATGTTTCCGCCATTGATAGTCAGATGAAGCTCCGAATCCAGCCCCTCGTTTTCTGCCACAATGTTCAGCACACCATCACCCTTTTCACCGCCGTTTACATTCATCGACATTTTGGAGTAGAAAGCACCGTCATACTTATGCAGCTTTTTGTTGCTTACAACCTCTGTCCCCGCCTCGTTCAGCTCATAGGACTTATAGATGCGGGCAACATAGGAGCCTGTCACATTGTTCTCCGTGCCGTCCGCGATAATGACATTTGCCCCTGCCGCCGAGGTATCAACATCCTTTGTTGCGCTTTCCTCATCCGGCTCGCCGCACTCATATACATTGTAAAAAATGACCGCCGGTGCCACCGAGCAGCTGATGTCCACACCGTTTAGCACCAGTGTCACCGCTGCCTCCGGATTGTCCTCTGCCTCTTCGCCTAAATCAACCGCAATCTGTCCTGCGGAAAGAGAACCTCTCAATGCGTACGTTCCGGGCTGTGTGATATGCACAACCGTGTGTGCGGCTGCTTCCTCTGCGGTATGGGCATCCTCCTCACCGCCCGCCCCGTAGGTAAAATCCTTTCCTGACTCATAATAGACGATGTCGTTTGCCGTGTACACCGCACTCTTCTCATCCTGCGACACTGCCTCACCGTCAACGGTGATTTTGCTGTCGGAGAGAGCAATGTTTACTGCCCCTTCTATCTCCTGCGATGCCTTTGCAGAATCCTCCTGTCCTGTCTGTTGTATCTGTCCGCTGCCTTCCGCACCCGAGCCGTTTCCCGCATCAGCCGTGCCACAGCCTGTAAGCAGTACTGCCGCACTCAGACAAGCCAGCCCTCTTTTCCATCCTGTGTATCTGTCTTTCATTCGCTTTTTCACGTTTTTCTCTCCTTTCTTCCGTCATACAAAACGCCTTCCTGCTTCATGCACTACACTCTAACACACATTTGTGACGAAATCGTGAAGAAATCCGTAAACCTCGTAAACAACAGCAGGACAGAAATCCGCCGTTATGCGAACCTCTGCCCTGCCTTTTTATCTCGCTGCCGTTTTCATCTAATAAATCACAAGCTTCTGTCCCGCCCGGATTCTGTTGGGATCTGCGATTGAGGGATTTGTGGCAAGCAGCTTCTGTACCGTCGTTTGGTATCTGCGCGCTATTCCGCTCAGGGTGTCCCCTGCCTCCACCGTATAGGCATCATCTGCCGCATAGGTGCTCTCTGCCGGAATTTTCTCTGTCACCGTTATCAGATAGCTTCCGCCCCTGCTCAGTGCCGTCATCGCCTGCCCCTGCTTCGTAATCCTGAAGGAGCCTGTATACTCCAGTCTGCCAAGTGCCTCATTGTAGCGGTAAAAGTTTGCATACCGACCTGCATTCTCTTCGCCCATATTGACATGAAGGGCAACCGCCGCCGGGAATCTCCCGCTGTCCTTTATGGTAAGCTGCCGATAGGAGACCGCCTGCTTTTTCTGTATCAGCCCTGCCGGAATCCTGTCAGAATCAGTATCCGTAGTCAGATTCAGTGTCATAAGCCCTAAAAGGCTTCCCTTCTTCAGATAACTGCCGCTGATGCTCAGTGTCACTCCGTTCCCCTGATGCAGGGCAAGGGTCAGACCCGTTCCCCGCAGGGTTTCCAGTACATAAACCGGAACAATGTTTTCACCCGGAATGCGCACATCAACATTCCCGTCCGTCGGATATGCACCACTCTGAGCTCCTGCCGTTCCGAGAGTCTCCCGCAGCGTATGGTTTACATCCGTCCAGCCGTAGGATGAAGCATCCGCCGCTCCTGCACCGTTATCTGCTTCGTTATCATCTTCTGAAGAAGAGCTTTCGGCGACAATATCCCATTCCTTTTTCACCTCTCCGATGCAGTTGCCCGTGCCGATGATGGTCAGCTCGTATTTGCCCACCTCCGTACCTGTATTTCCTGATACAACGTAATCTCCTGCCCGCAGGGTAGCATCACCGACCCTGACGGCGGCTACAGTCTGTGTCTGTTTCGTACCGTTTGCGACAACCTCATCCCCCAGTATCACAACCGCACCGTCCAGATTCAGAGTGTCGATAATAAGCCTTGCGCTGACAGGAGCAAGCTGTTTATAGCCGTATGCCATGGTAAAGCTTGCGGTAACCGTATAGCTGCCAGTGTCCACGGGAGCCGTCTTGGACTTCCCGTATACCGTTGTGTCCGTTCCCTCATACTCATACGTTACAGCTGCCACTTCGGCAAGCTTTTCTATCGGGTTTCCCTGTCCTGCACCATTATATGTCACTCTTTTGTCCGAATAAGAGGGCTGCTGTACTGCTGCCGGCTGCAGGATGACGGTAATCTCTGCCTTCACCTCCTGTGTCGGTTGCTCTACCTTCTTGTCAATTCCGCTCAGATTCAGCGTGCCCGTCAAAGTCTGAGACTCCAGCGTTGTCGCATTATAGCCGCTCCATGTGACAGGAACGTTGTCAAATTCCTTCTCGCCAACAGCTATCACACGCACCGTATCAGGAAGCCCCAACTCCTCCAGCGGGGTTCCAAACTCCGCATCCCGAATCGTATCCTGCTGCAGCTGCACCTCACTCACGGTACGCCTTTTAACGTTTATGGTTATTGTCTTGCTTGTCGTCTCTCGGTATGTTTCATTCGGAGTATCCAGCGTATAGACAACCGTTACTTCCTTTGTGCCGCTCTCGCTCCATGAATAGTCTCCCCGGATGGAAAAGCTTCCCGCTGCCGCGCTGCATTCACCTCCCACAAGATAGCCCGCATCCAGGGTATCATCCACATAAATGTCTCTCAGGGCAGGCCATTCATCCACCGGTACCTCCGCCTTCTCCACGGTGAACTTTTTCGTCCCGGTGGTGCACGCCTTGTAATAAGTGCTCTCTTCAACCTCGGCATACACGTAATAGTCGCCGGGGGTCAGCTCATCCACCTCCTCCACATCCCATACCTTACCATTCTGATTGCTGTCCGCGGTATTGTAGTAATACTCTACATTACCATAGCCGATATTTCCTGTAATGCCCGGCAGCTTTGAATTTTTTCCGTAGGTCCAGTTTTCTATGGTCACCTCCGGCTTGGGGGAAATCTCCCCCTTTTCGATCTCAAAGTATCCCTCGCCGCTTACCTCATAATTGCCGTCTTCTGCATTATAAATGCGCACCATAGCCGTTCCCAGTTCCACATTATCAAGGTAGCCGACTGTATACTCCTCTTCCGGGATGGTGATCTTCTCCCCACCATAGGTATAGGTGACGGTTACCGCAGGTTTGATCTCACTGCCGGTATAGGGAAAGGAATCCTGCTCAAATTCTACCGTACAATCATCCTCCGTAAGGACACGGGGATTGATGTTCCAGTGGGTTTGCGCTTCTCCGGTATAATTCCCCCCGCGTGCTGCCTTAATCTGAAGGAGGTAGGAACCGGCATCCGTGGCGGTCAGCGTTGAGGCTTCCGTATCAATGACATAGTCCGTACCCTCAACCAGCACATTACCCCTCCACCTTACCATCACAGTCTCATCCTGAATGCTTCGGCTTTTGGTATTGTAGGTACAGCTGTACTCATTCGCGGTTGCGTTTACCAAAATTTCCCCCCCGCTCAGGTCTGCCTTCTGTACGGTAATCTCCGTACTTGCCGATCTCTCATAGCCGTCACAGCTTGCTACACATTTTACCACATAGGGTTCCAGAGTATCCTCCGCCTCGGTGGCTCCCAGCTTTGTCTTTACGGATTGTCCATCGGGAAAGGTATAGGTAGCTCCTGTCTGGTTCTCATCCTCCACACCATCCAGATACCAGGTATAGGTAACATTCTTGCTCTCATATCCTCCTGCCTTATTTACATCTACCGTAATATCCGGTGTGTAGGGGATTCCATAAGGCACCTCCTGAAATTGCGGATCCAGCGTCATCATACGCAGGGGGGAATCTACAACCTTTACAGAGGAACCTTCCTGTAGCGTCAGGGTGTTTCCATCCAGCACCTCTGCTTTTAGCCAGGTTCCATCCTCATACTGCAGACCATGCATCTCACCCAGCATTTCCTGAATGGTCATGGAACCGGAGATCTCCTTTGTAATGCTG